>NZ_CP022380.1:1695000-2633192 GCF_002302515.1 Capnocytophaga sp. H4358 | reverse complement strand
TATTAAATAAAAAAGGTTATATTTGGAACTTCAAAAACAGATGTAGTAGTATCTCTGTGAATTGAGACAGCAAAGTTGTGAATAAAAAATGAATAAAAAAAATCATTTTACTATTGTTTTTCTCATTTTTTTTTCGCAAGAGTTAAATGTTAATACTTGTTAATTATATACTTTTCAATTCTATGGAAAATTTGCACTTCGATTATGTACTGAGAACCCGCTATGGTGAAACTGACCAAATGGGAGTTATTTACTATGGTAATTATCCTCAATACTTAGAACTTGGGCGGGTGGAATGGTTGCGCTCACTGGGAATTTCGTACAAAGAAATGGAAAAAGAAGGCGTGATGTTACCTGTGGTTTCTTTGCATATAGACTACAAAAAACCAGCATTTTACGACGAGCTCATTACCATCAGAACTCAACTAAAAGAACTTCCAAGTTCAAAAATAACATTTGATTATCAGATAATTAACGAAAAAGGCGAGGTAATATCTACAGCAAATACTACTTTAGTTTTCGTAGATGTAAACACGTGGCGACCAGTACGCTGTCCTCAAAGGATTTTAGCTGCAATACAGCAGAAAATGAAATCTTAGAGATTCATTTCCTTACTGGCTTGAAATAGGAATTTTTTCTCTTCCTCAGTTAAACTTGTATAGCCACTGGAGCTAATTTTCTCTAAGATAACATTAACCTTATGTTGTTTTATCTTTTGAGATTCACTCAATTTCGATCGTGATTCTGAGGGCTTTATAGCTTTTGAGGAAATTTGTTTTTTTGTTAATTTTTTATAATTGTTTCGTTTCAGTTGCAATGGATATTTACCTAATAAAGCTAAAAAACATCCTATAAAAGCTCCACCTATGTGAACAATTTTTCCGCCAGGATCGGAAGCAAATTGAATTATGTCAAAAGCTAATAAAAGCAACGCGACATACCACAAACGCATACGAATGGAGAAAAAAACATTGACCACATAGGTAGGAGCCATAACACAAACAAAAAAAAGCATTGCTATAATAGCTCCCGACGCACCTAACAGGATGGTATTTTCAAAAAAAACAGAAGGCAAAAAATATACTGATAAAAAACAGATTCCTCCGAAAAATATTCCCGAAAGATAAACCTTTATAAATTGCTTATTATTGAATAAATTAAAAAATATTTGCCCTACCAAATACAAAAAAAGCATATTCCAAAACAGATGTTGCCAACGTGCATGGAAGAAGGCATACGTAAAAATAGTCCAAGGTTTTGTTAGAAAAACATCCCACTTTTGAGGCATACCTACCCATTGATTGAGTTGTTCTTGCGAAATTAAACCTAAAGAAACTACCGAATACCCAACAATGAATAACAAAATGTTGACAATAGCTATCTGCTCTGCCGTATTTAAGCTTTTTATTTTACGATTGATATTCAATTTATGATGATTTTGAAAGGTTTTATCCGTTAATGGCTATCACTCGAATTTCAGAGTTTTGCAATTGATCTTGCAACAAATTCTCAATACCATTTTTTAAAGTCATTGTTGAAGATGGACAACCGCTACAGGCTCCTTGTAAAATCACCTCGACCTGATGAGTTTCTTTATTGTACGACACAAATTGAATGTTTCCCCCATCGGATGCTACGGCAGGTTTTACATATTCATCCAATAAGGCTACGATTTTTTGCGAAGTAATGTCTGTTACTAATGGTGATTTTTCTATTTGTTTTTCATTCGTAACTTGTTCTTTTTTAGTCTCTTTATCTAAAACAACTTTATTTCCATCTGCCAAGTAGGTACGAATAAACTCGCGTAATTCCATAGTGATTTCAAACCATTTTACCGATTCATCCTTGGTTATTGAAATGTAATTTTCATCAAAAAAAACTTCTTTAACAAAAGGAAAATCAAACAATGCCTTTGCTAATGGCGCATTTTGTGTTTGCGTTACATTCTTGTATTCCAAAACCACAGGTACAATTTGTTTATTAACCACAAACTTCATTACCGTGGGGTTGGGTGTACTCTCTGCATAAACCGTTATAGGTAATTTTTTTAGTGGCTGTTCTGTAGTAATCAACTCATTACCGGAATTTATATATACCGAAATCTGTTCAGCCAACTCTTCTTGAACATCCGCCCATTCTACAATCGGATAGCGTTTCAAAGCAATAAAATTACTGGAAATATATACTGTTTTGATAAAAGGCAGATAGAAAAGCTGTTGTGCTAAAGGCGAATTTTTAGCCTCATCAATGTTATTAAATTCGTAGCTACCTTTGACCAAAATTTTTGATACTTCCAGTTTAATAATTTCCGGATTACTGGTTGGTTGTATGGATATTGTCACTTCACTCATTGTTCTATTTTTTTGGCAAAGCTATCCAATTTTGTGATGTTTTAAAAATTTACGAATATAATTTATTCATCCATTAAAACACTCTTTATTAAAAATACTGATTTTCAACACTATAAAATATACAGACAAAATTAATTTGAAAATAAAAGACTAAAAATTCTTTTATTAATTTATTTTGACTACATTTGCAGTGTTAAACTATTAAGACTAAATAAAATATATTATGCGAAAATATCCATTATTGCTCGTTTTATTACCGCTTGGTTTACAAGCTCAGATGAAACAAATTATTGAAAAAGAAGAAAATGTTATTACTGATGTGATGACAGCTTCAATGTTGAAAGACGTCACCTACAAGGACGACAAACCTAATGTGGAGGTTATTTTAGAAACTGAGTTCACTAAAGAAGTTCGGATAACCTTCAAAGAGGGGCAAATAATGAAACGCCACAAAGCTCCTCGTGCCATCGTAGTACAGGTTCTTGAAGGAAAAATTAATTTCGAAGTAGGAGAAACTATTTACCAACTAAACAAAGGTGATTTCATTACACTCAAAGCCACTATCGTACATGAGCTAAAAGCTCTTGAAAACAGTGTTGTTCGTCTGTCTCTTTCTAAATATGAAACTCAAGAGATTGAAAAGTCTAAGAAATAATTATAACCGACTATTAATAATTAATGAACAAACAACAAGGACACTGGCTTTTAGCCAAAATGGGGAAAAAAGTATTACGACCAGGAGGAAAAGAACTTACCCTTAAAATGATTGATAACTTGGTTGTTAACAATGATGATGTGGTAGTGGAATTTGCTCCAGGATTGGGATTAACTGCGGAAATAACATTGGCAAAAAACCCGAAAAATTACATAGGTATAGAACTTGATGAAGAAGCCGCTGAAAAGTTACGGAAAAAATTTGCGAAAAAAAATGTGCAAATCATCAACAAAAACGCTGCCGAAACCGAATTACCTGAGCAAGTAGCCAATAAGGTGTATGGTGAAGCTATGCTAACGATGCAAGCCGATCACCGCAAAAGAGAAATCATCCGTGAGGCACATCGCATTTTAAAACCAGGAGGGCTATATGCCGTTCATGAGCTTGGATTGACACCCAATGATATTGACCCTGAGGCCAAAGCTACCATTCAACGGGAACTCGCTCAAGTTATAAGGGTTAATGCACGACCTTTGACAGTGAATGAATGGAGTGAAATAATTGAAAGCGAAGGTTTTAAAATAATAAAAGTGGAAACAAATCCAATGCATCTACTTGAAAAAAAACGTATTATCCAAGATGAAGGTTTTTTCAGAACTCTAAAAATAGGATTTAATATTCTTACCAATCCCGATGCACGGAAACGCATTCGAGCGATGCGAAAAGTATTCCGCACGTATGAAAATAATCTAAACGCAGTAGCGATTGTAGCTGAAAAAAAATAATTTTTTAGTTTTCTAAAAAAATGTACTTTTGCTGAGGATAAAGATGAACATAACTCATTTTTATCCTCTTTTTCTTCAAAAATGATTTTTTTATATGAACGTACAATTGATTCTATTTGTAATTCTACTGTATTTCGGTATACTGATCTCTATCTCTTATTTCACATCACGCAAAACAGGTGATGAAACCTTTTTTACGGGTGATCGCAAATCCGCTTGGTTTTTAGTGGCTTTCGGAATGGTAGGTAGTGCTTTATCGGGAGTTACCTTTGTATCATTGCCTGGATCTGTGGCTAATAATCATCTGTATTTTTCTCAATTTGTGATGGGAAACGTAGTAGGATATATGTTCATCGCATTTGTACTAACTCCCTTGTACTACCGCTTACAATTGGTGTCTATTTACGGTTATTTGAAAGAACGTTTTGGTAAAGTATCTTACAAATCGGGGTCGCTTATTTTCTTGGTTTCACAATCGTTTGGTGCTGCATTACGATTGATGTTGGCTACTAAAATACTCCAATTAGCATTTTTTGACAGAATTGGTATTCCTTTTTACTTAACAGTAATTATCATCATTGTTTTTGTTTGGCTTTATACCTTTAAATCGGGGATAAAAACTATCGTTTGGACAGACACATTACAAACTTTTTTCCTGATTATAAGTATTGTAGCCATTGGAATAGGAATCTCGGATACGCTAGATATGTCTTTTTCTGAAACTGCACAGCAGATTTACAACCATAAATATTTTGACTTTTTCAATTGGGACACTAAATCTGGGAATAATTTTTTCAAACAGTTTATTGCAGGTTTTTTTGTATCGGTGGCTATGATTGGATTAGATCAAAATATGATGCAAAAAACACTAACTTGCAGAAATATTTGGGATGCTCAGAAAAATATGCTCACTTATAGTCTTGTGTTGGCAGGTACACAAATTTTGTTTTTATGCTTAGGAGTTTTATTGTATATCTATGCTGAAAACATGGGAATTATATTGGAAATTGACCCTAAGGGTTTGGTATTAAATACCGACAATTTGTTCCCTGATCTGGCTTTAAATTATTTGGGTATTGTCGCAGGAATGTGTTTTTTATTGGGCATCATTGCAGCATCTTTCTCAAGTATTGATTCAGCATTAACGGCATTGACGACATCCTTTACGTATGATTTTTTGGATATGTCGAAAAAAACATCTCAACAGAAAAAACGTTACAAAAATTTAGCTTTGTTCGGTTTTTCGATTGTTATTTTTTGTATCATAATGATATTTTCTCAAAGTAAGGGAGACGTTATCTCTCTGATTTTCAACATTGCTGGATACACCTATGGACCTTTATTAGGCTTGTTTATCTTCGGAATGTTTACAAAAATGAAAATCCATGACAAATGGGTATGGCTGGTATGTATAGCCTCTCCCCTACTTACTTATGCTTTAAGTATTTACTTAAAAAATCATTTCAAGTTTGATTTCGGTTTTGTAAGCATTGCTGTTAATGGAATTTTAACTTTTTTCGGACTATTGTTATTACACAAAAGGAATTAATTTAATTGCTAAATAACACAATCAAAGAAGATTATCCGAAACCTTAGTAGATTTGAGATGCTTCTTTTAGAAAATTAAAAATATCTTTATTTATTTTAATTCTTAATAAACTTTTATATCTTTGCCGAGAATTAATCTAAACATAAATAAAATGAAAAAAGTAAACATTTTAATTTTAACACTCAGTCTATTTATCAATGGATATGCACAAAACAAAAAAGACATTGCTGCCATAAAAAACATGTGTGGTTGCTATGAGGTAACTTTTCGATATGCTGAAACTTTTCGATATGGAGCTGATTCCACCTATGTTCCATCAAAGCCCAGCCGTTCAAAAGCATTGGAATGGGTAGAAGCTGTTGAAGACAAAAAGGATAAAATTGTATTACAGCATTTATTAATTGTTGGAAAGAAAGGTAACGAACGTATCATCAAACATTGGAGACAAGATTGGGAATATCAAAACAGAAATTTTTACACCTATGAACTTGGGGATCAGTGGCTTTTCTCACAAAAACCGAAAAGTGACGTAAAAGGTCAATGGACACAAAAAGTGTTCCAAGTAGATGATAGTCCTCGTTACGAACAAACAGCTACATGGGTACACGTTGACGGAAAAAGTTTTTGGGAAAGTGAGGTTGTTTCTCCTCTACCTCGTCGCGAAGAAGAAGTGAGAAGCGATTACAATGTGATGTTCCGAAGAAATCGACATGAAATCACCAATTATGGTTGGTTACATGAACAAGACAATGATAAAATTCTCCGACGTGATGGAAAAGATGATTTAGTAATTGCCCAAGAGAAAGGATATAATACCTACAAGAAAGTAGATGATGAAAAATGTAAAGCTGCTAAAGATTTTTGGCAAAAACATCACGAAAAATGGGGATTAGTACGAGCAAAATGGAATGAAATATATGCTAAAAACGCAACACTACGTTTTGAAACAAAAGTAGACGGAAAAACCCTTTTTGAGTATCTTTTCGACGAAGAAAATTACAAAACCAAAGAAAAAATAGACGAAATCATTCAAAAATTTGTCCTCTAAGAAATAATTTTTAAGAAAAACACACAAAACGAATTCACTCAGTTTAAATGCATCTTTATCCGACTTTTTTAACAGAGAGAGGCTATGTGAGGAATTCTGTTTTGTGTGTTTAATTTTTGCTTTAAAATCAAACAATTAACCTCTATCCAAGTTATCATTCCAATTTATCGAAAAAGGCGACTATCTATGATGATAAGGTTCATTCTTGAGAATAGTAAATGCTCGATAAACTTGCTCAACAAAAAATAATCGAATCATCTGATGCGAAAACGTCAATTTCGACAAAGAAAGCATTCCATTGGCTCGTGCATACACCTCTTGAGAAAATCCATAAGGTCCTCCAATCACAAACGTAAGCTGTTTGATACCTGTATTCAGTTTTTTTTGAATGTATTCTGAAAAACCAACAGAAGTATATTCTTTTCCTCTTTCATCTAAAAGGATTAGTTCGTGCGAAAGCTCTAATTGCTTCAAAATCAACTCTCCTTCTTTCGTTTTTTGCTGTTCTTCACTCAACGATTTACTATTCTTAAGGTCGGGAATGGTTACCAATTCAAAATTTATGTAGTGCAACAATCGTTTTTCATAATCTGAAATAAGTTGTTGCAAATTTGAATTATCGGTTTTCCCTATTGTAATTAGTTTGATATTCATTTCTTACTTTTTAGAATATATATATTAAAGAAAAGCAACGGCTCCCCTAATTTTTATTTTTCACCGACTACAATAGGCTTCAATAAAAAATTCTGAGTTCCAAGTTGGAGTACAATTTGAAAATAAATGAGACTATCCAAGAAAATTGTTTTATGGGATACCGATAAAAACTTCAATCCCTTTGGATAGTCTCATAAAAAAGATTATTCTTTTTAGAAGAAAAGTCGTTCTCTTTCTCCTTTTTCATTGATTAACTCCAATGAATTTCGGTTTCTTGATGAAAGACTTGCTACGATATTTTTCAATTCATCAATGTCTTTAATAGGTTTTGAATTTACTGCAACTAACACCTTTCCTACCACCGAAACATTGTTGTATTCATAAAATTGGGAAGCTCCCGTAACTTTAACTCCTGTTTTGGTTTTAAATTTCTTTTGGTCAACTTCGGAAAGGTTTTTAACCTCCAAGCCCAAAGTGTTAACCACATAAGTAGTATTTTTCTTTAAGTTAACTGTCGTATTACGTTCTTTTCCTTCTCGGTCGTATATAACTTTAAGCTGATCACCTGGACGCTTGGAAGCAATATAACCACTCAAGTCGGAGTACTTGTGAATACGAACATTATCAATTTGCTTGATTATATCTCCTTTTTTAATACCTGCAGCCCCTGCTCCTGATTCCTCATCTACTGAATCCACATAGAAACCTTCGGTTTGTTTTATGCCTAATCTTTCTGCATTAATAGAGTTTAATTCGGTTCCTCGAACCCCCAATACACCGCGTTGTACGTTGCCGTATTCAATCAAATCTTCAATCACCTTTTTGGCTATATTACTCGGAACAGCAAACGAATATCCCATATAAGTACCTGTTGTTGAAGTAATAGCTGTATTTATACCTATTAAATCACCTTTTAGATTTACCAAAGCACCTCCGCTGTTACCTCGATTTACAACAGCATCAGTTTGAATAAACGATTCTACTTTATCATTACTGCGTTCACTAATATTACGTGCTTTAGCACTGATAATCCCTGCTGTTACGGTTGAGTTCAAATTAAAAGGATTCCCTACAGCTAACACCCACTCCCCTATTTGAGTGTTATCAGAATCAGCAAAGGTTAAAAAAGGCAGTTGTTCTTCGGCTTCAATTTTAAGCAATGCTATATCTGATGAAACATCAGTGCCTATCAACTTAGCCATGTAAGTTTTGTTGTTGTTGAGGGTAACTTCCAAAGTAGTAGCATCAGCTATGACATGGTTGTTGGTCACGATATACCCATCGGGAGTGATAATTACTCCTGAGCCTGTTCCAACTTGAGTTTGGCTTCCTCCACCATAAAATAAATCAAAAACGGAATTTCCTCCACCTTGTTTAGTAGCTACATTTTTGATGTGTACCACACTATTGACAGTTTTATTTGCTGCCTCAACAAAACTGTTTTCATTCAATTCAAAACGAGTTCCGCCAACATGGTTATTGGTTTGTACAAAATTTGGTTTTTCAGTTATCACGGGTTGTGCAACGGAATCTGTTTTGTCAAGAAACAATTTATACCCCCCTAACGATAGTATACCGCCTAAAAAAGCAGCCGATACAATACTTGCATAATTCTTCATACGGTTTAAATTTTAATCAATTATTTTAATATTATATTTTTAACAAAGTCATTTCATATTGTGCAATAATTATGCCAAAAAGCACGGATAGACTAAGGTCATTTTAAGAAAATCAATACGAATTTTCTAATGAATAAATAATTGCTTTTTTCATTTGTGTATGAATATAATCCTTTACTTCAGCGTAGGAAATATCATATTTCCGGTCGATATTTGTAAATTTTTCGGGAAAATCAGCTAAAATTTTATCATAATAGGCATCTAAACGCTCTCTTGACGGCATTTCATAATCTAATTTCAATTGAAAACGCCGTAGAAGAGCAAAATCAATAAAATCAATATGGTTAGTAGCACAAATTAACACACCTTCTTTTGGAAAATAATCAAATAATTGGATAATCGTATTCACTAAACGACGCATTTCACCCACATCTCGTTCGTCGTCAGTACGAGTTTTACCGATTTGGTCAAATTCATCTAAAAATAAAACAGCCTTTTCGCGCTGAGCTTTATCAAAAACTGCTTTTAAATTTTTTGAAGTTTCTCCGATACGAGAATTTACTAAATTACTCAAATTCAATATGAAAATAGATTTTCCCAACCGATTAGCGATTGATTTTGCGGTGGTTGTTTTTCCACAACCAGAAGCTCCATAAAACAAAATTTTGTTATCAGCTTGTAGGCCATATTTCATTAATTCGGCAATATGTTCGTGTTCTTTGATAAGTTGTTGCAATGCCGTTTTATTTTCATCGGACAGAAAAATATCCTCGAAGGGAATTGATTCCCTATCATGGATTATAAAATCGCTTGTTACCATTTCTTTTAAATTACAATCGCTGACAAATTTACATCTATTTTTCTAAAGTTCATAGCAAACAAAAAAATGTCTGTCGTAATTTTGCACATAAAACGACTTCACTCTTTTTTTCGTATTTAGATTAAATGTTGCAAAGAAAATTAATATTTAAGAGAAAAAAAACTTGAAGAACATAAAAAAAGTGTAAACCAAGTAGTTACTCGATTTACACTTCTTACTGCGGAGAGAGAGGGATTCGAACCCCCGGAGGTGTTACCCTCAACGGTTTTCAAGACCGCCGCATTCGACCGCTCTGCCATCTCTCCAATTGCACTTGTTATCTCACTTATGCGGTTGCAAAAGTACGACTTTTTTTTATTCCTGCAAATTTTATAGCTTATTTTTTTTATTTTTTTTTGAAAATATTTTATATCCTATTCATTTTAAGTTACTTATAAACATTTTTTTGAAGCAAAACATTTTACTATTTTTGATTTTATAAAACTACAGAAGTAAAAAAAACATTAATGCATTTATTTTCAATAAAATAAATCTGAGAACATTTATCTAACTCGCCCATATAAAAATTATTTTAAACGAAAAATTATATTTTTTTGAATATTTTTTTATTTTGTGCAATTATCTATCTATATTTGTTTCCTAAAAAGGAATAGTTACAAAAAATGAAAAAACAATTATTAATTGGAGCATTCGCAATACTTTTTACTTGTCCAATTGTTAATGCACAGGAAGGTACGCGTATCCAAAACACAAAAAATCAGAAAAAAGAGAATACGCTTAACAGCCAATTTGAAAATCTAATTTCTCAGTCTAATTCGTGGCAAAATTATAAAGTTATCGACAAAGGTAGCCTAACTGTTTATCAACGCAACGTGATGGATAGTTTGGAAAGCGTAAAATCAAAAATTAAAGCTCAACAGCAGGTTGTCGATGCCCACGAAAATGAAATAAAGAAATTGAATAACAATATTCTTTCATTGGAAAATACACTTGAAGAGACACGTAATGAAAAAGATAGTGTTAGTCTTCTGGGTATTTTACTACCAAAATCTACATATTCACTGATTATGTGGAGCATCGTTTTATTGTTGATAGCTATGCTTGTTTTTTATATCTACCGCTACTCCAATAGCAATGTCATAGCCAAAAAATCAATGCAAGATTTAAACGATTTACAAGAGGAATACGAAAATTACAGAAAATCGGCAATCGAAAGAGAGCAAAAAGTACGTCGTCAGTTACAGGACGAAATTAACAAACACAGATAAAATGCGTATTGATATTATTTCAGTTATTCCTGAATTGATAGAAAGTCCTTTTAACGCTTCGATCATGCAACGTGCTGTAAAAAAAGGACTTGTTGAGGTCTATTTCCATAATTTAAGAGATTATAGCACAGGGAGTTATAAACAAGTAGATGACTACCAATTTGGTGGCGGAGCTGGAATGGTACTTATGATTGAGCCTATCGACAAATGCATATCGGCCTTGAAAGCTGAACGTTCGTACGATGAGATCATTTATATGACTCCTGATGGTGAAACACTAAATCAAAAGATAGCAAATCGGTTATCACTTTATGAAAATATCATTATTCTTTGTGGACACTATAAGGGAGTTGATCAACGTATTAGAGATCAATTTATTACGAAAGAAATTTCTATCGGAGATTATGTACTTTCGGGAGGAGAATTGGGTGCTGCCGTTCTGTGTGACGCTATCATCCGCCTGATTCCGGGTGTTCTGAACGATGAAACTTCTGCTTTAACAGATTCTTTCCAAGATAATTTACTCGCACCACCTGTTTATACGCGTCCCGCTTCTTACAAAGGTTGGGATGTCCCAGAGGTGTTGATGAGTGGAAATTTCCCTGAAATTGAACAGTGGCGGGAAGAAAAAGCCTATGAACACACCAAAAATAGACGTCCTGATTTGTTAAATAAAGAGTATTAAAAAGGAGGACTCTTTTCTAAAAAATATCGAGAATATTAATTTACTTCATAAAGCTAAAAACGCCATTACCGTTTTGGTAATGGCGTTTTTGTGTATTGCTAAAATTGTTTCTTATTTTTCACATCCTGATTGGTAATTGCTATTTTAATAACTTCTTCCATTTCAGTTACATAATGAAAAGTGAGTCCTTTCAGATAATCCTCACGAATTTCCAATACATCTTTTTCATTTTCTTTGCAGAGTATGATTTCTTTGATACCTGCTCTCTTTCCTGCCAAAATCTTTTCTTTGATCCCTCCTACTGGAAGCACCTTACCTCGTAGGGTAATTTCTCCCGTCATCGCCAGATGTTTTTTTACTCGTTTCTGAGTGAAAAGCGACATCAACGAGGTCAGCATGGTGATTCCTGCACTGGGACCATCTTTCGGAGTTGCTCCTTCAGGAACGTGAATATGGATATTGTTCTCAGAAAATAATGTAGGTTCAATACCAAATCGTTCAGCATTAGCTTTGATATATTCCAATGCAATGGTTGCCGATTCCTTCATGACTGTGCCTAAGTTCCCCGTGATATTGAGTGTTCCTTTCCCTTTGGACAATGCCGATTCAATGAACAAAATGTCACCTCCAACGCTTGTCCATGCTAAACCCGTAACAACCCCTGCTATGTCATTATCTTCATAACGGTCGCGTTCCATTCTAGCAGGACCTAAGATTTTGGTTATTTCCTCCAATGATAATTTTGACTCATATGGCTCTTCCATGGCAACCGACTTGGCACAAAAACGCACCAACTTAGCTATTTGTTTTTCCAAACCACGTACTCCGGATTCGCGTGTATATCCTTCAACAACACGTTCAATTTCCTTTTTACCCAAAGAAAGGTCACGACTTTTAAGTCCATGTTCTTCCAGTTGCTTGGGTAATAAATATTTCTTAGCAATTTCAACCTTTTCTTCAATGGTATATCCCGTTACATTAATGATTTCCATACGATCACGAAGTGCTGGTTGGATGGTTGAAAGTTCATTAGCTGTAGCTATGAACATGACCTTGGACAGATCATATCCTACTTCTAAAAAATTGTCATAAAATTCACTATTTTGCTCAGGATCAAGAACTTCTAACATAGCAGAAGAAGGATCTCCATTGTGGGAATGACTCAACTTGTCGATTTCGTCCAATACAAATACAGGGTTAGAGGTTTTAGCTTTTTTCAATAACTGGAGAATTCTCCCAGGCATTGCACCAATGTACGTTTTGCGATGTCCACGAATTTCAGCTTCGTCACGTAACCCTCCTAACGACATACGGACATATTCACGATTCAACGCTTTAGCTATTGACTTTCCTAAAGAGGTTTTCCCTACGCCAGGAGGCCCATAAAAACACAAAATAGGTGATTTCATATCGTTGCGAAGTTTCAATACTGCTAAATGCTCAATAATGCGTCGCTTAACTTCTTCTAAACCGTAATGGTCTTGGTCAAGTACTTTTTGAGCCCGTTTCAAATCAAAATTATCCTTTGAGAACTCATTCCAAGGCAGTTCCAATAACGTATCCAAATAGTTTCGTTGTACTGAATACTCGGCTACTTGAGGGTTCATCCGTTGTAGTTTTCCCAATTCTTTCTCAAAATGTTCCTTGATTTTATCATCCCATTTTTTAGTTTTGGCTACTTTTTTCATCTCCTCAATTTCCTCTTCATAGGAAACGCCTCCCAACTCTTCTTGGATAGTTTTTATTTGCTGATGTAGGAAATATTCACGTTGTTGCTTGTCAATATCAAAACGTACTCTGGACTGAATATCATTACGAAGTGTAAGTTTTTGCAGTTCCAAATCTAAGTATTTTAACGCACACAACGCACGATCTTTCAAATCGTTTGTCTCTAATATTTCTTGTTTCTCTTTTACGAGAGCGTTCATGTTAGATGACACGAAATTCACTAAAAATGCCCCACTTTCTATGTTTTTTATGGCAAACGTAGCTTCGGAAGGTAAATTTGGATTTTCACGTATGATTCGCGTAGCCAAATCCTTAATAGACTCAATAACTACACCAAATTCCTTATCATTTTTTGGAGGACGTGTTTCCTCTACCTCTTTGATAGTGGCTGTGATATATGGTTTTTCCTCCAAAATAGTATCAATTTCAAAGCGTTTCTTTCCTTGGATGATAATGGTAATATTCCCATCGGGCATTTTGAGTACTTTCAGAATACGTGCTACAGTTCCCAAATGATAAATATCTTTTCCCGTAGGTATTTCGACATTTTCATCAATTTGAGCCACAACTCCAATAGTTTTTGACCCTTCGTTAGCATCGTTTATCAATCGCACCGAAGCATCACGCCCTGCTGTGATGGGAATCACTACCCCGGGAAACAGCACCATATTTCGCAACGGAAGAATCGGTAAAACGGTAGGTAAGGATTCCTTTTGTATTTCTTCTTCATCTTCAGCTGTTAATAGAGGAATAAACTCTGCATCTGTATCGATGGTTTCAGATGAAAAACTGTCAAAATTGCTTAATTTCATTTTCATAAATGGTATATAATATGTCATTTTGTCGTGAATTTATATTCTTCCGACAAAAAAATATGATTCAAAAATAATATATAATACTATAAATAAAATAGTTACACCTTAGTCAAAGGAACAACTGATGGTAGTACAACAATTGTTGTGCCACAAAATGTAGCAAAGACATGTAAACACATTAAAGACTCCCTAAAAAATTGAATCATACTACAAAGAGGAAGTAGACAATGGTAGGTAAAACTATGTTTTGTATTTTGGTGCGAAATAGAAACAAAAAACACCGATAAACCATTCTGATTCATACGGTGTTTCTTTTTTTCTGCAAAAATGCTCGGTGACCTCGTCAGGATTCAAACCTGAAACCTCTTGAGCCGTAATCAAGTGCTCTATTCAGTTGAGCTACGAGGCCGCAGTTGTTATTAATTCGGGTGCAAAATTACGTGTTTTTTTTAAACTTCCAAATTTTTTATCTTTTTTTTTTCAAAATATTTTTAGTAGATAACTCAAACAACTGTTTATGAGAACTTTATTAAAAAAGTTTTAAGCTCAGTACTTAATTGCGTATATTTTCAATGATTCAACACTGATTTTTCAGTATTTTGACCGCTTTTTATTGACATTGGAGATTTGGCATTAAGAAAATCAGTGAATAAAGCGTGAAAATTTTCCACTGTTCGAATCGACCGCGGGAAGCAAGTTTGGAAAATTTGTCGGAAGCCGACTGATTATTTTTTTAATGCCCGTGTGGCTCGCACTTTTGGTTATTTTTCATCTAAGGAAAAGAACAATGAATGAAATAATGAACTCAAAAAATGAATTATCTTCTATTTATAAACAATCTCATTGAGTGAACAAGTGAATTATAGAGATTATAGGAGCTTTCCTGAATACAAGTTGTTTTGTTGTTTATAAAAATTCTCTAAAGCAAATGCAAAAAATATTTTGATTTTTAAGGAATATACTAAATAATTTATTACCTTTGCTTGACTTAAATATCTAAAAAAAATCACATTTTAAAAATATTTACATTTTATGTTAGAAAAAAGTATTGAAACAGCAAAAACTTGGCTTTCAGATGCTTTCGATGCAGAAACGCGTAAAAAAGTACAAGAACTCTTAGACGGAAATTTAGATGAATTGAAGGAATCGTTCTATAAAAATTTAGAATTTGGAACGGGAGGAATGCGTGGTATTATGGGTATCGGAACGAACCGAATTAATAAATATACCCTTGGGAAAAACACACAAGGACTTAGTAACTACCTTAAAAAATCATTCCCTAACGGTGAAATCAAAGTGGCCATAGCTCATGATTGTCGTAATAATTCAAAAAACTTAGCGAAGGTGGTAGCTGACGTGTTTACGGCTAATGGAATTAAAGTGTTTTTATTTTCGGACTTACGCCCAACTCCTGAGCTTTCGTTTGCCGTACGTCATCTGGGGTGTCAATGCGGTATCGTTTTGACGGCTTCGCACAACCCTCCTGAATACAACGGTTACAAGGTTTATTGGCAAGATGGTGGGCAGTTGGTTCCTCCGCAAGATGGTGAAATTATGAAATCTATCGATACCATTGATTTTAAAGATATTAATTTCAATGCTAATGAAAATTTATTACAATGGATTGATTCTGAATTAGATAACGCTTTTGCCGAAGCTTCTATCAAAAATGGAAGTTTTAATGCTCCGCAGAAAGAAAATCTTAAAGTGGTGTTCACTTCCTTGCATGGAACTTCGATTACTATGGTTCCTGAAGTATTGAAAAGAGCCGGATACACCAATGTGCATATTGTTGAGGAACAAGCTACTCCTGACGGGAATTTCCCTACCGTAAAATCACCCAATCCTGAAGAGCCAGAAGCTTTGACAATGGCTTTGAAAAAGGCTGAAGAATTAGGTGCCGATATCGTTATAGGAACTGATCCTGACTGTGACCGTGTAGGAGTTGCCGTACGTGATTTGGACGGAAAAATGACTCTACTCAACGGAAATCAAACAATGGTTATGATGACTTTGTTCCTACTTCAAAAACATAAAGAAAAAGGATTTAAAGGTAATGAGTTTATAGGCTCAACTATTGTTTCTACACCAATGATGAATGATATTGCTACTGCATTTGGGGTTGAATGCAAAGTTGGTTTGACAGGTTTCAAATGGATTGCTAAGATGATAAAAGACTTTCCAGAACAAACCTTCGTTGGTGGTGGTGAGGAAAGTTTTGGATATATGGTTGGTGATTTTGTACGTGATAAAGATGCAGTAACAGCCACATTATTAGCGTGTGAAATCGCGGCAACAGCCAAAGCCTCAGGAAGTTCATTCTATAAAGAATTGGTACGAGCCTATGTGGATTATGGTTTCTACAAAGAGTATTTAATTTCTTTAGTGAAAAAAGGCATTTCAGGTTCCGAAGAAATTAGCCAGATGATGAAAGATCTGCGTCAAAATCCATTGAAAGAAATTTATAATGAAAAGGTAACAATGGTAGAAGACTATCAGACCTCCAAAGCACATAATCTTTTAACGGGTGAGGTGGAAGATATTGATATTCCAAAATCGAATGTGTTAATATACTACACAGAAAAAGGAACGAAAATAGCTGCACGTCCGAGTGGAACAGAGCCTAAAATTAAGTTCTATTTTAGCGTAAATACACCTTTAGACAGTATTGAAAACTTCAAAAAGGCTGAAAAAACCTTGGATGAGCGAATTAAAAATATCGTAAAAGATATGAAATTAGAAGGATAAACCTTTAATTTTGGTAGAGACGCATCCTATAGCGTCTCTACTTTTTTTAATGATTACTTCTCTCCTACTCTAATTATTTTCGATGGTAAATTCTAATACTAATTAGGATTAATACCTAAAAAATTTTTCTTTCCATATACTTCTGATAATAGAACTTTTATCGAAAATAGAATTAGCATAAGGCTGTATTCTCAAACATTGTTTAAAGTTAAAATGTTCATTTTAAGATATGTACATTTCTTATAAAGACAAAAAATTCTTTTTAACATAAAATTAGTTTACTAAGGATAATATATTCATTTTTTTATTGTATATTTGCTCTACACTGTCTTTTGTTTTTAACACAAAAGACAATTCAAAAACAATTTCAACGAAATGAAACATATTACGTATATAATTTGTATTATATTTTATTTTCTATGCTTCTCAATAAAGGCACAAAGTATAAAGACGGAATTTAAAATCCGTTATGAGGCTTTTGTTAAAGGAGATATTAAAATCATAGGGAACAACATCGTCAATCGAGAAGATCGTCGTAACAATTCTAATATTCCTTTTGATGATCGCAGTCGTGGAGCAAAACTCAATGATGAGTTGAATATGCAATACATTGATGTGGATGATGATCCGACAACATTTTCTTCCAGTAGTGCCAGTTTTTCGTTTGAAGGAAAACAAAAAGCCAAAGTGATTTACGCAGGACTTTATTGGACAGCTACCTATCCTTACACATCAGGAACTCTCAAAGGCACCAACTACGGGATTAAGGATGGTACTCGCGAAAATTCTCAAAGTGTGATGATAAAAACGCCTTCTCGCAAAGATTATGTACATTTGCAAGGAGAGTTGATTTACGACGGTTCTAAAGAACACTCTTTAAAAGGAATTTCCCCTTATGTTTATTATGTGAATATCAGTTATTTATTAACAAATACTGCATCTGAAGGAGAATATACGGTTGCTAATATACGTGCAGCAACTGGGCATATTGCAGGAGGCTCTGCTGCAGGTTGGGCATTGGTTTTAGTCTATGAAAATGAGGATAGCAACATAAAAAAAATAATCACTTATGATGGATTTGAAAGTATCAGTAACGAGCCTAAAACATTTTCTTTCAGTGGATTCACTACTCCATCAAAAGATGCATTTCAAACTCGTATCATGGGAATTACCCTCGAAGGTGACTTCAGTATGGGAGGTGATCAGGTGACAATCTCAGTCCCTGCAAGTGGAAAATCATTGACTTTAGAAAGTAAAATTCGCCCACAACGGAATTTCTTCAACAGTGCTATTACATGGAATGACGAGTTTGTAAGGGAAAGAAATCCTGCAAGCCAAAACACCTTAGGTTTTGACATTTTCAAAATGGACATTCCTAATGTGAATCAAGAATTGATTCCAAATGATGCCTCTTCACTGGATTTGACTTATTCCAAAAGTTTGGACAGGTATTATTTGTTCTTTACTGCCTTGGAAATCGAAAATAATCCAGATGCTATAACGCGTTTACATAGTAGCACACGTGTGACCAAAATCAGTGCTGAAGATGTTAATAAAGGATACTATATTGTGGTAGGAGTATTTTTAAATCAAAAGAACGTGAAAAAACGTATTCAAGAAATGCAAAGTCATGGATACAAAGCCGATACGTTCCACTACAAAGAACAAGTTTTGAACTACGTTTATTTAGAAAAATACGATTCCTATGAACAAGCACTCAAGCGAGTAGAAGAAATTAAGAATGAAGGGAAAATCCCCGATCCTTGGATTTTAGACGTAGAAAATTATTTGTAAAATGAACCTAAGATAATTTCTTTTTCAATTATATTCGTATTTTTGCACCCCAATAATCAGAAGAATGTTAGATAAAGAAACGCAAAAAGCGGTTGATAAAGGAGAAATGCTTCCTCTAATGGAAGCATTTTACACAATTCAAGGAGAAGGATTCTACAAAGGAACGGCGGCTTATTTCATTCGCGTGGGAGGCTGTGACGTAGGGTGTCATTGGTGTGATGTAAAAGAAAGTTGGGATGCAGAAAAACATCCACCAACACACATAGAAGATATCGTAAATCAATCACTTAAGTATTCGAAAACTATTGTAGTTACAGGGGGAGAGCCATTGATGTGGAATATGTTTCCTCTGACCCAAAAGTTAAAAGAAAAAGGAATGAAAACCCATATCGAAACTTCTGGTTCCCACTCATTAACAGGTATTTGGGATTGGATATGCTTATCTCCTAAGAAGTTACGTTTGCCAACTTCTGAAATTTATCAGAAAGCAAATGAACTAAAGATTATTATCTACAATAGTCATGATTTTATTTTCGCTGAAGAAATGGCAAGTAAAGTATCGGATGATTGTATTTTATATCTCCAACCCGAATGGAGTCGTCGCGATAAGGTAATTCCTGAGATTGTTGATTTTGTGATGAAAAATCCAAAATGGAAAGTATCTTTACAAACGCATAAATATTTGAATATCCCATAATTATTAAATTATAGAATAAAATGAGAAAATACGTATACTTGTTTGGAATTGTTTCTTCCTTAATTTTTGCTTGTAACGATGGAGATTTGGAAGTAGAAACTATTTCCTTCGAAAACAATGAAGTGCTATCCTGTACTGCTGACACTACGGCTACGTTTTTGTTTAAGTACAACGGCAAACAAGCTATGATTTTAGAATTACCTCAAGGGGTACTAAAAAACAGTGAGAATAACACTAAAGGGAAAGTAGCGAGTAACTATAAGTTATACTATCGAAGTTTTTCTGAAAACGTTTCAACAAATTATTTCTGTGCCAATTATCCTCCCGCAAACCCTTTGGTTCAGTCTCAGTTTGAAGCGACAGGTGGCTCCATTACCATAGATACGAAGCCTATAGTGAATACAATGACAAATCAAGTAGAACGCTATGATCATCAAATCACGATTAGCGATTTGGTAATTCTCAACGCAGAAGGCAACAAAGTAGTAGATTCTGAATTTATTTTTGGTGTATATCAAACACGAAAGTAGCTATTTTTATGCAAAAAAGACAAATAGGCTTGTTTTTTGGTTCATTCAATCCCATACACATTGGTCATATCATTATTGCTAATCATTTAGTTGAGCATAGTGATTTGAGCGAGGTTTGGTTTGTGGTTACACCTCAAAATCCGTTTAAGCAAAAACGGACATTATTGAATAATTATGACCGACTCGAAATGGTACATCGGGCTGTGGAAAGTTACGAAAAGCTACAACCCTCTGACATTGAATTTCATTTGCCTGTACCAAATTATACTACACACACTCTCAGTTACTTAGAAGAAAAATACCCTACCGTAAATTTCGCTTTGATTATGGGAGAAGACAATCTGAAAAGTTTCCATAAATGGAAAAACTATGAACACATTTTAGCGAATTATCCCATATATGTTTATCCACGTATTTCAGAAGGTGAAGTGCCAAAAGAGATTGAAAATCAAGGTAATATTATTCATGTAGATGCACCCATTATAGAACTATCTGCAACTTTCATTCGTAAGGAAATTAAAGCTCAACGCAATGTACGCCCCCTGTTGGATGCTAAAGTATGGAAATATATTGACGAAATGGGATTTTATAGGTAGCATTTGTATGGAACTACGGAGTTATAATTATTGATGTAAAGAGTTATAAATAAATGAAATACACTCGATTAACTAAAGAACAATTAGAAGCATTGCATCACGATTTCGCTGTGTTTTTGGCTACTCAACAAATTACGGCTGACGAGTGGGAGCAACTTAAAAAAGAGAAAAAACATATTGCTGAAGAAGAAATAGATATTTTTAGTGATTTGGTGTGGGAAAAAAGCTTACAAAAAGTATCTTTTTTAGAACGAATAGATAAAAAATCAATCCATTGTTTTCATTTTCAGGATACTAATGCTAAAATGATTTCAGTTCAAGTGTCGGATGGTAATATTGATTTGACAGAACCTGAAGGTTTCCTATGGTTGAAAAAAAATATGTTATCAGATGATGTTCAACTCTTTACAGGAGAAAAGACATACACCACCGAACGGAACATGGAAATTTTTAACCTTATTCAACAAGGAATGCAAATTTCTGATGGACAGTTATTTATCTCACTTAACGAGATGTTGAATTGAAAAAATATGCTTTTTGAAGTTGATTGTTAACTGATTACTCCTATTCCTGTAAACAATATCATTTGAAAAGTATCGTACTTGGAGCATTATGTCCGAAACTTGGCAGTCTAAAATCATCGTTTCTTGAATTGGTGATTTCGTAGATGTTATTTCCCACTCCGGGTATCTCAGGGAAGTAACATAAGGAAAATTGGAAGTTATGAAAAAGAAGATAATCATTGGAAATGTAAAAACCTATAGCAAATTTTGGGTACATCCCTACGTTGAAAAAAGACGTATGCTCACGACCGATAATCCCTAATTCTACATTTAAAAAAGGACTAATTCGGAAACCATACCAGTGGAAAGGGCTGTACAATTGGGTTTGAGAGACTAACAATAGCTTACGTGTGCCATCATAGATATTACTATCGAAATCCTTCATTCCTTCTTTTTCGTTAATCGTTATCTTATCATTAATATGGGTAGCACGATTGAATCCCATCACAAATTGGGCTTTGGCAAATTCTCGAAAATACCAATTCCCTAAAGTGAACAAATTTGAAAAAAAGCTTAATTCCCCTTTGATTGCCACCCGATGAGCTCTACCATTGGACAGAAATCCACCTGCTTCGGTATCTATAGAGAAATATCCTTTATCCGTATAATTTGCCCACGAAGCTCCTATTCCTAAATACGGATAATAATTGAGATTCTTTTTCGATACCCCCGAAGTACCAAAAAATGAATGACCAATGCTAACATCCTCAATATCACCATGCCTAAAAATGTATCTGTCTTGTACAAAACGGGTGCTATTTAAACTTAACTTACTTAAAAATAACTCTTCGTCAGAATAGAAATTTCCTACATTGAGTGAGTCTACTGGAGTTTCAAGAAATTTAGTTTGCTTGTAACGTGCCGAAATAATAGCTCTATGGATACTTTTATCATCACTGTTTTTCAATGGAATAGCGTAGCCTCCATAAGCATCATATATTCGATACTTTATATAAGGATATAACAAAGAATCATTGACAAACATACGTTCTGCTTGTCGATTTTCGTAAAAAGCTATTCTACCTGTCCACCGAGCGTAAGGCGAAAATAAGGGACGATCTAGTACCAAACGCCCCGAATACTCTTCCAAATCTTGGTAATAGGAAGCGATACCGTCAATGTGTGTGTTTTCGATATTTCGAGCTCGGTAGTAAATACCTTTTCCATTTTCACTAAATTTCTTGAAGTACTGACGATAGGTCAACGATAGTTGGTGTCCTATCCCAAAAAGATTGTATTCACTGACGCGTATCCATCCTCGTTTGTCTGTCCAGTCTGAATCGAAAAACATAGTCCAACTATCCAAAGCAACTACCTGAATATCAATAGAATCTGACACAGGTGTTATTGGTATTGGACGAATCACCACTCTACGAATATAGTTCTGATCTCGTAAAATACGTTCCGACTCCTGTACCAGTAGTGAATCCAATCGATCATTTTTTGAAAACAACAATTGCTTTTTTACTGTTCCTCGCTTAGTTTTATTATGCAAGGCATTACCATAAATTTCTAATTTTTTTCCTGGTTTTTTGGATAAATCTTTTTCGCTATATCCAAAAGGGTCTAAGGTAATGATTTCTATATTTCGAATAATTTTTCCTTGATATGGTTTGAAGTTTATTTCATCAGTTACTTTACCCGTTTGTGGAGTAGTTACCTTAGGCTTTGTGAATAAAAAATCGTAAATTTTCTGTGTAAGTTTTCTTTTTTTGAGATATTCTCCAGCATCTTTGTAGAATTTATCATCTCTTTGTGTTTTTAATGAATCTATTTGTACCATATCCAAAGAGTCAATCACTTGAGAGGTCACATTTTGTAATCCTACAAGCAAAAGAGATAGATATAGACATAATTTTTTCATTTATTATCTTCTTTTTTCAAAAAAATCTACTAATAGTTTTGATGACTCATCGGCTAATACTCCACTAATAATTTGTGTTTTTGGATGTAATTTCACTCCGGTTGTTTGAAAGCCTCGTTTAGGATCGGATGCACCGAAAACAACTTTTGAAATTTGGCTCCAATATAAGGCTCCTGCACACATGGTACATGGTTCTAAGGTCACATAAAGTGTACAATCTTTCAAGTATTTACCTCCTAAGTAATTGGAAGCCATCGTGATAGCTTGCATTTCGGCATGTGCCGTTACGTCTGTGAGTAATTCAGTCAAATTGTGAGCCTGGGCTATAATTTGTCCTTGAATAGTTATGATTGCTCCTACAGGAATTTCATTCTTATCGAAAGCTTTCTCTGCCTGTTCTAAGGCTCTTCGCATAAAATAAAAATCATCCATAATTTAATGTATTGATTCTTAGTAATATTAAATAAATGTATAATTTTTAGGATTGTCCCAAGGACTAAAATAGTTTGATTTTGTTTTCCATTAAGACAAAATCAAACTACTTTTTTATTATTCTAATTTGTTGGATTTTCTTATTTTCCTCCAAAAAATCCACCTAAAACATCGCCTAAGCCTCCGTTTTTTGATGAAGTGGTGGAATTTCCTAACTTTCCTATAACATCATCTAAAATATTTCCATCTCCGTTAGCGTCTAACAATGAGGTTAATAGATTTCCACCACTACTATTTCCTGTTAATGTTGAAAGTAAACCTCCCAATCCACTTGCCGATGAAACGTTGTTTTCTGACATTTTCTTAGCAATAAAACTCATCAGCACAGGAGCTAAAATTTTTAAAATTTGTAACACATTCGATGAAGAAACTCCTGTCTTTGAGCTAATTGCATCGGATAAAGTAGATTCTTTACCACCTAAAAGATGTCCTAAAATACCTGATCCTTCATTGGTTAAGGAATTATCTCCTTTGTTTTCAAACAAACTTCCTAAGTTATTCAATAAATTTCCGTTATGTTTGTCACTGGTTAAAGCACTGAGCAAACCTGTTGCCGCCTGTTCATTATCACTTTTGTTTTGCATTGCTCCCAATAGCAAAGGAGTTGCCATTTCAATCACAGACGAAGCTTTTGAAGGAGAAACACCCGTTTCTTTGCTTACGCCTTTTACAATTTGTTGAAAATTATTTTCGCCTAGAAAGTCTAAAATTCCTGCCATATTTAATTTATTTATCATTTATTTTTTTTATCACCACTTTGTCCGAACAATTTTCCAGAGTTACTTCTATTTCCTTCTCAGCAATTACTCCTTCAATTACGTATATTTTACAGGGAGTCGCTTTGGTGTCGCTTTTAGAAAACAGCACATCTCCATGGGTAAATAATTCCATAAAATCATCCTTTGTTAGAGAAGTTTGGATATCTACTTCTATTGTTTTTGAACGTATGTCTTTTAATACTCTACAATTGGGAAAATAGCAAAAAGGTTCTGTATCTTTTTTCTTGAAGAAGAAAGCTACGAAAACGATACCAATTCCAAGTCCAATAGAATAATATCCGAAGCGTTTTAAAATTGACATATTTTATATGAATAAAAGATTTATGGGTTTATAAGGGATACCAAACCACTGTGAAATCGTGTTATCGGTTAATACTCCATGGTAGAAATAGAGCCCATTTCTCAATCCCTTATCGATATGTAACACGTTTTCAATGCCTCCCTCCTCACCTATTTTCAACAGATAAGGAGTTAAAATATTACTCAACGAAAAGGATGCTGTTCGAGCATATCGTGAAGCGATATTCGGAACACAATAATGTATCACATTATGTTCCATGAATGTAGGTTCTGCAAATGTCGTAATTCGACTGGTTTCTACACATCCTCCGGTGTCGATACTCACATCTACGATTACCGCCCCTCTTTTCATAGTTTTTACCATATCTTCATTCACTACCACAGGAGAGCGATTCTCCCCACGCATCGCACCGATAACCACGTTACATCTCATCAATGCTTTTTTCAACACCTTAGGTTGCAAGGTTGAGGTAAAAACATTTTCATTTACGGCCTGTTTCAGTTTTCGCAAATTAGCCAAAGAATTATCAAAAACTTTCACTTTGGCTCCTAATCCAATGGCAGACTTCACTGCAGCTTGAGTAACTTCATTAGCTCCAAGGAAAACGACTTCAATGGGGGGAACTCCAGTAATATTTCCAAAAAGAATACCTCCTCCTCCATAAGATGTATTTCCGATAAGTTCAGATGCTACTAATACGGATGCCACTCCTATAATTTCACTAATCGACTGAACTACAGGGTGATTATATTCATCATCTTGAATGTATTCAAATGCCAACGCAGTTATTTGTTTCTTAGCTAAAGATGTGAAATAGTCTTTGTCTTGGGTTTTTATCTGTAAGGCAGAAAGAAGTACAGATTTGGGTTTCAAATGCTCAATTTCAGCTTTTGTAGGAGGTTCAACCTTTAAAACAATCGGACATGACAACACCTGTTCAGAGTCATAAACAATCTGAGCTCCTGCTTCGCTATAATCGCGGTCAGAAAAATTTGCCTCCTCCCCTGCTCCCGTTTCTATTAGGATTTGATGACCATTTGCTACCAAAACGGCAACATCGTCAGGAGCCAAACAAATACGTCGCTCTTGAAAGGTATGCTCCTTAGGTAAACCTATTTTTAGCGACACTTGTTGATTTGACACAGCTAAACACTCCTCTTGAGGTAAAAACTTTGAAAATGTGGATATTGAAGACATAATCTTTACTCTTTCGGGGGTACAAATATAAATAGAAAACCGTTAATAACAAAAACTATTTTTTTGGATAGATATGAATTTTGATTTTCATATTTTTATGTATATTTGCAAAAGTCGAAAAATTCACGTCTAAATACGTCATTGGGATGCTTCGTAGAGGGTAGTAATTCAAAGGATTTTACCGTTAACGAATGGAAAATATGACAAAAAAGAGATGTAAATTATTTTTAGATTACCAAAAGAATAACTAAAAAATATTATTTATTTAAAAATTAACAATGAATCAGACTATAACAGCTAATTTTGAAAAAGTGAAACCCTATTTCTTAATTTTTCCATTATTAGTGATGGCGAGTGTTTTCTGCTTTTTGTTTGTAAACAACGCTTTAGAACCTGAAAAATACGTTTTTATTCAACAAGAATGTTTTTTTTATTTGAATGAAAAATTATCGCAATTTCCTTATTTACAATATAATTTAACCCAATTTGGAGATGCTTTCATCGTGTTGTGTATGCTTTCGGTTTTCTTTTTTTATACTCCGAAGATATGGGAAAATCTGCTGTCTGCTTCGTTGCTATCGCTCTTTTTTTCAAGGGGTTTAAAGGAATTTTTTGATGTTCCTCGTCCTGCTACCATACATCCTATAGATTCCTTTACGATTGTTGGAGAAAAAGCAGTCGGATTTTCAAGTTTTCCGTCAGGTCATTCGATAACCGTTTTTACAACGTTATGTGTACTGCTGATTGCTTTTTTACCTAAATCATTGATTAAAAAGGTTTTATATATTGTTATACTTGTTTTTTTGGGACTCATTTTAGCTTTCACTCGTGTAGGCGTGGGGGCTCATCATCCACTGGATGTGATTTCAGGATGTGCAATAGGTTCTATATCAGCTTTTTTGGGAATTCTTATTAACCAAAAATATAACGCATGGACATGGATTTCCAATAAAAAATACTTACCTATTTTTATGGTGCTATTCTTAGGTTCCGTTATATTTTTGATTTACAGAATTTTAGAAGAAAATATTTTTGTATATTACCTTTCTTTATCTAGTTTAATTGTTTCACTATACACTATCATAAAAGCATATGTTAAAAAAATTGATAAATAATATTACTTTATATCGTTTTGTGCTAATTATCAGCATTTTAAACTTTATTTTCTTCCATTACGGATTCTTCAGTTTTGTTTTTCAAAATATTGATTACCATAGTTTTAATGGAATTTTACTTGTTATTAGTTTGTTTATACTGATGGTAGTAGCTAATTTCTTTGCTTTTTACCTGATTTTGTTTTTACTTCGAGCTATAGGTAAGTTTTTGTTAGCTATCACCTTCATTCTAAGTGCAATAGCTGTGTATTTTATCAATACATATAGTATTATTGTTGATGAAAGTATGATTGGTAATCTATTAAATACCAATTACGAAGAATCAAGTAGCTTTTTTTCTGTGAAGTTAATTTTGTATCTACTCGTTTTGGGGATTATTCCAAGTATTTATATTTTAAAAGCAAGAGTTACATATCCTTCTGTAAAAAAATTCTTTAAAAATTTAGGAGCTATTTTATTAGTTATTTTAATTTTAGTAGTCATAAATGCAAAAAATATTCTTTGGATTGACAAAAATTCAAAATATTTGGGAGGATTGGCTATGCCATGGTCATATTCAGTGAATACGATTCTTTACTACGTTCACAAAGCACAAGAAAATAGGCAAGAGATTTTGCTACCCGATGCTACGATAAAAAATAAGGAAAAATCGGTAATGGTGTTGGTCATTGGGGAGTCGGCTCGTAGCGAAAATTTTTCGCTTTATGGTTACAAAAAAAATACGAATCCGTTGCTTTCAAAAACAGAAAATGTTTTCCATTTTAACGCTAATTCGTGTGCAACTTATACCACTGCCGCTGTAAAATGCATTTTAGAGCATCAGGATACAGGAGATTTATATGAAATTTTGCCAAACTATCTAAATCGTAGTGGTGTTGAGGTGGTTTGGAGAACGACCAATTCTGGTGAGCCTCCTGTTCATGTTGATAAATACTTCACAGGAAGTGCATTACGTCAAAATTGTGAAGAGAAAAATTGTGATTATGACGAGGTGCTTTTATCAGGGTTAAAAGAACAGATTTCGAAAAGTGATAAGGATAAAATATTAATTATTTTACATACTTCTACAAGTCATGGACCTACATATAATAAAAAATATCCTGCTGAATTTGAGGTATTTAAACCAGTATGTAATAGCGTGGAGTTAGGGAATTGCTCTCATGAGGAACTCATAAACGCTTATGACAATACGATTGTTTACACGGATTACATGTTGCACAAAATAATCGGAGATTTGAAAGAATTGGAGGATTACAAAACTGCCATGCTCTACGTTTCAGATCATGGCGAATCCTTAGGAGAAAAAAAACTGTATATGCATGGGTTACCGATGAGTATTGCTCCAAAAGAACAATATGAAATCCCTTTTATTGTTTGGAAATCAGCTAATTCTAAGCCTATAAAACCTATCAAAGAAGCAACACAACATCATGTGTTCCACAGCGTTTTGAAGTTTTTGGATATAGAAAGTCCTATTTACAACGAAGAATTAAGTATTTTTGGTGAACAGTGATATGCCAAATATCAAAAAAATTGTATATTTGCTCTAAATAACAAACAATTTTAGGAGGTGATATAAAAGTACGATGCCTCAAAAAAGAAGTTTTTTTGTTAGGCTTTCATCATATTTTATGGCACACCCCAATTTAATTTAAAATACAAAAAAATGAGTAATTTTCCCAAGTTTTTATTAGGTGATAATAGTGATTTTCCTGATGCTATTTTCGTTATCCATACCGAGTACCCTCGCTTTGTCCTAAATTTAGAAACCGATGAGGTGGAATGGTTGGAAGATTTCGATGAAGAAGATACTAAGGAACTTGAAATAGAGACTGAAAATCTTATCCAGCAGTCCTATGAATTTTATGAGCGTGAAATTGACCGATATGAAGGGTAATTCTGTTTGAATTTTGACAATCTAAAAATTCTTAATCATGAAAAATGTAGTAAACATCAATGAATTAGATATAAACGGCGTTTACACCTATGCCGATTATTTGCTTTGGAAATTTGAAGAACGCGTAGAACTCTTAAAAGGAAAAATTTTCAGAATGTCGCCTGCACCGAGTGTCAAGCATCAAAAAATTTCGATGAATTTAAGTATTTCTTTGGGAACAATTTTCAAAGGAAAAAAATGTCAATTATTTTCTGCTCCGTTTGATGTTCGGTTGCCTAAAAAGAACGAAAAAGGTGACCAAATTCACACGGTGGTGCAACCCGATTTGTGCGTGATTTGCGATGAAAACAAATTGGACGAACGCGGTTGCATTGGTGCGCCTGACCTTATTATCGAAATTCTTTCGCCCGGAAATTCTAAAAAGGAAATGAAAAACAAATTTGAATTGTACCAAGAATCGGGCGTGGAAGAATATTGGATTGTAAACCCGACGGACGAAAATATTTTGGTCAATGTTTTGGAAAACGGCAAATACAGAATCTTGAAACCCGTTGTAGATGAATACATTACATCGGTTCGGTTTCCCGAGCTGAAAATCCATACTTCGGATATTTTTTAACGTAAAAAAAGAATTATTATGGCTACAATCACGAATATCAATCAGTTAGACATAGCAAACGGCGTTTATACCTATGCCGATTATTTGCTTTGGAAATTTGAAGAACGCGTAGAACTTCTCAAAGGAAAAATTTTCAGAATGTCGCCTGCACCGAGTGTGAAGCATCAAAAGATCTCGATAAATTTAAGTGGTTTATTATGGCAATTTTTCAAAGGAAAGAAATGTCAATTATTTTCCGCTCCGTTTGATGTTCGATTGCCTAAAAAGAACGAAAAAGGCGACCAAATTCACACAGTGGTGCAACCCGATTTGTGCGTGATTTGCGATGAAAATAAATTGGACGAACGCGGTTGTATCGGTGCGCCCGACCTTATTATCGAAATTCTTTCGCCCGGGAATTCTAAAAAGGAAATGAAAAATAAATTTGAATTGTACCAAGAATCGGGCGTGGAAGAATATTGGATTGTAAACCCAACGGACGAAAATATTTTAGTGAATGTTTTGGAAGATGGAAAATACAGAATTTTGAAACCCGTTGTAGATGAATATATTACATCGGTTAAATTTCCTGAGTTGAAAATCCACACCTCGGATATTTTTTAACATAAAGAATAATCCTTATGGCTACTATTAATAATATCAATCAGTTAGATTTAGTAAACGGTGTATATACATACGCAGACTACCTTCTTTGGAGATTTGAAGAGCGTGTGGAGCTTCTCAAAGGAAAGATTTTCAAGATGTCACCTGCACCCAGTTTGAAACATCAACGAATTTCTCTAAATATAACCTTATTTCTAGGGAATTATTTCAAAAATCAGAAATGTCAACTTTTTGTAGCTCCGTTTGATGTACGCTTGCCTAAAAAGGAAGAAAAAGGTGATAATATTCACACGGTAGTTCAACCTGATTTATGTGTAATTTGTGATGAAAGCAAATTGGATGAACGTGGCTGTATTGGAGCTCCTGACCTTATTATCGAAATTCTTTCGCCAGGAAATTCGAAAAAAGAAATGAAAAACAAGTTTGAGCTTTACCAAGAATCGGGTGTGGAAGAATATTGGATTGTAAACCCAACGGACGAAAATATTTTAGTGAATGTTTTGGAAGATGGAAAGTACAGAATTTTGAAACCCGTTGTAGATGAATATATTACATCGGTTAAATTTCCTGAGTTGAAAATCCACACCTCGGATATTTTTTAACATAAAGAATAATCCTTATGGCTACTATTAATAATATCAATCAGTTAGATTTAGTAAACGGTGTATATACATACGCAGACTACCTTCTTTGGAGATTTGAAGAGCGTGTGGAGCTTCTCAAAGGAAAGATTTTCAAAATGTCACCTGCACCCAGTTTGAAACATCAGAAAGTTTCTTCAGCATTACATGGAGAATTTCATATCTATTTTAAAAATAAAAAATGTCAATTGTTTTCAGCTCCGTTTGATGTACGTTTGCCTAAAAAGGACGAAAAAGGTGATAATATTCACACGGTAGTTCAACCCGATTTGTGCGTGATTTGCGATGAAAACAAATTGGACGAACGCGGTTGCATTGGTGCGCCTGACCTTATTATCGAAATTCTTTCGCCCGGAAATTCTAAAAAGGAAATGAAAAACAAATTTGAATTGTACCAAGAATCGGGCGTGGAAGAATATTGGATTGTAAACCCGACGGACGAAAATATTTTGGTCAATGTTTTGGAAAACGGCAAATACAGAATCTTGAAACCCGTTGTAGATGAATACATTACATCGGTTCGGTTTCCCGAGCTGAAAATCCATACTTCGGATATTTTTTAACGTAAAAAAAGAATTATTATGGCTACAATCACGAATATCAATCAGTTAGACATAGCAAACGGCGTTTATACCTATGCCGATTATTTGCTTTGGAAATTTGAAGAACGCGTAGAACTTCTCAAAGGAAAAATTTTCAGAATGTCGCCTGCACCGAGTGTGAAGCATCAAAAGATCTCGATAAATTTAAGTGGTTTATTATGGCAATTTTTCAAAGGAAAGAAATGTCAATTATTTTCCGCTCCGTTTGATGTTCGATTGCCTAAAAAGAACGAAAAAGGCGACCAAATTCACACAGTGGTGCAACCCGATTTGTGCGTGATTTGCGATGAAAATAAATTGGACGAACGCGGTTGTATCGGTGCGCCCGACCTTATTATCGAAATTCTTTCGCCCGGGAATTCTAAAAAGGAAATGAAAAATAAATTTGAATTGTACCAAGAATCGGGCGTGGAAGAATATTGGATTGTAAACCCAACGGACGAAAATATTTTAGTGAATGTTTTGGAAGATGGAAAATACAGAATTTTGAAACCCGTTGTAGATGAATATATTACATCGGTTAAATTTCCTGAGTTGAAAATCCACACCTCGGATATTTTTTAACATAAAGAATAATCCTTATGGCTACTATTAATAATATCAATCAGTTAGATTTAGTAAACGGTGTATATACATACGCAGACTACCTTCTTTGGAGATTTGAAGAGCGTGTGGAGCTTCTCAAAGGAAAGATTTTCAAAATGTCACCTGCACCCAGTTTGAAACATCAGAAAGTTTCTTCAGCATTACATGGAGAATTTCATATCTATTTTAAAAATAAAAAATGTCAATTGTTTTCAGCTCCGTTTGATGTACGTTTGCCTAAAAAGGACGAAAAAGGTGATAATATTCACACGGTAGTTCAACCTGATTTATGTGTAATTTGTGATGAAAGCAAATTGGATGAACGTGGCTGTATTGGAGCTCCTGACCTTATTATCGAAATTCTTTCGCCGGGAAATTCGAAAAAAGAAATGAAAAACAAGTTTGAGCTTTACCAAGAATCGGGTGTGGAAGAATATTGGATTGTAAACCCAACGGACGAAAATATTTTAGTGAATGTTTTGGAAGATGGAAAGTACAGAATTTTGAAACCCGTTGTAGATGAATATATTACATCGGTTAAATTTCCTGAGTTGAAAATCCACACCTCGGATATTTTTTAATATTTTTTATAGGGAATATATACTAACAGATAAGATCAATATTGAAGCCTAAGATAACAATCCATTATGTTTGAATATATTATAGAAAAAGATAAAGAGTTATTCCTTTACCTTAATGGCTTAGGTTCAGAGCATTGGGATATTTTTTGGCTCTTTATAAGTCATAAATTTTCTGCTTTACCTTTGTATGTTTTGTTGCTTTTTTTCTGTTTCAAGTACTTTAAGTGGAAGAAAACTATCGTAATATTAGTTTGTGTTGCCCTGATGATTGTTGCTACCGACCAATTGGCGAATGTTTTTAAATACGGTTTTGAGCGATTGCGTCCGTGTCATGACGAAAGTCTAATTTCCCAAATGCGTTTGATTATTTGTGGTGGTAAATACGGCTATTTTTCGGCTCATGCAGCTAGTTCAATGGCAGTAGCTGTCTTTTTTGGTAGATTATTCCGTAAGAAAATAAAATGGCTATTTCTTGTGTTGCTTTTGTGGTCATTTTTAGTGGGTTACAGCCGAATTTATTTAGGAGTTCACTTTCCTGGTGATGTGCTTACGGGCTTTATCATAGGCGGATTGTTAGGGTTTGTGTTTTATCTAATTATGGCTGATAGGTATAAACATAAAACAATGTAATATCAAGCTTCTAAAAAGGTTATGTACGAAGGGTTTAAAGAAATAATTAGTCGCGTTGTAAATAACATTATGGATTAATTGATGGTATTCAGCGATTTATAATTAAACACAATAATAGATTTAACCATGAGAAAAATTATATATTTATACTTATGTTTCTTCTCCTTAATTTCTTGTAAAGAGAAAACGCTATCTAATGAATATATGTCATTTGATGAAGTTCAATATGTTGAAAACTTTCCCAAATCACGGTCTCTTATCAAAGAAAAAATGGTTGATTTTGGAGTTTTGGGAATCAATAGATTTCGTATTGTAGATAGCTTATTGTTTTTATCAACCAATGACAGTGATGCCTTATGGAAATTGGTCTCATTGCCTAAACAAAAAGTTTTGGGAGCATTTTTGAAAAAAGGACAAGGACCTAATGATTTTCCTATGGCTCCTAACCTTTGTACGCAGACTTGGATATCAAATCAAAATAATGAATGGATAGCTCACATTTATGATTTTAATAGAGGAAAGCTCTGTAAGTTAAATATTTCTCAGGTATTGGCAAATAAAACGGAAGAATTGATTATTTCCGAATTGGATTTACCCCAATCGCTGTTCAATGTTCAGATGCTTGATGAAACTCATTTCTTTTGTAAAACACTGAATAACGAAGCTACTTCACAAGAGCGATTTATGTTCCGCCAAAACAACAAAAGAATACCTCCTCCATTGGCAAAACTCAATGAAGCTCACGTAAGAAGAGGCGAGGATACGAACATATTATCAACGCTTGTTAAATACGATCATGAAAAAGATATTTTAGTAGAAATGCCCTTAGGACTTAACTACATAAATATGTACTCGCTACAAAATGATACTATAGCAAAAACAATATGTTTGGGTAAAGAGATGAATAGCATTACAAGTATTCAAAATACATTCAGATGGAATCGGATGTATACATTTTGTGATGTTCGCTCATTTAAAAAATTTTTTGGAGTTATGTTCATAAACGAAAAGGAGAAAAACTATCAAACGAATCGTGAAAATTTACCAACCATCTTCTTGTTCGATTGGGAAGGAAATCCTTTGATTGAACTGAAATTAGATCATTTAGCTACTTCTTTTGATATTGATTTCACAAACAACAAATTGTACACGCTTGATTCACTTTCCGATGAAATGTTTGTTTATGACATAACTCATATACTATCTGAAATGAAATAAACAAATTATTTTTTCGTAACTTCGCCCTCTAAAAGAACATGTTCACAGGCATAGTGTTATTTCTTTTGGAGGGCAAATTTATTTTATATATAACACAGAAAATTCAAAAAAATGAAGTTTCTTTAATCCATAAAATGCAATGAATCAGAATACACTTTTGACATATTTAGAAAATTTCATTACGGACTCACGCAAAGAACGCTTTACCGAAATTCTATCGCTAAGGACTAATCATTTTACGGTTGCCGTTGAGGATGTTTTTCAAATGCACAATACCAGTGCCGTGATTCGCAGTTGTGAAGTGTTTGGTGTGCAACAAGCTCATTTGATTGAACAGCGTTTTGGGAAGCGATTGGATGCTAAAATTGCTATGGGAGCTCAAAAATGGGTGGACACATTTCGGTATGAATCTACCCAAGAGTGTATGGATACCCTTCGTGCAAAAGGCTACCAAATTGTGGCTACAACTCCCCATCAAGATGCTTATTTGCTAAACGATTTTGACATCACCCGAAAGAGTGCTTTCTTTTTCGGAACGGAGAAAAGTGGTCTTTCAAAAGAAGTTTTGAATCAAGCGGATACTTACCTAAAAATTCCAATGGTAGGTTTTACTGAAAGTTTAAACATTTCGGTTTGTGTAGCCATTATTTTGCAGCAACTGACTGAAAAACTCAGAAAATCAGATGTTTCATGGCAACTTACAGAAGAAGAAAAAACATGTATTCGCATTGATTGGACAAAAAAATCAATTCGCAGTGTAGAAGCTGTACTACAGCGGTTTAATGAAAAATATGCCGAGTAGTTTTTATAAATCAAACGTACGACGAGGATGAAACTTTACCAACATTTCCCTTAGATGTGAGTTCTCAACATGGACGTAAATCTGTGTAGTTGTGATGCTTTCATGTCCCAACATTGTTTGAATAGCACGTAGATTTGCACCATTTTCGAGTAGATGCGTAGCAAAAGAATGTCGAAAAGTATGTGGACTTATCTTTTTTTGTAATCCAATATTTTCCGCTGTTTGCCGAACAATGGTAAAGATCATTGCTCGAGTGAGTTGTTTTCCTCTTCGGTTTAGAAAAACGTAATCTTCATGCCCTTTGGCAATTTTGATTTTTTTTCGCTGATTATGAATATAATTTGATATTTGTTTTTTTGTAAATTCTCCAATGGGAACAAGTCTTTGTTTGCTTCCTTTGCCCATCACTCGAATAAAATCTTCTTCAAAAAATAAATCAGATAATCGTAGAGAAATTAGCTCTGAAACTCGTAATCCACAACCATAAAGTGTTTCGATAATAGCCTTATTTCGATGTCCTTCGTCTATGCGTAAATCGATGGATTCTAATAATTTATCAATTTCTTCCAGAGTAAGGGTATCGGGTAGTTTCAATCCTATTTTAGGGCTTTCAATCAAATCCATAGGATAATCTTCCCGATTTTTTTCAGACATCATAAACTTAAAAAAACTCTTCAAAGCTGAGATGAGCCGAGCTTGTGAGCGTGAATTCAACTCTTTAGAAGTTTCATATACAAATTGTCGTAAGGTATCCACCGAAATGGTGTTGGGAGTTTCTGCAATATGATAGGTTTCGAGATAGGAAATGAGTTTTTCGATATCCAATCCGTAGGAAGTTATTGAATTCTTAGACATTCCCCGTTGCAGTTGTAAATAAAATTGGTATTCTTCCTTAGTTTTGTGCCACATTTCTATCTTACCTTAATACTTTCTTTCATTTTTTCTACCACTTTGAAAGCTATTGGACAAATTTCCGTATTTTTTACTGTCAAATTACCTATTTGATATATTTTCTTCCTATCAGTATGTGGATATTCACGACAAGCCTTGGGTCGAACCTCATAGATTAAGCAATAATTATCGGATGCTAAAAAAGGACAAGGCATTGACTGAAATACATAATCTTTATCTTCATCCACACGTAAATATTTGGTGATAAAATCCGATGGTTTTACGCGTAAGTGCTTGGAAATTCGATCAATATCTATGTTTGTTAGCAGTGGTCCTGTTGTTTTACAACAATTAGCACATTGTAGACAGTCAACTTCAGCAGAAACCTCATCATGAATTTCCTGCATCATATAATCTAATTTTTTAGGAGGTTTTTTCTTCAATTGTGCAAAAAACTGTAAACTTTCATCCCGTTTTTGCTTGGCAAGTTTGGGTAGTTCTGACAAATTAATTTCCATTTTCTTCCATTTTCATTGAAAGTTCAAACCAACGTTCTGTTTTTTCTTCTAATTCAGTAATAATTTGCTGTAATTCCATTGATTTTTGTTGAATTTCATCTGAATTGAGTTCTCCTTTAGAAAATAAATCTTCAATGCTTGTTTTTTTATCTTCCAGAATAGAAATTTCTTTTTCTAATCGATTAAATTCTTTTTGTTCGTTAAAAGACAATCCTTTTAAACCATCTTTTCGCCATACATTTTTAGTAGTTTCTTTTTTCTCAGAACTTACCTCAACAGGAGGTGTGCTTTCTTCATATACCCTAAAATCCGTATAGTTACCGGGAAAATCCTCCACTACTCCATCACCTCGGAAAACAAATAAATGGTCTACTATTTTGTCCATAAAATAGCGGTCATGAGATACTACCAGCAAACATCCAGGGAAATCCAACAGAAATTCCTCCAAAACATTCAAAGTTACAATGTCTAAGTCATTTGTAGGCTCGTCTAAAATCAAAAAGTTAGGATTTTGAATCAAAACCGTACACAAATAGAGCCTTTTTAATTCACCACCACTCAATTTTTCAACAAAATCATATTGTTTTTTACGATCAAATAGAAATCTTTCTAATAATTGAGCTGCGGAAAGCGTTTTTCCTTTGAGTAAAGGGATATATTCACCATATTTCTGAATTACTTCGATAACTTTTTGTCCTTCTTTTACTTCAATTCCTTCTTGAGTGTAATATCCAAATTTAATTGTATCACCAATAACAATTTTTCCGTTGTCAGGTTCTATTTTTTGTGTTAGGAGATTCAAAAAAGTTGATTTTCCTGTGCCGTTTTTCCCGATAATTCCAACCCGTTCGCCACGTAAGAAGTTGTAGTTGAATTTATTGAGAATAATTCTTTCACCAAATTGTTTGCCAACATTGTGAAATTCAACAATTTTGCTTCCCAAACGTTCCATATTGATTTCAAGTTGCACTACATGATCTTTACGGCGTTTGTGTGCTTGTTCTTTGATGATATAAAAATCATCAATACGTGATTTTGATTTGGTTGTACGAGCTTTTGGTTGACGACGCATCCAGTCTAATTCCTTGACATATAAATTTTTAGCTTTATCGATACTAGCTTGTTCCTGAGCCAGACGTTGCTCTTTTTTTTCAAGAAAATAAGAGTAATTCCCTTTGTAAGTATATAATTCTCCATTATCAAGTTCCACTATTTCATTACAGACACGTTCCAAAAAATAACGGTCGTGTGTAACCAAAAATAGGGTAATATTCTCCTTAGCAAAAAATTGCTCCAACCACTCAATCATCTCTAAATCAAGATGATTGGTAGGTTCGTCAAGTATGAGTAAGTCAGGTTTAGTAATCAGGACGTTTGCTAACGCTAATCGTTTTTTTTGTCCGCCTGAAAGATTTTTAACTTTTAGTTGTAGGTTATCCAATTTAAGCCGTGATAGGATTTGCTTGTACTGAGTTTCAAAGTCCCACGCATTGTGCAGTTCCATCTTTTCAAAGGCTTTTTGGTAATTTTTTTCATCACTTGGATTTTTCAAAGCCTTTTCATAGTCCTGAATGATTCTCAAAATGGGGTTATCCACAGAAAAGATGGTTTCTTCAATAGTAAAATCTTCATTAAATTCCGGATTTTGCGATAAAAAAGCGATGTGAATTCCATTTCTGGACACTACCTGACCACTATCAGGTTGATCTTTTCCTGACAATATGTTTAAAAGTGTCGTTTTTCCAGTTCCATTTTTAGCAACAAAAGCTATTTTTTGGTCTTTATTGATGCCAAAGGAAATGTTTTGAAATAAAACACGTTCACCGAACGATTTGGATATGTTTTCTACGGATAATAAATTCATTTTGCTCAAAAATATATGAGTTAATAGGTTCAAAAACCGCTTCTAAAGTTTAAATCCTAAAAATCTCTATTTCTCAGCAAAGATATATAAAATGCTCCATACCACAAATTATAGTGTTAAAATCGTAGGCTAATAGCGCATTATTTCGTAATTTCGGGGCAAATTTTGAAATACTATGGATTGGCTGATTTTCACGGAATTATTTGTTGTTTTAGTAGCTATTTTTGTAGGAGCTCGTGTGGGAGGAATTGGATTAGGAGTTTTTGGGATGCTAGGACTTGCTGTTCTGGTATTTGGTTTTGGTTTGAAACCAGGAAATGCTCCCATTGATGTGATGCTTATTATCCTTTCGGTTATCACAGCAGCAGCAGCTTTACAAGCAGCTGGAGGATTGGATTACTTGGTAAGGGTAGCTGAACGAATTCTTCGCAAGAATCCTTCAATGATTACGTTTTTAGCTCCAGTGGTATGCTATATTTTTACGTTTCTTTCTGGCACGGGACATATAGCTTATTCGCTTTTGCCTATCATCTCGGAAATTGCTACGGAAAGTAAAGTTCGTCCTGAACGTCCGTTAAGTATTTCAGTAATTGCTTCGCAACAAGCCATTACAGCAAGTCCCATTTCTGCAGCTACGGCAGCTCTTTTAGGAACAACGCTTCTGGGAGGACAAGGCATTGAACTCAGTGATATATTAATGATATGTATCCCTTCTACGCTCATAGGGGTGATTGTTGGTGCTTTTGCCGTACGATTTATTGGGGTAGATTTGGAAAAAGATTCCGAGTATCAACGAAGAGTACGTGACGGAATTTTAAAAAATGAGAAACAAACAACTTATGAAATATCTGCTAAGGAAAACCAAAAAGCACTTATTTCGGTAATTATTTTTCTAATAGGTGTACTTTTAATTGTTATTTTCGGGTCTATTCCTTCTTTACGACCTTCGTTTGTATTAACCGATGGCACTTCCTACCGACTCGGAATGACTGAAATTATCGAAATTGTGATGATGTCCATTGCAGGATTGATGCTTATTTTCACTAAAACGAATGTAGATAAAGCAGTTAAAGGGAGCGTCTTTATAGCAGGAATGCAGGCCGTAATTGCTATCTTTGGCATCGCATGGATGGGAGATACATTTTTTAATGGAAATATTGAATTTTTTAAAACACATATTGAACATATAGTCACTGATTATCCATTTTTGTTTGCTATAGCTCTTTTTGTAATGTCCATTTTGCTGTTTAGCCAAGCCGCTACGGTGCGTACACTTTACCCGTTGGGAATTGCTTTGGGCATTCCTCCATTGGCTCTGGTTGCCATGTTTCCTGCCGTAAATGGGTATTTTTTCATTCCAAACTACCCCACTGTAGTAGCAGCTATTAGTTTTGACCGTACAGGAACTACTCGAATTGGAAAATATGTACTTAATCATTCGTTTCAACTGCCTGGCTTTGTTGCTACCATTGTTTCTATCGCTGTTGGATATTTCCTGATTTTGTTTTTATGATTATATAATAAATTAATATCCAATACAATATATTTTATGAACATTCCAAAAAAAATTATCCTTTTATTAGTTATTTTCATACCTATGGCAGTCTTCGGACAAAAGCCTATGATACGCATTATTGCCACTGGTGGAACTATCGCTGGAGTTAGTAAATCAACCACCGACAGTAATTATAAGGCTGGTGAATTAGGAATTTATGAATTACTACAAGCCGTTCCAGAGGTAAAAAATGTAGCAGAAGTTAGTGGAGAGCAACTTGTAAAAATAGGTTCACAGGATATGAACGATCAAGTATGGCTGAAACTTTCCAAACGAGTCAATGAACTTCTTACAAAAGAAAATTACGATGGTGTTGTGATCACCCATGGAACGGATACTATGGAAGAAACAGCCTATTTTCTTAATCTTACAGTTCATAGCAATAAACCTGTGGTGATGGTTGGAGCCATGCGTCCAGCTACAGGAATGAGTGCCGATGGGCCTTTGAACTTGTACAATGCGATAGTAGTTGCAGCTTCATCAAAGGCTACTAACAAAGGGGTAATGGTAGTGATGAATGATGTTATACACGATGCTAAAGATGTAATCAAAAGCAATACATTGGCTGTGGAAACATTCCAAAGTGCGAATTTTGGCAAATTAGGATATATCCATAATGGAAAAACTTTTTTCAGTAGAATGCCTCAAAATAAACATACCACACAATCTATTTTTGATGTAGATAATCTAAAATTTTTACCAAAAGTAGGTATCGTTTATGGGTATTCTAATATGTCGGAACTTCCAATGAAAGCTTTTATAGATGCTCAATTCGATGGAATTGTCTATGCAGGTGTAGGAAACGGAAATTTTTATCACACACTATTTGATTTAGCTGTACAAGCTCAGAAAAAAGGTATTCAAATCGTACGTTCATCGCGTGTACCCATGGGTGCGACAACTCTTGATGCCGAAGTAGATGATACTAAATACAATTTCGTAGCCGCTCAAACTCTAAATCCGCAAAAAGCACGTATACTACTGATGCTTGCACTTACAAAAACCAAAGACTGGAAACTAATTCAACAATATTTTAACGAATATTGAACTTTTACTTGTGATATATTAATTTTTTATGGATATAACCCAAGTAAGTTATTAGAACAAACGAAATGAAAGCTGTCCGAAGGCGGACAACTTTCATTTTCTAATGTTATGTTCTTTTAATAATTACATCAATTCATGCATTGTACGGCTCAATACGTCACGCTGTTGTTCAGGTGTCAGACTGATAAGCCTTACTGCATATCCCGATACACGAATTGTAAAATTAGGATACTCCTCAGGAGCTGCGATTACTTTTTCTAACATTTCTTTATTAAACACATTTGTATTCAAATGGAAACCTCCCTGTAAGAAGTAACCATCCATCATCGAAGTTAGATTTTTTATTTGGTCACCTTTAGTTTTTCCTAATGACGAAGGTGTGAAAGCCGCCGTAAGACTTATTCCATCTCGACTGTATTCATATGGAATTTTAGCTACCGAACTCAAACAAGCCAACGCACCACTTCTGTCTCTTCCATTCATTGGATTTGCTCCTGGTGAGAAAGGTTCTCCTTCACGTCTTCCATCAGGAGTATTTCCTGTTTTTTTACCGTAAACGACATTCGATGTAATTGTTAGAATGGATGTTGTAGTTTCATCAGCTCTGTACACTTTATGTTTGCGAAGCATTGTCATGAATTTTTTCAATAATTCAACAGCAATAGCATCCGCACGATCATCATTATTTCCGAATGTAGGGAATTCCCCTTCGATTTTATAGTCTATTGCAAGTCCCGTTTCATCAACAATTGGAGTTACTTTAGCATATTTTATTGCAGACAAACTATCCACGGCAACTGAGAAACCTGCGATACCTGTAGCCATAAACCTACGAACATTAGTATCGTGTAGTGCCATTTCCAAACTTTCATAAGAATATTTATCATGCATATAGTGGATTACGTTCAATGTATTGATGTACAATTTGCACAACCATTCCATAAATTGATCGTAACTTTCGATTACCTTATCATAGTTTAATACGCCACGTAAAGGTTCTGTTTTAGGTCCAATTTGTTCGCCTGTCATTTCATCTCGTCCTCCGTTAATAGCGTAAAGTAATGCTTTAGCTAAATTGGCTCTCGCTCCAAAAAATTGCATGTCTTTTCCGGTGGTCATTCCCGATACACAACAAGCTATTGATTTATCACAGGTTTTCAAGAAGTCAGAAAGAAGCTCATCACTCTCATACTGGATTGCTGAATGGTTAATTGAAGATTCAGCACAGAAATCTTTAAATCCTTTTGGAAGTCTTGAAGACCAAAGAACTGTCAAATTAGGTTCAGGAGAGTTCCCCATATTGTCGAGAGTATGAATGAAGCGGAAATCGGTTTTCGTTACCAAAGATCTTTCATTATCAAGCATTTCCCCAACGATAAGTGTTGCCCAAATCGGATCTCCTGAGAACAATTGGTTGTAATCGGGCGTACGAGCAAATTTCACCATTCGAAGTTTCAACACTAAGTTGTCAATGAGTTCTTGAGCTTCCACTTCAGTAAGTGTTCCGTCTTGTAGGTCACGTTCAATGTAAATATCAAGGAAAGTAGCAATATTTCCGATACTCATCGCAGCACCGTTTTGTTGTTTGATAGCTGCCAAATATCCAAAATAAAGCCATTGAACTGCTTCACGAGCATTCGTAGCAGGTTTTGAGATATCGAAACCGTACATTTTTCCAAGTTCTTTTAACTCTTTCAAAGCTCGAATTTGTTCAGCTACTTCCTCTCTGTCACGAATAATATGTTCGGTCATCACACCATCGGATCCAATCTCATTGAAATCCTTTACTTTGAATTGGATAAGCTGATCTACTCCGTACAAAGCTACACGACGATAGTCTCCAATAATGCGACCTCTTCCATAAGCATCAGGAAGTCCAGTAATTACCCCCGATTTACGCACAGCACGCATCTCAGGAGTATACACATCAAAAACCCCTTGATTGTGTGTTTTACGGTAGTCTGTAAAAATTTTAACTACTTCATCTTCAACTTTATATCCATAAGCTTCGCAACTATGTATCGCCATATTAATACCTCCAAAAGGCATTAAAGCTCGTTTTAGAGGCTTATCTGTTTGTAATCCAACTACTTTCTCACGTTCTTTGTCTAGATATCCTACAGAGTGAGAAAGTATGGTTGAAGGAATTTTTGTGTCCATGTCAACAACCCCGCCGTTAAGACGCTCTTGCTTCATCAGTTCATCAAATTTCCTTACAAGCTCAGTCGTATCAGCGGTAGGACCTTCTAAAAAAGAGGCATCTCCACGATACTCAGTGTAATTTTTGGTAATAAAATCGACTAAATCAACTTGATTTTCCCATTTTCCTCCAACGAAAGGTTTTTTAAGTTCTGTTGCTACCATGTTGTCTATTTTTTTGTTATCTCACGTTCATTAAAACCGTAACAAAGATATAAAAAAAGCGTTTAAATACCAAAAGATTTTTTAATCTTTTTCTACCAAAAACTTATTTTTCTATTCCTGCCAAAAGTTTTTAATTTTATGACATTTTTGTTTTTAACTATTTGATTTAAAATAAACTTAGTTGTAAACCTACTGATTATCTCTATTGAAAAGTATTTACGTAGTTTTTTTATTCTTTCACTTTGATTTTCTTTTCATTGTACACATAATTAAGTTTCAAATGTCGTATCATGGTATTATTTACTCTTAAAATTACTAAGTATTGCCTTTATCATAATAAAACCATTTCATCTATTCCAAAAGAAGATAATAATATGGCTGCATAAATCTGAAATTTTACCATTTTTTCGCTCATAAAAAGAAAGTATTTATTTTACTTCATATCGCTGAAAAGCAACACTAGATTCATGCTTTTGCATGAATATAAGCACTGCTTAGTGGAATATTCCAAAACCTAATACAGAGTAGCGTTTAACATTCATTCAGTTGTCCGAATAACACTTCCAATTAGTGATATACCTGATAGGATAATTCAACCTATACCGTTCATAATTAAATATTTATATATTTAAAATTTGTAATGAGACGAAAACTAATTTGTCCAATTACAGGTTTATTTCGTATTTCGTTTCGCTTGAAGTGTCTATATTTTGAAAAAATAGAGCTTGATAAACGTACGAAATTCTCAGGTTCTTCTTTTATTCAAAATTTCGGATAGTTTATGCAGATGTTAAAAAAATATTTTCATGTGACAAAATATTATTTTATATTTGCGAGTAAAACTTGGATATTTTAGTGGTTAAAATTTCAAGTGGAATGGTATTAACTAAATAGAATAGAAAATATTACGAAATCAAAGAAACGTTTATGAAAAATATAATCACTGTAATCTGTTGCGTTGCTTTCTTTACTTCAAACGCACAAACTTTTGAGAAGGATTCAATTATGTTGCGTTCAATCCACACCGAAACTTTAACAAAGGGCAAGGCATACGATTGGTTGCACCATATATGCTATCAGATAGGACATCGTCTGTCGGGGTCACATGGTGAGAAAAAAATGATTGAATTTTTGAAAACCGAACTTGAGGAATTGAACACTGATGTTAAGCTACAACCCGTGATGGTTCCTCATTGGGTACGTGGTTTGCCTGAATATGCCTATATCCAAACTGCTAAAAATAAAATTACTCCGGTTCCCATTTTAGCACTGGGAGGCTCGGTTGCAACACCTGCTTCGGGAATCAAGGGACAAGTCATTGAATTTAAAAGTTTGGAAGACTTAGAAAAAGCAGATATTAACAGTGTTATAGGAAAAATTGTATTCCTAAATGGAGCTTTACCTAATGAATATATTGACGCATTTGATTCGTACAGTGCCTGTGGATCACAGCGTTACTCAGGAGCAAGAGTTGCAGTAAACAAAGGAGCCATCGCTGTGATTGTAAGATCATTATCTCATAAAATTGACGACCATCCTCACACAGGAGTAATGTCATATGAAGACTTGCCAAAAAGCAGACACATTCCTGCCGCAGCAATCAGCACCAAAGGAGCCGATTTATTAAGTACACTGCTTATCTTAAATCCAAAATTGGAATTTTATTTCAAACAGAATTGTAAAACATTCGACGATGTACAATCTTACAACGTAATTGGGGAAATCAAAGGAAGCCTCTATCCCGATGAAATTATTACCTTTGGAGCTCATCTTGATTCATGGGATGTTGGACATGGAGCCCATGATGATGGAGCTGGTGTTGCTCAAAGTTTAGAAGTTATTCGTATCTTTAAATCATTGAATTACAAACCAAAACGCACTATTCGCATTGTTCTTTTCGCTAATGAAGAAAATGGTGCGAGAGGTGGTCAAAAATATGCTGAAGAAAGCAAAAAAAATAGAGAAAATCAAATCTTTGCTTTAGAGACAGATGCGGGTGGATTTTCTCCTCGTGGATTTAATTTGCGTGGTGAAGCCCAAAAAATAGAGAAGATAAAGATGTGGGAAAAATTATTTACTCCATATTATATACACTTATTTAGAAAAGGATATCCAGGATTGGACATCAGCCCTTTACAGACTGAAAATAATGTATTAGCGGGATTAGTCCCTGATTCTCAGCGTTATTTTGACCACCATCACTCCGAAACCGACGTTTTTGATGCCGTTAACAAACGAGAATTGTCATTAGGAGCTGCTGCTATTACCAGTTTGATTTATTTGGTAGACATGTACGGACTTTGATATACTTGGAAAAAGAATAAGCATATACTGAAAATGAAAATATATTGTTAAAAATGGGGACATCAGTAAAAAAATAATAATTCTAAATTGTCAATTCTCAATTAATTACTACCTTTGCCCCGTAGAATAAAACATATGAATTCATTTAAACAGTTAGGACTGAACGAGTCCATCCTCAAAGCCATTACTGATATGGGCTTTGAAAAACCTTCCGAAATTCAAGAAAAAGCCATCCCCACCCTGTTGTCCGAAGATGTTGATATGGTTGCGTTGGCTCAAACCGGAACAGGGAAAACAGCGGCTTTTGGTTTTCCTCTTTTACAAAAAATTGACGCTGAAACTAAAGAAACACAAGCTCTTATCCTTTCTCCTACCAGAGAATTGTGTTTACAAATTACTTCTGAATTGAAATTATATTCCAAGTACATGTCTAATATTCATGTAGTTGCCATTTATGGAGGAGCAAGTATCGAAGAACAAACGAAAAGCATTAGAAAAGGGGCTCAAATTATTGTAGCTACGCCTGGTCGTATGCAGGATATGATTCGAAGAGGTTTTGTAAATATTTCAAATATAGATATTTGCGTTTTAGACGAAGCTGATGAAATGCTTAACATGGGCTTCTATGAGGACATCACCAGTATCCTATCACATACGCCTGACACAAAAAATACGTGGCTTTTTTCAGCAACTATGCCGAACGAAGTAGCTAAAATTGCACGTCAGTTTATGTATAAACCTTTTGAGGTTACCGTAGGTTCTCGGAATCAGGCGTCGAATAATATCCGTCACGAATACTATATGGTCAATGGACGCCATCGCTACCAAGCTTTGAAACGTTTGGCAGATGCAAATCCGGACATATTTTCAGTGGTTTTCTGTCGTACAAAAAAAGATACTCAAGCAGTTGCTGAAAAATTAATCGAAGATGGGTATAATGCAGCTGCATTGCATGGCGATTTAAGTCAAAATCAACGCGATTTGGTTATGAAATCATTCAGAGCCAGACAAATACAAATGTTAGTAGCAACTGACGTTGCTGCTCGAGGGATTGATGTTGACGATATCACACATGTGATTCACTACCAACTTCCTGATGAAACTGAAACCTATACCCACCGAAGTGGACGTACAGGTCGTGCAGGAAAATCGGGAGTTTCTATGGTTATCATCCCTAAAAGTGAGGTCAAAAAGATAAAATCCATAGAGAAAATTATTCAACAACCTTTTGAACAAAAACCACTCCCCAGTGGCATTGAAATTTGTGAAATTCAGCTCTATCATCTGGCAAACAACATCAAAAATAGTACAGTAGAAACTGCCATAGAGGACTATTTACCAGCTATTTACGATGTTTTACAAGGTTTAGATAGAGAAGAAATTATTAAACGAATGGTGGCGGTAGAGTTTAGCCGTTTCTTCAATTACTACAAAAACGCTGAAGATTTGAATGCGTCTAACGGAAAAGAAAAAGGAAGTTCCGATAATGGCGAGGTACGTTATTTCATAAACATAGGTGAAAGAGATGGTTACGATTGGAAAACTTTAAAGGACTTCTTAAAAGCAACCTTAAATTTAGACCGTGACGATGTTTTTAAAGTAGACGTAAAGAACAGCTTCTCTTTCTTTAATACGGATGCTGAATTGGTTGATTTAGTGACCAGTACATTTAATGATTTTCAATTAGATGGACGTTTCGTAAACGTTGAAATTTCTAAAAAAGAAGAGCGAGGTAGCGGTAGAAATGGGCGCGATTCAAGAGGTAAAGGAGAATTTAAAGGCAGAAACCGAGGGGACTCAAAACGAAGAGATCGAGATTCTAAATCCGAAGGTCGTTCTTCATCTCGAAGAAAAGACAGAGGCAGAGGACAAAAAGCAGCACAAGCCTTTGATAATGCCTTTAAAAGAAAAAAAAGAAAATAATCGTTTGGTATCATTGAACATACACTGATTGTAACATACTTATTAATAAACCGTTACAAAAATCTCTATCAAGTAATTTTGATAGGGATTTTTTGTTTACTACAAATATCTTGTTGCCAATTACAGATATTTCAATATGATGTAAATAATATTTACAATTAGATTTACTGTTTAAATCTCCTTTAAAAACAACACTTCGAAAGTAAAAAATAATAAAATATTTCGATTTTATTTGTTTAATTACCTTTTTATTTTATAGATTTGCGACAATAAATTATAAAAAATCAAAATCATGAGAAGAAAAATTTTAATTAGTAGTAGCCTAATTTATGGTGCTTTTTTAATGAGGTTGTCAGCGAGAGGAAATGTAACAAGAACCTTTACAAGAGATTCACAAAAATGAAGTACACTTTCATAGTGAAGACAAGCACGTACACACCTATGACTTGAACAAATTAGCAAAACACAATGGTAGTGTATTCGAATTTATTAGCAAAAAAGGAAGTAAATCGATATTTTCTAAAGGAAACAACAGCGGTGTTTATTTAGATGAAGAACAGATTATGAAAATAAAAAACGGAAAATACACCAGTTATTCGTTTTTAACACACCGTGAGAATTTACCCAAAAATGTGGTTGAAAATTTGGTTGTAGAGCAAGTAAATGACACGCTTCGAGCCTATTTGATACGCTATCAGTATTCGGATCGGTATATGGACAACCTTGCTAAAGGAGTGAAAAACCAACGTTTTGACGGGACTATTATCCGTACAGGTTATCACACTGATTTAGATGCTCTACTAAAAATGGAAGAACCATCTTCCGTACATGAAAATTTAACGCGTATGACATTTAACAGAGTCTGTTATGACATCAATTTGATTATTTCATATTCTTGTAACTCGGGGAAACACTTTGTTGGAGATGACCGATGTGCCTTATCAGGAAGTGCAAGAGCCCATAATGAATATAGAACCGTTACGAAGTGTTATAATGAAATTGATTACGGTTGGACACCTCCAATGGAACAAATAGACCATATTGCTGATGACTATTTGGGAGGAGGAGGGGGAACACCACCTTCTGCTCCTGCCGTTGTGGTTAACATCAAGCGAGAGAGAGCAGATGGCGGAGCCACTGAGATTGAAGATGATGGTTATATCATTGACGAAATCATAGACCAAATAACCAACGAAAAAATTAAATGCCTACACGACAAACTACGCAATGGTAACAACGACTATGTAAAAGAAATTTTTAGTAAATTTGAAGGAAATGGTACCGAATTTGATATTGTGATTTCGTCAGAAAATAAAGTACTTTATGAAGGAAGAGAGGTAAATGCCAAAACAACTTTTACGAGAGGAAGTAAAGCTATTCATATTCGAATAAGTGAATCAAAAGCGGTTGGAAGAAGTGCCTTGGATATAGCAAAAACTATTTTCCACGAGTATATTCACGCAGATATTCACAGAAAAATTCAAACAGGGGATGTCTCAAATCCAAGTGATTTTAAATCGGTGTATGAAAAATATAAATCAGAGAGAGAAGAACAATATCAACACGAAATGATGGGTAAGTTATATGTAGAGACTATGCGTGATGCTCTTAAAAAGTTCCATAAAGAAGTTATGCCGCAAGAATATGCTTATTTTAAAGAATCGTATTTTGACGTATCTATAAACGAAGATGTTTTTTATGAAGTATTAGCGTGGCAAGGTCTCAAAGAACACAACATTGATGCCTATCTAGAAAAGGTAAAGAAAGATTCTAATTTTCCTGATACTGTAAAGCACGTGGAACAAGTTCAAAAATCATTAACTCAAAGATCTCCCTGTGAATGAAACTAGTTATAACATTTCTATGCTTATGTAAGTTTTGCATAGGCATAGAAAAACTAAAATCCAAAAACAATGAAAAACACATTACTCATTACACTATTTTTATTGACTTTTAAGTTATATGCACAAATATCTGATAGAGCATTGTTTGTCATCTTTGATGATACAGATGGTGTTTTACGTACACAAAAAGAGGAAATAAACTCTGATGAAACTTATTGGTTAGATATTACGAAACATTACAAGCATCATAAAGTATTTGAAAGATTTGACAAAAACAATAAACTTTTCTACAAATCAATAGAATACGATTATAAAAATGATAAAGAAGACTGGCTTTTAAATATTTCTCACATTATTAAAGTACAAAATAGTGATAAATACTCCGTTATTAAAAGAGATCATATTTTACTAATTCCAAATGAACATCTGGATTACCTAAAAGATATGAGACAGGTAAAAACAATCACACAGTTAGAAGAAATATGGAATACACTCTCGCAAGAAACTTATGATTTCTTTTTTGACGGTTATGCATATATTTACAAAATACCTCCGTTTGTAAAGCATCATATATTTGTCATTTTTTCATCTGATTTACAAAAAGATTATATACCTTGTTATCAAGTCCGTGTACATCCGTCAAATATACAATATGAATAAAAGTCCAAAGAGGGCGTCATTTTAAAAAATAATTAAAATCTTAATCACACTAATTTTCTGTGCTTGTACAAAACTTGCACGAGCACAGAAAAACTAAAACTACAAATAATGAGAAACAAGTTAATTATAGCACTATTTTTGTTCGCTTTTAAGTCATTTGCCCAAATAGCTACAAACCATCTTTTTATCATCATTGACAATAAAGACGGTGCGCAAAAAACAGAAAGTAGAAAAATCAGATCAAATGATGAAGGCACCAAGTTTCATATTAAGAAAATAACTCATTACAAAGAGCATCAAGAAATAGATTTAATTTATGAGAATGGCGAAGTTAGTAAGATTTACGAATATTTTTACGTAAACGAACCTAAAAATTGGCAAATTTCATTTAGTTTTAATCATTATGCAAACGGAGGCACAATCAATAATTTTATTTTAATGCTTCCAAAGGAACGGTTTGAAGAAATCGCAAGAGAGAGATATTATGCAAACTATTTGGAAACATTATGGTCAAAAATAGACCTTAATACCATCGGACCATTTTACAGAAAATATGAGTATTATGACAAGAGCGCTTCGTATGCGAAAGGAGTATATCGAAGCAATGTGTTTATAGTGTTTACCTCTGATTTAGAAAAAGATTACATTCCTTGCTATGAGGTTGATGTTTTAATAAGTAGTATTGTAGAATATTGTGATTAAAATGAAAACAATAGTAACATTAATTTTTTGTGTTTGTGCAAACTTTGTGACGGCACAAATTAACCCAAGCTCCTTATTTTTGGTAATTGACGATAAAGATGGTATCCAAAAAACAGAAACTCGCAATATCAAGGGAGAAGAAAATTACACATTAAAAACCAGTTATTATAAAGAACATCAGAATGTAGAGCTTCTTTTTGATAACGGGAAAAATGCTAATTATTACATCGCTTATTATATAAACCAAAGTGAAAATTGGCAAGTATCTTTTCGTTTTGATTATTATAAAGGGGAAAAAAATGAAACTTATGGAGGTTACATTTTACTTCTTTCCAATCCGATGTTTGAAAGTTTTAAAAGAAAGGGAAATGTAGTACTCTTTCAAGATGCACAAAAACAGTGGAAAATATACAATCGAAAGGAATTTATCAACAAAATAAGAACAAATCATTCGCAATACATCTATCGACATTTAAGTGGTGGAAAATACAGAGATACAACACGTAATAATATCTTTATCGTTTTCTCCTCTGATTTAGAAAAAGATTATATTCCTTGCTACGAAGCTGATGTTTTAATAAGTACAATTGAAGAAGAATGAAAACACTAATCACACTAATTTTCTGTGCTTGTGTAAGTTTTGCACAAGCACAGTTAAATCCTAATAATTTATTTTTTTAATTCGTGGCATAAAAATTTGCACTTGATGGTTGAATCTAAGCTGTGCAGGTATGAGATCTAAAATTTGTCTGATTACGGGTTTATTTGTAAAAAAAAAAACGCCAACTATTTTTCAGACATTACCCAATTATCGGAAAAATATTTTTACTGTCTTCTTTTTCGGCGAAAAATATAAAGGAAAAACAAACAAAGGCTGTCTGAAACTTATCGGACAGCCTTTATTTTATATGAATAAAATATTATTTATACATAGCTTCAATCTCACGTTGGTAATTCACATAAATTACTTTGCGTTTGAGTTTCAACGTAGGTGTAATTTCATTTTTTTCAATCGAAAAAGAGTTTGGAAGCAATGTAAACTTCTTTATTTGTTCATAATCAGGTAAATCTTTTTGAAAACGCTGGATTTGTCTATTTATAAAATCAAGTACTTGTACATTTTTAATTAATTCAGAAGTATTTTTATACTTAACATTCAGATCTTCAATCATCTGCGTAAGTATCTCAAAATTAGGTACAATCAATGCAGAAACGAATTTTTTACCGTCTGCAATGATAGCAATTTGGTCAATAAGATTGTACTTACCGATTTTTCCTTCAATATGTTGGGGAGCAATATATTTCCCATTAGAAGTTTTCATCAATTCCTTGATGCGATCAGTGATGAAAACATTATTTTCAGCATCCAAATTTCCTGCATCGCCCGTTTTTAAAAATCCATCTGAGGTAAAGGCTTTTTCAGTTTCTTCTGGATTTTTATAGTAACCACGCATCACCATGCCTCCTTTAACCAAAATTTCGTTGTTTTCTCCGATTTTCACCTCAGTATTTGGCATTAAACTTCCTACCGATTTGAAATTGAAACTGGAGTCATCCCAACACGAAACCGTAGCTAAGGTTTCCGTCATTCCGTAACCCAACTTGACATTAATGCCGATAGAATGGAAAAACCGACCGATGCTAGGTTCTAAGTTTGCTCCACCGCAAGGCATGAAACGGATACGTCCTCCTAAGGATTTTTTAAATTTAGCAAAAACTAACTTTTCTGATAGTTGCACCGATTTTTGTAGAATCCACGAAGGTTTTTGATTGCGTTGTTTGGTTTCGAACATTTTCCGACCACTTTTCACTGCAAAGGCGAAAATTCCACGTTTGATGAACGATGATTTTGCTACCATATCGTGAACTGTGGCAAATATTTTTTCATAAAACCTTGGAACAGCACACATTACAGTAGGTTTAACCTCTATGAGGGCAGTTTTAATGTTATTGGTATTTTCTAAATAATAAACTGTCGCACCTTTATACAAACAATAGTATGTCCACGCTCTTTCAAACACATGAGACAGAGGCAAAAAAGCCAACGATTCATCATTGTTGGAGAGTTTTAATTTGTTATCATGTCCAATTAATTGATAAGCCAAATTTTCGTAGTCAAGCATTACTCCTTTGGGTTCTCCAGTTGTTCCAGAAGTGTATATAATTGTAAATAAATCACTTAATTTTTTATCATCAATACGTTTTTGAAGCTCTTCCTGATATTTTTTCTCTGCTCCTAAAGCTAAAAAATCTTGCCATGACATTGAAAATTTCGATTCTTTCAACGCAACATTTTCTTTGAAAACTACAATTTTTTGCAATGAAGGACACTTATCGGCAACCTGTAGGACTTTGTCGTATTGTTCCTGATCTCCTACGAAGAGTATCTTTATTTCAGCGTGATTTATAACATAAAGAGCTTGTTCTGAAGTATTTGTAGCATAAATAGGAACGGGGACAGCTCTGACAAACAAAGCTCCAATATCTGTAATTGTCCATTGAGGCATATTTTGTGCAAAAATCCCAATGGTTTCTTGTGGTTTTATTTGGAAAGAAAGCAAAGCATTTGCCACTTTTTCGGTTAATTCTCCAAAATTTTGCCATGAAATGGTTGTCCAATTTTGATCAGGTTTGCTTCCTAAAGCTTTTTTTGAACCGTATTTTTTAACATTCTCTTGAAATACGGAAACATAGTGATACGGTAATAAATTCATTTCCATTTTTGATCTGTGAAAAGCAAATATATGTATTTCATAGCAAATACACAACGGTGAAACACTATGAAAAGTTATTTTTTAATAATTCTGCAAGTATCTTTTTGGCTCTCAGCAAAGTAACTTTTACATTGCTCAATGAAATATTCATTATTTTAGCTATTTCTTTATAAGATTTTTCATTCAAATATCGCAGTTGAATCACTGTTCTATAAGGTTCTTTTAATTGCTTTATGGTTGTTAGTAAATGGTTGAGACTTTGTTCTGTGATTAGTTGGTCTTCAATGGTTGGTGATTCGTCTGCGATAGTTTTGGCCTCATTATCCTCCGAAGAAGTCGTATTTCGAGTACTATTTTGGCGACTACGAATCATATCCACATGTATGTTCTTTGAAATAGCAATCAACCAGGTTTTGAATGAAAGGTTTTCATCATAAGTTTCAATGCGATCGAATGCCTTTGAAAATGCTTGTATGGTAATGTCTTCGGCATCGTTTTCATTATCGGTTCGTTTCAACTGAAATGCATAGACCTCAGACCAGAAAATATCCAGTAAGTAACTGAACGCCTTTTGATTACCAGTTTTGGCTTCTTTTATTTTTTGTTCCAATAATGCCATTTCAATTTTTATTTATGATTTTAAAAACATTCAACAGTTATTTGCTTCTTAATAAATCTGTCAATTTGGATTTGCATTCCCCTACCCTAACTGCTCCTGTAAAACCTCCCAATCAAACATCAATTGATCCAAATCGGCTCTTTTTGATTCGTAAAGAGCATAAAATTCTTGACTCTGCAAGGATTCTCCCATTTGATTTGTCATTGCTTTTAGCTCATTTTCAAGTTCAGTAATTGCATTTTCGATTTTGTTGAGTTTATTTTGTAGTGTTTTCTGCTGTTTTTGTTGCTCGAATGATATTTTGACTTGAGCATTCGGTTTTTCAATTGGTGTATTCTCCTTACTTTGTTCAATCTCTCGAAAATTACTAACAGCCCGTTGTTCTAAGTAAAAATCAATATCTCCTAAATATTCTTTTATTTTTTTATTCTTAAATTCATACACTTTGTCGGTCAATCCTTGCAAAAAGTCACGGTCGTGTGAAACTATGATGAGCGTCCCTTCAAAGTTTTGCAGGGCTTGTTTTAGTACATTTTTTGATTTGATATCCAAATGGTTAGTTGGTTCATCCATTACCAGTACATTAAAATCTGAAAGTAACATTTTCGCCAATGCCAATCGGTTGCGTTCACCTCCTGAAAGTACTTTTACTTTTTTTTCTACATCATCACCGCGAAATAAAAATGACCCTAATATATCTCTGATTTTCATCCTATTAGAATCATTAGCCGCATGAAACATTGTATCGAGAATGGTCATCTCACCATCTAAATAAGAAGACTGATTCTGAGCAAAATACCCTAACTGTACATTATGTCCCAATTTGATATTTCCTTCAAAAGGTATTTCGCTGACAATCATCTTTGCTAAGGTTGTTTTTCCTTGCCCATTTTGCCCTACAAATGCAATTTTACTTCCTCTTTCTATCAGTAAATCAATATGTTGTAACACTTGTTTGTCACCATAGCTTTTGGATACATCCTGAACTTCCAGAACTACTTTACCTGGGGTTACGGACATTGGAAACCGAATGTTCATCACGGAATTATCTTCCTGATCAACTTCGATGCGTTCAATTTTGTCTAATTTTTTTATAAGTGACTGAGCCATAGAGGCCTTAGTAGCTTTTGCTCGAAATTTTTCAATCAGTTTTTCAGTCTGTTGTATTTTCTTTTCTTGATTTTTTTGTGATGCAAGTTGCTGTTCTCTGATTTCTTGGCGAAGTTCTAAAAATTGAGAATAAGGCTTCGGATAATCGTAAATCTTTCCAACAGAAATCTCTATGGTTCTGTTCGTTACGTTATCAAGAAACATTTTATCGTGCGAGACAATGACTACTGCTCCTGTGTATGAGGTCAGGAATTGCTCCAACCAAATAATCGATTCTATGTCCAAGTGGTTGGTAGGCTCATCAAGTAGTAAAATATCATTATTTTGAAGTAATAGCTTTGCGAGTTCGATACGCATACGCCATCCTCCTGAAAAAGTGTCTGTTTTCTTCTGAAAATCAGCTCGTTGAAATCCTAATCCAATGAGTACTTTTTCCGTTTCTCCTTGGTAATTATATCCTCCAATGATGTCATAGCGGTGCGTTATTTCGCTGAGCGTATCCACCAAATCGTGGTAACTTTGGCTTTCATAATCTGTCCTGCTTCCCATTTCGCGATGAATTTCATCCATTCGCAGTTCAAGTTCCTTGATTTCATCAAAGGCTTGGTAGGCTTCTTCTAAAATCGTCCTACCTTCTTCAAAATCAATATCTTGTTTTAGAAAACCAATATTAACATCTCTGTCTGTTGCAATAATCCCCGAATCAGGCTTCATCTCTTTGGCTAATAATTTCAATAGAGTAGATTTTCCTGCACCGTTCTTGCCTATAAGCCCTACGCGGTCACCTGCATTGAGCATAAAAGCTACCTCTTCAAATAAATATTCTCCTTGAAATGAGACAGATAAATCATGGACATTCAACATAGTAGTTTTTGTTAAATAGTTATCTTTCAGTGAATGCAAAGATAAAAAAAATTGACGTATAAAAAAGCTCTTAAAAATTAATTAGAAAGAATCGTCTCAGGTTTTTAAATAATAAAAAAAACGATACGTTATGAAACATTTTTGTACCTAAAAATCCCTAAATGTCATTTAGTTACAAAATAAGTTTGGATTTTACCCGTGTAACAAAAGTATTTTGAGAACAAATTTACTGATCATTAATCAAACTCAAAATAAGCTCTACCTGGACAATGACAGTATTTTTCGGATAGACATCCTGTTATAGTCCTTTCTGTATCTTGCACTTTAACTTTATTGTGATTGACTATTTCTGGTAGTATGGATTACTTTCTCAAACGGGGTGAATTTTGAGTTTTATATTAATTATCAATAATTTAAATGGAGTAAATTGAAAATCTAAAAAATTAAACTCAACCCTATGCGTTTACGCTGTTCATCTACCTCAACTACTTTTACCGAAAGATGCTGATGCATTTTAACCACCTCGTTTACATCTGAAACGTACCCATCCTTAAGTTGGGAAATATGAATCAATCCACTTTCCTTAATACCTATATCTACAAAGCAACCGAATGCAGTAATATTGTTGACTATCCCTGGGAGAATCATTCCTACCTTAACATCATTAAAAAACTTTACATTCGGGTCGAATTCAAATATTTTTGCTGATTTTCGAGGATCTATACCAGGTTTTTCCAGTTCTTTGAGTATATCTTTCAAATAAATAACTCCAATTTCTTCGGTAATGTATTTTTGTATATCAATCTTGGCAATAGCTTCCTTATTTCCGATTAATTTTTCGGAGGAAAGTCCTAAGTCTGTCGCCATTTTTTCTACTATGGGATAGGCTTCAGGATGAACGGCAGAATTATCCAACGGATTTTTACCTTCATGGATTCGTAAAAAAGCTACTGCTTGTTGATAAACCTTTTCCCCTAATCGAGGGACTTTCAATAAATCTTTACGCTGAGTAAAGGTTCCATTTTCAGAACGATAGGTAACTATGTTTTCTGCCATCTTCTCTCCTACTCCAGAAATATAAGACAACAACGCCTTTCCTGCTGTATTGAGGTTTACACCTACAGAGTTCACACAACGAACAACCACATTGTCCAATTCTTCTTTAAGCTTACTTTGGTTAACATCGTGTTGATACTGCCCTACTCCGATTGCCTTGGGTTCAATTTTCACTAATTCCGCCAAAGGGTCGGCTAAACGTCTTCCGATAGAAACCGCTCCTCGTACTGTAACATCATAATTCGGGAATTCTTCTCGTGCAATTTTAGATGCGGAATATACCGATGCTCCTGCTTCATTCACAACAAACACTTGTACAGGTCGGTCGAACCCTATTTGTTTGATGAACAATTCTGTTTCGCGAGAAGCCGTTCCGTTACCGATGGCAATAGCTTCTATTTTATAAGAATTAACTAATGACTTAATTTTCTTACTTGCAATGTGTAACTCCTTTTGAGGCGGATGCGGGAAAATAGTTTCGTTATAAAGCAAATCACCTTTCTCGTCTAAACAAACAACTTTACATCCGGTTCTAAATCCTGGATCTATGGCTAAAATACGTTTTTCACCCAAAGGAGAAGCTAATAACAATTGCTTTAAATTTTCAGCAAAAATACTGATTGCTTTTGCATCCGCCTGTTCTTTAGCCTCTTGTAATGTTTCATTGGCAATGGAAGGAGCTAATAATCTTTTGTAACTGTCAGTGATAGTATCTTTGAGAAAATCAGCCACTTCTCCCTTGGAATTAATAATTGTTTTTTCTATAAATTCGAGAGCTTCTTCAGTATCTATTTCTACTTTCAATCGTATGATTCCCTCGTTTTCAGCCCGAAGTATTGCCAACAATCGGTGCGAAGGTGCTTTCATCAAATTCTCTTGCCAGTCGAAATACATATTGAACTTTTGAGCCTCTTGCTCGTGCTCCTTAGTTTTAATGACTTGTGAAACGATGGTAGATTTACGTTGGAACATACGCCGTAAAGTCTTTCGAATAAAAATATGTTCGCTAATCCACTCGGCTATAATATCAGATGCTCCTTGTAAAGCCTCTTTTTCATCGGAAACATCTTTGGTAATATATTTTGAAGCCGCATGTTGTAAATCACTCACCCGTTGAGACATAATAATTTTAGCCAAGGGTTCTAATCCTTTCTCTTTTGCTAAATCAGCTCGTGTTTTCTTCCGTTTCTTATAAGGTAAGTACAAATCTTCTAATTCGGTGATAACAAAACAACTAGCTATTTTATTTTTGAGTTCATCCGTAAGTCTGCCTTGTTGCTCAATGGCACTAAGGATAGTTTCCTTTCGTTTGATAATATTCTCATAATCAGTTTGTGATTTAGCAATTTGCTCAATACTCAGTTCATCCAAATTCTGAGTTTTATCCTTTCGATAACGAGCAATAAAAGGAATGGTACACCCTTCCGCAAGTAGTTGCAAAGTATTTTGAATTTGGTTAGCTTGTAAAGTTGCATTTTGATTTTGAATGTACTGAATGTTTGTCATCGTGATAAAATATGTTTAATGAACTGAAGTATATCATAAAAACGAAAAAGGCTACCCTTTTATGGATAGCCTCGTTCTGAGCCGATAGAGGGATTCGAACCCACGACCCCGAGATTACAAATCACGTGCTCTGGCCAACTGAGCTATATCGGCGATTTTGCGGTTGCAAAGGTAAAACTTTTTTTTAAATCTGCAAATCTTTTCGAAAAAAAATTACAATTGATTTAACTTTACAATAAACTCACCCGCTTTTTGTTCAAACTCTTTTCTAACTTGCTTTAAGTGAACTGCTCTATTCTCCACTTTCTTATCAGAAATTTTATCCATTACTCCGTCATAAGTACTTATAATTTCTTTGATGAGCTCTGAACCTTTTTGTGATTCGGTATTATCTGTTGCATATTCCCAATGCAAAACTGCATCTATGATATCACCAAAAACATAGTTGACATCCTTCTTTAAATTTCTAATACTTGCCATATCTAATTATATTTGGGGCAAAGATACGATAATATGCCGTAATTACAAAATTCTTTTTCCGTTTATCAAAAGATGGCTAAAACTGCCCATTACATAACTAATTATTTCAAATAATTTTTTAAAATATCTGTCCACAACCAATAACCTCGGGTATTGATATGTAAGTTATCACTTTCAAAACAATCATCCTTAATATTCCCGTTTTCGTCAAAAAGAATCTGAGCAACATCCACAAACTGTACGATACGTTTAGTTTGTGCAAATTGATAAAGAAGTGCATTAGCTTTATCAAACTCTATGGAAAAATGACTACGTGCTTTAGATTTTTTAATTGATAAAATTATGATAGGAGTACCGGGTAAATGTATTTCCACCAAACGGACAAAGGTTTTGATATCATCCAAAAATTGCTCTGCCGTTTGTCCAAAAGTAATGTCGTTATCTCCTTCATAAAGAACAATTTGTGATGGACGATAAGGAGTTACTATCCGATTGAAATAGAAAATTACATCTCGCAATTCAGAGCCTCCAAAACCACGATTCAGTACATTTTTATCGGGAAAATAAATGTGTAGGTTCTTCCAGTTAGTAATAGATGAGCTACCAATAAATAAGATGGGATTGGAACGAGGAGGTTTTCGTTGGTCTTCTTTTTCAAAACTGCGAATAGTTTCTCGCCATATCGCGTCACGATGATAGATACTATCTTTGTACTGTGCATAAAATTGGAAGACAACAAAAAATAAAATAAAGGTAATAATACTTTCTTTCATACAACTAATAACATTCTAAAGATTAGTCCGCAAAGCTACAAAATAAAAAACATACCGAATAACTTTATTAAAATATTTTGTAGTTCAGAAAAAAGATGTACCTTTGCAACTCTAAAAAACGGTCTTTATGAGTTTACAAACAAAAGTAATGGAGGCGTTGAAAGACGCTATGAAATCTAAGGACAGCGTAGCTTTGGAATCGTTACGAGCAATCAAGTCTGCTATTTTATTAGCTAAGACGGAATCGGGAGCTTCTGAGGAGCTATCTGAAAGTCAGGAGCTTGTTTTGCTTCAAAAATTGATAAAACAGCGTAGAGACAGTGCTACTCTGTACGCTTCTCAAGGACGTAACGATTTAGCCGAACCTGAATTAGCTCAAATTAAGGTAATTGAACGTTTTTTACCAGAACTTCCTTCTGAAGAAGAGATTGAGGCTATCATTAAAAAAATAATCTCAGAAACAGGAGCTTCGGGCATGAAAGATATGGGCAAAGTGATGGGAGTTGCCTCGACAGAGTTGGCAGGAAAAGCTGATAACAGGGTCGTATCAACAATTGTGAAGAAATTATTATCATAAAAAATAAAAAGGCTGCGTAGTTCAACTGGATAGAATATCAGATTTCGGCTCTGAGGGTTGGGGGTTCGAATCCCTCCGCGGTCACAAGAAACATATTTTTAACTCAATAAATTGGTAATTACTAGTTTATTGAGTTTTTTTGTAAGGAATATGTAGGATTTTTTTCAAAAAAACATACAAAATTAATTTTTTATCATTGATATCATATTTGTTACTGACGCAATGCATACTGATTATAGTCATTAAACCTTATTTTATTCATATCAAGCATTGAAAAAAGCACCTTTTGGATTTCTTTTTCTTCAAATGGAAGAAGTAAAAGTAAGTCATTAAGATTTCGGCTCCCTTGGTGGAGTACTTTTATTATTTGCTCCTCAACTTGCTTATAATCAATTGATTTTTGATTATTCTGTGTTTTGCAAACTGAACAAATCCCACAAGTGGCAGTATCTTTTTCTCCAAAATAACGCAACAACTGTACGCTTTTACATTCACCGTTATTTATAATATACTCAAAAACAGACTTTTGTAAATTTATTTTTGTTTGGTTGTATTCCTTTATATTTTTTGCAACGAAAGCAATGGTTCGATTATCTTCACGAGGCATATTGAAAGTGATTTCTATATCACTTGTATCATCTTGGTAAGTAATGATACCATCTTCTTGTAGGACAGATAATTGCTGTCTAATATCCTCTGTATTCTTATGAATTTTGTTTGCAATTTTTTCTATTCTGACGGAAATTGCCTGTGTGTGAATCCCTGGATAATTACGCAATAGATAAAACACTATATCCTTAAACATCTGTTTATGTTGTAAATATTGAATAATCTCATAATTCGATGCGACAAAAAATATAGTTGCTTTTTTTTGAAAATTTTGACTAAGAGAAATGACAGAAAGTCGGTCTAAAAGTTGCAGACCATTGTAAGTTTTTTGTATTTGTAAATTGTATTTTTTACAAAAATCAGCCAGCTGAAAACTCCGAGTAATCCCTACTCCTTCTCCATAAGCTATTAAGAAATAAGAATTTAGCTTCGCATATAGCAACTTAAGATCTTCAGAGGTTACTAAATTAGAAATAAATTGTTTTTTGGTAGTTTCTATATCCAAATCATTAAACAATAAAAGAGCAAGTGATTTTTGACCATCTCGACCCGCTCTCCCTGCTTCTTGAAAGTAGTCTTCCAGCGTAGGGGGAATTTCCCAGTGTATAACAGTCCGCACGTCAGGTTTATCAATCCCCATACCGAAAGCATTGGTAGCTACCATCACCTGAACATCATCCATTAACCACATACTCAGTTTTTTATTTTTCTCTTCGGAAGATAATCCTCCATGAAAAAAAGTAGCTGAAATACCAATATCTTGCAAATATTCAGCCATTCGGACAGTTCCATTACGACTGCGAATATAAACAATTGAAGTACCCGTATTTTTTTTCAAAACACGTTCCAATTGTAACCATTTATTGTCTGTTTTATGGGTAATATAGGCAATATTCGGACGTTTCAATGAAGTAGCTATAATTTCTGCCTTTGGGATACCTAATTGCTGTAAAATATCCTGTTGTACATTTGGAGTCGCCGATGCGGTCAAAGCTAAAATTGGCACTTGGGAAAAATTCTCTTTCAGCCATTTACACTCCAAGTAGGCAGGACGAAAATCTTTCCCCCAATGCGATACACAATGAGCTTCATCAATAGCTATTAAATTAATTTTCATTAACTTAATAAAATAACGAACCGTTTCTTGCTGCAATCGTTCGGGAGACAAATACAGAAATTTATAATCTCCCAAAACAGCATTGTTCAGTAATCGTTCTAAATCATCCTGAACCATACTTCCCGCTAAGGAAATTGCTCTAATACCTCGATTTTTAAGGTTCTCAACTTGGTCTGAAATTAACGCAATAAGGGGAGACACTACCAGACAAATACCCTCATTAACCAATGCGGGTACTTGAAAAGTGATTGATTTTCCACCTCCTGTAGGCATCAGTGCCAACACATCATTCCCTTGCAGAACGGACTCAATAATAGCATCTTGCGGATGACGAAATGAATCATATCCCCAATGTTTTTTTAGTATGTGAAAAACCGATGCATCCATTAGTTGTAGGAACTAAAAAGGAAGTATATTATCTTATTTCATTTTTTCAATAATCAGCGAAGCTAACTCCAAACTGATTCTATCTTGTGCCTCTTGGGTTGCAGCTCCAATATGGGGAGTTAAAGAAATATCAGGATGCATCAAAATTTGGATAGATGGAGTTGGTTCATTCTCAAATACATCCAAACCTGCAAAACTCACTTTTCCTGATTCCAATGCGTTAAACAAAGCAACTTCACTGATAACACCTCCTCGTGCTAAATTTAAAATAGCAACACCTTCTTTCATCATCTCAATTTCCTTTTCATCGATGATATATTCCTTCTGAGCTGGTGTATGTACCGTAATAAAGTCCGAGTTTTTCAATACTTCTTCTTTGCTTACCATATCAATTTGGAAAGAAACCGACGTACCGTCGAAGAAGGAAAGTTCAATATTAGTATTCTTAACAAATAAATCACAAGCTAAAACTCGCATTCCCAGAGCAATCCCCATTTTTGCCACTGCTTTACCGATGCGACCAAAACCTATAATTCCTAAGGTTTTACCTCTCAATTCAGAGCCTTTCGCATAGTTCTTTTTCAGTTGATTGAACTGAGTATCACCATCTAAAGGCATGTTTCTGTTGGCATCATGTAAAAACCGTATTCCTGAAAGTAGGTGAGCAAATACCAACTCCGCCACCGCATTTGAAGAGGCTTCAGGTGTGTTTATGACGTGAATATTACGTTTTTCTGCTTCTTCTACGTCAATGTTGTCCATCCCTACACCACCTCGCCCAATGAGTTTCAATGACGGACACGCTTCAATTAATTCTTTACGTACCTCAGTGGATGAACGCACCAAAAGTATCGGAATCTGATGCTCATTAATATAGTTGACAAGCTGATTCTGAGCTACTTTTATTGTAAGTACCTCAAAACCATGAGCCTCTAATTGACGTTTTCCTAACTCGGAAATACCATCATTTGCAAGTATTTTCATTCGTTTTAAGTATATCTTAATTTCCCGACAAAGATACAAAAAACCTTGATTTTATACTCCTATCTCAACATTTTATAACAAAAAAAACTTTGATAAAGCACTTTACACCTTATCAAAGTTTTTATATCAGAAGTTGAAAATCCTACCAGAACACTACGTACAAAGTAGCCGTAATCAATAAAATAGCATATGCTGCTGTATTAAACGTTGCATTAGTTGCAAAGGTTTCCTGCGTAAGAGGAATACCTTTCTCGTCATCGTCACCTTTTCCTGTTACTAATGACACTCCCATAATCACTACAATAGTGACTAATAAGGTGTAAAGCATTTGATCCATAAAAGGTAATTCCACACCAGGCAAAAACTTAAGCCCCAAAGCTACTGGAATTGAAAGCAAAACACCAACTACAGCTCCTGTCGGATTGGTTTTTTTCCAAAATAATCCCATTAAAAATACTGCCAAAATTCCTGGGCTTACCAAGCCTGTCCACTCTTGAATGTATTGGAACATCTGTGGCAAAGCTCCCAAAAATTGAGCAAAATAAGTCGCTACAGCTAAAGCCACTAATACAGTAATACGCCCCACTGTAACTAATTTAGAATCTGACGCTTTTGGATTAATAAACGGTTTATAAATATCCATCGTAAAGATTGTTGAAGTAGAGTTCAGCATGGAAGCTAATGAAGAAACAATCGCAGCAGATAGGGCGGCAATCACCAATCCTTTCAATCCTGCTGGGACAAACTGGTTAATCAGCCAAGGGTAAGAACGATCAAAATCGATACTACCATCTGCTTTAGTAAATGCCTCTTTTACTCCTTCAATAGCTACCGTTCCTGCAGGTTCGTAGTACATCACGTAAGCGATAATTCCAGGTATTACAACAATCAAAGGCACTATCAATTTCAAAAATCCTGCAAAAGCAATCCCTTTTTGAGCTTCAGCTAATGATTTTGCAGCCAAAGCACGTTGAATAATATACTGATTGAATCCCCAATAGTACAAGTTTGCTACCCAAAGTCCACCAATAAGTACAGCAATGCCCGGTAAATTATTAAATTGAGGATTATCCTTATCAAGAATCATCTTAAACTTATCTCCTGCTACGTCATAGATATGCTGTAATCCATGGAGAGCTCCTCCTTGTGGAGTTACATTGTCCAACGCTATATAGGTTGTAATTAACCCTCCAACAACAAGCAATACCACCTGAATCACATCCGTCCAAGCAACCGCTGAAAGTCCTCCCCAAACAGAATAAGCCGCTGAAAACAAAGCTAATCCAATCATAAACAACATCAGATTTTCACCCGTAGCACCACCCAAAACAGTATCTAATGCTTTAGCTCCTAAAAACAAAACTGATGTTAGGTTTACGAAAACAAACAAAGCTATCCAGAAAACAGCCAAAATGGTCTTCAAAGAAGTGTTGAACCGTTTTTCAATGAATTGAGGAATGGTATAAAGACCTTGTTTAATGAAAACAGGCAAGAAAAATTTACCAACGATTATAAGAGTAATAGCGGCCATCCATTCGTAGGAAGCTATGGCAAGTCCAATAGCAAAGCCGGAACCTGACATCCCGATAAATTGTTCCGCAGAAATGTTTGCTGCAATTAGCGATGAACCTATTGCCCACCAAGGTAAAGTTTTTCCAGCCAAAAAATAATCTTCGGCAGTTTTTTGAGTGTCTTTCTTGCCTCTGGAAACAAAAAGACCTACCGACAAAATGACAACCGCGTATATCACAAATACGACGATGTCCAGCGTTGTAAATGAATTCATATTGTTTTATTTTTTATAAAATCGGTTAGTTTATTTTTGAATAAATTAAGATTTTGAGGTGCTAAGATACGAAATAAAACATTACGAATACGTTTTTTTAAGATATTTTTTTGATTACAAAAAGCGATTATGCCAACTTTCTTCCATAGGAATTTCCCAATCGGTTTCATATTCAGATTTTGTATTTACTAAATTATTGAAAACGATTGTTTTAGCAGATACAGCCTTTTCTTTTACCATTTTTTTGAAATCGGCTAATTTTTTATAAGCTATATGTTCTCCTTGACGATAACTTACGTTCATCCGATCGAATAAATCTACTTGATAATTCCTTTCCAATTCTTGAATAAAACGTGCTAAATCATCCAACGAACAGCCTGAAACAGGGTGAATTTCTTGATTTACACCTATAACAATGAAACGGTTGTAACGAATTTCAAACGAGGTAGTTAGTCCAATTCCGTGAGCTGACCACTGATCTAAATAGACTTTAATTTTTTGTTCTAAATCTACTAATTCCTCTGGAGCGAAACTACGGTTACTTTGGTATATCCAAATCCGAGAGGTTTCTGGCAATTCGTTAAAAGGTATGTACATTATTGTTTATTATTTTGTAATTATTTTTAAAAATCAAATTTTGTGAGACTACCTCACTTTGTAAATCTATTGTAAATACATAGATCTGCAAACTGAGGTAGGCTAATGAAACGAATTTTATGAATTCATTCCTAAAAATATAACAACGAAATTGAACTACAACAACGATTTAATTTCGTTTACGATTTGTAGCTCTTCATTGGTTGGAATGACCAATATTTTTACTTTACTACTATCTTTCTGTATTTCAACAGTTTGTTTGGGTCTATTTCGAGTTTTGTTTTTCTCTTCGTCTATTTCAATACCCAAAAACTCTAAATTTTGACATACTAACAAACGAATTAAATCGTCATTTTCGCCCAAACCTGCTGTGAAAGTAATACTGTCAAGTCCATTGAGGACTGCGGCATAAGCACCTATAAATTTCTTGATACGATAGGCGTATAATTCGTAGCACAAAACGGCATTAGGGTCGTTTGCGAAATATTTATCGGATACGTCACGAGCGTCTGAACTTCCCGTAAGTCCCAACATCCCGCTTTTTTTATTCAAGACGGTATTGATTTCATCAGTAGTCATTTGCAGTTGATTCGCTAAATAAAAAATGACTCCTGCATCAATTGTTCCACAACGGGTTCCCATCACTAATCCATCAAGTGGCGTAAGTCCCATCGTAGTATCCATACATCGACCTTCCTCATTTACTGCTGCCATACTGGAACCATTACCCAAGTGAATCGTTATATTCTTTATATTGTTATTTTTCAAATAATTACGAGCTTGAGAGTCTACATATTTATGACTTGTCCCATGGAAGCCATACACACGAACTCCATGTTTCTCATAGTACTCATTTGGAATGGCATAACGGAACGCCTTAGCAGGTAGTGTTTGATGAAAAGCAGTATCGAAAATAGCAACATGTTTTGCTTTTTTAAACATTTTCTCAGCACTGCGAATACCTTCCAAACATGCTGGGTTATGAAGAGGTGAAAGGGGAATTAATTTCTCTATTTGCTGCTTCACTTCTTCGGTTACAATGGTTGGCTGTACAAATTTTTCACCTCCATGTACCACACGATGCCCAATCACTTGAATAGCATCCGCATCAGAAATAACACCAATTTCGGCATCTGAAAGCACATCTGTTACCTGTTTCATTGCCTCCTCATGGTTGCGAATTGGCACTTGTTTCTTAGTTTCGTATTCTTTCCCGTCTTTAAATGCTACATATTTTATTAAACTGCCTTCGATCCCAATACGGTCAACAAGTCCTTTGGCAATTGAATCACCTGTTTCTGAATTTATCAGTTGATATTTTAACGATGAACTTCCTGAGTTAATTATTAATATTTCCATTTTTGTATATTGATAAAATTATTCTTCCATAACGGATTGAATAGCTGTAATTAGCACTGTGTTGTAAATATCTGGAATCGTAGCTCCACGACTTAAATCATTTACGGGCTTTTTCAATCCTTGCAACATCGGGCCAATAGCTAAAGCTCCTGTTTCGCGTTGCACCGCTTTGTAAGTATTGTTTCCTGTATTCAAATCTGGGAAAATCAACACATTTGCCTGACCTGCTACCTTTGAATTTGGCATTTTACTTTTTCCAACCTTTGGATCAACAGCTGCATCGTACTGAATAGGGCCTTCGACCAAAAGGTCTGGACATTGGGATTTGACGATTTCTGTAGCAGTACGAACCTTATCCACATCGGCACCTGTACCTGAACTTCCTGAAGAATAGGACAACAACGCTACTCTCGGTTCAATACCAAAGGCCTTAGCCGATTCTGCTGAGGAAATTGCTATCTCTGCCAATTGCTCTGCGGTTGGATTAGGAACAATTGCACAATCTCCATAAACTAAAACTCTGTCATTCAACAACATAAAAAACACAGATGAAACTGTATTGACATTAGGTTTGGTTTTCACGAACTGCAATGACGGACGAATAGTGTGTGCCGTAGTGTTCACCGCTCCTGAAACCATTCCGTCAGCATCTCCCACAAAAACCATCATCGTTCCGAAGTAGGATACGTCCAGCATCAAATCTCTGGCCTGTGAAAGCTCCAACCCTTTTGACTTTCGAATGTCGTAAAGTTTCTGCACATATTCCTCGTACTTAGGGCTTTCAACGGGGTTTACGATAAAAATACGCCGTTCATCCCATTTTAAACCTAATTCATTAACACGTGACATGATTTTTTCAGCATCACCCAAAACAGTCAGATACACCAATTCATCAACTGCTAATTGAGAAGCTGCTGTTAGAATTCTATCGTCTGTTCCTTCAGGTAAAACAATATGTCTCTGTGCTTTACGTGCTTTCTGAACCATATTGTATTGGAACATACGTGGTGTAATAGCATCCGATTTGAATGATGAAATACGAGCATTCAAACTACTCACATCAGCATATTTTTCAAATAATTGAATTGATAATTTTATTTTCTCTGCACTTTCAGGATATATCTTAGATTTGATATTTCCAATACGAGTAGCCGTTTCAAAAGTACCTGATTTTGAAAGCATTATTGGAATAATCTTTTGTGTTCCATCCAAAATTTTGATTATTGAACGCTCAGGAACAATGCCTCCAGAAAGTACCAAACCAGCAATGCGAGGGTAGTTGGACGATATGTGAGCTGTTAAACTACCAACAATCAAATCCGATCTATCGGCTGGGATTACCGCCAAACAACTTTCTGAAACGTGATTCAAGAAATTATGCAATTGCATTGCTCCGATGATTGTTTTTTTAGTAATCATGTTGACATCGTCCCCTTTGTAAAGGAATTTAGCTCCCAACTCATCAGCAATTTCTTTCAACGTAGGACGACTCAAATCTTCCTCTCGTGGAATAAACGTAAAATGAATGTCTTTAAATTCCTTTTCGAGTCTTTGTTTTACGCTGTCATTATAATTCTTAACTTTGTTAACAAACACTCCCAAAATTTGTACCTCTTGTTCCAAAAGGGTGTTTACCTCAATCTGAATTTGATTTACAAGTTCATCCTCTGACAAAAAGCTGTCTTTTAAAACTACCAATGCAGGAATATTTAAGTTTTGAGCCAACGAAGCATTAAACTTAATATCGAAAACATTACTGTCTTCTAATAAATCTGTCCCCTCAACTAACACAAAATCAAACTTATTTTCCAATGCTTTGTAACGCTTGATGATCGTATCGTACACCTCTCCGATTTTTCCTTTATTTTGGAGATTTGTCACCTCGCTACGTGTATAGACATAAGCATCTTCATAGTCCATATCTAACTGAAAATGAGAAAGTACAGTTGTAATATGATTATCTTTTTGAGTTTTGCTCTCCAAAATAGGTTTAAAGTATCCCACTTTGGCCGTATTTCGCATAATCATCTGCATCACTCCTAAGGTTACCAACGATTTACCACTGTAGGCATCAGAAGTGATGATATAAACCGATTTGTTCATAAATTGTTATTTTGTTGTTTGGAATTATTTTTTGTCTTTTGGGTATAAATCTAACCATTCATCATGAATATGTCCCAATCCTTGAAGGTGATGAACATACTGCTGAAAAAGTTATGCAAAGGTACGGATTTTCATGGAAAGAACAATACTTAAATTTTCGATATTTTTTCCGTTCTCTTTTCATTTTAAGCTTCGGTACGATTTCTTGAACGCTCTGCCCTCTTATTTTTGTTTTGAAAATAAAACTAAACGGCAAAATTAAGCAAAAAGCTGTAATATACACATTATAAGGGGCTTTATTTTTTATCAGAGAAATGTTGGAAAGTAAGGCATAGGGTAATTTGACGGGTAAAAACAAAGATAGATTTCTAATCGTTACCTAATGGTAGCTTCAAATATTTTAAATAAAAGACTATATTTCAGTATTTTGCACTTGTTTTCATAGCGTGTGGTAACTCAATAGAAATTAATTTTGGGTCATGTTTTCCAAAAATGATGATTAAATATGTCCGAAATTGATGTAAAAAAGGCAATTTCAAAGGCTTTAAAATGATTTTCAAGTTTCTTTGAAATCAAAACATTTTGGTAAATCATTGATAAACAAGCTTTACAGGTCAAATTATGGTCGCCGATGAATTGGTGATGACAATCTTTGCAAAATATTTTTGCTTTCCATAAGATTTTTCCCGTTTTTCACTATCTTCGTGCTTTGACAATCAGGGCGATACAGTATAATTCTTATTTGCATTCAACAAAATAACTACATTTCCCTGATTATCATTTTTTATATCATCATACTTTTTACAATACGACCAAAAGGAAATGTGTCTTACCGTATTTTTTTGATTCTATCCAGATTACGCTTATTGTCACGCTCTTTAATTGTTTCGCGTTTATCATATAGCTTTTTACCGCGAACCAAAGCAATCTCCACCTTTGCTAATCCTTTGTCATTGATAAACATACGCAAAGGAACAATGGTAAGACCTGTATTTCGAACTTCTTTGTTTAGTTTTTTTAATTCACGTTTTTGAAGAAGTAATTTGCGTTCACTCTTTGGTTTGTGGTTGTAATGTGTTCCGTAGGCATATTCTTCAATATTCATGTTGATGACAAAAAGTTCATTTTTGTCGTTAAATTCACAAAAACTTTCAGCAATGGACGCCTTGCCCAAACGAATAGATTTAATTTCGGTACCTACAAGCACTATTCCTGCTAGATATTTATCCAATATCTCGTATTCAAATTTGGCTCTTTTGTTAAGTATGTTGATGACTTTCTGCACAATTTCTATTTCTTTTGTTTTTTTCTTCGGTCGTATTCACGCTTAAGGAGCGTCAATTCGCGTCCTGTTTGTCCTGCGACTGAAGTATTTTCTTGAGCACGACGAATCAGATAAGGCATTACCTCACGTACAGGGCCAAATGGTAGGTATTTTGCTACGTTATATCCCATTTTAGCTGCATTGAAACTGATATGGTCGCTCATTCCGTAAAGTTGAGCCAACCAAATGCGTTTGTCATTATGTTTTAAGCCTTTTTCCTCTACCAAATCCATTACTAATCCCGTACTTTTCTCATTATGAGTTCCTGCAAACAGAGAAATTCGGTCAATATGCTCTAAAATGTAGACAATTGCAGAGTTGTAATTGTCGTCTGTTGCTTGTTTTGAAATACAGATGGGTGAAATATATCCTTTTTCTTGAGCTCTTGCATTTTCCTTTTCCATATAAGCACCACGAACCACTTTCACTCCGATGTAAAAACCGTTTTCAATTGCACGTTGGTGTAGCCCTTTCAGGTAATCCAATCGGTCATGTCTGTACATTTGCAGAGTGTTGTAAACGACAGCCTCCTCCTTATTGTATTTTTGCATCATTTGTTCAATGAGCTGATCGGCAGCATCTTGCATCCAACTTTCTTCAGCATCAATCATTATTGGTAGTTTGTAGCTGGCTGCTTTTCCACAGGCTTGGTCAAAACGCTCTACGATACGCTCCCATGCTTGTTGCTCTTCATCTGTAAGTTGTTGTTTTTCGGATATTTTTTGATATATATCAATTTTTCCAAATCCTGTTGGTTTGAATACAGCGAATGGAGTTCCTTGTTTTCTGTTTTCGTGTACAAAATCGATGATTTCCATTGTTTTCTTAAATGTAGCTTCGAACGAAGCCTCGTCTTCTTTACCTTCAACAGAATAGTCCAAGATGGAACTAACTCCCTTTTCATACATTTTTTGAATAACTGGTTTGCAATTTTCTTCAGAAACACCTCCACAGAATTGGTTAAAGACTGTTTTTCGGATGAGCCACTCCACTGGAAGACGTAATTTTAAAGACAAATTAGTCATAGTTGTACCGATACCAATAAGGCTATTATTCCCAATAAAACGAAAAAGCCAATAAGCTCTTCCTAATTCAAAATTATCTTTCAGTGCGAATGCAGTTTGAGTGTCGCTAAAACGTGTAGCCATTTTTTCTTTAAAGTATTTTAAATAGTTGATTTTTAATAAATAGATGAAAGGTTTAATGATTTTAGATCATTTTTTCCACTGAGGGCAAAGGTATGATTTTTTTTTTGTCTTTTACTCATTTTTAGTCGTGTTTTTTTTATTTATAGTAAAGTTTGTTTTACTTAAATTTTAAGAGTATATTTGTCCTCTTCATACAAAGTTAATGTATCAAAAACGAGAAATGAATATACAATCACAAGGTTATTCTGTTTATTTTAGCGAAAGTAGTTTTTATTTTCTGAATAAACTTTTGCAAGAGAAAAAATATTCTAAAATTTTTATTTTAGTAGATAGTAATACCAACACTTATTGTTTGCCGTTGTTTTTAGCGGATATGGCAACAGAAACACCGATTGAAATCATTGAGATTGAGGCGGGTGAGGAGTTTAAAAATATAGATACTTGTTCTCAAGTGTGGTTTGCACTGTCGGAATTGGAAGCTGATCGCAAAAGTTTACTCATCAATTTAGGCGGAGGTGTTGTTACGGATTTAGGCGGTTTTGTAGCATCGACCTATATGAGGGGAATTGATTTTGTGAATGTTCCAACGAGTTTATTAGCGATGGTAGATGCTTCCGTAGGCGGAAAAACAGGCGTGGATTTGGGAGTTTTGAAAAATCAAGTGGGAGTGATTAACAATCCAATCGGGGTGATGATTGACACTCGATTTTTGGCAACACTTCCTGCCGAACAGTTGCGTAGTGGCATGGCTGAAATGTTTAAACACGGACTTATTCAATCGGAAATGTATTGGTATAAAATGCTTAAACTCCATGAGCTAACCATGGAAGATTTAGGGCAGCTCATCTACGAATCAGTCGAAATTAAAAATAATATTGTCAAGCAAGATCCAACTGAAAAAGGTTTGCGAAAAACTCTCAATTTTGGACATACATTAGGACATGCTATCGAATCGTATTGTTTGCAAAATTCGTCTCGACAAACACTTTTGCATGGAGAAGCAATTGCTATTGGTATGATTTTAGCCACATATCTATCCTCCGAGTTGTTGTATTTTCCAAAGGAAAAGGCTCTAGAAATCAAAAATGTATTCAATCAATATTTTGAAAAACATACGTTTAAAAAAGAAGAAATAGATCAAATAATAGATTTGTTAAAATTTGATAAAAAGAATTCATATGGCAATATTAATTTCGTGCTGTTAGAACAAATTTCACAACCAAAATTGGATTGTAAGGTAAGTAATGAATTGATTTACAAAGCATTTGAATACTATCGTTCATGAAAATTGCGGTGAGAAATATAATCTATATGTTCTTTATCTTGTTCTTTGGTAGTCTTAATGCACAAAGCTATTGGCAACCCAATAATACCACAGGAAAACAGGAACAAAAAGAAGGGAAATTTTATTATAGTCTTGATAAAGAGGCTTTTGCAAAAGCTCTTTTAAAAAATGTAAGACAAACCAGTAAATCAATAGCGGAGGTTTATATACCCAATGGAGAGGGAGATATTGAATCTTTTCGTTTGCAGGAAACACAGGTACTTTCGTCCGTTTTACAGGAAAAATATCCTCATATAAAAACTTTTGCGGGGGTTTCAGTAACTAATCCTTTGAGGAGCATCCGAATTACTTGGTCGCCTCGTGGGTTAAATGCAATCATGGAAGAAAATTTTCACTACTCTTTCATCGAATCTACTGACGATGAAGGTTTTCTTTATGAAGTATATCACCGTGACATGACCGAGAAAAATCCCATAAAATGTACTACTCAAGCATTTGCCTCAGAAAAAAACCTTACAAAAAGAGCTACGTATAGCACTGAAAATAAGGTACGTACCTTTCGGATTGCCATAGCAGCGACACATGAGTACACTCAATATTTTGGAGGAAAATCCAATGCTTTGATTCAGGTTGTAAACACCATCAATCGGGTTAATCAAGTTTATGGTTCGCAAATGTCAATTCAGTTTCAATTGGTTTCCGACCAAAATATTCTGTTTGATACAGAAGCTGCGGATCCTTTAAAAAATATCAATTATGACCAATGGTTGAATGAACAGGGCAATCTAAAAGAAGCTAAGATTCTACAAGAATTATTTGATAATCAGGTGGGTTCTGTGAATTATGACGTAGGACATCTGTTTCATCATGAAGATGTAGGTGGAAATGCAGGTTGTATAGGTTGTGTGTGTGAAAGTGGTAAAAAAGGAGCAGGCTTTTCGGCGATTAATTTTTCTAAAGTTTCTCCAGATTATTTCGAAATAGATCTTTTTTGTCATGAATTGGGACATCAAATGGGAGCATACCATACCTTTTCGTATGATAATGAAGGTACAGATTCACAAGTTGAGCCTGGGAGTGGTTCAACAATTATGGGATATGCAGGGGTGTTGATGAGCCAAAATTTACAACAACGGTCAGATGCCTATTTTCATCATCGGAGTATTTATGACATCATGCAAAACGTCAAAGAAAAACGATGTGCTATTATTACAGATTCTGGAAATACTGTTCCTGAAATTCACGATATTTTGAGTTATACAATCCCCAAAGGAACAGCTTATTTGTTAGAAGGAACAGCTTCTGATGCTGATGAAGATACTTTGCTTTACAGATGGGAACAAGCCGATAGTCGAACAAATTCGTATAGTTTTTCGCCTAATGCAAAGACCGGTGCAATAGCACGTTCGCTACCTCCTTCAATAAATTCAAAACGCTATATCCCGCGATTGAGTCGCATCGTTTCGGGACAGCTAACTCAAACGCATCCTGCCCAAAATAGTGCTTGGGAAACTGTTACTAATGTGGGACGTACCTTGAACTGGTCATTTGTGGTTTCCGATAGGAATACTTCGGCAACCACTGTTGGGAATACAACTTACAAAACGATACAAGTAGTGGTGAATGACAAAGCTGGGCCTTTTTCGGTACTTTCTCATACTACTCCATCAAATTGGTACGTAGGGCAAACCGAAACTATCCGTTGGGACGTGGCCAATACTGATAGTGATAACATCAACGTAAAAACAATATCAGTTCTGTTTTCCGAAGATGGAGGAGCTACTTTTTCTCATACTTTAGCTACAGGTATTCCTAATAATGGAACTGCAAAAATTACAATTCCGAGTATTCCGATAACAAATCAAGGGAAATTTATGATTAAAGCCGAAGGGAATATATTTTTGGCTGTTAATAAAAGTACGATTACCATCAAGGAAAACGATGATGTTGATGGAGATGGCATTATGTCAAATGCAGATAATTGCCCTGAATTGGCAAATCCGAATCAAGAAGACTTGGACAGAGATGGAATAGGAGATGCTTGTGATGATGATTGGGATGGAGATGGGGTTCATAACGATAATGATAACTGTCCACGACAATCCAACTCCAATCAATTGGATTTGGATAGAGACGGTATTGGTGATGTTTGTGATGATGATTTGGATGGAGATGGTGTACCGAACGACAGTGATAATTGTCCAGAAATCTACAATCCGAATCAAGCAGATCTGGATAACGATGGCATAGGAGATCTGTGCGACAATGACATAGATGGTGATGGCATAGCTAATGATATTGACACGTCTTTGGATTATGTTTTGATTTCCAATGCTTTTTCGCCTAATAATGATGGTATACACGACTATTTTTCGATTCTCAGGGCAGAGGAATATCCGAATAGTACCCTACGCATCTACAATCAATTAGGTCAATTGGTTTATGAAACTAAAGGTTATAAAAATCAATGGAGTGGCATGGGAAGCAATGGAAAGAAAGTGCCTCAGGGGTCTTATTTTTACATTTTTACATTAGATAATACAGAAATGTATACCCGCAAAGGTTGGATATTTATAAATTACTAAATACGATGAAAAAACAAATATATTACATAATACTAATTGGATTTATATCGGTGATAAACATATATGCACAAAATCCTACACACATATTTTATAATCAACATAAAAACTTGGTAAATCCTGCGGCTACAGGCCAAGAGAAAGGACATACCATTTCAGTGGACATACGCAATCAGTGGCAAGGAGATACTGAAGCGCCTCAAAGTCAGACTCTTTTGACCACACACCGAATCAATGAGCGTGTAAGTGTCGGTTTTTCAATTCAAAATAATAAAGTTTTTATCCAAAAACAAGCAGGATTATATGCCGATTTTGCATATGCCATACCCATAAATGAATACAGCAAATTGTACGGAGGATTAAAATTTGGAGGTGATTTTTTTAATATAGACGGAAGTCGGATCAGAACTTATACCTCTCCTCATAACACCTACTACGACCCTTATTTACAGACTATATCAGGGAAATTCCAAATAAATATAGGGACAGGAGTTTACTATGAGCATCGTGATTTTTATGTTGGATTATCTGTTCCCAATCTATTGGCATCGGAAGAAGTTAAAGTAAAAGAAGACGTAATGACTTCAGTAGCCCAACGTTTTCATATCTATGGTTTGGCAGGATATTTTTGGAAACTCTCTCCAGAATTTACTCTAAAACCAATGTTGCAGACTCGTTTTGTGAAAGATGTCAGTCCGTCATTTGATCTGACTTTAGCAGGAGTTTACTTGAAAAACAGTGAATTAGGATTGACTTACAGAACGGATAAAGCGTTTAATGCCTATATTATGTTCCACATACCAAAGTATTATGTAGTTGTGGGATATGGCTACGAAAACAATTCACAGCCACAGCTGAACATCTATGCACGAAGCTCCCATGAATTTTTGGTACAATTCAAATGGTAAATCAATAAAATTAGAAAAGTAGTCTGACTATCAGCATATAGCCTTGAAAAGCTATCTTCGATATGTCATACAAAAAAAGAGTTATGTTCGAAAAAGGGTCTCAACAGGAGCAAATAATGAAAAAAACACACTAAAAACCTTTGTAAAACGAATAAAAAGATTTACATTTGCACGTTCAAATTTTTGAGATGATTCAAAGAGTACAAACAATTTATATGCTATTTGTCTTCATAATTGGAGGCATTCTGCCGTTTATATTTTCGTTATATGTGCAAAATCAGCAGTCTGTTTATGCATACTTAGACGATGTTTTGAGTGGTATCTTTTTTGGAATATCAGCTGTTTTAGCTGTATATACCATATTTAAATATAAAACAAGGCAACTTCAGTTTGTTTTGAATAGACTGAATATCCTTATAAGTCTTACTTTACTAGGAATATTTGTATATCGAGTGCTAAGTTCATCCGGAGAAAGTGGAATTTCTGAGAAGGGTGTTGGGATTTTCTTACCCGTCCTTTCTATCGTTTTTTTGTTTTTAGCTAATAAAGCTATCCGACGGGACGAAGATCTGGTAAAATCAGCAGATCGATTGCGATAAAGCCTATAATCTTAGTAGTGTTAGTGCGTTAAGAGAACCTAAGTTTTTACTTAGGTTTTTTTATTGATAAAGTTTTTTAGAGGCTATTTCTAATTTTTCGCCTTTTTCTGAACAGAAAAAAGATAGAACATGTTTCATAATACAAAAATTAGCCTCAATTAAGGGTGTTTGAAATTATGACTGAACAGGCAATGTCATTTTTTCAATTTCTTTAATTTCAATCATAAACTCATCTCCTAATTGTAAGTTTTTTTTACACCAATATTTTGTTATATCTCCATTATTGGAGTGATTAGTTGCTAAAAAATCTAAATCAATTTCTGTTTTTTCTTCTTTATTCAACACAGTTACAATTAAATGAATACTTCCTTTTTCAACTACTGCCGATAGTTTCTCTTCTTTTAAAGTTAGTTCAACACCAATGTTCTTAGGATGCTCAAAAAAATGACTTTCAATTTCTGGAGCTCGTTGTATTATTGGAGAATTTACAGTGATTTCTTCTACCTTTACAGTAAATTTAGCCCCTAAAAATAATTTTTGAAGAAGCCAAAGTGGATAAGTTTCCGTTTGCATATCATATCCACCAAAATTTACGCTGACACAATTTCGTGTATCTCGTATCATTCTACTGATAATCAATCCAATAGAACCTTCTTTGAGAGAGGCAAAGAAAGTTTTATTATCTGTTGTTAATTTTAATCCTATCATATTTTTGTATTATTAATAATCCAAATATCTTTGGGCTCTACAAAAATGTAGCAGTCATCGTATTTTTTATATTTCAAAGTTATTTTTTCTTGAGGAATCTATACGTTCTTCGCATCTCCGTATGATTTTAAAAGAGTCATAATATCCAACAACAATTCTTCTATAATGCCCGCGACAGCTTCTTCTGAGTGGGTTAGCTCTGCAATAGCTATTGCCTAAATTGTTCCTAATAAAGTCTAGTTATTACATCAACTTCATCAGTTACTACCATTTTCCGAATTTTCATCTTTATCAATTTACCATAATAAATCTTTTTCTAAACGAGCAAGTGTAAGTCTATTTCCAACTCCTTTTGGTCTTCATATAATTAGCTCTTCTTTTACCTTCTCATTTATTTCTCTTAATGCCATTAGTATAAAACAGAAGTAATATACAATAAATCGTTTTGTTCGGACTTAATAAGGGTTAAAATTTCTTTATTGATTTCGGTTGTTTTACAACACGCCTTTTTGGCTTTTAATTTTTCTTTTTTGAATCCTCTTTTGAAGTAGTTTTTTTAACAACTTTCTTTTTTGTTATTTTTTTTCGTTTGGCAGGTTCACCCTTGTAATAATACATGCTCTTTTCAATATACAAATCACCTTGATTACGGAGCATTCCCGCTGTATTATCATCATACCAAATTTCAGCTAAACTTGCTTTCAGATATTTGGATATATCATCTCTATTTTTTTTGAAGTCAATAAATATTTTTCGTTTAGACAGAAATTTAGAGAATGCATTCAGCATTTCTTTGGAGATTTTGTAATCCTTAATAAAGCTGCTCTTCTCGGGTTTTACGTTAACTTTCGGATAAGTATCCAAATACTCAAATAAAAAGAAATTTGTCAATCCTGAATTAAGTAATTCATTGACCAAATAGGTTTCAGGCTTGATGTCAGAATGCAGATACACATCTGGATATATCCCTCCTCCTCCGTAAACTACCTTACCTTTAGGCGTAGTAAACTTCAGTGAATCAGGCATTTTAGAGCTATTTAGTTGGAAATTACGAATTTGTTTTCTGCTGTAAGGCTTTTGAATAGACCTTCCTGTTGGAGTGTAGTAACGAGCTGTGGTCAATCGTATGGCAGACCCGTCAGGTAGAGGCATTTCACTCTGTACTAACCCTTTACCAAAAGTGCGTCGTCCGATAATTACACCGCGATCGTTATCCTGCAAAGCTCCTGAAACAATCTCACTTGCCGAGGCTGTTTGCTCATTTACCAATACAAAAACAGGCTGTTCTTCAAACATACCTCCACCAGTTGCATAGGTTTCATCAATTTCCTGACGATTGTTTTTAGTGAAAACAATCATCTTATCTTCTTTTAAAAATTCATCACTAATATCGATTCCTACATTCAGTAGTCCTCCGGTATTATTTCTTAAATCTAAAATTAAGCTGTTAATTCCTTTATCTATAAGTGTTTGTAAAGCAGACCTAAACTCTTGATGAGTAGTTTCAGCAAAGCGATTCATACGAATATACCCCAAGGTATCGTTCACTTTATAAAAGCAATCTACACTTTTAATAGGAATATGTTTTCGAACTATTGGGAGCGTAAAAATACTATCATTGGATTTACGATAGATGGTTAAAAGTACTTCTGAATCCTTTTCTCCCTTGAACGTATTGCGAACCATCTCTGAAGTTAATTTTTTACCAAAAAGAGTGTCATTGTCAGCTTTTAAGATACGATCGCCTAATTGAATGTTTTTACTGAAAGCGTCACTCTCCTCGATAGGTTTCATTACCGCAATAGTGTCTTTATACATATAAAAACTAATGCCTACACCTACAAATTTACCACTGATGTTTTCTGAAATTTCTTGAATGTTTCTCTTTGAGATATAACTTGAATGTGGATCCAATTTTGATAAAATCCCATTAACAGTCAACTCAACAATACTGTCAGGATTTATTTTATCTACATAATCATTTTCTATGTAATCAATCAGTGTCCCAAGTTTTTTTTTACTTGGACTTTCAACAATAGAGTCAATATCTACCACAGGAGTTGGTGTGGGAAGAGGTTCTTGGATATAAAAATCGGACAGAACACGCCCAAGAAAAATGCCTATTCCCAAAATGACACTTATGATAATGGGCAATATGTATGTTTTTATTCTCATATACTAAAAGAGGTTGTCTGAAAAGTGGTTCTTACATGATTTTGGGATTCCATCGCACGAAAAAGGAACTCCTACACACGATTTCTCAGAATTTTAAATACGAAGGAAAACTAACAGGCAAAGTCATGATGCCAAACTCAACTTCTCGGACAACCCTTTATCTATATACAAATTTCATTGTTCCGAGTGGCTATTTGAAAGCCCCCACTCCTTTCGTTAACCATTGATGAAACTCATCAACATCAGGCGTGTAGCCAATCGGATCAATAAGGTTACTTTCATCGTGGTTCATCAGCACGTAAAAAGGTTGTGAATTAGCTTTATAACGAACTGTTTGAAACTCACTCCATTTTTGACCTATGTATTTAATTTGCTTACCTGGTTTTAACTTTGATTCAACTATTTGATTTTCAGGAAGTGGTCGTTTATCATCCACGTAAAGGGAGATTAACACCACATCGTTTTTCAATATGTCAAGTATATGCGGTTTAGCCCATACGTTTTGTTCCATTTTACGACAATTTACGCATGTCCAACCTGTGAAGTCTAACAAAATAGGTTTATTCACTTTTTTTGCATATGCTATTCCTGTTTCATAATCGTCAAAAGCTAAAATATTGTGAGGTTCCAACAGATGAGCTCCTTCGGGTAGCCTGTCCTCTTGACTTGATACGATGCCTCCTGTTTTAGTATATCCTACTCCATAGGGCGACTCACTATAGTGTTGTGGTGGAGGAAATGCACTAATTAAGTTCAGTGGAGCTCCCCAAAGTCCAGGTATCATATAAATCGTGAAAGTTAAGGATAATAGACCCAAACTCAAACGTCCTACCGAAATTTTGTCTACGGGAGAATCGTGAGGTAATCTGATTTTTCCGAATAAATACAAGGCTAATGTTCCAAAAACAGCTATCCAAATCGCTATAAACACCTCTCTCTCAAGCCAATGATATTGATAAGCTAAATCTGCGTTCGACAAAAATTTGAAAGCTAAAGCCAATTCTAAAAATCCTAAAACGACTTTTACAGTATTCAACCATCCGCCTGATTTTGGCAATGAATTCAACCATCCTGGGAAAGCTGCGAAAATAGCAAATGGCAATGCAATGGCTAATGAGAAACCAAGCATACCAATAATAGGAGCTATACCACCCTTAGAAGCTGCTTCTACCAATAATGTACCTACGATAGGCCCTGTACAAGAGAATGAAACAATAGCCAATGCCAAAGCCATAAAGAAGATACCCACCAAACCACTACGGTCGGCTTGCGCATCCACTTTTGTACTCCACGAACTGGGTAAGGTTAATTCAAACGCTCCTAAAAAAGAAGCTGCAAAGAAGATCAATATCAAGAAAAATATAATATTAAACCAGAAATTACTCGCCAAAGCGTTCAAAGCATCTGCACCGAAAATTGCAGTTACTACTGACCCCAACACAACGTAAATTACGATAATTGATAGTCCGTAGAAAATAGCATTTCTGATACCTTTGATTTTCGATTTACTTTGCTTTGTAAAATAACTTACAGTCATTGGAATCATCGGAAATACACACGGAGTGAGCAAAGCAGCGAACCCAGAAAGGAACGAAATAAAGAAAATACTCCAAAGTCCCTTGTTTGCAACATTTTTATTGTCATTTTCTTCCACTTTTTGTGTTTCCTCCTTAACTGTTTTGTCGTTTGGAGTTTTATCATCTCCTTCTAAAGAAAAAATGCCTGCGTTGGAATTGTCCACAGATTGCGTTTGGTTAGCCTCGGTTGAACCTGTGTTTTCACTAAAGATAAACATCAAATCAACCGTATCAGGAGGCAAACAGTTAGCATCATCACATACCATAAACTCCACACCAGCTTTAATGGAAGATAAAGGTTTTAAGATTTTTATACGCTGTTTGAAAGTTGCATTTTTATAGAAAAAGCCGATTTCCATATCAAAAACAGCATCGTGCTTCACTACCGAACCCGTTTCAACTGTTTTACCAACCAATTCAAAAGTACCATCGTTGATGTATTCAAAAGTTGTAGGAACAGGACCATTTGGTGGAATTGTTTGTGAATAAAGTTTCCATCCTTGGTCGATTGTAGCAGTAGTTACCAAGTCATATTCTTGGTCATTAATTTTTTCTACTTTGGTATCCCATTTGACAGGATCAAAAATTTGAGCATTTACCAAAATAAAACTAACTGATAATAAGAAAGTTAATATTTTTTTCATCGTATCACAAAAGTTTTTTTAATAACAAACGACAAAATTAGTTTTTTTGTGGAAAAAAACAAAAATATTCTTTATTTTATTGAAGTGGCTACCACTTAACAAAATAAAGTTTTGATTTGTTTCGAAAAATTTTTACATTTGCTCCAATGAATAGTTTCTTTTTGAAAGAAATTAATTAGATTCTATGGATAATCAAACTCACAAAAATTGCGTATTTAACGAATAGTCATATAATTACTGTCGTAAAACTTTTTTTACGGCAGTTTTGATTTTATATTATGAAAAAGAATATTTTTATACTTTTTTGTTTAGTTTTTTTCTCTTGCCAACAGAGTAAAAAAGGAACAGTTGTAGTCTGGAATAACGAAGGGGCAGAAACGTTTGTAATAGATGCTGTGAATAAAAAAAGTAATCAAACGACTAATTTGAATGATTACATTGAAAGTTGTAGGGTTGTTCCCTTAGAAACAAGAAAAGATGCTTTGGTAAACAAAATTGAGAAAGTAATTGTAGCCAACAATAAGGTTTATCTACATTGTGATAGAGATAAGATATTAATATTTGAAGCAGATACAGGGAAGTTTATAAACAAGATTCATGCCGTTGGTCAAGGTCCAGAAGAATATACAGAGATTACTGATTTTGCAATAGAAAAAAGAACAAACAACATTTGTACATACGATGAACGCAAGCACAAAGTGATTAAATATACAGCAGATGGACGGTTTATCAATGCAGTTAGGACAAAATTTCATGGGTTGAACATTTATAGCGTTAATGATTCCATCTATGCGGTATATGATGATATTAATATTTTGACATCTGAGAAGAGTGACTTGCTGTTGGTAAATAATGATTTTTCAAAACTTGAAGAACTATATTTTCCACATCAAGAAAGATTTTACAACAGAGCTCCTGAAAAATCTAATTATTCAAAACATCACTACTTTAACACGTATGATGATAGAACTTACATAACCCCTTCAATTTATCATTATACGTACGAAATCATTGGAACAAAATTGAAACCTAAATATAATTTTGATTTTGGAGATAAAAATATAGAGCCTACTGACGATATATTTTTCACAGAGGATTTGGTTGACTCAGGAAAGGTTTTTGGTGTTAACTATTACGAAAATAGTCGTACTCTTTTTGTTGAATATGGTCTAAATATGACCAGGCATTTTCTATATATTGATAAAGAAACAAAAAATCAAGTCTTTATGTTGGGTAAAGATTGGAAAAATATGCCTTTGCTGTACTACATTTTTACAGGCAAAATAGTAAGAGCTGTAAATGAAGATGAGGATACATTTATGACTTTAACTTGGTTTGGGGAAGATGATTTTATAAAAAATAACGAACATTTTCTAAATGCAACAGACAGTCTGTACCTACCCGAAATTGATAAATTGAGAAAAGTTAAAAGTGACGATAATCCTGTATTGATTTTTTTTAGAATGAAAAAGTTTTAACATTATGAAAAGTCACGAACACATGTTTTTATCGTTATATCAATCTATTTTCAGAAATCCAAAAAAAATGAAGAAAATAATACTATCTACCATCGGTTTAATTTTTTTATTATCTTGTAAAACAGATACTACGAACGCAAAAGAAGAAAACGTACAGCAGTTGCTTCCCGAATCGCCTACAGAAGTAACCGTTATGCCATTACAATCTAAGCCATTTACGCACGAACTTGTTAGCAACGGTAAAATACACGCCTCGCAAATGGTAGGTCTCAAATTCAAAGCTAACGAAAAGATTGCTCGTATTTTGGTTAAGAATGGTGATAACGTAACCCAAGGTCAGATAATCGCTGCTTTGGATGGATTTTCTTTTGAAAACAAATTACAACAAGCCCAAGACGATGTGAGTCGTGCCCGTTTGGAGTTACAAGATATGCTTATCGGTCAAGGGTTTAAGCTGAAAGATTCCGCAAATGTCCCTCTGCAAACAATGGAACTTCTCAAAGTAAAAAGCGGTTACAACAAAGCATTAAGCCACTACAAAATGGCTAAAAACGAACTTCAAGGTGTTACTTTGTACGCACCCATCAGCGGAACAATCGCCAACCTGAATAGTAAGCCCAACACATATCCTGATATGTCAAAAGACTTCTGTAATATCGTGAATCGGCACAGTATGGAAGTCAGTTTTCCCATTATGGAAAGTGAATTAGGGTTCATACAAAAAGGAGACGAGGTGGAAGTAATGCCCTTTTCGATGCCCGATGTGAAGATGAAAGGGAAAATTACCGAAATCAATCCATGGATTGACCAAAATGGAATGGTACAACTCAAAGCCTCTGTGGCATATCATCCGAAAATGGTAGAAGGGATGAGCGTTCGCGTAAGTATTTTCCGAGCATTGGAAAAACAGTGGGTAGTTCCAAAATCGGCAGTGGTTCTGCGTACCAACCGAAAAGTTCTTTTCACATTGAAAGACGGAAAAGCCTTTTGGAACTACGTTCAAACAGGTTTGGAAAATGCTACCGAGTACACCATAACAGGCGAAACCCTCAAAGAAGGCGACCCGATTATCGTTTCTGGAAATATTAATTTGGCTCACGAATCGCCTGTGGTGGTGAAAGAGTAAGTTGAGACATTGACATTTTTAAAGTATAACTTTAAAAATGTCTGAAAATTAAATGCAAGAATCTTGTATACATTTGTGGAATATATTATTTTTGGACAAAATTAAAGTTGCACTTTAAAAATGTCGAATATTAATATACATATAAGGAGAGAATTATCAACTGAGCTCATAAGATTGAGTGATTTTTACTCAGTTTTGGTAGTTACAGGGCCGAGGCAGTCGGGAAAAACAACCCTTTGTAAGGTGAATTTTCCTTCCTATCACTATGTGAATATGGAAGATATTGCTTTACGAGAACAAATTATGCTCAATCCGAAAGCATTTTTGAAACAATTTCCAAAAGGGTTAATCATTGATGAGGTTCAAAATGTTCCTGAATTGCTTTCGTATATTCAAGTAGTTGTAGATGAGGATAATTCACGAAAATTTGTTCTCACGGGGAGCAACAATTTTTCATTGATGCAAGGTATCACACAATCTTTGGCAGGTAGAGTTTCCGTTTTTACGCTGTTGCCTCTTTCGCTACAAGAATTAGGAGATATTCCATATAGAACAGACACTAACACATTGATTATCAATGGTGGGTATCCAGCTGTTTGGGCGAAGAAAATCCCTGTCCAAGACGTTAGCCGAAATTATTACAACACTTACATAGAGCGAGATGTGAGGCAGTTGATGAAAGTCAAAAACTTATCTAACTTTCAAACTTTTATGAAGTTATGTGCTGGACGCATAGGCACAGAATTGAACATAAATGCTTTATCGAACGAAATAGGAATTTCATCACCCACACTTAAAGAATGGTTTAGCATTTTGGAAGCATCGTACATTGTTTTCCGTTTGCCTCCATTCTTCAAAAATATAGGGAAAAGATTGGTAAAATCACCTAAAATATATTTTTACGATACAGGATTGGCGTGTTTTCTTTTGGGAATAGAAACACCACAACAATTGGCGGTGCATCCGTTGCGGGGAGTATTGTTTGAAAATATGGTAGTTTTGGAGTTTTTTAAAAATAAGTTTAATAAAGGGGTTTTACCAAACTATTATTTCTATCGGGATAAAAACCAAAAAGAAGTAGATTTGATAGAAGAAAAAGCCAATGAAATGAAGGCTTATGAAATAAAATCAGCACAGCTTTTCAATAAGAATTTTATAAAGAATTTAGACTATATCAAGAATCTATTAGGAGAAGAAGTGATTTCTACCCAAGTGATTTACGATGGAGAATTAACAGTCCATTCATCTGAAAACGGAATGGTTAATTTTAGAAATATTCATTTTTGAAAATTGGATAAAAACCAATAAATTACAGAAACATGACAAAAAGAATTTTACCAATGTTGTTGTTTGCAATCGGATTGTTTTCTTGTAAAGACAAAGAGCAAGATCAAACAAATGGAATACGTATTTTAAAAATTCAAGATTCTGAAAAACAAGAAGTTATTGATAAAATAACGTATCTTCCTATTCAAGAAGATGAACAGTTTTTGTTTTCTGAATTATCGAAGGTAATCATTAAAAACGATTGTATTTATATCTTGGATTTACACCAATCCAACTCGCTTCTATGTTTCTCAAAATCAGGGAATTTTATAAGAAAAATAGGCAATCAAGGACAAGCATCGGATGAGTATATTCGTTTACAAGATTTTGATGTAGATGATTCGTATATATATTTATACGATAGAAGACAAAAGAAAATGTTGACTTATGATTTGGAGGGAATTTTTATCGAAAGTAAAAAAACTCCTTTTGTAGGTAAAAATTTTAAGGTATTGCCAAATCAACAATTTCTTTTTGCTTTGGCGAAAGGGGATGGAAAAGAGCCTTTACTTGTGCAGACATCCGCTGATTTTGCAGATCAGAAAAATATACTAAATTTCCAAAAAGAATACGTTGACGACAACGGAACGCCTACCGTTTTTCAGCCTTCACAAGAGCATATTTTATTTAACAGAGCGGTCAATGACTCTGTATTTGTGTTGAATAAAACTGGCGCGATAGCTTCTACTTATGTCTTTGATTTTGGAACTAAAAAAGTACCTAATGACTTAAAAAACAGCTATGAGACCTTGGTGGAAGTTAGAAAAGAAAATGATTTTGCTTATCTGATAGGTGCACCATTGCTGATTCATAATAGATATTTGGTAAGTGAAATTTTTTATGAGGGTAGTAAAGCTACTTTACTATATGATTTGAACGAAGATAAATGTGAAATAACTCAATGGTTGCCTGAAAAAATGTATTCAACAGACATCATTCTACCAACAGCTGCTTTTGATAATGGGGTTGTTGGCTGGATGGATATCGATGTTTACGATGTTTTGAAAGAAAAACCAACACTTTCTGGTGATTTGATGAAGCATTTAGAAGAAGGGGGTAAAATACTTACGTTTTACCATTTTAAAAAATAAATAGGAATAATCTGTCAGAAAAAGTAACATGATAAAATTCTTACTTACGCGTCCGATAGCAGTACTGATGAGCTTTTTAGGGCTTATCATCGTAGGAGCCATTACTTTTGGTTCGTTGCCTGTTTCTTTGTTGCCTGATATTCCCATTCCCGAAATTACGGTACAGGTTACGGGCGAAAATGTATCGGCACGTGAGTTAGAAAACACAGTCGTTACTCCCATTCGTCAGCAACTGCTACAAGTGGGTAAATTGCGTGATATTACAAGCGAAACCCGTGACGGAAACGCCATTATTCGTCTGAAATTTGATTATGGAACGAATACCGATTTGGCTTTTATTGAAGTCAATGAAAAAATTGACGGTTCTATGAGTCGTTTGCCTCGTGATACCAAACGTCCGCAAGTGGTAAAAGCGAGTGCTACCGATATTCCTGTGTTTTACCTAAACCTTTCTCTTAAAGACGATAAAAGCTATTCCGAACCTGATGAACAGCGTTTTTTGGAACTGTCAGAATTTGCTCAAAACATCGTAAAACGCCGTATTGAACAACTTCCTGAGGTGGCAATGGCTGATATTACGGGCTATATGCAACAGCATATCCGCATCATCCCAAATATGGATTTTTTGGAAACGGTTGGACTTCAACTCTCGGATATTGAAAATACACTACAAGCCAACAACGTAGAGCCTGGTAGTATGGTGGTTCGTGATGGCTATTACGAATATAATATCAAATTTTCATCGGTGCTTCGCACCATAGAAGATGTTAAAAACATTTATTTCAGAAAGGGTGACCGACTTTTGCAACTCAAGGATTTTGCCCAAGTAGAATTATCCAAAAAAGGGGAAACGGGTCTTTCGGTTACAGATGGCAAACGCAGTGTAACGTTGGCAATCATCAAACAGTCCGATGAGACAATGCAAAATCTCAAAGAAAGCCTGTACCAAACCCTTGACAATCTTGAAAAATCATATCCCGATGTTCAGTTTTCCATCAATCGAAATCAAACAGAATTACTTGATTATACCATCAGTAATCTGAATCAAAACTTGTTTTTAGGCTTTGTTTTGGTGTTTTTGGTGGCCATCTTCTTTTTGGGAGATGCCAAATCGCCTATGATCATCGGGCTGAGTATGTTTTCGGCTTTGATTATTTCATTTGTCTTTTTCTATTTGTTTGGCAAATCGCTAAATATCATATCTTTATCAGGAATGATATTAGCTTTGGGAATGATGATTGACAGTGCCATTATCGTTACGGATATCATCACCCAACATCGGGAAAAAGGAGAAACTTTGTTTGACGCTTGCGTAAAAGGGACTAATGAGGTGATTACGCCCATTTTGAGTTCTACTTTTACCACCATTGCCGTTTTTTTACCTCTGATTTTTTTAAGTGGGATTTCGGGAGCCATCTTTTTAGACCAAGCCTTTGCCGTAAGTGTGGGGCTGTTGGTTTCGTATTTTACGGGAATTATTCTGCTTCCGATTTTGTATCATACCTTTTATCACAAAAAATGGCTTTCCAAAACTACTATTTTTCGAAAAACACAACAAAAAATTGATAAAATATTATTTTCAAGCTATGATAAAGGCTTCAATTTTACATTTTCACACAAGAAACCATTGTTTTTAGCAATTACTTTGATGATTCCGCTATGTTTTTTGTTGTTTAGGGTGGTTCCGAAGTCCAATATGCCTCATTTAGACCACATCGAACTCATCGCTAAGGTAGAATGGAATGAAAATATCCATATTGACGAAAATAAAAAACGAACTGACAAACTATTTCAGTCTGTGGATGAGTGGACAGTAGAAAGTGCCGGATATATAGGTAATAAACAGTATTTGTTAGAGAAAGAAAACAACCTATCCATCACGGAATCAGAGGTATATTTCAAAGCAAATTCTCCAAAGGAAATAGAAAAAATTAAAGAAAATCTAAGCCAATGGATGCATAAAAATTATCCACAATCAGTGCTTACATTTGCTCCTCCAAAAAATATTTTTGAAAAGATTTTCGATACCAATGAAGCTGACATAATAGCTCAGTTATACTCAAAAAATCGACAAAAAACCCCTTCCATCGCCGATATTAAGCAAGTACAAACACGCATCAAGCAGAGTTCGGGCATCTCCTCAGTAGATATTGCCTTTGAAGAGCAGTTTGTCATCACCATAGATAAGGAAAAACTGTTACGTTACAAAGTGGATTACAGTGAGGTACATCGTGAGCTTAAAACAGCCTTTAAGAACAACGAAATAGCCACCCTGCGTTCATACCAACAATATTTACCCATAACCCTTTCAGGAAACTTGCAAACCATCAATCAGGTACTTCAAAACACAATGGTTCGCACCAACTTACGGGATGAAAAGGAACAATTTATAAAAATCCCGTTACAATCTTTGCTCAGTATTTCGAAAGGACAAGATTTAAAAACAATCGTTTCGGGTAAAAACGGGGAGTATATTCCGCTTGTATATCCAAGTTTGGAAAATGCAGAAAACTTTATACAAGCCACTGAAAACGAACTTAAAAACGATTCACAGTGGGAAGTACAATTTGCAGGTGGGTTCTTTTCAAGCCAAAAAATGCTTGGTGAATTAGTCGTTGTACTCATTATCTCCATATTATTGATGTACTTTATATTAGCAGCTCAATTTGAGAGTTTTACTCAACCTCTTATAGTGCTTATTGAATTGCCTATTGATATTGCTTTTGCTTTGTTACTTCTGTGGGGTACAGGACACACGCTTAACCTGATGAGTGCCATTGGAATTGTAGTTTCTTGCGGAATTATCATCAATGACAGTATTTTAAAAATTGATATGATTAACGAGCTTCGTAAAGTGAATGTGCCTTTGATGGAAGCCATACATACCGCGGGACAAAGGCGTTTACGTTCCATTATGATGACTTCTTTAACCACAATTTTGGCAATGACACCACTTTTATTTTCGTTTGATATGGGTTCAGAATTGCAAAAGCCTCTTGCTGTCGCAATGATAGGTACAATGATGATGGGAACATTGGTAAGTTTGTTTATTATTCCGCTAATTTATTGGTTGATTTATAGAGATAAAAACAAATAGTTCACTCAGTCCGAAAATTAAAGACAATGTGGTAAAAAATGGTGCTTAAAAACCTTGTAAAGTATTGTTTTTTTAAGAGTTATAATGAAATCACTTCGATTATAACTCCTGCAAATATATAAAAATAAGTAACTATGATTTTTAAAAGACTTTTTTACCACATTGCCAAAAATAAAAGAAGCTGTCTAAAAAACATAGGACAGCTTCTTTATTATAAATTAATTTCCCTATAAATTACAAACTAACGCGTTTGAATGTAGTGATTTCAACTCCTTTTGAAGCCACATACTGAGACACTTTCTTAGTTTCATCAGAGATATATACTTGATCTAATAAAGCCTTCTCTTGGTCTAATGAAGTGTTATCACTAATGAAGCGTTGCAATTTTCCAGGAAGGATTTTGTCCCAAATTTGCTCTGGTTTTCCTTCTGCTTTCAATTCAGCTTTCGCATCTTCTTCCGCTTGTTTCAACACTTCGTCCGTAAGTTGAGCATACGATACATATTTAGGAACATTTTTCAAAGGTTTCCCTAAACGCACTAATTCCTCATTCTCTTTTTCAATAACAGCGATACGAGCCTCTGTTTCTTTCGCAATATAGTCAGCAGAAAAATCTTTGTAAGACAATGTTTCGGCACCCATAGCAGCGATTTGCATAGCCAAGTTTTTAGAAACATCATTAGCGTCAGCGACATTAGCTGATAAACCTACCAAAGCAGCAATCTTATTACCGTGGTGTATATACGCACCTACAAAAGGAGCCTCTATTTTTTCGAAAGCCCCTACTTCGATTTTCTCACCAATAACTCCTGTTTGTTCAGTCAATTTTTCAGCAACTGTTATTCCCTTATAGTCAGCTGCCAACAATTCCTCTTTTGAATTCACAGAAAGAGCCATCTCAGCCAAATCTTTTGCCAAAGCAACAAAGGATTCATTTTTAGCTACGAAATCCGTCTCACAATTCAATGAAACGATAGCTCCTTTAGTGTTATCTCCGTTTACTTTTGCAATAACAGCTCCCTCGCTTGAATCACGGTCAGCTCTTTTTGCAGCAACTTTTTGTCCCTTTTTACGTAGGATTTCAATAGCTTTGTCGAAATCTCCTTCTGCTTCAATCAAAGCACCTTTACAATCCATCATACCAGCTCCTGTGGCTTGTCTCAATTTGTTTACATCTGCGGCTGTAATATTTGCCATAATTTTGTGTTGTATTTTATATTAATAAATTCGTTAAAAAAGAAGAAGTAATTACGTTTTGAAAGGCATATTTCGCAAACATAATTACTTCGTTATCTGATTTTAGAGAGTATCTGAAATATTAAAACTTGAAAAACTCTGTCATTGTTTCCCTACTTGGTCAGGATGGCGTTGAACGAGAGAAAAGAATCTTTGACAAATAAAAAAATCAAATTCTCAATGACTCCGTTACACTACACTCTGAATGACATTCAAACAATCTCTCAAATAGTGTAATAATTATTCAGCAGTTTCTGCCTCTTTATTGTCTGACGTTTTTCCTGCAAGACCTTCGTTAATAGCCTCTGTCACGTACGAGAGAATTTTTTCGATAGATTTTGAAGCATCGTCATTTGCTGGGATAACATAGTCCACCTCACGAGGGTCTGAATTGGTATCCACCATAGCAAAAATAGGAATGTTTAATTTTTGAGCTTCTTTAACTGCAATATGCTCACGCATTGTGTCCACAACAAACAACGCTCCTGGAAGGCGAGACATGTCAGCGATAGAACCTAAGTTCTTCTCTAATTTTTCTCTTAAACGTTCGATTTGTAGTTTTTCTCTCTTTGAAAGGGTTTCAAAAGTGCCATCTTTTTTCATTTTATCAATTGAAGACATCTTTTTAACCGCTTTGCGAATAGTAACAAAGTTAGTTAACATACCTCCTGGCCATCTTTCAGTGATGTAAGGCATCTTAACTGATGCTGCTTTTTCTGCAACAACATCTTTTGCTTGCTTTTTAGTTGCAACAAAAAGAATTTTTTTACCTGATGCTGCAATTTTCTTCAAAGCCTCATTAGCTTCTTCAATTTTAGCTGCAGTTTTGTATAAATTAATTACGTGGATTCCGTTACGCTCCATATAGATATATGGTGCCATATTAGGGTTCCATTTTCTAGTCAAATGCCCAAAGTGAACACCTGCATCTAGTAAATCTTTAATTTCTATGTTATTTGCCATTTTTTTAATAGTTTACGTTCCGTTGAAATTTAGCAATACTGAAGTGGAAACCATAACGTTTGCCAACAATATTTGGATGCTAAACTAAATTCCTTCTGAAAAGGAACAACGACAACAATGTTTTTAAATTCTTTAATAAGTCTAACGTATTAACGTTTAGAGAATTGGAATCTCTTACGAGCTTTTTTCTGACCGAACTTCTTACGTTCCACCATACGAGGGTCTCTCGTTAATAGCCCTTCCGGTTTCAATGTAGCTCTATTTTCAACATCAACTTCGCATAAAGCTCTTGATATTGCCAAACGAATAGCCTCAGCTTGTCCTGTTACTCCACCTCCGTAAACATTCACTTTCACATCATAAGTATCCTCTGTTCCTGTTAAAGCGAAAGGTTGTCTTACTTTGTACTGAAGTGTTGAGGTTGTAAAGTAATCATTTAATTCTCTTTTATTTACACTAATTGCACCATTACCTGGTTTCAAATAAACACGTGCAACCGCTGTTTTTCTTCTTCCAATTTTGTGAATTACTTCCATTATTTCAAATCGTTTAAGTTAACGGCTGTAGGTTGTTGTGCTTCGTGTTTGTGCTCTGTACCTACATACACTTTTAAATTACGTAAAATCGCCACACCCAATTTATTTTTTGGCAACATACCTTTAACTGCTTTTTCAATTAAACGTTCAGGGTGTTTCGCTAAGACGTCCTTAGCTGTTTGCACTCTCTGCCCTCCTGGATAACCTGTGTAACGAAGATATTCTTTATCGTTCCATTTGTTACCAGTTAAGTTGATTTTTTCAGCATTGATAACAATCACGTTATCTCCGCAATCAACGTGTGGTGTAAACTCGGGCTTGTACTTACCTCGTAGCAATTTTGCCACTTTTGAAGCAAGACGACCCAATGTCTGTCCTTCAGCATCTACCAAAACCCACTTTTTGTTAGCAGTGTTTTTGTTTACTGAAATTGTTTTGTAGCTTAATGTGTCCACATTTCTAATTTTAAATTAAACATTCCTTTTCCTTATCAAAATACATACGTATCTGAAATTGGGGTGCAAAGTTACAATTATTTACGTAATATGCAAATTTATTGATGCTTTTTTATTTCAGGAAATCATTTCTACTAACACTTTGTAATAGCAAAACTAAATTTAAGGAAGAAAGACTTTCTAACGTAACACACTAAACACTTCCTTAACAAAGAAAGTTATCTATGTTTATTCTAATTTTATCTATTTTGCTAAAAATCAACTCTCATAGGCAAACATTTTTTTTCGGTATTCACTCCTAAAAACTTGGGGAATAAGCAACGTCTTTGTGCAGTAGTAAGAAAAACTCAAGAGTAATTCAAAATACTATCGCTATGATGGGATATCATACTTTGATTAACATAGATTTTAGAATGTTTCTAAAAACAGAAAAAAAACTCTTCGAAAAAACTATATATTTTTGAGAGTAATTATGGTTGTCATATTCAAATTGACTCAGGATTTGTTTGCCACTAAACCTGATACATTTGAGTAATATTTTTGAGTACTAAAGTCTAGCTTTAATTGTTTTTTTCCTGAAAAAGTGAAGTCCTAAACTTTTAACTATATACTACCAATTACCACGCAGCATTTGATCTGTTTTGGTTACTTACCCATTCTTTTTATTTGGTGTGGATTTTCACGACCTTTAAATTATTCAATGGTACCGCCTTAGAAGAAAAATCTTTTGGAATGCAATTTGTGTTTTATTTCTTCTAATATTGAAAAAAAAATAGAAGGTTGTTTAAAAAGCGTTTTTCTATACATTACTCTGAGTGTAGAAATGTTTTTTAATAACTCATTGTTAGATTTTGCTTCTTATCTACAAAAGATAAGGATTATAGATTAAATCTTTTTAAACAACCTTATTGTATTCTGCTTAAGAGTTATGACTCTTTTTCTTATCCGTTCCTGATTTTCCGTTGTTATCTCTTGGTGGACGAGGTAATAAAGCCTTACGAGACACACGTGTCTTTTTTGTTTTAGTATCAACGCCTAAGTATTTCACTTCGATGATATCACCCTCTTTCAATGCATCAGAAACTTTTTCAATGCGTTCCCAAGCGATTTCAGAAATGTGGATAAAAGAATCCTTACCTGGCATAAATTCAACAATCGCACCAATTTCCAACAATCGGATTACTTTCACTTTGTAAGTTTCTCCTTCTACGGGTTCGAACGAAACAGCATGAACAGCATTAATTACTTCTTCAATACCTTCAGAATCAGTCCCTAATATTTCAACTATGCCCAATTCCCCCACTTCCTCAATAACGATGGTGGTGTTAGTACGAGATTGTAGGTCTTGGATATTTTTTCCTCCCGAACCGATGAACGCACCGATATATTCTTTCGGCATTTCCATTTTAACAATTTTCGGAGCATGAGCTTTAACTTCCGACTTAGGTTCGGCAATCGTATCAGTAATTTTGTTTAAAATATGCATACGTCCCTCACGAGCTTGTTCCAAGGCTTTCTCTAAAATTTCATAGGTCAAACCTTTTATTTTGATATCCATTTGACAAGCAGTAATTCCATCTTTGGTTCCTGTAACTTTAAAGTCCATGTCTCCCAAGTGGTCTTCATCACCTAAAATATCCGAAAGTACAGCATATTTATCCCCTTCGGTAATCAATCCCATTGCAATACCCGAAACAGGTTTAATCATCTGAACTCCTGCGTCCATTAACGCCAAAGTACCAGCACAAACAGTCGCCATTGACGATGAACCATTCGATTCTAAAATTTCGGAAACTACCCGAACAGTGTAAGGACAATCAGCTGGAATCATACGCTTCAAAGCACGTTGAGCTAAGTTTCCATGTCCAATTTCTCTTCGTGAAGTCCCTCTAAGTGGACGAGCCTCACCAGTAGAGAACGGTGGGAAGTTATAATGCAGGTAAAAACGTTCTTCACCTTGTTCTGTTGGAAGGTCAATAACGTTTGCTTCACGTGATGTTCCCAAAGTAACCGTTGTCAATGACTGAGTTTCACCACGAGTAAAAATAGATGAACCGTGAGCAGATGGTAGATAATCAATTTCGCACCAGATTGGACGAATTTGAGTTGTATTTCTTCCATCCAAACGGACATTTTCATTTAAAATAAGGTTTCTAACAGCTTCTTTATGAGCCTTTCCAAAATATTTGCTGATTAAAACAGCATATTCTTCCTGCTCTTCTTCCGTAAACAGAGCCATACATTCCTCTTTTACAGCAGCAAATTTGTCGCTACGCTCATGCTTTCCTGTATCTTCTTTAGCAATGGCGTAGCATTTTGGGTAAGCATAGTTATATACTTTATCCTTAATTTCCTCATTTTCAGATTCAGGTTCGTAACTACGTTTTTCAGTTTTTCCAACTTTTTCTGCCAAACGAATTTGAGCATCAATTTGTACTTTGATAGCTTCGTGAGCAAATTTGATGGCTTCGGTCATTTCTTTTTCAGAAACTTCGTCCATCTCTCCTTCCACCATAGCAACGAAATCTTTGGAAGCTCCTACCATAATGTCTATATCCGACTGAGCCAATTGCTCTTTGTTCGGATTTATGATGAATTTTCCATCAACACGACCTACCCGCACTTCGGAAATTGGCCCATCGAACGGAATGTCGGATACAGCAATACAAGCAGATGCTGCTAAACCCGCTAAAGCGTCAGGCATTACACTTTCATCGTGTGACATTAATTGAATCATTACCTGAGTTTCAGCATGATAGTCTTTTGGGAATAAAGGACGTAACACACGGTCAACCAATCGCATGGTTAATACCTCTTGGTCGCTTGGACGTGCCTCACGTTTGAAAAAACCACCGGGGAAACGTCCTGCAGCGGCAAATTTTTCACGATAATCCACCGTTAAAGGTAAAAAATCCGTATCTGGGTTAATTTCTTTGGCAGAAACTACTGTTGCAAGCAACATCGCATTGCCCATCCTAACAACAACAGAACCATCTGCTTGTTTAGCTAATTTTCCCGTTTCGATGGATATTTCTCTACCATCTTCAAGGGTAATAATTTCCTTTTTTACTTCTGGAATCATAAATTCTTTTTTTAATTAAACAATGGGTTGTGTTGTTGTTTATGTTATAATCCCAATGGCCAGTTATGCACCGACAGGCTTAAAAAGATTAATAGAATCTATAGTTGTATGTGTATTTTTCTGTTTTTCTTAGTTTTAAAAAATCTGTCCATGGAAAGACAAAAACACAAAAAGTAAAACACAAAAATATTTTGTCATTTTAAAGGAGAATATAAAAAACGTTTAAAAAAAAAGAGGCAAAAAGCCCCTTTTTGATTATTTTCTAATACCAAGTTCTTTGATTATATTACGATATCTTTCGATGTCGTTGTTTTTCAAGTAGTCAAGCAAACTTCTTCTTTTACCTACCAATTTAACCAACGCACGCTCTGTGTTATAATCTTTACGATTTGCTTTTAAGTGTTGCGTTAAGTGGTTGATTCTGTGTGTAAAAAGAGCTATTTGCCCTTCTGATGAACCTGTGTTCGTTTCTGAACCTGCGTACTTTTTGAAAATTTCCGCTTTAATTTCCTTTGTTAAATACATTCCAATATTGTTTTAAATGATTATTATGTACTGATTTTTAGGTGGCAAAGATACATAAAAATATGTAACCTCCAAATTTTTTATAATTTATTTTTCATCGTTCTGAATTGTAGGAGAAGCCATGCATAACAGTTCCACTACGTCTAAAATTTCGATAACATCCTCTTTTTTCTTACTTTTTATACCGTCTGTGAGCATTGTGTTACAAAAGGGACAAGCTGTAGCAATTACCTCTGGTTGTACTTCCAGAGCTTGTTCTGTGCGTAAAGCGTAGATCTCTTTATCGCCTCTTTCGGATTCTTTGAACATTTGGGCTCCACCCGCACCACAGCACATTGAGCGACTTTTACTTTTTTTCATTTCAACTAATTCGACACCCAATTTTTTTAACAAGTTGCGTGGAGCATCATAAACATTATTGCCTCTCCCTAAATAACAAGGATCGTGAAATGTCACACGTTTACCTTTAAAAAAATCTTTGTCAATATGTAGTTGATTCGATTTGATGAGCTTCTCAATATATTCTGTATGATGCCAAACCTCATAAACACCCCCCAATGCAGGATATTCATTTTTGAGAGTATTAAACACATGTGGACATGTAGTTACGATTTTTTTGACGTTATAAGCTTCCAAAAGCTGAATATTACTCATAGCTTGGATTTGGAAAAGAAACTCATTTCCAGCTCGTTTAGCAGGGTCTCCAGTATCACTTTCTTCAGCTCCGAGTACTGCAAAATCTACGTTAGCTTGATTTAGTAGCTGAACAAACGCCCGAACGATTCGTTTAGCTCGGTCATCGTAACTGCCTGCACTTCCTACCCAAAATAAAATTTCAGGAGATTTACCTTGTGCCATAAGTTCGGCCATCGTAGGTACGTAAAGCGTATTTCTGGTCATAGTCATATGCCGTTAGTAATCTTCAAAGACTTCAATAGAACGTTGTTTCGTCTAATCAGAAAAATATGTTGTACTTTTATTTTTAATCGTTTTATTATTAGGTTTTTAACTGTTTTGTAAAAATGTTTTTTTGAGACTTGAAATTGTAATTTTTCTACCTTTATCTAGCTCACCCTCTTTAGCTTACGCAACTTAAAAATGATTCTTTTTCCTACAGCTTTTAAACCCAAGATGTTTTTATACCTTCTAGAATTAAGATTCATTCACCCAATTCAGGCGGTCAGCTTGGCTATATGCCCATGGAGCTCCGTTATTTTCGATGTTGGTCATCATTGTATTTAACTCGGCAGGAGCTGCCGATTCTTCCATTACTAGGTATTGACGCATATCCATAATTATTGACAAAGGGTTGATACTAACCGGACACGCTTCCACACATGCATTACAGGATGTACACGCCCAAAGTTCTTCAGGAGTGATGTAATCATTCAACAGTTGTTTGTTATCATTCTGAAATTTACCTTTATTGGTATCAATATTTTTACTAACCTCCTCCAGTCGATCGCGTGTTTTCATCATTATGTTTCGTGGCGATAGTTTTTTCCCCGTTAAATTTGCAGGACATTCATCGGTGCATCGTCCACATTCGGTACAGGTGTATGCATTCATGAGTTGTACCCATGTTAGGTCAAAAATGTCCGAAGCACCAAATTTTTCAGGAGGTGTAGCGCTTTCAACAGGTACAGCAAAAGGATCAGTCGTAGGGTCGAGCATTAGTTTTACTTCCTCCAAAACCCGTTGGTTAACTTTTAATGCTCCTTGCGGACGCGTTGAAGCAAAATACGTATTGGGGAATGCTAAAACTATATGTAAATGTTTCGAATAGTACAGATAATTCAAAAAGAATAGTACTCCAATAATGTGTAACCACCAGCAACAACGCTCAATAGCTATTAGTGTTACAGCTGAAAAATTGGTAAAAAGTTTTGATATCCAACTGCTTATAGGGAAACTCCCTGCCTGGATATAGCCTTCAACTCCTAAATCCTGTAGTCGTAGATCCGCAGCATTCATTGTTAGGAAAAGAAGCATTAAAATGGTTTCGATGTAAAGAATATTATTACCGTCTTTTTTAGCCCAATTTTGAAGCTCTTCTTTTTTGAATCGACTTATATTCAACAGATTACGACGAATCCAAAAAACACCTACCGAAATGAGGACTAACAACGCTAACACCTCAAATGAAGCAATTAAAACATCATAAAAACTGCCTAAAAAAGCAAACACACGGTGTGTACCAAAGATGCCATCTATCACAATTTCAAGCATTTCGATATTTATGATAATAAATCCAAGGTATACCAGAATATGCAGAATTCCCGATATGGGACGAACGGTCATTTTTTGCTGTCCAAGTGCAATCCAAAGCATGTTTTTCCACCGCTGTGCTTTGTTGTCAGTCGTATTTTCGTCCTTTCCTAAACGGATATTCCGAACGAGTTTACGAACATTTTTTACAAAAAAAACGATAGCAATCGCAAATAGTAAACAGAATAGTATGTTAGGTAATATACTCATAATCATTTCTTTACTCTATAATAGAGTTCTATTCATTCATGTAGGACTGGAAAACGCTAATAGAACTCTATCAAAACCAATCTTATATGTAACTTAGTAGAGATACCAATTTCATTTCTGAAAATTAGTAAAATCTGCGAAGAGTAGATTGATAGAAGCTAATTTTTAGGATTAGCTTATTCTTTTTCAGAAGATTTATTTTCTTGGTAAGGTTGCTGTTTTTTCCCAAAAACTGAAAAATGCATATAGCGTTTTGGATTTAGTCGTAAATCTTCTAATAATAATTCCAATTGCTTACTGCTGTTGCTCAAATTGTTATACAAAATTTCGTCTTTCATCAGTTTCCCTAAACTACCATTACCTTTTTCCATATTAGCAAGTACCGCATTGAGATTTGCTATAGCTGATTGTGTTTCTTTAATAGTTTTATCTAGGTCAGCGTTTGCTAAATTATTTGAGACTTTAGCTAAATCAGCGGTAATTTTATTAGTATTTTGTAGACTTGCGTTCAAATGCTCTTGATTGGTTGCTAACATTTTATTCAACATTATGGTTGATTTGTTCAAATGTTGCATTGTACTACTTAAATCCGAAATAGCTTTTTTTAAATCAGCTACTGTTTTTTCGTCTAATAGCGTATTTATGGAATTGATTGTTGCATTAGAATCCGTGAGTAAACGGTTGATTTTCTCTTGTGTAGGGTCAATTTTTGAAGATAAGGATGTCATCATGTCTTCTTTAATTGAGCTTGTAAGTATTTCGCCCGATTCGGCAAGTGGAGCATCGTCAAATACAGGTACAATCTGCATTGAAGTTCCCCCTAAAAGACTGCTATAAATTTCAGCTTTACTATTTTTTGAGAAAAGAAAATCCTTTGAACAAGATAGAGTTACTTTAATTTTGGCCGTTTTTTCTTCCAAAGTTACAGCATCAACATTACCGATTTTAACCCCATTGACTGTTACAGGTGTTCCTGATTTTAATCCATTGGAATGATCAAAATAAGCATAGTAAGTATTAGTTCTGCTGAACATTGTTTTGGATTTCAAAAAGTTAAATCCAATGAAAAAACAAGCAATACCTGCAATGACGATGACAGCAGCTTTAAATTCTTTTGATAATTTCATTATGTACTTTTTACGATTTTATGTTTAGTTTCTAAATGTGCAAAGGTACGGATAAAAAAATGAAACTATCTTAAAAAAATATCAAAATCATTCATTTTTTTCAGCTACACTTAATTGTACGGGTTTTCCATCCAAATATGCAATTATGTAAGCATCCTTGTATCCAACTTTTTTTGCATTGGCTAACAGTACGTTAGCCTCTGAGCGTTTGGAGGCTGCTCCATAGAGATAACAGTATAAGTTTCCACATTTTACGGATGAAATTGGAGACAATTTTTTGAAGTTGTAAGGTTTAGCCTCTATTTTTTTGGCACTGGATGACAACTGTATTTTATAGACAACCTTTGATTTTTTGATATTTCCTTTTTTCTGAGTGGTACTATTATTCTTTTTGGTTGTATTACTGCTTTTGGAGGTCGTTTTGGCTGTTTTTTTTATGTTATTTGTCTTTTTAGGGCTTGATGCTTTCTTTTCTGATGACTTAGCAGGTGTTTCTTCTATAAAATTTTCTGGAACAATATGCGAACTACGTGATTGTACCCATGTTTTATAAGACAGAATAGCATCGGCGATGTTTTCTGCAAAATCTGTTTGTCCCTTTTTGGAGGCTAAAAATTTCAACTCATCATTATTTGACAAAAAACCAGTTTCAACCAGTATACTAGGCATATAGGTTTGGTGTAACACAATAAACGGTGCTTGTTTTACCCCTCGATTGTTACGTTGCATCACATTTGTGAAATTATCCTGTACATATTTTGCCAACTGAATACTCTGCTCTAAAAACTCCTCCTGCATGATCGATAAACCGATGAACGATTCAGGTGAGTTTATGTTGTAGGCAGCATATTTGGTTTTGTAGTTATCTTCCAAATAGATTACGGCGTTCTCGGTTTTTGCGACTTCCATGTTTCGGTCGTTAGCACTCAAACCTAACACAAAGGTTTCAGAACCAGCGGCTTGTGTGTGATGGGCATTGCAATGTACCGAAACGAACAAATCGGCTTTAGCTCTATTAGCGATGGCTCCACGCTCATACAAATCGACAAAAACGTCTTTTTTTCGTGTGTAAATAACCTGAATATCAGAGTGTTGTTCTAGTATTTTTCCTACTTCTAAAACAATATTTAGTGCCACATCTTTTTCGTATATCTTTCCTTTCCCAATTTTCCCCGGGTCTTTACCACCATGCCCAGCGTCTAAAACAACGTTGAAAGTAGGAGTTTTTTGTGAAAAAATTAAATTCGACACTAAAAGTGCTAAAAATAATAAGATGTTTTTCATTTCTGTTATGATGTTTTTTTAGTAAGAGATTGTGATTGAATTTTTTATTTATGCTGATTAGTGTATTTAGACATTTTCGAAAATCTCGGGTATATTTTTTTGATATGATGAAATTCTAAAGGTAAAGTTTATTACAATTAGAAATCAATGCTTTTGAACGTCATTAGGTTACTCCTCTTTTTCGATTTCTTTCACGACAACAAATTGAGCCTTTGAGCCCGTTGCCAAATTCCACTGATTCTGAGCAATTATCTTTCCTTTGTCGTCTAATACTTTGAAATCGGCTGTATTGGGCCCAGATTCTCCTTGGTTGAGTGCTAAAAATTCGATTTTATTAAATCCTGGTTTAAGTTGAATTTGAAATCCTTTGTAATCTCCTACTAAAAGAATATCGTGAATTTCGACTTTGTCATTGACCAAAATACTTACTCTGTCTCCGTCAATTGCCTGAAAGTCACGACAATATACGTTTACATGTCCTCCATTACTCAAAAAATCACCAAAAAATTGATTACCTTTTGGAGCATCATACTCTTCTTTTTGTTGGTAATTATTCAAATAAGAACGATTTTCCGTGAATTTTTTGTGTACTAAGTTACTTTTTCGCGTGAAATCAATCTGTTTTTCAGGCGTTTTCATAAATGGATTTTCTTTTGTTTCCACTCCCATCGGTAGGGTGTAAGTATCACTCGGAAGTTCCAAAGTAGGAGCTTTCTCCAATGGAATCACCACAGGTAATTCCCTCTTTTTGTTTTCAAAAGGCTGTGCATTTGCAAAGAAAACAAATCCAAAAAGAGATATTATTAAATAGTGTACTTTCATAGTCGTAAAATTTTAAAGATAAGCCAAGAGCAATAAAAAGGCTATTTTTCGTTACACAAATAGTATGCCTTACATAAAAACTTACTCAAAAATTTTAGAGAATCTACTGAAATATAATTTTTTACAGATAAATTATTATCGTATGAATTCATAAATTTTTTCTTCAGGTCGCCCGATGATGGCTTTATTACCTTGCACTACAATAGGACGCTCAATGAGTTGAGGATGTGTAACTAATAAATCTATTATTTCGTTATCTGTCAATGCTTTATTTTGATAGTTTTCCTTCCATATGCCTTCGTTTTTACGAACCAACTCCATGGGAGGAATCCCTAATTTTTCAAGTAGAGTGATAATTTCTTTTTTCGTCAGCGGATTTTTCAAATATTCCACCACCTCAAATTGTTTTTCTGAATTTTTGAGTATGTCCAGACCACATCTTGATTTGGAACATCTTGGATTGTGATAAATCGTAATCATTTAATCATGTTTTTGATTTGTTATAACTATATAATAAGTCCGGAAAGATGCTGTTTTTCCTATAATGGATTTCGTAGTCTTGATTTATGTCTATCAACTTATATTATTTGTGAATAACAAATCCATAAAAGAGATGACATTCTTTGTAAATCAATTCATTGTGTTTTTTGAACTATTCGTTTCATAAGTCTGAGTTTGTGGGTATAATTTCGTAGTTCGGAGTTGAAAATACCGATATGGTCTAACCTATCAATACGTACTTTGCCATATGAATGGATGATATGATTATCACCCAACAGAATTCCAACATGAATTATATTTCCCTCTTCATCGTCGAAAAAAGCCAAATCGCCTGGTATAGTTTCCTCAATGAAATCGACCAAAATCCCTTGAGAGGCTTGTTTTTCAGGAGTTCGTAAAAGCTTGATTCCATTAAGTTTATAAACAATTTGAGTGAATCCAGCAGCATCAATCCCGAACGGAGTGCGTCCACCAGCCAAAAAGGGAACGTTTAGATAGTCTAACGCAAGAGCAACAATACCTTTTTCAGTAGGTTTTTGTGTTGATTGAGAGGTGTTTATAAGGTGATTGTGTGAAAAAGTAGCTCCACGAGGAATTTGTAAAAACACGTTATTTGCATTTTTTACTCGCAGTTTTGTTATCCAACGGTGGGCGTATTTTTCCTTTTTTTTCAAGCATTTACGATATTCTTTGTCGGAAATCAGCTGAATTTGATTTGCTAAAATCCAACCTTCACTGCCGTCATATAGGACAAGTATTTGATACCAATCTTCTTGTTTATCAATTACTTGCAATAATTCACCAAATAGCAACTGTGTTACCATTCCTGCTTCTTCACACGGATGTAGACGAACAGGCACCACACTCAAATGGCATATCCCATAAGGCATATTTATAATTTTCATATATAACTACTTGCAGCGTACGTATTTAAGCTACAAAAATAGCAACTATTTTTTAGTAAATCACAAAAAAAGTTATGTTTATTTTGAAAATAATCGGATTAACAGGATAATTATTTTTTATTTCACTGATTATCAGTAGTTTATTTATTCATAAGTTTTGTTATATAGTTTCACAGAAATCTTTATTATATCAGTCTGTAACATAAAGATTTTACTCATGAATCATTATTTTAAGTCGTATTATTTCCTTTTTAGAGCCATTTTATTAGGTTGGGTGATATGCTTTAAAGCTCTCTAATACAGTTTTTTAGAATATGGAATACAAACAAAATCCGACTTAATAGAAATCAAGTCGGATTTATTTATGTTTCTAATATACAGAGTATTAAATTAGAATTTTACGTTTAAAACGGCTGAAAATCTGATAATAGGTTCATTAGAACTTATGTTTGAATTCCAAGATGTTGCAATGCCTGTTTCAATATTATTGAAGCAGTACAGGAAATCAACTGCGATTTCTGGCTGAACAATACCTAAGAAAATCCCACTCGTTTTTTTGTTATCGATAATATATACTACTTCCTCTCTTTTATTTTCTCTCTCATAGGCAGCTGTAATACTCTGATTTTTAATTTCATACAAAGGAATGTACATACCTGCTCTGATTTTAAAATATTCACGATCTAACAGAGAATAAAATATGCTACCTCTAAACAGTTTAACATCCGTGTGCGAAGAAAAATCTTTTCTGACTAATCCGATGCGTTGTAAAGATAAACTGTAAGGATTAATCTTATTAAACGCATTAAATCCATAGAAATCAACTCCTAATAAGAAACGAGAGCTTATTTTTCTTTGATAAGAAATATTATAATCCGAGTATGTTTCGTTAAATAGATGTGATGTTGGTTTTGATTGGTCAAAAATAGAACTATCACCATCTTCGAGCAACAGGGTATTCAAAACACCTTTTTTAAAACTGATAAAATTTTTACTTTCCGCGTCTTGTGAGTAAAGCTGATGGGTTATTCCTATCACCAAAAGTAGCGATAAAACTTTGATTTTTTTCATGTTATTCTAAGATTTGTTCAAAGTGCAAACATATGCCATGAATTTAAAAAATCAAAATAATTTGTTTTTTTTATTGAATTCGTTTCTTAATAGTTACATTTTTAAAGGCTCTACTTCGGCATGAGGTTGAAAGACATAAACCTTTTTGGTATTTATTTCAATACATTCAAAACATTTAACACGTTTGCGTCCTTTTTGAAACACACGTCCGTCTGCGATACGAAAAATGCTGCCTAACGGTAGCTCAAAAATAAAACATATATCCTGATTTTCATCATATTTTTTAAGAGTAACCGCTAATAGAGAATCAATATCACTGCTGGATTTTGGGTTTCTGAAATGATTGGCAACCACTTTTAGCAAATCCGTAGGAAAGATAGAGGGAGAAATGAATGGAATCATCAGTTGTTGGAAAGTGTATTTCCATTCGTTCCCGTGAGGTTTTATGTTTCTACCAAATTTTTCAAACGCCACTAAATGAGCAATTTCGTGGATAAGTGTGATTAAAAAGCGGTATTTATTTTCACCAGCATTTACTGTGATAAGATGTTGTCCATCAAGCAGTTGCCTGTAATCCCCATGTCTTGTTTTTCGTTCATTGACAATTTTAAGATGAACATTATTCCGTTTGATAAGTTCAAAACAGGGCATGACAGCATTTTCAGGTATGTATTTTGCGAGTATGCGTTCCATTCGGCAAATATAAGAAATTTATTTTCTCCTAAAATAGTTTAATTGTCCATGTTTATTGTTGTGAATAACTTTAATTTTAATAAAAGTTTAACATTTTTAAAGGGATATTATTCTCTTTATTTTCCGTACTTTTGTCGAGAAATAACCAATACAGATTTTTGCATATGATTAAGGATTATCGAGACATCGAATTGACAGTTGAAAGACCCACTCCTATTGATAAAGAAGTGGTTTGGGATAAATCAAAAGTTATTATAAGTGAGACAGATGTGTACGGTCGTATTACCAACGTGAACGACATTTTCTGTACGGTTGCGGGATATACTCCAGCTGAGATGATTGGTCAGCCACACAGCATCATCCGTCACCCAGATATGCCAAAGGTAACATTCAAAATGCTTTGGGACAACTTGAAAATGGGGAATAATTTTGCAGGTGTCGTTAAAAACTTAGCAAAATCAGGCGAATATTATTGGGTTATTACCGATTTTGAGATGCGTCGTGACGCTTTGGGGAATATCACACACTACATCGCACGTAGAAAATCTGTACCAAAAGGAGTGATTGATAATTACGTAGCCCCCTTGTACGAAACAATGGTGAAACTTGAAAAAATTGGTGGTATGGATTTGAGTGCTCGTTTTTTCAAAAATTATTTGGACAAACAAGGAAAAGACTACATTGATTTTATCATTGATGTAATGGCTGAAAATAGAGAAAATGTAGCGTTCCAAGACATTCCAGTGACATCTATTGATACCAATAAAATGGTTTCCGATGACATCTATACTGTGAGTGATGAGATGAACGAAAAACGTAAAAGTTTCTTTGGTAGATTATTTTCTTAATTAATTTTTACAATATTAATGAAATAATTATTACCTTTGCATTTTAATAACCTAAAATAGAAAGAACTATGTCTGATTTTAAAAGAGTGGAGCCTACAATTCAAAGACCGACTCCGATTGATAGAGAAGTAGTTTGGGACAAATCAAAAGTCCTAATCAGTGAGACAGATAGTTTTGGAACTATCACTAACGTAAATACCGTGTTTTCAGAAGTTTCTGGATACTCGATGGCGGAGCTTATTGGGCAACCTCATAATTTGATTAGACACCCCGATATGCCAAAATTGATTTTCAAAATGCTATGGGAGAATTTGAAAAAAGGAAACAACTTCGTTGGAGTTGTTAAAAACTTAGCAAAATCAGGAGAATACTATTGGGTGGTTACAGATTTTGAAATGCGTCGTGATGCAATGGGTAATATTACACATTATATCGGTAGAAGAAAGGCTGTACCTCAAAAAGCTATAGATAATTACTTAGCTCCGTTTTACGAAACACTGCTGAAGTTAGAAAAAATTGGAGGAACTGAGTTAAGTAGTCGCTATTTCAAAAACTACTTAGCAATGCAAGGTAAAGATTATATCGACTTTGTTATTAGCGTTATGTCAGAAGGAGAAAACAAAACATTTTCAGGACAGGCTGCAGGTGCTATGGATAACAATACTGTGGTTTCTGATGACATTTATGACGTAAGTAATGCTATGAACGAAAAACGTAGAAACTTCTTCGAGAGATTGTTCTCATAGTACAAAAAAGCAAATACAATAAAAAAGACTATCCAAAAAAAGAGGATTTTGTGTATTTTAGACACCCCGTTACCATTTATTAATGACGAACCTCTCTATTCGGATAGTCTTTTTATTTTCTCTTTTCAGGACAATGTGATAAAAAATGGTGCTTAGATGAAAAGAACCAAAAGTGCGAGTCGCACGGGTATTAAAAAATAAAGCAGTCGGCTTCCGACAAATTTTCCAAACTTGCTTCCTGCGGTCACTTCGAACAGTGGAAAAAATTCCACATACTAAGCTCCAAGTTTTCGCTTACTTTGCTTTATTCGTTGATTTTCTTAAAGCTAAATCTCCAATGCCAATGAAAAGCGGTCAAAATACTGAAAAATCTGTGTTGAACCATTAAAAAGTATATTCAATTAAGTACTGAACTCAAAAAAATAAATATGAGACTCAAAAAATTAAGGAATACCCTTAATAATTTTCTATGCTAACCAAAAGCCAAAAGTACTACCTGAAATAAAACTGTCTGAAGAGTTTTACTTAATCACTACCCCTTTAATAAAATAAGCACTTATTATCTTGCAGATTTTATTTTACTAACCAAAACAGTGCGATCATGATTTTTATATTTAAACTCTTCAGACATTATTTGAGTTTTTACACTCCGAAAGCCTCTTTAATTTTATCGATAAAATCCAACTTTTCCCAAGTAAACAACTCAACCTCAACAGTTTTAGTAGCATTATAAGGAGAAGAAAACTCTTTTGTAACAATCTGTGGCACTCGTCCCATATGCCCGTAAGCAGCTGTTTCACTATAGATTGGATTTCTCAATTTCAATCGCTGCTCAATATCGTATGGACGAAGGCTAAAAATTTGCTGTATTTTTTTTGCAATCTCTCCATCAGTTAGGTTTACCTTTGACGTACCATAGGTGTTGACATATACCCCAGTTGGTTCTGCGACTCCTATAGCATAACTTACTTGAACCAAAATTTCATCTGTTATACCTGCAGCTACCATGTTTTTTGCAATATGTCGCATAGCATACGCTGCACTTCTGTCCACTTTACTTGGATCTTTACCTGAGAAAGCTCCTCCTCCATGAGCTCCTTTACCTCCATAAGTGTCAACAATGATTTTTCGTCCCGTCAGCCCTGTATCGCCATGAGGCCCTCCAATAACAAAAATTCCTGTTGGATTGATGTGATAAATAATATTATCATCAAAAAATGGGGCGTACTGCGGATATTTTTTTATTACCCTCGGAATTAGAATAGTAATAATATCGTGTTTAATTTTTTGTAGCATTTCAGCCTCTGAAGCAAAATCATCATGTTGAGTCGAAATCACGATAGTATTGATTCGTACAGGCTTGTTATCATCACTATACTCCAATGTAACTTGACTTTTTGCATCAGGTCGTAGATAGGTAATTTCCTTATTTTCACGTCTTAAATCAGCCAATTCTCTCAAAAGCGTATGTGATAAATCCAATGCTAACGGCATGTAATTTTCCGTTTCGTTTACCGCATATCCGAACATCATCCCTTGGTCACCTGCTCCTTGCTCTTCGGGTTTTGCTCGTTCCACACCTTGATTAATATCAGGTGATTGCTCGTGAATTGCTGAAAGAATACCACACGAATTCGCCTCAAACATATATTCACTTTTGGTGTAGCCTATTTTCTTGATAACATTGCGTGTAATTTGTTGAACATCAATATAAATATCCGACTTAACTTCCCCTGCCAATACCACTTGTCCAGTAGTTACTAAGGTTTCACACGCCACTTTTGAACTTGGATCAAAAGCTAAAAAATTGTCAATTAGAGCATCACTGATTTGATCAGCGACTTTGTCAGGATGTCCTTCTGACACGGACTCCGATGTAAATAAATACCCCATTTCTTAATAGAATTTAGAAAGGATAACTTTGGAAATTGCCTTGTTTTTGGATAGAATATCCTTATGTAAGATAGTATAAGTCACTGTTTTAGCATTTTTTCGGAAGTTCCAAAAAGAGGTTGCAATCAGTCCAAATTTTTCCTCTTGTTAATGATGGTGCAAAGGTAGAATTTATTTATATAATGACAAATTTTTAATGCAAAAAGTTTTTATATCCCGTTTGCTTAAAGTACAATTACCGGTACATGCGTACTTGACAATCAGGATCAGCTTTAATCATCAAGTTCATATTAGATGGAGATAAATAAGGGATCCCCAACCCCAATCCTCGTAAAATAAACAATGCTCCGATAAGGATAATAAAAAAAGGTATAATCTTTTGGATATAGATTTTCGTTTTTGTTTTTAAAAAATTACCTAAATAAATGGTTGCCGTTAGTAAAGGAACTGTTCCCAATCCAAAAAAAAGCATATACATTGCAGAATTTGTTATGCCGGTTTCAGCTAAAGCACCAAACAACGCCATATACACCAATCCGCATGGAAGAAAACCATTAAAAAAACCAATGAGAAAAACGGAAAAAGCTGTTTTATAACGAAGTTGCTGTCCTAAAGCCCGTTTGACAAATCCTATTAAAAAATAAATAGGCTTCGTAAATACGTTTAAGCGAATTTTTACCAAAGAAAGCACAACCACAACTATCATCAGTACTCCTATAATAATAGATAATTGTTGTTGATACTCTCTAACGAATAAACCTTTACCTAAAACTCCGAAAAGCACTCCCAATAGCACGTAAGTCAACGTTTTACCTATGTGATAGGTAGCCACTTGAATAGCCTTTTTGAAAGGATTATCATGTCTCAAAGGCAGTAGTAAGGTCAAAGGCCCACACATTCCTACACAGTGAAAACTTCCTAAAAGTCCTAAAATAAGTGCTGTATAAAGCATTTCTATTTGATGTCTATTTTTTCTGTGGATATATAATCCTGATTATCAAACTGATAGTTAACTTCTACTACCCAACGCCCCTTTGAAAGCACATTCATAGGTACAAGCATTTGATTATCTTTAATTTGCAATGGTATTCTGAAATCTCTTTTTTGATCCGAAGGTCTGTAAAAATATACAGTTCCAACAATAGCATCAGTAGTTTTTTGTGGAAATGTCAATGTAACACCTGCCTCTGAACTCTGAATACCTACTCCCATTTGTTCTGAAGCAGTTTTTTTTGCTTTTTCCATCATATTCTGGAAAGCTAATTCTTTTTTGTAGTAATCCTCAGTAACAAAATCGTGATCATATTTTTTGTTTATAGACATATTGAGAACAAAGTACATGATAAACGTAATAAAAAATGCAAACGCAATAACAATACCTGTCCCCCACCCTATTTTAAATTTCTTCTTTTCTGTAATCATTATCAGTGATAATTTATATTCTGCAAAGATACGTAAATCGAAGCAAAGCACAAAAAAAGAGTCCGAAAATCGGACTCTTACTTAAATTTCTTTTATTGATTCGCCAATTTGAAGTTGATAGGATATTGGTACACTACCGCTGCTGGTCTTCCACGTTGTTTACCTGGAATTAACTTAGGTAGTTTTTCAATGATTCTACGAGCTTCAGCTTCCAACGATTTATCAGGGCCTCGGGTTCCCACAACAGATACAGTACCATCTTTGTTGATACGGAACGTTACCGTTACTTTCCCTTGAATGTTCATCTCCTGTGCTGATTGAGGGTATTGGAAGTTTCGTTTTACGTGTTTATCCAACGATGACTTGAAGCAATCTTCTTGTTCTTTTTTAGTTTTCAACTTCTCACACCCTTCAAACATAGGCTTGTCTTCAATGATGGTAAACGGTACATCTATTTCCTCATCAGGTTCCTCAACTACTTCAATTTCTTCTACTTTGGCAACCACTTCTTCCTTGGTTGTTTCAGTTGAACTAATAATAGTTTCTTCAATCTGTTCTTCATTCTCAACCACTTTTACGTCTTCCACAACTGGTGGCGGTGGCGGTGGTGGTGGCGGAGGTGTAAACTCCTCCATTGCGAATTCTTCCTGATCTTCATCAAGATTTGAATTGTCTAAGTCAGACAAACGACTTTCGTGTTCTTTTCTGTCATACGATTTCATTTCAAATCCTGCATAGGACAACGCAGAAATTAAAGCAAAACCAATAGCAAAAAACAATCCACTACTTTTAGTCAAGTCTGCTTTTGGATTCTTTTTTGGTTGCATAACTTAAATCTTTTTAAAAGGTAATTAAACATTTATTTAACATTAATTAAAAGCTTTTTATTAATGTACTTCATACCGATTAGAGCAACAACTGTGCCAAAAGTATTGAATAAAACATCAAATAAATCTCCACTTCTGTCTTGTGTTATAGTATTTTGCAACCATTCGATACAAATTCCTAACGAAAAAGCAACAACAAATGATAAAATGTAAATATTAGCTACTTTTTTAACATTTTCTTTATTATTTTGAAATGTCAAAAAAAACAGTATTGTAAATATAAAATAAAATACGAAATGAGCAACTTTATCCAAATGAGGAATTTTCGGTAATTCATCTACATTCTTTGGAGGCATTAGACTCAAAACCAGAATAACAATCACCCAAATTAGCAACAAAATGCCAAACGTCTTTTTATTAAGCACCTATCAACTCTTTATAATCGTCAGCAGACATAAGTTCATCTAATTCAGAAGCATCGCTGAACTTCACCTTAATCATCCAACCATCTCCGTAAGGGTCTGTGTTTACTTTCTCTGGTGATTGTTCCAAAACTTCGTTAAAAGAAACGATTTCCCCACTGACTGGTAAAAACAAATCAGATACTGTTTTTACAGCTTCAACAGTTCCAAAAACTTCCTCTTTATCAAGAGTTTCGCCTTCTGTTTCAACTTCTACGTAAACGATGTCGCCCAACTCTTTTTGAGCAAAATCTGTAATACCTACAACGGCTAAATCACCTTCAACACGAACCCACTCATGGTCTTTAGTGTACTTTAATTCTGATGGAATATTCATAATGTTTTAATATTTTATTAACAGACTTCAAAGGTACTATATTTTTTTTGAAATAACAAACGTTTTTAAGATAGAAATTTTAATATTTCTTTTAGATTTTTATCTACATTCTCTATTTTATTTTATAAACACCTTTTTTACAAGATATTAACTTCCCAACTTCGCTCTGGATCATACCCTAAAAATCCTCTCGAAACAAAGAGAGGAGATGATATATTATTGGTATATAACGCTCCTGTACCCAACCCCTGTGGCATTTCAGTATTTAAAGTATATGTCCATTGAGCAATAGCATTAAGCCCAATATTACTTTCCAAAGCACTGGTAATCCACCAGCCTATTTTACATTCATTGGAAAGACGAATCCATTCCTCAGATGATTTATAACCTCCAACTAATGAAGGTTTTAAGATAATATATTGTGGATTAATCTGCTCCAAAAGCTGCTTTCTTGATTCATATCCAAAAACTCCAATAAGTTCTTCATCCAAAGCAATCGGCAGAGGAGTTTGTTCACATAATTTCGCCATTATCTCGCTCTGTTTTGCTTTGATAGGCTGTTCAATGGAATGCAATTCTAAATCCGCTAATTGCTTTAATTTTTCAAGAGCATCTTGAGGAGAAAAAGCTCCATTAGCATCAACTCGAATTTCAATATCTTCAACTGGAAATTCAGTACGCAATCTCTTCAATATCTGATATTCTTGCTCAAAATCAATTGCACCAATTTTCATTTTTATACACCTAAACCCTTGTTGAATCTTTTCTCTGATTTGAGATTTCATAAAATCAGCAGTTCCCATCCATATCAAACCATTAATCGGTATAAGATCCTTCCCTATCGTAAACTCAGAGGGATATAGTTGATACCAATTCTTTGATTCTACAGATAGAAACGCCTGTTCCACTCCAAATTGAATAGAGGGGAATTCTATTAATTGCGTGAGTAGTTGCTCCTTTCCTAAATGAATGTTTTCACATACCCACTGTAATTTCTGTTCATAGTCAGGACGATCGTCAACGCTAAGACCTTTGAGTAAGCCACATTCTCCTACTCCTTTTTTTTCTCCATTAGAGATAAAGAGAAAATAGGTTTCTTTTTGGGTAAGAATTCCTCTTGAAGTTCCTGAAGGACGTTTAAACTGTAAAGTATATTTTTTATAAGATGCTTTTAACATTTATGGTAAATTTTCTTGATTTTTTTTCAGAAACGCAAATTGAAAGCGAAGCTCTGTTTATTGCATATAAAAGGAAAAACCGCCCTAATCGGACGGTTTTTTACAATTGTGCCTACGACTGGATTCGAACCAGCACGCCTTGCAGCACCACCCCCTCAAGATGGCGAGTCTACCAATTTCTCCACGTAGGCAAGGTAACATACAAAAAAAGTTAAGCCTAAACTTAACTTTTTTCTGTGACCTGGCTGGGGCTCGAACCCAGGACCCCAACATTAAAAGTGTTGTGCTCTACCAACTGAGCTACCAAGTCCTCAAAATCAAAAAAAATAAATTGTATAACCCTTGTGACCTGGCTGGGGCTCGAACCCAGGACCCCAACATTAAAAGTGTTGTGCTCTACCAACTGAGCTACCAAGTCTCCTTTAACTATTTCTTCAATGCGGGTGCAAATATATAACATTTTTTTTAGATTGCAAGAAAAAATAAAGTAAATTTGCAGACAAAAATAAACTTTTTTCACAACTATCTGAAAATAAAACATTTAAAAATGAAAATAATTTTACTTGGATACATGGGTAGTGGTAAATCTACACTTGGAAAAATTCTGGCTGAGAGAAGAAATCTTCCATTCATTGATTTAGACTCTTATATCGAATCAAAAGAAAATAAAGAAATCAAAGAAATATTTAAAGAAAAAGGTGAGATTTACTTCCGAAAATTAGAACATGACTACCTAAAAAATTTACTACAATCAGAAAATGACTTCGTATTGGCTTTGGGAGGAGGAACGCCTTGCTTTGGAAATAATATGAATTTAATTTTGGAACATTCGCCTTATGTGTTTTACCTTCGATATAGTCCTAAAAAGTTAGCAGAACGTTTGAAATGCGAAAAAAGAAATCGTCCTTTGATAGCTGATATCGATGATGAGAATTTGGAAGATTTTATACGAAAACATATTTTTGAGCGAAATATGTTTTACAATCAAGCTCATTTCATTATCGCTTCGGATAACTTTTCAATAGATGAAAGTTTAGCTCAGATTGAAATGAATATCATTGAAAAGAGTCAATAAGTCGTATTTAATAAGCTTAACGTATAAAATAATACTTTGAACTATTATAATTTGAACTACATAGAAACAACGGGTAACTTTATGTTTTTTTACCAACTTTCAAGATGAAAAAGTGATTCAAATAAACGGATTAAAAGTTTATAATTTTCATGGCTTGACCTAACTTCATAAAGAATTGATACTTTTATGAAATATTTTTATTGAGTTCATTATTTATTTTCATACAAAGTCCTTTTCCTTAGGTGACGGAGAACCAAAAGTGCGAGCCGCACGGGCATTAAAAAATAAGCAGTCGGCTTCCGACAAATTTTCCAAACTTACTTCCTGCGGTCGATTCGAACAATGGAAAATTTTCACGCTTTATTCGTTGATTTTCTTAACTCCAAATCTCCAATACCGATGAAAAGCGGTCAAAATGCTGAAAAATCAGTGTTGAACCATTGAAAAATATATGCAATTAAGTACTGAACTCAATTCATTTTTTCAATTTATAAACAACTATCACAGGATTCTCATCATCATCTAACGAATTGATAAGTTGCTCTAATTTTTTTTGTTTTTCAGGATATTTTACCTCGATACGTTCTTTATTTTCTAAAAACCGAGCTTTTAATTCATCGGGTGGAACAATTCTAATAAAATAACCATCAGAATTAGATTTCAAATACGTAACCGAATAACCTCCGTCAACATCATTTACCCAGCCACCACCTTTTAAAAATCCGTATTTATTGATGCTGTCAGGCTTCACGCTCCATACCGAAGTTTCCCCCGATTGTTTGCTGTGGACTCCGTACCAATTTTTTTTGTCGTATATGAATGTTATCAGTATCTTGTCAAACATTTCTGAAAAGGAAAGATGTCGAATAAATTTTCTTCCTTTCTCGCTTTTTTCTGATGGACTCGAGTGCATATCAGAAAAAAATTCTTGACTTACTTTGTATTTTCCAAAATTAACAACATAAGTGGGTAAAATTTCGTCCTTTGAAACGGAATATACAGTGTCATTTATACAACTCAATACACGAACCATATCATTATACTTCCATATACTTTGTTGTAAGGTTTGTCCTTTTGAATAATACGGTTTTGATTTTTTCAATTGAATGGTATCTCCTTTGCTGTCAATGATTCCTACGATACAAAGATTAGGATCATCTATTGGAGTTGTGTGTGGAAAGTGATGTATTACAATTCTATCATTATTTAAAACATCAATATTTAAAATTCCATCTGCAACGGGGGTCTCTTTTAGGTATTCACCATCAGTGTTATACCACAAAATCTTTCGTGTCCAATTGCTATGAATGGCAACAAGGCTGTCGTGTAGTGAAGAAGCTCGAATACCTAAGTATTCTTTGGGTCCTTGTCCATTTTTACCTATTTCTCGTAGAAATTTTCCATCTCGGGAATAACATAAAAGTCGTTCTCGAACTTGTAGTAAGAGATAATTTTCATTCAATGCTACATCAAAAATGATATCTACCAGCGAAGCGGGATATTCCGGACGAATATATTCTATATCCTCTACAAAATCGCTTAAATTCAGTGGCTCTATAGGGTTTTCAATGGCTTTTTCTAAGTCAATTATTTTTTCTAAGGAAGAAGCACTTTTTGTACCTTGATTGGATTGTGTTTTACTTTCGGAACACGCTATCAACAACATAACCATTCCGATTAAAATTTGTGTTGTTTTCATATGATTCGTTTTTAAAATCCTATTTTCCCCTATAAATCAACCAATAAATTAACAGAATAATAAACAAACTTACCAATGTTCCCATCATCATTGTACCTATCATTGCAACCACAAGAGACCCTTGCAATTCTGAACCCAAGTTTCTTCTGAGAACAAAATAATGGTCGTGTTATAAAAATTATGATGATATAAAAAATTGACAATCAAGGAAATGTAGTAATTTTATTGAACACAAATAAGAATTATACTGTATTGTCCCGATTGTTAAAGTACAAAGATAGTAAAAAACGGAAAAATTTCTTAAGGAAAGTAAAATTATCTTTGCAAGGGTTGTCATCGCCAATTCATCGCCGACCATAATTTGACCTATAAAGGTTGTTTATCAATAATTTACTAAAATATTTTGATTCCTTTGGTAAGAAAAGCAGGTATACGAGATATTGCTGAAATCGAATAAGTTAGCATTAAAAAGGAAATTGTAGTATGTCAATAGGTAATCGAAACAAGAAAACAGTTCGAAAACTTCGTGAAAAATTGAAAAGATTAGGCATAAGTTTTGGACAAATTTGCACCGATAATTGGGAGGCTTTTATTTCTGTTTTTGAAGAAGATAATCATAAAATTGGTAAAAACACACTACTCATATTGGAGAAAATAACAGGAATTTAAAGTACAGAATTTGTAGAACTGTCAGAAAAACTTGTTTTTCAAAGAGACTTGAAAATCATTTAAAGCCTTTGAAATTACCTTTTTTTTACATCAATTTTGGGTATACCTAATCAATACTTTGGAAAATACGACCGAAAAATGATAGCTAAAAGTACAAATCTGCTGTATTTTACTTTAAAAATTTAAGAAATGGGCTATCAGTAACTATATTTCACTCCTATATAAAACGTTCGTCCTGGACTGATAGATGAATAAAATCCAACGGTGTTAGCTTTGTAATTTAAAAGATTATTAACACCTGCATTTAGCACAAAACCCAAAGGCAGTTTCATGGAAGTTTGCAATCGCCAAATCCAATAAGGCTCATAAACCGAATAATACTCTTCAAAAGTATTTCTTTCTTCACTAGAAAAAAGAGTAGTTGAACTCACATATTTTCCGCTGATTATCAGGCTAGGAATGTATTTCAGACTGTCAGAGGGCGAATATTCTCCTTTGAGGGTAAATGTATGTGGTCGATGGTCGGAAAGACGTTTTTCGATATCATAAAAAGCATAGGAACTCTTCAATCGAAAGAATTTGTTCAATCGATACGCTACCGAAAACTCTGAGCTTATAATTCGTGTAGCACCTTTGAAATTGGTATAGTCAATTGAGCTATGTGAATCTGACCATACGAAATCGATTTTATCTGTCACTACGGAATATTGAGTTATAGCTGTGATATTCAGTTTTTTAGTACTGTAATCTACTGAAAAATTGAAATTATCGCTTAATTCTGGTTTAAGGGTTTCGTTCCCTTTAATTTGAAATCCTCCACCCCAAGGATGGAACCAATTGGTATAGAGCTCTTTAATCGTAGGAGAACGAAATCCACTGGAATATCCACCTCGTAAAGTAAATTCATCTATAGTGTACATTCCCGACAAACGGAACGTGAAATGTTCCTGAAATAGAGAATGATAGTCCATCCGAACTCCTGCCACGAGAGTGAAGCGATCAGACAAAATCCAATCTTGTTGAGCAAAAAGTGTATAGTTTTTGCTGTCTTTACTAGCTTCCGTACCTTTCTCGTTAAAACGCAGACTAATCAATTCATCCACAAGAACTTCAGCTCCTGCAACAAGCGTATGTTTTCTAGAAATTAGATTGTTATATTGCGTAGAGACACGTTTTAGAGTGTTTTCATAGTTTTTTTCCTGCTCATTTAAAAGGCGATAGTAGTTGAATTTACTATAACGATCAAAACTTCCTGTAAGTTTAATCGATTCATTTTGAGATAGTTCATAAGTGGATTTGAGTGATAAAGCATAGTTGTAATAACGTTCAAGTACTTTTTTAGCATTTTCAGTCCCATCATTTCGTTCACTAAAATAATAGGCAGGTTTGAGTTCTAAGTCCCACTTTGGAGAAATTTGAAAGTTTAACTTTGGATTTATTCCATAGTTTGTAAATCCAGCAATATGCAAGTAGTCATGAGGCAACTCTTTAACTCTCCCGTCAGTATAAAAAATTTTTCGTTGTTCGGTATCTTTCAGCAAGTACGGTTCTCGCATTTTGTAGAATGACCCTATTTGAAGACTTCCCCATTTTTGTTTACTTCCTATGGAAAGATTGGCTCTGTGGTCAATATTGGTATCATATAGATAACTTGAACTAACATCGAATGATTTCTGAGCATTTTTTGTAATAATGTTGATAACTCCACCAATAGCGTTGGAGCCATAAAGCGAAGATGAAGCACCTTTGATAATTTCAATTCGCTCAATGTTGTCTAAGTCAATTCGTTCGTAATCAATATTTTCAAAAGTTTCTCCTGCAACACGTTCGCCGTCAATCAAAAAGAGGACATACTTTCCACTAAAACCCATCATATTGATGTTCGGGCGACCTCCATCATACGTAAAATTGATTCCTGAAAATTCGTTTTCTAAAAAACTTTGAAAGTCAGTAGATTGTGATTTATAAATATCTTCCTTCGTCAGTAGTTGAACTACAATAGGAACGTTTTTTAGCTTTTTTTCACTTCGTGTTGCTATAACCGTAACTTCCTCAAGTTCAATAGCTTTTTCTTCTTTCTTAGAACTATCATTCTGGCCGAAGGCATTAGCCACCAGCATTAAGAAAATCAAAGAGAAAAAAACTCGAAACATGGTTTTATGGTATATAAATAATACAGAATTGCTACACTGTTATTGGTGTAGCAATTCATGCGCATCGTCTTTAATTGTTAAAATTTCCCTTCTTTATTACTTACTTGGTATTTAAAAGAAATATAATAAGGGGCATTTTTATCGTTTGTATAGCTTGTAATTTGAATTTTCGCATATTTTCCTGTAGCAGTTTTCACTACATAAACCCAATTATTGGGAGTAAAAACAGGCACTCCTGCACCATATCCAAAGGTAAAAGGTCCATTATCGTGGATTAACTTTGTTTTCACTGTTTCACGAATAGCCTCTGGAATCTTAGCTACAATACCTTTACTTTCGATAAATCTCCAAAATCCATCTGAATACCCTAAAGATAAAACTGGTGAACTAACATTTTGATCAACAGATCTTTCAACAAAGGTAGTACGTTGAATGTCAGGTATATACCCTGCAGTAGGAGCCTCTTTAACTTCTTCAAAAACCTTTTGTTCTGTTTTTAAAGTTCCTCGTGTTTTAACATCATATTGATTAAAAGCAATGTCCCATTCGTTATTAGTCTCAGGGTCCTTTACTATCACCTCTTTATTTTTGTCAAACGAAAAATACACAAAAGAAGTAGCATTTGTTTCTGTTACATTTAGATTAGTAACTGTTTTAACTTCTCCTACAGGTTCTGTTTTTTCAATCTCAGGTTCTGTTTTTTCATTGTCTTTTTTACAAGCCGTAAATAGAACTGTTCCTGCTAAAATAATTGATAAAAAAATTCTTTTCATTATAGTATAATTAATATGTTATTTTAGGTGCAAATATACAATTTTATTTAGAATAAAGATAAATTATTTCTTTTTTTTTATGTATTCTTGCAGAGTAAAAAGGTAAATCACGCTACTCTAACTTTTCTTGTATTTTCATCAATCCATTCAAAGGATAAAACAGCGTGTTTATCGGGAATATACGAACTTACACGCTCCGCCCACTCAATAAAACACCAATTCCCCGAGTACAGATACTCCTCAAAACCAATGTCAAAAGCCTCTTCTTGATGTTCAATTCGGTAAAAATCGAAGTGAAAAACCACATTTTCTGAGCCTTCGTAATGGTTTACCAAACCAAATGTAGGACTTGCTGTGATGTTATCAATTCCTAAGTTTTTTACCAAGGCTTTGATAAAAGTTGTCTTTCCCATTCCCATACTCCCTTGAAAAACAACTATTTTAAAAGTTAATAGAGGTAGTATTTTTTTCGCTGTTTCGTCTATTTCTGATAATGAATACGTAAATTCCATTTTCTAAGTATTATTTATTCCAAATTTCCCAAGCTTTTTCAGCTTGTAACTCCAACATTCTCAACCCATTAATTATGGTAGCGTTTTTATTTTCTCCTTCCTGTAGAAAGGCTGTTTTTGATGGATTATATATTAAATCGTACAACAAATGTTCCGATGTGATAAAGTGATAAGGAATAGGAGGGCTGTCGTTCACATTCGGAAAAGTTCCTAAAGGTGTACAATTGACGATGATTTTGTATTCTGATAAAATATCTGCTCCAAGATCGGCATATGTATACTGTCCCATTTTTGGATTTCTTGACACAAACTTGAATGAAATTCCCAACATCTTGAATGCATGTGCTATTGCACTTGATGCTCCACCTGTGCCTAAAATTAAGGCTTTTTGGTGGTGTTCTTTCAATAAGGGGCGTATGGATTCCATAAAACCCACATAATCTGTATTATATCCGATGATATCACTATCTGTGAATTTGATTGTATTTACCGCACCAATAGCTTCGGCAGTTTCGTCCAATTTGGTGAGTAGCGATATTATTTCTTTTTTGTAAGGAATGGTAACATTTAATCCCTTAATATTCGGATTTTCAGCCAACTTTTGCGGTAATTCTGCAATGGTTTGTATGTCAAAGTTTACATACTGAGCATCTGAGATATGTTCTTTATGGAATTTTTCATTGAAATATTTTCGTGAAAATGAGTAGGATATGTTTCTTCCTACCAAACCGAATAGCCTTTTTTGCATTTTGAAAGTTTTGATTTTTGTGGTACGTCTGCCTCTGTCAAAAGAAAACCATCCCAAAAGTTGAACTAATTTTTTCCCTGAATCTGCAAAAGATACTCTAAATTATAGACTTTAAAAAGTCAGAATTACCATTGCGGGTTGCCGGTTAGTAAAAACAACTTTTGGGACAGCTTTCTTCAAAGTATTTTAGCTATTTTGGAGGATATTTCTCTAAAATTTTATCTACAAATCTAGTGATAGCTTTCTCTTTAGCATTCATATTTCGAGGAATATATCCTAAACCTTTCCCTTGCCAAATCAGTTCTTTTTTCTTAGCATCAATGATTTCAATAAAAAGAGTTCCTTCAGCATTGGTACTTACGCTGTAATTTGAATGTCCCCAAAAAGGGCCATATCCCACTCCCCATCCCCAATAGTAGGGATTGTTGTTATACACATTAATATTTTCACGTTCTTGCGTAAAAATATTGACAAGCACATCGGGGTTTTCAGAAGTTTGCATCCCTTTTGTAGTCAAATTGTGTTCAATAGCTCGTAAAATGCGACGTTTGTCCAAATCAGAAATCGGAACTTTGTCAATACCTTCTTTGAAAAAACCGAAAGTCTTATACTCCGAAAAGTTGGCTTGTCGATCATAATCAGTCGCAACCTGAACCATTGCACACGAACTGAGCAATAGGGTAACAAACAATACAATAATAGTTGATAATTTTTTCATACTCTATAATTTTTAGTGAAACACTATTATTAAATTCATAGAACATACTACAAATTTCATACCGAATTTATAGTTCTGTCGCCCAATAATTCGTAGATATGTCCGACTCATCTATTCCAAAAAATCGTCCAAGACCTCTCGGAGTTCATACATTTGTGGAACTCCTTTGGTTCGGCTGATTCGTGCGAAAATATATAGAAAAAACCATAATGCGACCATTAACGCCATCATTATCAAATCAAAACTAAAACTATCTTTGAGAATATGATGAGAGTAGGCCAATACTAAAAAAATGACAAAAGTAGTGGCGATAGCGAAATGTAGAAACACAAAAAACGTCCAAAGGGTAGGTTCTGGACCAAAAAGAGCTCGAATGCGTGTGCCTCCCTCTTCTTTAGGTTGAAATTCAACTTGCAGGTGCGGAGAGTAATATTTTCGCTGATTTTTATGAATATGTATCCATACCTGCCGGTCAGAAATCACCAATAGATACTTCTCTTTGAATATTTCTTTACATTCTCTGACACGATGCAATAGCTCATCAACCGGCTTCTCACTCTCGACAATAAAGCGTGGACGCAAAGGAACACTTTTATTTAGATTCTTCATAATTGTTGGGTTAGTTTATAAAAATTATGAATCGAGATTTGAAAATATTAGTAAACCTGAAATTCAACAATTTATTTTTTTTTACTTCCGTATAAAAAACCATAAACCCCTCCTACGAAGATAGCTCCTCCGACAATATTTCCAAGCGTTGCAGGGATTAAATTATCTACGAAAAAAGCTGTCCAAGTTACATTTGCACCGTGAAAAATTCCTGTGGGAATATAAAACATATTGGCGATGGAATGTTCAAATCCCATAACAACGAATGCCATCACAGGCCACCATAAACCTGCTAAACGTCCAAGCATTGTTTGAGATGAAAGTCCAAGCCAAACCGCCAAACAAACTAACCAATTGGCTCCTATTCCTCGTATAAACACCTGATGCCAAGGTAAATGTGTTTTGTATTCAGCCAACTTAGTGATGTAACTTGCATAAGGTTCAGACTGCATAATTCCTGAATGATACACAAAAATGTAATCAAAAATAATTAATCCGATGAAATTCGATATAAAAATGATTATCCAATTTTTAAGGAAATAAGTTTTTGGAATTTCGCCTTGTATTGTAGCTGGAATTAGGTTGGCATTATTTCCTGTGAAAAGTTCGCCTCCAACTAAAATGATGAGCATCAACCCCAAAGGGAATGTAGCTCCACTGATAAGTTTTGGCAGTATGGGATTTGTTTCGGCTATTCCTCCAATACCCGCTCCTGCTAATGAGGAAAGTACGCCTCCCATTCCAATGTAAAAACCTGCAAGGATGCCTAAAATGACTAATTTTCCAAAGGTGGTGTTATATTTTTTTAGAGCCATTCCTTTGGTTATTTCAATAACTTCGTGTGGTGTGTTTATCATAATTTTAATTGAACATTTTCGGTTGTATCGCCCACAAAGGTACTAAATGTAGAGGAATATAGCAAGTCAGAATCTCTGAAATTGTTTGTAGCACATTTAGTCATCAAAATCAAATTTTTGCTTAACAAAATTGGAAAGTAAATTCTTTTGACTTTTGAAAATTCAATTTTAATGAGAGAGGTTACATCGGTTGAACTAAATTTCAATAACAGTTTCTCATAATTTTAAAATATACAACTCAATGGTTAAAATTTGTTTTCATTCAACGCGTAATTTGTACTAGAACAATAGTCGAAAAAAAGTTTATTTTCGTAAATTTGTCGGAGTTTAGTAATCCAAAATATAAATTAAAATGAATAAAACTGTACTACTATTGAGTTTTCTATGCTTAGCCTGTCAGCATCCTCAAGAAGAGAGACAGGTCAAAATTTCTGATTTTGTTTCTAAAAATCAGAATGTTGAAAATTATTCTCCTATTGTTGGAGCTTTGATAAACTCATTACAACAAACGGACAATACCCAACCGACAACCATTGTTTTAGATAAAAACATCTATCATTTTCACAGCGATGGTGCTTTTGAGAAGGAATTGTATATCTCCAATCATGACCAAGACAACCCTAAAAAAGTAGCTTTTTACTTGGAAAATATGAAAAATATCACCATCGACGGTAACGGTAGTGAGCTAATTTTTCATGGTACGATGATTCCCTTTGTGATGAAAGGTTGTGAAAACATTACCTTGAAAAATTTTTCAATAGATTTTGAATTACCACATTTGCGACAACTTCAAATTCTGGAAGTTGATGCTGAAAACAATATTTCTGTAGCTGAGATACATCCTGCAGGGAATTATAAAATTGAAAATGAAAAATTACTTCTTTTGGGTGAAGATTACCAATTACAACCTACTTGGGTAATGGCATTCGACCCTAATCGGCGATTGTCCTACAAACGAGCTGATGTTGATTTCAAAACAGAAAAAATCACTGAATTACGTCCGAATGTACTAAAAATTGAAGGCTGGAGTCAAAATCTTTTGACCAAAATAGGAGAGCGATTTGCTTTACGAACTTATAACCGACCTACCCCTGGAATTGTGATAGACTACTGCAAAAATACAAATGTAGAAAATGTCAAAGTTCACTATGCTTGGGGCATGGGTTTGCTCGCTCAAATGTCTGAAAACATTACTCTTAACAAATTTTCAGTATGTTTGAAAGGAGATAATGATCCTCGTTATTTTACTACTCAGGCAGATGCCACACATTTTTCAGCCTGTAAAGGAGTGATTCGTTCCGAAAATGGATTGTATGAAGGTATGGCTGACGATGCTATAAATGTACATGGAACGTATCTAAAAATCATTGATAGAGTAGATGATAAAACCATAAAAGCTAAATATATGCATCCACAAGCGTGGGGATTTTTATGGGGAGAAGTAGGGGACGATGTACAGTTTATTTCTTCTCAATCAATGGACTTAGTAGATGGAAAAACTTACAAAATAGCTTCCATTAAGGCTGTAGATAGACCAACGGAGTTTGGGGCAAAAATTTTTGAAATCTCTTTTACACAAGATATTCCTAAAGAACTCAATGGAGACCAACCCTTTGGAGTTGAGAATCTTACCTGGGTACCCGAAGTCGTTTTTAGTAACAATGTCATTCGTAATAATCGAGCCAGAGGAGCTTTGTTCAGTACTCCAAAAAAAGTGATATGTGAGAATAATTTATTTGATCATACTCACGGAACGGCAATTTTGTTATGCGGTGATTGTAACGGATGGTATGAAACAGGAGCTTGTCGTGATGTGATTATTCGTAACAATACGTTTATAAATTCTTTAACGGCTAATTACCAGTTTACAAATGCTGTAATATCTATTTACCCAGAGATACCAAATTTGGATCAGCAACAACAGTTTTTCCATTCAGGAATTGTGATTGAAAACAATGAATTCCAAACATTCGACGCACCTATTCTCTATGCAAAATCCGTTGATAATATGATATTTAAGAATAATACAATCAAGAAAAACAACGATTTTGAGCCTTTCCATTGGAACAGACATATGTTTTTGCTTGACCGAGTGAATAACGTAAAAATTAATGAGAATAACTTTGACATACCACTTTCTCAATCCGATGTCAAAATAAACCTTTCTGAAGGAAATTCAATTGAAATTCAAAGAGATAGCCTAAAAACACAAGGAAAGTAACATTTAATTCTGAAAGATTTTCATAGTTTCATTATAGCTACTTTCAAATGCCAATAGATTTAAACCTATTGGCATTTGTTGTTTTTGAAAATAAGAAATCAGTTTTTCAGTAGGCATATTTCCTACAAGCTCATCCTTAGCCATAGGGCAACCTCCGTATCCGCGAATAGCTCCATCGAAACGCATACATCCCGATCGATAAGCATTATCCACTTTTTCGTGCCAATCGTTAGGCGAAGTGTGAAAATGAGCTCCAAATTCAACGGTAGGATATTTAGGTATAAGATATGTAAATAATTTTTTAATAGTCTCACCCTCAGCACTTCCAATGGTGTCAGAGAGCGAAATAATACGGATATCTTTTTCTATAAGTTTTTCAACCCAATGTTCTACAATTTCTTCGTTCCAAGGGTCTCCATACGGATTTCCAAACCCCATGGATACATAAACAACCAGCTCTTTGCCACTTTTTTCCGTTTTATTTTTTACATAATCCAGCGTTGTAAGACTTTCCGCTATGGTCTTGTGAGTGTTTCGCATCTGAAAATTTTCTGAAATTGAAAACGGATAGCCTAAATAGTCAATTTGTGGATACTTGGTAGCGTCATCAGCTCCTCGTTCGTTAGCAATGATGGCAAGTAGTTTACTTTTAGTATCTGATAGGTCTAATTTTTCTAATACCTGAGCGGTGTCCGCCATTTGTGGAATAGCTTTTGGCGATACAAAACTACCAAAATCAATAGTATCAAACCCGATATTCAGTAAGGATTGGATATAATCCACTTTTTTTTCGGTAGCTATAAAATCTTTCAATCCTTGCATAGCATCGCGCGGACATTCAATGATTTTGATATGTTTTTTAGAATGATTCATTGAAGAAAATAACTTGTTTAGCAATGCAAATATAGTGTTTTTTTACAATCTTGAAACACTTTACTTATGTTGAAACATTTTGAAAATGCTGTTTTTTCAGTATATTCTATTTCCCATAAGAATTCAAAACAAAAGCTCCCTCTTCAGAGGTTGCATAAAATGGGATATTTTGTTTTTCACAAGTTTCCCGCCATTTCTTCAGTAAATAAGGAGGATTTGTTCCGTTAGAAATTACATTTTTAGGCTTAATTTCCAGTAACATACGCTCAAAATTCACCTTAGGAGCATCCATTAAAATCAGATTGTCTATTACCAATCCTAAGTCTTTTGGGTATATTCCTAAACTATCAACGAATAAAATATTTTTATGTTGAAAATCAGTAATAGAAGGAATTTCTTTTGTTTTCACATCGTTTATACCTTTAGCTTTTTGGTAGTTTTCAATTAAGCGGAAATTTTGAGTTGTATCAGGTTGATATACAGTAATTTTATTGCCCTTTCGTTTTAAGAAAATATTTTGCTTGTATTTTTGAAAAACAATAAACTCTTCTGTAGTTTCAGATTGATATTTGCCGTAGAACAACACTCCTTGAAAAATTATTACAGAAATTAAAAACAGTATTATACGTTTGTACTGTACTTTATTTACTAAATATATTACAGTAATTAAAACTAAAACACTGGTAATTAGAATCTTATTATCAAAATAGATGTGCTTGATAACAAAATCCTCTTGATTAGCAATCAAACCTGCAAACGTATTTATACAGTTGATTAAAAACTCTGTGATTGAGACTAAAAACAGGGGTACTACGTTTAAAAATCCACAAATTAAAGACAAAATCCCGAATATTAAGATTGGAGCTAACAAAGGAACAATCAGTAGATTAGATATAAAAAACAAAGTAGGGAACTGACGGAAATAGTACAGACTTATTGGTAGAACAATGATTTGTGCTGCAAATCCGATAAGCAATAATCCCCAAAAGTAACTGACGATTTTGTTTTTCGGTTGCCACCAGCGTTCCATTCGTGGGTAAAACACTAAAATAGAAAATACAGAAGCATAACTCAACTGAAATCCAACTTCATACAAAAAGTTTGGTCGAATAAGTAATAAGAACAACATAGAAAGCATGAGTGAATCAAAGCGTCCACGTCTGCGATTGAGCAACGAAGCGACTCCCATAAAGCTAAACATTGTAACAGCTCGTAATACGGATGACGACAATCCTGCAATAAAAGCAAAACTCCATAAACTGACAAGTAATATTCCAAAACGTATTGATTTCCAATGTTTTTTGTCAGGTATTTTTTTTAGTAAGTACAACAAGATGATGGTTATAATCCCCACATGAAGCCCTGAGATAGCGAGAATATGTACAGCTCCTGCGTTGATGTAATTTTGATATACTTCTTCATCTAAATCAGATCGATTTCCTAAAAGAAGCGTTTTCAATAAGGAAGTAGTTTCTTTTGAAAAATACGTTTCCAATATAGTTTCGCTGTTACGGCGTATGTTTTCAGCTACTGAAATAATGGAAAAAGAAGATTTTTCACCAGAAATGAGTGTGTAATTTGATACGTTCGCAAGTCCGAATACATCTTGTCGTTCCATATATTGTTTGTAGTCAAACTGGTATGGGTTTTTAGGAGTAGGAATGTCATTCAGTTTCGATGCAAAAATAATCACATCATTTCGTTGAAAATCAGTATTTTGAATAGCGTTTTCAGGAAAGAAGCATAAAATAGATCCACTTGTAGGTTGATGGTCAGCTGAGAGTAAGTCTGCTTTATAGGTTATTCCAAAACTTGATTTTGAAGTTTGTTCAATAATTTTAGCTTTTAGTAAATAAGGAGTTTGTTTTTTCAATGCATTTGTGTAATGTGTTGATTTTGTCGTAGGATCATGCAGTATACTAACAAATATTCCAACTGCGATTGAAGTTAAAAAAGTAGTTAAAACAAACCCTTTACTGAAAATTGATTTTTGAAGTGATAGAAACAGATGTACACCTAATATGAAAATTGCTATAGCTATGGATATTGAACTCGTCTGTAAAGACAAAAAATCACCCTTTGGAATTGCAATACCTATTACAATTCCGATAAGAATGGTTAGTATGGCTAAATTTGTAAATTTCACATAACCCGTTTTGCTTTTCTGTATGCTTTTGACCAATATCCCTCATTAAGAGATGATACGATAACTCCTCGTGATGTTGAAGAATGTATGAATTTGACTTCACTTCCCGTTTCTACTACAATGCCTACGTGCGAAATACGATTTGTTTTCCCCGTAGCAAAGAAAAGCAAATCCCCCACTCGAATATTATTAAGTTTCACACCATTTCCTTGATTTGCCATATCAGTGGAAGAACGACTAAGAGGTACGCCTACCGTTTTGTAAACCGTACAAACAAAGCCCGAACAATCCATTCCAGAACGGGTAGTTCCACCGTAGCGATACGGCGTTCCTAAATAAGAAAAAGCAGTATCAATCACTTTTTTGGTAGTTCCTTTTGCGTTTGAGGATGCTGGAATCTCAGTGTTTGTATCTCGAATAGGATTTTCAGCTTTTGAAATATTGGTTCTCTGTTTCGTTTTTATAGGTTGTTTGGAAGTAACATATTTTGTAGTACTGTTTTTTGCTTTTTTATTTTTTTTTGTAGTTGATTTATAGGAAGTTGTAGTCCGCTTCCGTGTGCTATATCGTTCAGCACAGGAAGTTAATAACAATCCAAAAATTAGTAATAACAGTTTTATTTTCATCTTTCAAGTAGATAGAATAATCAGCAATTTCTCATCATTAAGTTTTTAACTTTTGTGCTATTTGACCTGTACGAGTTTCAATACCAACCCTTTAAGTTAATACTTACAATAGCAAAAACTTTGCCAAAGTTTTAACACCTCAGCAAAGTTAATTTGCATTTTCTGTTGAATAAATACACTATAATTTAGTTTACAACAATTTTAAGATTTTCATTTTGCTCGTCTACATCAAAATATATCGTATTTCCTTCTTTGATATGTGAAGCTACTATTTCTTCCGCCAGTATATCTTCTACATATTTTTGAATGGCACGTTTCAGCGGTCGGGCACCATATTGTTTGTCATAGCCCTTTTCAGCAATGAACTCTTTCGCTTTTTCACTCAATTCGATAGTGTAACCTAAATCCTTAATGCGTAAGTATAATTTTTTCAATTCAATATCAATGATTCGGAAAATATCCTCTTTACTCAACGGATTGAAGGTTATCACATCGTCAATGCGGTTTAGAAATTCAGGAGCGAATACCTTTTTCAGAGCATTTTCAACGATTGATTTTTCATGTGCATCTGATTGTGAGGTTTTTGCAGCGGTTCCGAACCCGATTCCTTGTCCAAATTCCTTGACCTGTCTTGCTCCAACATTTGAAGTCATAATGATGATACAGTTTCTGAAATCAATTTTTCGTCCAAGGCTGTCTGTCAAAAAACCGTCGTCAAGTACCTGTAATAACATATTAAACACATCAGGATGTGCTTTTTCAATTTCATCTAAAAGCACTACTGAATAAGGTTTGCGGCGTACCTTTTCCGTTAATTGTCCTCCTTCCTCATAGCCAACATAACCTGGAGGAGCTCCAATAAGTCGAGTGGTTGAGAATTTTTCCATGTACTCGCTCATATCAATGCGAATCATCGTGTCTTCTGAATCAAACAATTCCCGAGCTAACACTTTAGCTAACTGTGTTTTACCTACTCCTGTTTGCCCTAAAAATATAAACGAACCAATGGGCTTATTAGGATCCTTTAAACCTGTCCTGTTTCGTTTGATTGATTTGATAATCTTTTCAACAGCAACATCTTGCCCAATAATCTTTTCTTTGATAGTATCGGAAAGTGTTGAAAGTTTATTCATTTCTGTCTGAGCAATTCTACTTACAGGAATGCCACTCATCATAGATACCACATCGGCTATATGCTCTTCTGTTACAGTGTCGCGATTCAGTTTGGCATCTTCTTCCCACTTGCGATGTACCTCTTTTAATGTGGCTTCGATTCGTTTTTCGTCATCACGCAAACGAGCTGCTTCTTCAAATTGTTGACGAGCAACAGCATTATTTTTTGCTTTTACAACTTCTTCCAATTCTTCTTCCAATTCCAAAATCTTCTTAGGAACTTTCATTTGAGTGATGTGGATTCTTGCTCCAGCCTCATCCAAGGCATCTAAAGCCTTATCGGGTAAGAAACGATCAGTGAGGTATCTACTTGTTAGTTTAACACAGGCTTCAATAGCTTCATCTGTATAGATTACATTGTGGTGGTCTTCATATTTTTTCTTGATATTTTGTAATATCTGGATAGTTTCATCAATCGAAGTTGGCTCAACGATAACTTTTTGAAAACGTCTTTCCAATGCACCATCTTTTTCAATGGATTGTCGATATTCATCTAAGGTAGTTGCTCCAATACACTGTATTTCACCACGAGCTAATGCTGGTTTGAACATATTGGAAGCATCTAAACTTCCACCTGCTCCTCCTGCACCTACCATTGTGTGAATTTCATCGATAAATAAGATGATATCATCATTTTTTTCCAACTCATTCATGATAGCTTTCATACGTTCCTCAAACTGCCCACGATATTTTGTCCCTGCTACTAACGAAGCTATGTCAAGGGTAACTACGCGTTTGTTGTAAAGTACTCTTGAAACTTTCTTTTGTATGATTCGCAATGCAAGACCTTCGGCAATGGCACTTTTTCCAACGCCAGGCTCACCTATAAGTAAAGGATTATTTTTCTTACGTCGGCTCAGGATTTGAGAAACACGCTCAATTTCTTTGTCGCGTCCTACCACAGGATCCAATTGTCCTTGTTCAGCTAATAGAGTCAAATCTCTACCAAAGTTATCCAAAACAGTTAGCTTTTTGGCTCCTCGTTGTGTTCCTGATTCTTGCTGTCCTTTTCCTTTGTCGGGGGTTGGTTTGTCACTTTTGTCAAACTCTTCAAATTCATTAGAAATATTTCCACGCAAAAAATGATCGCCTTGTGTAGGTTGGAATTTTGTTTTTACAATGTCATAACTAACTCCTAAACGATTGAAAATCTTTGTTGTAGGGTCGTTTTCGTTGCGTAATATACTCAGTAACAGATGCCCACTGTTCACAGTGTCGTCTTGTGAATTTCTGGCTTCTAAATGAGATGCATGCATAGCCCTTTCCGCCTGTTGGGTAAAATGCATGGTGTTATGACTACCAGGATTTAATCCTCGCATTGAAGTTAAACCATAAATTTGCTGACGTAGGCGTTCCAAATCAGTGTTTAAACTCAGTAGAACATCTATGGCTCTTCCTTCTCCCTCTTGTAATAAAGCTAAAATGAGGTGTTCCGTCCCGACTACGGATTGCCCTAATCGAATGGCTTCATCATTGCTATAGGCGAGAATTCTTTTTACTCTCGGCGAAAAATTATCATTCATATCAATTATAATCTATAAACTTGGTATTATATGACAAAAATCATTCCTTTTGTTCAAGTACTGCCCTTTTGTCATTTATTTTGAAGGGATATACAAAAAAAGAAGTTATCTTCGCATTCCTTGCATCATTTGCATCATTTTCTTACCGCCTCCTCCTTGCATCATTTTCATCATTTTACTCATCTGGGAGAATTGTTTCATGAGTTGGTTAACCTCTTGAATGTCTCTTCCACTTCCTTTGGCAATACGACGTTTTCGATTGGTATCAATGATGGATGGGTTGCTACGTTCTTTTGGAGTCATTGAATAAATAATCGCTTCGATGTGTTTGAAGGCATCATCATTAATATCCAAATCTTTAACAGCTTTTCCAACACCAGGAAGCATCCCCAAAAGGTCTTTCATGCTTCCCATGCGTTTGATTTGTTGTATTTGTTCCAAGAAATCATCAAATCCGAATTGGTTTTTAGCGATTTTCTTTTGTAATTTTCGAGCTTGTTCTTCGTCAAATTGCTCTTGAGCTCTTTCTACCAGCGAGACCACATCACCCATTCCCAAAATACGATCGGCCATACGCTCAGGATAGAAAACATCTATAGCGTCCATTTTCTCTCCCGTACCGATAAATTTGATAGGTTTATCCACCACCGATTTGATAGAAATCGCAGCACCACCTCTTGTGTCTCCATCCAATTTGGTAAGGATAACACCGTCAAAATTAAGCACATCGTTAAAAGCTTTGGCGGTGTTTACGGCATCTTGTCCTGTCATTGAATCCACAACGAAAAGAGTCTCTTGAGGATTTAATGCTTTATGGATGTTGGAGATTTCATTCATCATTTGTTCATCCACAGCCAAGCGTCCTGCCGTATCGACGATTACAACGTTGTATCCGTTGGATTTGGCATACTGAACCCCTTTTTGAGCAATATCCACAGGATTGTTGTTTCCTCTATCCGAAAAAACTTCAACTCCCACTTGTTCTCCTACAATGTGAAGCTGGTCAATTGCCGCAGGACGATATACGTCACAGGCAACTAACAGCGGTTTTTTGTTTTTTTTCTTTTTAAGGAAGTTAGCTAATTTACCAGAGAAAGTCGTTTTTCCAGAACCTTGTAAACCTGACATCAAAATCACAGAAGGGTTACCTGATAGATTGATTCCCGTAGCGTCTCCCCCCATCAATTCGGTAAGTTCGTCCTTGACGATTTTCACCATTAGTTGACCAGGTTGTAGAGATGTTAGTACGCTTTGTCCTAATGCTTTTTCTTTTACTTTCGAAGTAAAATCTTTAGCTATTTTATAGTTGACATCGGCGTCCAATAAGGCTCTACGTACCTCTTTGAGCGTTTCAGCAACGTTGATTTCCGTTATTTTTCCGTGTCCTTTAAGATTGTGTAACGCTTTCTCTAACTTATCACTTAAATTATCAAACATAATTTCCTCATATTATATTAATATGCAAAGGTAGAAAAATAATTAGAAATGCCAAAAAATAGTTTTTGGTTCATAAAGCAACGGTAGGAGATTTCGTAATTGTTTACGAGAAAGAGTTCTATATAGAAAACCTACCCAAATCACGAGTGAGTGAAATGGGAGAATTTACCTTTCATTATCTCTAAGGAATTGATCAACTTACAGTTTCGAGTGTAATGATATTTACGATAATGTAATTTGTAATTATACTCCTTGAATATGATTGAGTTAGAAGATGTATAAGTTTGTTGTTATACTTTATGATTTACTTTACTAAGTTCATTTTTTTTGCTTTTTCAAACATGAAATCTTTCGCCGCAGTGTAATCATTCGGGATTTTACCTTCCAAGATAGCTTCTTTGATAGCATCTTTAAGAATGCCTATTTCTCGTGAAGGTTTTAAGTTGAATACTTCCATGATTTCTTCCCCTGAAATAGGAGGTTGAAAGTTGCGAATGTGATCTTTTTCCTCTACTTCTACCACTTTTTGGCGTACTATCTGGAAATTGTCGCGATATTTTTTGATTTTTTTAGGGTTTTTCGTGGTAATATCAGCCTCACAAAGCGTCATCAAATCTTCAAAATCATCACCTGCATCAAAAACCAAGCGACGTACTGCTGAATCTGTTACGATATCCTCTGCAATTATGATAGGTCGTGAACTCATACGGACTATTTTCTGTACGTATTTCATTTTTTCGTTCAGAGGCATCCGCAGTCGTTTGAAAATTTGGTAAACCATTTTACTACCCAAAAACTCGTGTCCGTGGAATGTCCAACCAATTTTCTTGTCGAAACGCTTTGTGGGAGCCTTCCCCACATCGTGTAGTAATGCTGACCAACGTAGCCACAAATTATCGGTATTTTCGGCAATGTTGTCTACAACTTCAAGTGTATGCCAGAAATTGTCTTTATGGCGTTGCCCATCCTGTTCTTCAACCCCTTTTAAATCAATGAGTTCAGGAAGTATGTGATGTAGTAGCCCTGTTTCGTAAAGCAATTTCAGTCCTATGGAAGGTTTTGGTGAGGCTAGAATTTTGTTGAGTTCGTCTACGATACGCTCGTTGGAAATGATTCTCAAACGATCTTTGTTTCGAGCAATAGCTTGGAGAGATTCTTTTTCAATGGTGAAGCCTAATTGTGTTGCAAACCTAATAGCACGCATCATTCTGAGAGGGTCATCGGAATAGGTTATATCAGGGTCAAGTGGAGTTCGGATGATTTTATTCTCAAGATCAGAAAGACCATTGAAAGGATCAATAAGCTCACCAAAATTTGATTTTGAAAGTGATAATGCCATTGCATTAATGGTAAAGTCACGGCGATTTTGATCGTCTTTTAATGTACCACTTTCTACATAAGGTTTTCGAGAATTCGAGCTATAACTTTCTTTTCTTGCCCCTACAAATTCAATGTCTAGTCCGTCACATTTAATCATTGCTGTACCGAAATTTTTAAATATTGACACTTTTGGATTGTCAGGCAATTTTTCGGCTACTTTTTCCGCCAATGAAATCCCACTTCCAATAGAAACAATGTCAATATCTTTTGGAAGTTTGCGTTTGAGGATATAGTCCCTAACGAATCCACCAATGACATAACTTTCTAACGAAATTTCTTCAGAAATATCACTAATTAATGTAAAAATAGGATTTGAAAGAGCTTTTTCGTGATACATACTTATTCTTGTCGAGATTATCGACATATCTCATTTTATATTATTTTCTACTAAATTTTAGTTGCCAACTCAAGGACTTAATTGCAAACAGATACCAAGGCAGGTTAGTTTGACTACTCATTGAATGAATTGATTGTTTTTCGAATTGCTGTGAGCCTTGTTAAAAGTCCCTCAAGTAAGTCGAGGTGAAGCATATTTGCTCCGTCACTTTTAGCGTTGATAGGGTCGAAATGGGTTTCTATAAACAATCCATCAACGTTGTTTACAATAGCCGCACGAGCTATGGTTTCAATCATGTCAGGTCTGCCCCCAGTAACACCACTCGTTTGATTGGGTTGTTGTAGTGAATGTGTAACATCCATAATAACAGGTGCATAGCTTCGCATAGTTGGAATGCCTCTGAAATCAACTATCAAATCTTGATAGCCAAACATGGTTCCTCGATCAGTGATTAGAGCGTTATTATTTCCGCTGTCTTTTACTTTTTGTACGGCATGTTTCATGCTTTCAGGACTCATAAACTGTCCTTTTTTCAGATTTACGACCTTACCTGTTTTAGCGGCAGCAACTACTAAATCGGTTTGTCGAACCAAAAACGCAGGTATTTGAAGCACGTCCACATATTGAGCGGCTAATTCCGCATCGCTCACTTCATGAATGTCCGTAACTGTTGGTATTCCAAAAGTTTTACCTACCTTTTCAAGGATTCTTAACGCTCTTTCATCACCAATACCCGTGAAAGAGTCAATTCTACTGCGATTAGCTTTCTTGAAACTACCTTTAAATACATATGGTATATGTAATTTTTCTGTAATAGACACTATCTTCTCGGCAATTTTCATCGCCATATCCTCTCCCTCAATAGCACAAGGTCCTGCAAAAAGGAAGAAATTATTTTCTTTACTATTTAACTGAGCCATTTTTTTATTTTCGAATACGTTTTGCTACCAAAAATATCAACAACAGCAAAAAAGCTATCAAAGCTATTCCTGCCGAAATCAATGCAATAAAACTACGCCCCTCCAACGAATTGGAAAAATCAATCAGATAAATATTAACCCCGATGCTGATCACCGAAAGGATTAGTAGTATATAAATTAATATCCTCATTTTGAATGTTTTTAAAATAATGAAGCTACTCCCTCTGTAGCAAAGAGCCCTTTTATGTTGGTTGCAAATAATTTAACAGCAATGGCTAATAATATTACACCAAATATTTTGTGAATCACGCTGATACCTTGCTTACCTAATATTTTTTCTATCTTTTTTGAAGATTTTAGAACAAAATATACGAAAATAATATTAATAAGAATTCCTGCAATTATGTTTTCCACTTGGAATTCAGCTCGTAAGGACAAAACAGTGGTGAGAGATCCAGCACCTGCAACTAAGGGAAACGCCAACGGAACGATTGAAGCTGTTTGAGGTTCCTCGTCACGGTAAAGTGTTATTCCCAAAATCATTTCCAAAGCCAGAAAGAATAAAATAAAAGCACCCGCCACGGCAAAGGACTCTACTGTTACTCCAAAAAGGTTCAGAATCTCCTTTCCTAAAAATAAAAACAAAATTAGTAACAGTCCTGCTACAATAGCTGTTTTTTCTGATTGAATATGCCCCACTTTTTGGCGTAAATTAATGATTATCGGAATACTACCAATGATGTCAATCACAGCAAAAAGTACCATTGTAGCAGATATAATTTCTTTAATATCAAAATTCATCGGTTAATTTTTTGGCAAAAGTAGTAAAAAAAACTCTGAAGTAGAAGTGTTGTTACGTAGGATTATGGGTAAAAATTAATTTAACACTTTTATTCTTAGTTTAATTTATTGATTTTCATACAAAAAATACTTTATGTAAAGTGTTTGGTAAGTTATTTATTTTTCTATTCCACGTATGGAGAAAAGTGTAGTAAATGTCATTTTGTAGTAGGACGTTTTGTTTTTTCGTGAAAGTAACTAGTTACCTTTGCAATGTACCTGAAGTACTCGTTTATTGCAAAATAGGTTTAAGTTCATTTTCTAATTTAGTTTTTCAGTCGTTTAATTTATTTCTCATGAAAACGATAAAATACGCATACATTTTCTTGTTTTTTGTTTTTGTTTCTTGTCAGATACAAAATAGTGTAGATAAAATAGATGTTTTTTCTATTTTGGAAGAAAAAATTACGTCTATACAAGAAATAAAATCAGATTCTATTATCTTTCCTGCCGAGATTTATTCTTTCGGGTAGTGGATTGTCAGGATAAATCTTTCGAATTACTCTCAAAATATGTTTGATTTCATAAAAAATTATAAATTACAGATTATCAGTCGACACTTTCACTCAACCAAAGTCTTCTGAGATCTACTCCCATCGTAAAAAACGAAAAAACACTTTTTGACAGAGATTATTCCGCAGGGTTTCAAGGATTGTCTTTTTAAATCAAATTAGTTACAAAAAGAAACATCTGAAAAGTCAAAGATTTTTGGGCGAGAATGACAAACACTATCAAAAATGAACTTTTACTAGCTCTTATTTTTTAACTTTTTCTTTTTTTTGCTCGTAATTTTGTCTGAAATTCCTATTTTTTCGACTACTCAACTTTTTTCGGTTGTTTTTATTATTCCAAACAACCAATACAAAAGCGACAGCCAATCCGATGGTTACATAAATAAATAATTCCATGATTAATTACATTATTTTCGGGTGTCATTATCAATAAGTCCATCTCTCAAACGAATAATTCGATGTGCATGTTGAGCTATATCCTCTTCGTGAGTTACCAAAATGACGGTGTTTCCTTTGCTATGAATTTCGTCAAACAAGGCCATGATTTCATAGGAAGTCTTAGAATCTAAATTTCCAGTAGGCTCATCAGCTAAAATAATAGAAGGAGAATTTACCAAAGCTCTAGCTACAGCTACACGCTGTCGTTGCCCTCCGGAGAGTTCATTGGGCTTGTGCATCATGCGGTCACCAAGTCCAACAAGTTGAAGTACTTCTTTGGCTCTCTCACTACGTTTTTCTTTACCTACACCAGCATATACCATCGGTAAAGCAACATTATCCAAAGCCGTGGTTCGTGGCATTAAGTTAAATGTTTGAAATACAAAACCAATTTCTTTATTACGAATATCGGCAAGTTCCGCATCCGACATTTTACTCACATCTTTCCCGTTGAGAATGTATTCTCCCGATGTAGGTGTATCCAAACAACCTAAAATATTCATCAACGTGGATTTTCCAGAACCTGAAGGCCCCATAAGAGCAACATATTCACCTTTTTCAATGATTAAATCAATCCCCTTTAGTACGTGAAGAATTTCACTACCCAATTTGAAATCACGTCTTATATCCTTTATTCTTAGTAAACTCATTAGTTAAAATTTGAAATAATAAAGCTACAGGCAAATATACTACTTTTTTTAAAAACTTTGCATAAATGAAAACAGCTTTAAAAATAAAAAAACTTCGGAAAGTTATCTAACTGAATGTTAGAAACTTCCCGAAATTGTTAATAGCTAAATCCTCTTCTGTATTCAAAAAATCAGCTAAAAAATATTTCTTATAACGTGTATGTCAATCCAAAATTAACTCCTATTGATGAGTAAGGCGCTGCAGGTGGATTTTTATCAGACCAATCGTATTCTTGTTCAATAAGTGGTAATAATGATTGGAAAGTAGCCCCAGCAGGAGTCTGAGCCATGGCTGTTGCCATTGTTTTAAATTGCTCATAAGAAATTGATTTGCCCGCAATAGTTGCTGAAAAATTATCCAATTTTGATGTTTTTCTACCTACATTGACCATTAGATATTCCCCTTCAACAAAAAGTGAAACATTATCACTGAGTTTAAGTCTGTATCCCAAACCTCCTATAAAACCAAAAGGAACTTTTCCGTGAAAATCAGTTTGGAAATCAACTTTTAAAGGGACCATAGGTATGAAAGAACTTGATGGAGTATGTGGTATTCCAGGAATTGTTGCATTTAAACTGGTAAAACTTTCTGTTTTTCCACCAATTTTGGTAACACCTCCTGCCCTTAGATATATATTTTCAGTCACATTAAATACTGCCGATAGCGAAGCTCCAAAAGCTCTTCCACGTGCTTTCATATCCACCAAAGGAGATTTGTTTGTTTTAACATCTTCTCCGTGTAGGTATCCTACAGATAACTCGACTCCTAAACGTTTTGTAAAAAAATAACCTCCTCGCAATTGTGTCTGAAGACCAGCTCCGTAGCTCCCTTTTAATTCGCTTACACCACTTGCCGTTACTTCACGTCCAACCACTTTTTTGTTGGCTTCAAATCCATAACCTCCGCTAACAGAAATGTACGCTTGTCCATAAACCGCTGTCATTCCGAAAAGTAAGGTTACTACTGTTAAAAAACTTTTTCTCATTTTTGTAATATATTTTTTGCAAACATATAAAAATAAATAATATCTGCAAAATTTATGTTACAACGAAACCTACTTTTTTGTGAAAAAATATCCATTAACTGTGAAAAAAAGAAGCTAAATACCGTGCAACTCCATCTTCTTTATGATGAAATGTAACTCCATAAGCTATTTTTTTCACCTCCTGACGTGCATTTCCTACGGCAATTCCATATTTTACCCCTTGAAGCATTTCCAAATCATTATAATTATCACCAAAAGCCATTGATTCATCCAACGTAAATGGATATTTATGTTCCAAAAGCACTCGAATACCTGTCAATTTTGACACTTTTAAGTCAGAAACTTCGATATACGTATCTTTAGCACGATAAATATGTAAATTTTGTCCAAATTGTGAGTTTAATATAGTGAACATCTCCTCAATCAGCATAGCATCCCCCATTAACATAATTTTATGAGCTCCTATATTTTGTTCCTTCCAATCGGTAATAACTTGAGAATTTGAACGTATTTCTGGAGTAGTTTTCGTATTGTTTTCCTCACGTTGAGCCCAAAAATCATAGTCAGGTACATACCATAAATCATTATGATACAAACTAATATGTATCTTGCCGTTAAACTGTTGTTCATTGAGTTGGACAATTTGCTCAACCAGAGTGATATCTATTTCAGTGGAATGAAGTACCTGACCATCATCGGACAATACCAAAGCTCCATTGTACGCTATCATAGGATAATCAATGGTTTTCAACAAATTTTGTAAATAACGCATCTGCCGAGGCATTCGTGAAGAAACCAATATAAAAGGTACCGTGTCTTTCAAGCGATTAACTTCATAAATAGTTGATTCAGAAATAGTTCTTTCACCATTAAGTAGCGTTCCATCAACATCTGAAAATATAATTTTGCAATCCATTTTAGTTGTTTAATTTTTTGTATATTCTTCTTTACTATGCGATTATCTACTGTGCTTATTTGTTGCACCTTTATGGTTCATCTTCTTAATTTATTCCTATATTTTTATGTATTATAGATAGATTCTATTTGAAATACACAAACCTAATTATTAACACATTACACTCCCAAAACATCACTCATAGAGAAAACTCCTTTTTTGTCTACGATCCATTCGGCAGCAAGTACGGCTCCAAGAGCAAATCCATTCCGATTATGGGCTGTGTGTTTTATTTCAATGGTATCAACTTCACTTTCATAGATTATCGTATGCGTTCCTGGTACGTTTTCAATACGTTTCGCCTTTATTGGGATCTCATTTTTTGGGGCAGTATCTAATTTCCATCCCGTTTTATCTGATTTTTCTATGATCCCTTCTGCCAGAGTAATTGCGGTACCACTGGGTGCGTCTAATTTTTGTGTATGATGAATTTCTTCAATGGAAACAGCATACTCTTTACGTGAAGCCATCAACTTAGCCAAGGTTTTATTGAGAGCAAAGAACACGTTGACGCCCACACTAAAATTTGAAGCATATAAGAAAGTTCCTTGATTTTCAGCACACATTGCTACGGCTTTATCATAATCTTTCAACCAACCTGTGGTTCCTGCAACTACGGGAACTCGGTGCTTAATACAATTACTGATATTGTTAAATGCACTGTCAGGCGTACTAAATTCAATTGCTACATCAACAGTAGAAACATCGTAAACCGCATCCGCACTATCAATTTTCAAAACTATTTCGTGTCCTCTTTCTAAAGCTATTTTTTCAATGGTTTTTCCCATTTTACCGTATCCAAGAAGTGCTATTTTCATAATATGGTCATATTTTGGTCATTAAGATTCTGAACTACAAAAGTACACCTTTACAAATAATATCAAAAGTTTTAGAAATATATTTTAGTATATTTCCAAAATTCGCTCTTCGTCAAAGCCTCCTTCAACAGAAAAAACAATTGTATATTCTCCTTTTGGCAAATAAACCCTTCCATCAGAAGCTGTTTCTAAAGAAATACGTTTGGCAACTCGTTCAAACATCACCTTCCCTACCGATGAAATGGTCATGTCGTACGGAATGTAATTAAATCCTTTTGAGGTCTTGTAGGTAAATGATTGTAAAGTTACTTTTCCTTTCATAATTTTGATTTGCAACTTCATCTCTTTGGACGCAAAAACTTCAAAATGGGTTATTGGCAATTCAGCAGATTCCCAATCACTCCAAGTATTCCCCCAACGATTAGAATGTTCAACCCGAACTTTTTCTCGTAGCGGAAAGAAATCTTGTGCAACAATTGCAACACGAAGCGGTTGAATTACCTCAAGTGATGATTTGAATACCCCATATCCTGCCGTGGACACTAAAATCTCACTCGTACCATCGTTAATAAATACATCTAAGATACCTGTCGCTGGTAAACTTCCAAAAGAGTGCCAACTCTCCCCTAAATTGAAAGAAACATATAACCCACTATCAGTACCTAAATAAATAATTTGCTCATTTTTAGGATCTTCCTTAACGATATTAATACGTCCATCGGGCAAATTGCTACGAAGTTCAGTCCACGTAACTCCCTGATCTTCACTCATAAATATCAGAGGCTCTGGATTCGTTTTGTTAGGGTGAGAAAAGGTTGCAAACACACGTTTTTGATGATGTTTAGACGCAACTAAATTATTAACTTTAAATGCATTAGAGTTAGAATACATGCTTTGCCATGTAGTCCCTCCATTGCCGGTTATATGAATCGTACCGTCGTCGCTACCTACATAGAGCAATCCAACACTCAAAGGCGATTCGGCAATAGCTGAAATAGTAGCATAAATATCGTTCCCTTTTTTCGAACCAATAGTCAAATCTTCAGAAATAGTACGCCAATTTTGTCCTCTATCTGATGAAAAACGCATTTTATTACTTCCTACATATAGTACATCACTGTTGTGCTGAGAAACCAATAAAGGAGTCTGTTTACCAAAACGTAAAGGGGCTTTATTTTCTGAAGTATATAAAGACTTCAAGCGTAAAAAAGTATTCTTTTCTACATTATAACGATAAAAAATACCATTTCCACTGCCTACATATATATCGTTTTCAGAGCCAAAAAGCTGTCGCTGTGATGATATTTTTGTCCAAATATTATTTTTACTCATAAAAACACCTTGCTCACTGGCTAAAAACAGCGATTTTTGATGCTTATCATATCCTATCTTAGTGAATGAAACAGATTGAGGCACATTCCTAAAAATCCAATCTTTACCTTGAGTATATGAAATTGCTAAACCTTTTTTAGACGTTGCGTAAAGCGTATTATTTCGATAATAAATCTTTTCAAAACTATCGTCGAGAGAAACGTTATGTTTACTTTGCCACGACTTTCCCCCATCAAGAGATTCCAATAAAGGATAAGCCCCAATAAAAAGATGCTTATCATTATTAGGATCAACAGTAATAGCTCCAAACTGGTTTCCATTTTGATAAAAAACATCTTCCAAAGGTTGAGAATGTGTTTTTTGCCATGTTTTTCCACCATCGGAAGTTACATAAACCTCAGCTCCTATGACTTCCTGTTGACGAATTCCCAAAAAAATCATCAACCGAGCAGGTGAAGTTATTTCAGCCGAAATCATATCTTTCAGATTTTGAGCAGTATATTTTTTATCTTGCCCTATGGCATGTAAAAAAGCATTGAGTTTATTGTCATCTAAATTTAAAAAATCTGTTTTATTCATTGCTTCGAAATCGCGTTCCAATAAATGTATATTGGTTATTTTAGCAAGATTCCGAGTGGCTACAGACCTTGTTTTTGAACCTCTATTATCCACCACTGCATAGACCTTCTCATCACCATGAGCAGCTAATCCTATTTTACCGATAAAGTTGCCACTCAAAAATCCATCTGTAGACACCTTTGACCACGAAGTCCCAAAATCTTCACTCTTATAAACAGCACTCATACTTCCGTAAGAAATTGATTTCCAAGTGGTAGATTCGTCATGCCACACCGAAGCAAATAGTGTTTGCCCATTAGGAGTGTCTATAATTTGGCTAACACCTGCTCTATTTCCAACAAACAAGCTATGTTGCCACGTTTTGCCTTCATCCGAAGTTTTGAAAACACCTCGTTTTTCATCTGCATCAAACGGATTTCCCAAAACTGCAACCACTACTTCATCCGTATTCCGAGGGTTTATGTGAACAGATTCAATGGTTTTAAATTCGGGCAATCCACCAAAAAACCATGAGTTACCTTTATCCTTTGAAGTAAAAAGTCCATAGGGAGTTGCCACCCAAATAATACCTTTACCCCAATGCACAGCAAAAGTTTTTATCTGTTGTGTAGGCTGATTTTGAAAGATATTTTCATAAGTAATCCCTGCATCTTTACTGAGCCATAATCCGCCCGAAGCAGGTGCCACCATCCATTCCAATGGATTATCCTTCCGAATATCAAAATGGTTGATTTGATTACCTATTTCAGGGGTATATATTCTTTCAAATGGGACATTTTTGACCCATGAATTCTGATCCAATTCATTTTTTTGTTGAACAGCCAAAGGAAGAGATTCTTGTGCTAAACTACACAATGAAACGCTCAGTAATCCTATTAAAAAATATTTTTTCATCCTATAAAATTAATCCAAGTTTTTGTTTGTTACTATAAAAATACGGAGTGACCTTCAACATCGGCTGAAAGTTTTATACCGCAGAATACCACTATTAGAGGTGTTGCAAAATTAAAAATTATGGTCGTGTTTTAAAAAGTATGATGGTATAAAAATTTGACAATCAGGGAATAAAGTTGTATTTTTGTTGAATGCTAATAACAATTAAACTCCATTGCCCCAATTGTCAAAGCACAAAGATAGTCAAAAATGGGAATAAAAAGAACAAAAAACAAAACTATCTTTGCAAAACCTGTAAACGCCAATTTATCGGCGATCATAATCTGACCTACAAAGGTTGGGCTTCGCATATTGCTGCGAAAATTCTCTTGCTTTTGGCAAGAAATGTAGGTATTCGTGATATTGCTGAAATTGAAAAAGTTAGCATCAAAAAAGTACTTTCGGTTTTGGTAAATTTCAATCGAGAAATCAAACCCAAACAAAACAAATACAAATCGTTACAAGTTGATGAACTTTGGACTTTTGTGGGAAAAAAGAAGAATAAAAAGTGGTTGATTTATGCTTATTCTGCTGAAACAAAGGAAATTGTAGCGTGGGTATGGGGCAAACGAAACATAAAAACAGCCCAAAAACTTCGTGAGAAATTGAAGAAATTGGGCGTTAGTTTTGATGAGATTTGTACAGACAATTGGGAAGCTTTTGCGTCTGTTTTTCAAGAATATACACATAAAGTAGGTAAAAAATACACTACTGATATTGAAGGAAACAACACACTTTTGAGACATCGGATACGCCGAGCGGTGAGGAAAACTTGTTGTTTTTCAAAAAAGTTTGAAAACCATATAAAAGCCTTTGAAATTGTGTTTTTCTACATCAATTTTGGGTGGATTTGAGTATCATACTTTGGGAAACACTACCAAAATTATTTTATTACGATAAAAAATAAATCGGTAAAAGATTGAAAGTGTGATTGAAATCACCGTGTCTACACAAAAATCACAAAATTAAATGTTAAAAAGTTGGTATATTAAATTAAAAGACATATATTGCCCTCATTAATATCTTATCACATAAACAACATGCAGAAAAAGGTAAAATATGAAATGGAATTTGTCATTCAGGTTTCTCCACAAATGCTGTATCAGTATATTTCCACACCTTCTGGACTTTCGGAATGGTATGCTGACGATGTAAATTCAAGAGGTGAGATTTATACTTTTATTTGGGATGACACTCAGGAAAAAGCCCGATTACTTCGCAAAAAAATGGATGAATCAATCAAATTCCGTTGGTTAGACTGCGGTGACGACTCTTATTTTGAACTAAAAATTATGGTCGATGAATTAACTCAAGATGTTTCATTAGTCGTGGTAGATTTTGCCGAACCCAATGATTTGGAAGAATCTAAAATGTTGTGGGAAAACCAAGTAACCGAACTTCGACACGCCTTAGGTACTGCTTAGAATTAATTATAACTATATGAAAATAAACTACAACGGGACATTTCTATCTTCCGAGGAACTTATTTTGTCATGTGAAAACAGAGGTTTCAAATATGGCGATGCTGTTTTCGATACTGTTAAATATACTAATCAAAAATTAGTCTTTTGGGAGGAACACTACCTACGATTAATGGCAGGTATGCGTATCCTACGAATGGAAATTCCTATGAATTTTACTTTAGAATTTCTTGAAAATGAAATTCTAAAAACATTAAATATCAATGAATTAAACAACACCCCCACACGAGTTAGGATGACCGTGTCTCGAAAAAATGGCGGACTTTACACTCCCCATACAAATGATGTTGACTACCTCATCGAAGTACATCCTATCTCGTCTATTTTCTATGAATTGCATGAAACACCCTACGAGGTAGAACTTTTTAAAGATTTTTACCTACAACCTGATTTATTAGCTAATGTAAAACACACGAATCGGATTATTAATATCATAGGAAGTGTTTTTACCAAAGAAAACGACTATCAAAATTGCATCTTACTGAACAGTAACAAGAATGTTGCAGGAGCATTGAACGGTAACTTGTTTATGGTGGAAGGTAATAAACTCAAAACTCCTCCCCTAACCGACGGTTGCATCAATGGTATTACTCGGAAAGTACTTCTTAATTTGCTAAAAAAAATCCCTGAATTTGAAGTTATTGAAACATCAATTTCTCCTTTCGAACTACAAAAAGCGGATGAACTTTTTATCACAAATAGTATCATAGGAATTCAACCTATCACAAAATATCGAAAAAAAACATACACTAACTTAGTGGCTAAAAGCCTTATCGGAAAACTCAATACAGCCGCTCGATTTGGTGTAAGTTAATAAAATTCTTTCGCAAAATGTACCAATTTAAAATAAACGGGCTGAGGGTATTAACTCTCAGCCCGTTTATGACTTCAATAAATTAGTGATGTTTATTTTTTTCTTGATAAAAGAACTATACCTCCAACAAGAGCAGCTACACCAAGACCTAAATAAACGTACCCCATTGTTTTAGAGTCTTTGTCTTCAGCTTTAATTTCAAACCCTGCTAACTCTATTCCTTTTGAGCTATCATCAATTACTTGATAACCTTTATAACCGCCGAAAATACCGACAATCAATAATACAATTGCAAAAATCTTCTTCATAACATATTTTCTTACTTGTTCAGTCGCAAAGTTAAAAAGTATAAACTTAAAAAACAAACTATTTACGTTTTAATACTTTTTCTACAGCTTTTAGTACGCCATCTTTGTCGAGTCCGTATTTTTTCATTAGCTGGGAAGGTGTTCCTGATTCTCCGAATGTGTCATTCACCGCTACGAATTCTTGTGGAATAGGGAACCTTTGTGTAAGTACACGAGCTACGCTTTCGCCCAATCCTCCATAGTAATTGTGTTCCTCACAAGTAACGATACATTTGGTTTTCTTTACGGAATTTAAAATAATTTCCTCGTCCAAAGGCTTGATAGTATGAATGTTAATTACTTCAGCGGAAATACCTTGCTTTTCCAATTCATCGGCAGCAAGTAAGGCTTCCCAAACCAAATGTCCTGTAGCAACAATAGTTACATCTTTCCCTTCTGTGAGAAGAATACCTTTTCCGATTTCGAATTTTTGGTCTTCCGGAGTAAAATTTGCTACAGTCGGACGCCCGAAACGTAAGTAAACCGGACCTTGATAATCAGCGATGGCAATAGTAGCCGCCTTGGTTTGATTATAATCACACGGATTGATAACTACCATTCCGGGAAGCATTTTCATCAGACCGATGTCTTCTAAAATTTGGTGTGTTGCTCCATCTTCCCCCAAGGTAAGTCCTGCGTGTGAAGCACAAATCTTTACATTTTTGCCCGAATATGCAATCGACTGACGGATTTGGTCATACACCCTTCCGGTTGAAAATGCGGCAAATGTACCCGTAAACGGAATTTTTCCTCCTATGGTAAGTCCTGCTGCGATGCCCATCATATTGGCTTCTGCAATACCAATTTGGAAGAAACGCTCAGGGTTTTCTTCAATAAACTTCTCCATTTTGAGCGACCCGATAAGGTCAGCACAAAGTGCCACTACGTTAGGATTGGTACGCCCAAGCTCAGCCAATCCCGCCCCGAAGCCGCTTCGAGTATCCTTTTTTCCTGTGTCTGTATATTTCATAATCGTATTTTATTCATTTTTAATTAATAATTTTATTTCTTCTTTCAGTGAAGGAATGTTTTTGATGACTATCCCCCAAATGATTTCGTCCTGAATATTATCGTAAGCGTGTATAATTTGGTTGCGTAATCCAACGATATTTCTTGCATTAGTAATTTCTGTATTTGGTGCTACTTTTAATATTCGATTTACAGCTTCGCCTATAATTTCTAAGTCTCTTTCAATGGCACGTTTCAACATTCCATTACTTGAAAAGTAATCAAAATCCTTAGGATTTTCATCAAAATACGACTCAATTTCTTCTATAGCTGTAAGAATATCATAAAGCCATTTATTAACTTGCTTCGGCATAAATAAGTTGTTTTGTTTTATTTATTTCTTCTATAAAGTAAGGATTTTTCAAGGATTTTTCGGTAACTAAATCTACTTTCCGATTGAAAATACCTTGCAAAACAAACAATAAATCGAAATAATTATCGGCATAATCAAGTAAATCAATAGGCTGAAATACCACTAATAAATCAATATCACTTGACTGCTTAGAAAAATCCTCCCGAGTTACTGAACCAAAGGCATATAAAGAACTTACTTTGTATTTCTTACAAGCCGCTACAATATCCTCTTGATGTTTTTGTATTTCTTTCATTGTTATATTAAAAGACTTTATTTGTCCTTTATAATTATATATGTTATTTACAAAAAATCATTATACAAATGAGAACTAAAACTTAATATCCATTGGCAGAGTTTCTCCGTTTCCTTACTTTTGTTTTGCTCTTTTCTTTCAACCATTGTACTTGTTTCCGAGCTTCTTCTAAGGTAACAGGCGATTGTTTGGATAGATTCTCCATACTTAACCTTGCTCTTTCTTGAAAGGATATTTTGTAACTCATTTTTAATCATTTGTATTTATTATTGAACATAAAAAACAATCAAACTTACAACTTAAACATATAAGTTATATATTTTATATATAAAACTTAGTCAACTTGTATATATATTTTCAGAAACTTATATATACTTTTTTGATAAGATATATACATATAATTTTAATAATATATCTATCTGTATAACAACAAATCTATACTTCTTTCCGAAAAGAAAACTATTTTTTATATTTTTCGTACTTGATAACGCGTTGCATTTCCTTTAAATCCACTCCGGGTGTAAACTGAATTTTATTGCTTTTAATTAAAGCAGGATTAAATTTCTCCGAGGATTCTGCACCTTCACTTGAGATAGTAATTCTGAAACTCCCGAAGTCGCCTAACCGAACGATACGTCCTTCCGAAAGATGTTTTACTAATACTTTGGTCAAATCATTTAATACTGCTAAAACATCTGTGTCCGACACGGTTGATGAACCTGTCGCAATTTCTTTAGCAAGAGCACGGAAAGATATTTCGCCGTCTGCTTTTGCACTTGCATAAAATTTAGGTTTAGCTTCTTTGTCTAAAAGGTTTTTTCTTTCTACGATATTGTATTTTACTGCCATAATAATAAGTTTTTTAAAGTTTATAATATATATAAGATGTGATGATTTTAGTTGAGATTTGAAACCAATAAGCGGAGCAAAGTCTGATTTTATGCTTTTTTTCGTTGAAAACTTTGCTCCGTTTGATTGTTGTTTTTCTATTTCAATTCGCTTAAGGCTTTCTCTAATCTTGGGAGAACGTCCTTAATATCTTGCAACGAACATCCGCCCGCCGAAGCTCTAAACCAAGGCATTGTTCGGCTATTTCCAAAGGCAGAAAACGGAACTAATGCCATTCCTGCTTCCTTAATCAGATAGAAAACCAAGTCGGTTGTATCGTTAAGTTTGTCGCCTTTCGGTGTAGTTTTCCCAACATAATCCAACTGAATGGTCAAATACAAAGCTCCCATCGGACGAATACTCTCCACCGCATATCCTTTTTGTTTCAATACTTGAATGCCTTCGTGCAGGGTTTCTAAACTATGTTTTATCTTCCCTTTGAAATCATTTACGAACGCGTCAACCGCTTTTGTGTTAGTAAGGAACTGAGCCATCGCCTGTTGTTCAGGTTTTGGAGCCCACGCCCCAACGTGTGTAAGTAGAGCCGCCATCTTTCCGATGATTTCCGAAGGACCAAAAGCCCAGCCCACGCGAACGCCCGTAGCCGCAAAACATTTGGAAGAACCGTCGATAAATATGGTATAAGGCTTCATCTCAGGGACCAAACTTACCGGATTAAAGTGTTTTTCTCCGAAGGTAAGCATCGCATAAATTTGGTCATACATCAAGTAAAGGGGCTTTTCGTCGGCTCCACGTTTGCGGTTTTCTTCCACAATAAGTTCGCAAATTTCTCTGAGTTGATGCTCGGAAAACATCGTTCCTGTCGGATTAAGTGGCGAACAAAGTGCTAACAGAACGGCATCTTTCAGGTGCGGACGTAGCTCTTCCGCCGTAGGTAAGAAGTTATTTTCAGGCTTAACTTCCAGTTCTATTTTCTGAGCAGAATTCAAATACGAATAGTGATTGTTGTTCCACGAAGGTACAGGATAAATCACTTTATCGCCCTCATCTACAATGGTTTTAAAGGTTGCGTAAATCAACGGACGCGAACCTCCCGCGATAAGAATATCTTTCGCCGAGTACTCCAATGCGTAACGTTGTTTGAGGTCTTTTGAAACATTTTCCCGAAGCGAAAGGATACCACTCGCAGGAGGATAGTTCGTAAGATTGTCGGCATACGCTTGTTGAATCCCTTTTTTAAGCTCATTGGGAATGGGATAAATATTCGAATCCAAATCCCCAATGGTTAAATTTGTGATTTTTTCGCCCTTGGCTTTGAGATCGTTTACTTCGTTTCCAATCTTTACAATCTCAGAACCGATTAAATTTTGTGCTAATTTTGATACTTTCATAATGTTTTTACATTAAAATTTATTCAATGAAAACTAAGTTTTTTTATATTTTTATGTTTCTGTTATAAACATCTAATGTTTAAAGTTGCTTTGAGTTTTCTAAGCCCGAACGGATATGAATGTCACGTTGCGGGAAAGGTATTTCGATGTCATGTTTAGCGAATTCCTCAAAAATAATGTAATACAATTCACTTTTGAGTACTACAGGTTTCTGTATGTAAGTAGATGTCCATACAACTAATTCAAAATTGAGGGAATTATCTCCATACTCTACAAACCAAAGAGCAGGAGCAGGTTCTTTAAGTACCCCATGGTGATCATTAGCTATCTTTAGAACGATATCTTTAACTTTTTGCGGATTTTCTTTGTAAGAGACCCCAATCGGATAATGAAAACGAACCAATCTATCATTGTGCGACCAATTGGTTACATTGCCATTAATAAACTGAGAATTAGGTACAATTACCGAAATATTATCATTTGTGATGATTCTGGTGGAACGCATAGAAATAGCGACTACATCTCCTGAAATATCCCCCACTTGGATTCTATCACCTACCTTTATAGGTCGTTCAAACAAAATGATGATTCCTGAAATGAAATTATTAGTTATATTCTGTAAACCAAATCCCAAACCGACCCCCAAAGCTCCTAAAAGCCAACTAAACGCTCCTAATTCAAACCCTGCTGATTTAAAAATGAATAAGAATCCAAAGACTAAAATTAAGTATCTGATAATAGTAACAATAGCCGACCGATTTCCTCTCTCAGCAATACGAGTAGCAAAAAACCTGTATTCCAAAAAATGAGTCAGCCTTTTAGCCAGAAACACGAGTAGTACACTCGACACAATCAAATACACCAAAGTTAGTAACGTGAAAGTGCTACCTTTAATATCAAAGATAACAAAGTTCATTACTCCTTTCAGTTTTTCTAAAAAATCGAATGTTGTTTCTTTCATTTCAAATAGAAGTCATATAAATTATGGTGAGGTTTTTAGTAATCCCCTAATGTTTCAGGATTTTGTGCGAGAGCTTTGGCGAGTTGTTCATCATTCGGAGCTTTTCCGTGCCAAGCGTGAGTTCCCATCATAAAATCAACACCATTGCCCATTTCGGTATGTAAAAGCACACATACAGGTTTTCCTTTGCCTGTCAATGATTTGGCTTTTTTCATTCCTTCCAAAACAGAAGTGATGTTGTTTCCTTTCTCAATATCAATTACTTGCCAACCAAAGGCTTCAAATTTAGCACGTAAATCACCTAAAGGCAGAACGTTATCCGTGCTTCCGTCGATTTGCTTTTTGTTGTAATCAACAGTAGCAATCAGGTTATCAACACCTTTTCCTCCAGCATACATTGCAGCTTCCCAGATTTGTCCTTCTTGCAATTCGCCATCACCATGAAGAGTGTACACCAAATGTGTATCGCCGTTGAGCTTTTTGGTCAGTGCTGCTCCAATCCCAACTGAAAGCCCTTGTCCTAAAGATCCTGAAGCAATACGAACGCCTTCCAATCCTTCGTGTGGCGTTGGGTGTCCTTGCAAACGAGAATTTAGCAAACGAAACGTGTTTAATTCGCTAATAGGAAAATAACCTCTTCGAGCTAAAACGCTGTAAAATACAGGGGAAATATGCCCGTTTGAAAGGAAAAAGAGATCTTCATTTTTGCCATCCATCTCAAAATTGGTGTTGATTTCCATCAATTCGTTATAGAGGCAAACTAAAAATTCAGTACAACCTAACGAACCGCCCGGGTGTCCTGAATTTACCTTGTGAACCATTCTTAAAATATCTCTACGCACCTGCGTAGTAAGGTCTGTTAACTGTTGAATATTTGACATTATTTATCGTTTTTGTATTTCTCGACAAATATAGTTTTTTTCATGGTTTATGCAAAAAGATTTAGAAAATATTTGACTTCAAAAATGGAGTCCAAACCACTGTATACAGGTATTATATTCGAACTTTGATACTTATCCTCTGTCAATGGATTAAATACTTTCTAATGTGTAGCGTGAGAAATTTGAGATTAAATCTCCAAGGTTTAATGATTAAAATAAAACATTGGGAGCATAGTTTAGTTGCCTCTTTAAATTTATTACAAGAAGAATCAAATCAACCTCAAAAACAAAAATTAAAATCCGTATCTTTGCCTACAAAAAATCTATTTATGAAAAAAAATACAACCGCAATTGTGTTTGCTACACTAATTTTTCTTTTTTTTGCAACCGCTTGTAAAAGCACAATAGAAGAAAAAGCAACAAAAGAGATGAAAAAAAACGAGAAAAAGGTAGTCTATCAGGTATTTACGCGTCTGTTTGGAAACACTAATACCTCCAACAAACCTTGGGGAACAAAAGAAGAAAATGGAGTTGGGAAGTTTTCTGATTTTACTGACAAAGCCTTAGAGGAAATCAGGGATTTAGGAGTTACTCACATTTGGTTTACGGGCGTCCCACATCATGCCTTAGTAAATGATTACACGGCTTTTGGAATCAGCAATGACGATCCAGAAGTAGTAAAAGGACGTGCAGGTTCGCCCTATGCTGTTAAAGACTACTACAATGTAAATCCCGACTTGGCAGAAAATCCTGAAAATCGATTACAGGAATTTAAAGATTTGGTAGAACGCACCCACAAACACGGATTGAAAGTCATTATTGACATTGTTCCTAATCACGTAGCAAGAAAATATGAAAGCGTTTCAAAACCCAAAGGCGTAAAAGGATTCGGAGAAGATGATGACACTTCGGTAGCATATCACGTAAACAATAACTTTTACTACAATCCAAACGAAACTTTCGAACTTCCAAACTATGCAACTGGCTACGAGCCTCTTGGAGGAGAAAAACATCCGTTGATTGACGGAAAATTTCATGAATTTCCTGCCAAATGGACTGGCAACGGTTCTCGAAAATCAAAACCAGATTTCAACGATTGGTATGAAACAGTAAAACTCAATTTTGGAGTTAGACCTGATGGAATTAAGGATTTTCCAGAACTTTCGGACGATTTCAACGATAAAAATCACCACGAACATTACCAATTTTGGAAAGATAAAACGGTTCCGAATACTTGGATAAAATTTAGAGACATAACCTTATTCTGGTTAGATTTAGGAGTGGATGGGTTCCGTTTTGACATGGCTGAAATGGTTCCTGTAGAATTCTGGAGTTATCTCAATTCAAATATCAAAAATAAAAATCCGGAAGCTTTTTTATTAGCCGAAATCTACAATCCAAAAGCATATCGTGATTATATTCATAAGGGAAAAATGGACTATCTCTATGATAAAGTTCAATTGTATGACACCCTACGGGGTATCGTTTCCTATGGCCGATCCACTGATGCTATTGCTCCTATCCAACACGAATTGGCGGACATTGCTAAAAATATGCTTCACTTTTTGGAAAACCATGACGAACAACGCATCGCATCACCAGAGTTCGCAGGTTACCCTGAAAAGGCAAAACCAGCAATGACAGTTTCAACGCTCATCAGCGATGCTCCAATTATGATTTACTTCGGACAAGAAGTAGGTGAAAAAGGAGCTGAAAAAGGTGGTTTTGGCAGTCCTTCCAGAACTTCTATTTTTGACTACGTTGGCGTACCTGCTCACCAGCGATGGATGAACAACAAACAATTTGACGGAGGACAACTATCTGACAATGAAAAACATCTGCGTGATTTCTACAAACGACTATTGCACATTCCCGTTACAGGATTTTACGCCGACATTCATAAATATAACCGCGAAAACACTGAATTCTATAACGATAAGGTCTACGCCTTTGTACGTGGCGATGAAGAAAATCAATGGATTATCATCGTTAACTTCAGTGAAAGCGATAGCTTTGGGTTCGATTTGCAAATTCCTCAGTTCATCATCGGAAGTTGGTTTTTAAATGACGGTAATTACTCCCTAACAGATGATTTATATCAAACAAAACAAACCACACTAAACGTGGCCAATGGCTTTGGAAAAATGCGGGTAGATATCGCTCCGCTGGAGTCACTTGTGTTTAAAGTGAAAAAATAATGGTTAATCCTTTTGAAAATTACATACCACCACATGAAATCATTAAGAACTATCTCGACTTTTTACTGAAAAAGAACTCTTTCGAAAGTCGAGATGGTTCTTTAAATATAAAAAAATATGGAGCAACATCCCAGAGGACATAAAAAGCTACTAAAAGCGTGGATTTTTTACGATTGGGCAAACTCGGTATATAGTTTATCCATAGTATCGTCAATTTTCCCGATTTTCTACGGCTTACTATTCAAAATTGCCAATATAACTCACATTGATTTATTCGGATTTAGTGTTAAAAACACTGCAGCAATTACTTTTGTTACAGCTTTGGCTTTTTTGATAGTTGTAGTAATTTCACCCATTTTGAGTGGTATTGCCGACTACTTAGGGAAGAAAAAAACATTCATGAAATTTTTCTGCTATTTGGGGGCTATTTCTTGTATTGGTTTGTATTGGTTTTCATTAGAAAATATTTATTTTGGATTGCTATGCTATCTGTTCGGAGTCATTGGTTTCTGGGGAAGTATCGTCTTCTACAATTCCTATTTGCCAGATATTGCTTTGCCTGAACAGTACGATGAAGTCAGTGCAAAAGGCTTCATCATGGGTTATATAGGTTCGTGTATATTGCTGATATTCAACTTAGCGATGGTCATGTTTCCTTCTGTTTTTGGAATCGAAGGCTCTGAGGAAGAAGCCACCTTAACGGCAATGAAAATTTCGTTTGTAACGGTAGGCTTTTGGTGGATTATTTTCAGTCAGTATTCTTTCCGTCATTTACCTAATTTTGAAACTGACCGCAACAAATTCAGCAAACGATTTCTGTTGAATGGCTACAAAGAATTGCAAAACGTACAACAGCAACTCAAAGAAAACAAACTCCTAAAAACATTTCTTTTAGCGTTTTTTGTATATAGCATGGGCGTACAAACTGTGATGCTTGTCGCTACCTACTTCGGAGAGCAAGAAATTCAATGGAAAGATACAGAAGAACGCACCATAGGATTGATAGTCAGCATTCTGATAATTCAATTAATAGCCATTGTAGGAGCAAAATTGACAGTTTGGAGCGTAAAAAAGATGGGGCAAATCCTCACTCTCATCGTATTAAACTGTGTTTGGATTTGTATCTGTTTGATTGCATATTGCATCTATCTACCTTGGCATTTTTACGCTACAGCCACCTTAGTAGGGTTGGTCATGGGGGGCATTCAAACACTTTCACGCTCCACCTATTCCACATATTTACCAAAAACAAAGGATACAACTTCTTTTTTCAGTTTTTACGACGTTTCAGAAAAGATTGGTATTGTTATCGGTATGGGAATTTACGGTATCATTGACCAAATGACCAACAATATGCGAAATTCGGTGGTATTTTTAGTCCTTTTCTTTGGAATTGGAGCCTTAATTTTATTCCAAATACACAAAAAGAAGTGTTTTTCTAAAAAAAGCCAGTTTTAACATTTTAAATAGCATTTAAAAATTTGAATAACTAAAAAAAGAAGTAATCGAAAATCCATAGATGCAAAATTCATAACAACACTTTCGTTTGAAACACTTTTTAAACAAATATTTGTTAATTAAAAAATATTTTGTAACTTGCGAGCCATAAAATTAAAAATCAATTTCTCATAAAAAAATGTTTTGAAAAGCCTATTAGTTATTGGGATTGTAGCGGTAGGCGGTTATGGAATTAGTGAGAGTGTCAGTAAGGATACTACTGAATTGAATGAGTTAACATTAGCTAATCTGGAAGAGTTGGCTCAAAGCGAAAACGGGGAAGAAGACGATTCTGATACTCCGCCTAAAGAGTGTTATAGAAAGTATCAACTAAGTCCAGGTATATTTGGACAGCATTCATTGACACGATTTATAACGTGTGATGGATGCAAGTACGTACGGGGATATAATCCCCAGACGAATAAGTATTTGTCCTTAATAAGTAAAAGAAGCTGAGGTTTAGCCTATGCTTTATTCCTTAACTTTAAATTGAAAAACAATGAAACTCATATATGCTATAGTATTCTTGGTGTTTTTTTCCTGTCAGAAAAAAAATGACATAAATAGAATAGATGTTTTTTCTATTTCGGAAGAAAAAATAACGTCCATACAGGAAATAAAGTTGGATTCTATTATTTTTCCTACCGAAATTCATTCTTTTGGGCAATGGATTGTAGGAATAAATCTTCCAAATTATTCTAAAAATGTATTTGATTTCATAAATAAGACAACTTTGCAAAAAGATTTTTCTTGTATGAAATTTGGTAACGGAGTAAATGAGTTTCAGGAGTGTAATCCTTATTTTTTTAAATGTAAAGATAATCTTATTCAGGTTAATGCTAACGTATTTGATATAAAAACTTTAAGACTTAAAAATGGTGATTTATCGGTATTAAGCTCTAAATCGTTGAGTGTAGCCCCAAACAAAATAATTGAAATAGACACAGAAAAAATTGCTTTTAAACCATCGTTTGAAAAACCTAATTACGCAATATATAATATTGGTAAACAAGAATTCGTTTCAAATTTTGGTAATTTTCCTAACGTTGAACTGTCTGAGGCAGGAGAAGATGTTGATTACGCCATTTTTTTTCAAGAAACTACCGTGTTTGATTCTGAAAAAGATCAATTTTTCTCTTTTTACTCCAATATTCCTTTAATTCGTATTTACAAAAATTTTAAATTGGCAAAAGAAATTTGGACAACAGATGATTTTAATACCAATATTACCGATTTTTATGATGAAAAAACAAAAATATTTTACGGCAAACCATTGATACGTCAGGGAAAAATCTATGTTACTTATCTGAATAAAAATCCAGAGGAATTTTCTAAAAATTCAAACGTAAATTTACTAATTTGGGACACGGAAGGAGAGTTGCTTAAAAGGTACGTAATACGTAATACGTTTCAAACCTACACGATTTCAGAAGATGGAACGGAGTTCTACGCAATAGATAATAGTAATACGGATTATAGCACTGTATTTAAGTTTAAATTGTAGGTTTAAACGTGTATTTTTGTTAAATTTATAAGTTATTCTGATTTTTTATAGCGTACGTTTGACCTTTTTGTAGTTTTAGTTTGTTATCGCTTTTTTAATTGCTATCCTAAATATTTTTAAAGAACTGAAATAAAAATGATTTTTTTAACTGTACACAATGAATAAATATTTTATTTTACCGCTCTTTTTTGTTTTTCTTTCCTGTTCTAAGGAAGAAAGGGCAACCGTACTACCTGAGAAAATTAAGGTAGAAAATATAGAAAAAGTCCAAAGAATCAAACCGAAATCAAAAGTGTTGATTGATAGCGTTTTAGGAGCTTTTAGCATAGCTAATGACTCAAAGTATATTTTTCTGAGAGTGCCAGAAAGTTCAGAATCCAAAGGGTTGCTTCAAATTTTCAATAAAAAAGGAGTTTTGGAAGCCTCTGTATTAAATAGGGGAGGGGGGCCAAATGATGTAATCAATGCTCGAATCATTAAGCAAAGAAACGAAAAGAATAGTTTATGGATAAACGATGTGACTTCTCGAAAGTTGAAATTGTTAAATGTTTCGGAATCAATATCAAACCAATCTGCAAAGATAGATGAGGTAGTTCGTTTTAACGAGGCTTCTGCCTACGCTTTTTTTATAAAAGATTCTCTTTTCGTGTTAGAAACGATGAAAAATAGTAACTATTGGCTTACGTTTTTTAATCCTATAACTGAAACTACCGTTTTTGACAAACCTATATATCCAAACTCATCAAAGCATTTTACAGTTTTATACCAAAGTATTTGGGCTGCTAAAAATGATAAAACTTGGATAGTTGGGGCTATGGAAGCCTTAAATCAAATAAATTTTGTTTCTTTGGTTGATACCGAAAAATCGTTTTCCGTATGTTTAGGCTCAGTAACAGAGGCTGAAAAAGCAATAGACAGTGATGGTGTAGGAAAACACGTTTACTACTGCGATGTAGACACGTCTTATAATCATATTTTTGCTTTAAAATTAGACCAAGTGGAGGAAGAATCTTATGAAATTCCCAAGCCTGTCACAATTGAAATTTTCGATTGGAACGGAAAACCACAATATATTTTGGAAATTGAGGAATACATACTGGGCATTTCAGTAGATGAAGAGTTAAAAAAAATATACGGACTTAGCAGTGATGATACCATATATGAATATGAATTGAACGGTATTTTGTAACACCTAAACAACTAAAAATTAAACAAATAGATAAAAATAACAAAATAATCTACGATTATAAACAAAAAAATCTTCAAGCAAACTTGAAGATTTTTTTCTGTGGGTCCTACTGGATTCGAACCAGTGACCCTCTGCTTGTAAGGCAGATGCTCTGAACCAGCTGAGCTAAGAACCCGATATAACGAACAAATTTTGAGATTTTAGTGGGTCCTACTGGATTCGAACCAGTGACCCTCTGCTTGTAAGGCAGATGCTCTGAACCAGCTGAGCTAAGAACCCTAAAATAACATTAAATAAATTTATGACTAAGTGGGTCCTACTGGATTCGAACCAGTGACCCTCTGCTTGTAAGGCAGATGCTCTGAACCAGCTGAGCTAAGAACCCTTAGTGCTTGAATGCGGATGCAAAAGTAGCACTTTTTCTCAAACTACCAAAAAATTATTCAACTTTTTTTTGAAAAAATTATTGTAACGATTCCTTAATTCGGCGAATCGCTTCTGTAAGTTCCTGTTCTGAAGCAGCATACGAAATACGAATACAACGTTCATCACCAAAGGCTTCACCCGTTACGGTGGCAACTCCTGCTTCTTCTAACAGGTATAACGAAAAATCAGATGCAGTTTTGATTTCTTTTCCTCGCAATGTCTTACCAAAGAAATACGAAATGTCCGGAAAAACATAAAACGCTCCTTCTGGAACATTCAATTTGAAACCTTCAATTTCGCCGAGCAAACGCAACACCAAATCTCTTCGATTTTTAAACTGATCAATCATGTATTGAATATTGCTCACAGGAGCTTTCAATGCAGCAATTGTAGCTCGTTGAGCAATTGAGTTAGCTCCGCTGGTAATTTGTCCTTGCATTTTCGTACAGGCTTTAGTTATCCATTCTGGAGCTCCTATATATCCTATTCTCCACCCTGTCATAGCATACGCTTTTGACACTCCATTCACGGTGATAGTTCGCTCATACATACCTTCAATTTCAGCGAAACTGGTATGTTTACCAACAAAATTGATATATTCGTAAATTTCGTCGGACAAAATAAATATATTTGGATGTTTTCGCAACACCACAGCCAAAGCCTCCAACTCTTCACGGCTGTACACTGAACCACTTGGATTGCAAGGCGAGTTGAACCACACCATTTTAGTTTTTGGAGTAATCGCTGCCTCTAATTGCTCGGGAGTCATTTTGAAATCATTTTCAATCGTAGTATAAACCTCTACTGGCACTCCTTCCGCAATTTTCACGATGTCCTTGTAGCTTACCCAATAGGGAGCAGGGAAAATCACTTCGTCTCCCGAGTTAATCATAACCAAAGCTACATTGGCTAAACATTGTTTTGCACCCGTAGCTACAGAAATTTGCGAAGGCTTATAAATCAAATTATTATCACGCTTAAATTTTTGACAGATGGCTTCTTTCAAATCAGCATATCCATCTACAGGAGAGTATTTACTGTAATTTTGATGAATGGCTTCGATGGCGGCTTCCTTTATAAAATCAGGAATATTAAAATCAGGCTCTCCCAAACTGAGACCTATAATATCTTTGCCCTGTGCCTTCAGCTCACGCGTTTTAGCAGCCATTGCTAAAGTAGCTGAAGTTTCCATATTGATGATGCGTTCCGATAAAAATTGTTGCATAGAAATAAAATTGTTAATTACTGGCTACAAAAATACTAAAATATTTGGATGTATTAGATTAAAATCGGTCGTTTTTTCATACATTTGCCTCTGAATTTGTTATAAAAGTTTATGGAACATATTCTTACCTACTTTAAAGATTTAACTCTGCAACAGAAAGAACAATTTGCAGCACTAAAATCGGTTTACGGAAGCTGGAATACGAAAATTAATGTCATTTCACGCAAAGACATGGATTCTTTTTATGAACGTCACGTGCTGCATTCGTTAGCCATTGCTAAAGTTCAGGTCTTCAATCCCTCCTCTGACATAATGGATGTAGGCACAGGCGGTGGCTTCCCTGGAATTCCATTAGCTATTTTGTTTCCTGAAGTGAATTTTACGCTGGTAGACTCCATTGGAAAGAAAATAAAAGTGGTTAAAGAAGTTGCGAAAGAAATTGGATTAGAGAACGTTACTGCTATAAACTCTCGTGTAGAGCTGATTGATAAAAAATTCGACTTTATCGTAAGTCGAGCCGTGACCCAAATGCCTGAATTTGTAAAATGGATCAAGGGCAAAGTTAAAAAAGATGGCAAACATGAACTTCCAAACGGAATTTTATACCTAAAAGGAGGAGATTTGAGCGAAGAATTAGCTACATTCACAAACGTTCAACTGTACAACATATCCGACTTTTTTACCGAAGATTTTTTTGAAACTAAAAAGGTTGTATATTTGAGAATCAAATAAATCAAAAGATTTTGAGCATTTGCCAAAGTGTCATCTGATACAGTAAATCATTCCTTGTGCCATAATTTTGGAAGAGAAATGTTTTTCCTATCAAAAATCACGCTATTTAAATTCACTATCAAAACGAAAAAAATAAAAAATAAAATATTAAATTTCAAACGGTTAATGTTTCAATTTATATTTTTAAAAAATTTTACGCCTTGCATTTTACAAAATAAGTTTGTTTAATTTGAGAAAAATTATACATTTGCCGTAATATAAAATGAATTTATTATGAATCAAAAACCTTCAAGTGCCTTCATTGGGGCATCGTGGATTGCATTAGGAATTGGTTTTTTAGGCTATATGATTGGTCTTTGGAGAGCCGAAATGCTTTTAAGTGAAAAGGGCTACTACTTTACGGTACTGATGTACGGACTATTTGCCGTAATTTCAGTACAAAAAAGTGTTCGCGACCGATTGGAAGGTATTCCTGTAACCGATATTTACTACGGAATAAGTTGGTTTTCAACCATTTTATCAATTGTTTTACTAGTTGTAGGGTTATGGAATGCCGACACATTATTGCCAAGCGAAAAAGGATTTTACGCATTTTCGTTTATATTGGCTATTTTTAGTGCAATTGCCGTTCAGAAAAACACTAGGGACAGTAAAAATTTTGACCTAGATTTCTCATCTCATTCCCCAAAGAAAGAGGATGATTTTCACATTAAAAACGAAAGTAATTCCTAACAATAAGAAAACACTTTCCCCTATTTGGAGAAAGTGTTTTTTAAACTTTATTTTCGATATGGTTAGTAGCTTTTCTATTCTGAATTTTTCGTTTTTGACAATCCGAAAAAACTGATTTTTCTTAAGGTATCGTACACTTTTGTACCAAATTTCAAAATAGATAAAAAAACGAACAAGAATTTACAAAAATGCAAAAACTTAACATATACAACTCCCTTACGGGTGAAAAAGAAACCTTTACGCCTTTGAAAGACGGACACATCGGGATGTACGTCTGCGGACCGACCGTTTATAGCAACGTCCATTTAGGAAATTGCCGAACCTTTATGTCGTTCGACCTGATTTTCCGCTACTTAAAACACATCGGCTATAAGGTTCGCTACGTGCGGAACATTACCGATGCCGGACACCTAACGGACGATGGCGACGTAAATAACGACCGTTTCGTAAAACAATCCCGTTTGGAAAAGTTAGAACCGATGGAAATCGTACAAAAATATACGGTCGATTTCCACAAAGTGTTGGAACTATTCAACACCCTGCCGCCGACCATCGAACCCACCGCAACGGGGCATATCCTCGAACAAATACAACTGACCGAAAAACTCATCAGCGACGGGTTCGCCTACGAAAGTAACGGCTCGGTGTATTTTGACGTACAGGCGTACAACCAACGCGGACTGAATTACGGAGAGCTTTCACGCAGAAATATAGAGGAGCTGTTCGCCAACACTCGTGATTTAGATGGGCAAGGCGAAAAGAAAAATCCGCAGGACTTCGCCCTCTGGAAGAGAGCCTCACCTGCTCATATTATGCGGTGGGCATCGCCTTGGGGAGATGGTTTTCCGGGCTGGCATTTGGAGTGTACCGTAATGAGCACTAAGTACTTAGGTGAAGAGTTTGACATTCACGGAGGCGGAATGGATTTGAAATTCCCACATCACGAATGCGAAATCGCTCAAGGCAAAGCCGGACACGGACACTCACCCGTACGCTATTGGCTACACGCCAATATGCTGACAATGAACGGGCAACGAATGAGCAAATCCACAGGAAATTACATTTTACCAATGCAGCTTATTTCAGGAGAAAATGACTTCTTCGAGAAACCCTTTAAGCCTTCGGTGGTGCGTTTCTGCTTTATGCAAGCCCATTACCGCAGCGTTTTGGATATTTCCAACGAGGCAATGCTCGCAGCCGAAAAGGGCTTTAACCGACTTATGGAGGCAGGAAAAATCCTTTCGTCCTTGCCAGTTTCGAAAAACTCTTCGTTCGATGTACAAAATTGGAAGCAGCAATGCTACAACGCAATGAATGATGACTTCAATAGCCCCATACTCATTGCTCAACTCTTTGAGGGTGTTCGCATTATAAACTTAGTGAAAGACGGCAAAGAAACCCTAACCGAGGCCGACCTTCGTGAGTTGGAAGCCACTTTCAACGCCTTTGTTTTTGAGGTATTAGGACTAAAAGATGAACAACAGGCTACTGAAAATAATGATAAATTGGACGGCGTAATGCAGATGCTCATTCAGATGCGTATGGAAGCTCGTGCTAATAAAGACTGGGCGTTGTCCGACAAAATCCGTGACGAACTGAAAGCCATCGGTATTCAACTCAAAGACGGAAAAGACGGAACTACGTATAGTTTGGAGTAAACAACATTGACAATAGGCTCAAAATAATCGTTCCATCACATGGTAAGTTTCAAAATGAGGCTATCTAATTACTAAAAAAGAAAACTACCTAAGGAAAAACCTTGTTCCTAGGTAGTTTTATTTAGGAAATTACTAAAATTTTCGTGTTGGTTCTACGGAAAAGATACTGTATTTTTTATACTCTTATCCTATTTTGAAGTATCGTAAACAAAAACTCAAGATTTGGTACGCCTTACTAAAAATTCAATATTGTAGATTTCGCTAAAAAAATAACTTTCATACAATCAAATTTGAAGAGAAACAACAAATAAAAATAGGCTGTCTTCCCGACTGCCTATTTAATTTAGAGAGATGATAAAGCCCTCATACAGAGGGATATTTTAACGGATATTTAGTTATCGAAAAAAACTGTAAAACTACCCTTTCTCTACCCAAACTTTATCCGGTCTATTACTATTTTGTATAACAGAATTTTCAGACTTTTTTACTGTCTATCCTCCTAACGGATAGCAAAATAAATGTTTTTTTTTGATATAAGCAAATTTTTTTCTTACTTTTATTTATTTGTTATAAAAAAAACAATTCGTGACACATAAAATATTGATTTACAAAGCATTAATTATTTTCAAAGAAAAAATACTTTCTTCACCATCTTATATTTCTAATAAAAATTTCACTCTTTTACTTTCCTGAATACTACAGCTTTATCCTTGTGGTACTTCTGTAGGAATGTGATGAAACACACAAAGAAACAAACAATATGACTGATACAATTCCTAGCGAATTTTCAAGCAAAAATTTGAGATAGTTGTATCAAATTTATTTGTTTAAATGCTTATTTTTTAGTATATTTGCCAATAAAAGATTAATTTACTATGGATATTTACGAAAAAATAAATGAAACGGCGCGTATCATTCAATCGTATATTTCGGAACATACGCCTGAGTTTGCGATTATTTTAGGATCTGGTCTGAGCCGTTTGGAAAACGAAGTGGAGGTGATTTCTGAAATCAAATATTCAAACATTCCGAATTTTCCTAAATCAACAGTAAGTGGGCATAAAGGTAAGCTCATTTACGGGAAAATAGAAGGACGCTATGTTTTGATGATGGCAGGCAGAGCTCACTACTACGAGGGCTATTCGATGCAAGAGGTAACTTTCCCTATTCGAATTTTTAAGCAGTTAGGAATTAATCGGCTTATTGTATCGAATGCATCGGGAGGGGTGAATCCTAATTTTGAGATTGGCGATGTGATGATTATTCGCGATCACATTAACATGTTCCCCGAACATCCGTTACGAGGCAAGAACTTGGATCAGTTTGGAACACGTTTCCCTGATATGAGTAAACCATACTCGTCCGCAATGATTACCGAATTAGAGAATATAGCCAAAGAAAACAACATCAAGGTTCAAAAAGGAGTGTATGTTGGTTTGCAAGGTCCTTCTTTTGAAACACCTGCTGAATACGGTATGGTTCGTATCTTAGGAGGCGACGCCGTTGGAATGAGTACGGTACCTGAAGTTATTGTAGCTCGACATCAGAACATGGAAGTGTGTGCACTTTCTGTAATCACTGATTTGGGAGGGCCAGAAATAGCTCCAAACGTGTCGCATGAGGAAGTTCTAAATGCTGCAAACAAAGCAATGCCAAACGTAATTTTATTGGTGAAAAACCTTATAAAACGATACCGATAATCAGAGAATTTGCCTGAGAAAGCTGTCTGAATAATGTTTTCAGACAGCTTTTTTGTTTTAACTACTTCTTAACAGAGTTCTATTTTATTTTTCTTACCTTTGCCTCAGAGATGATGATAAATGTGGTGATGAATCGAATAATATACTTTCTTTTTTTGATATTTTTAGTGTCTTGTGATAACACTGAAAACCAGCAGTTAACCTACATAAAAGGCTTCTTACCTAACACTAAAGAAAAGGTGGTTATTCTCTATGAAAATGACAAAGCTATTGACTCCATAACGCTTGATGAAAACAAAAAGTTTTTACTTGAAATGGATATTAAGGAAAAAACTTTGTACAATATTGAAATAGATCATCAGTATGTTTATGTCTACGTAGAGCCTAAAGATAGCTTAGTTTTTACGGGAAATATTTCTAACCTATCTGAAAGCTTATCCTTTTCAGGAAAAGGTGCTAATATCAATAATTTTATGCTTTCTCAATGGATTGAGAATGAAAAGGTAACTGCTTTTATCAAAAGAAATAATGCTCTTGAACCAATCGAATTTAAGAAAAAAATAGATTCTATCTACGAACAAAAACTGCAACATTATCAACTTTTTGTAGAAGAAAACCCTTCATTGTCTGAAAATGCAAAAAAAATTGCATTGGTAAGTGCTACTTATCCTTTATTTCGTGAGGTAGAGTCCTATCCATTTATTTATCAACGAAATAGCAATAACTCGGTAGCAAACTCATTGCCCAAAGATTTTTACAATCACCGCGATTTTATTGAGTTTGACAACAGCTCATTGGAATATTACCGTCCCTATTACAGCTACATGGTGATGTTAATCAACAATTTAACTTTTAAAAAATACAATCTAACACACAACGCTCCCGATATTAACAAAGACGAAGAGTTTCACTTGAAAAAAATACAAATCATAGACAGTCTTTTCCCTTCAGGAATGATGCGCGATAATCTGTACAGAAATGCCGCGTATGCTTATATTTTTAACATACAGAATAAACAGGATTGTCAATGCTATATGGAGGAATTTTACAAATACAATGAAAAAAACATTCATAAAGCAGAGTTAGAACAAGTGTTCATCCGAACAATTGATCTACAAAAAGGACGCACTCCACCTGAATTTGAAATCATCGACTTGGACGGAAATTACTACAAATTATCAAATATTGTTCGACCTAAAGTGACCGTCGTTTATTTCTGGTCTGTAAACCAAAGAGAAATGTCAAACCTTATTTTCAACAGAATTTTACAATTGAAGGAATTATTCCCCAATGTGGAATTTATCGGCATTGATGTTGGACAAAATGTTTCTGAATGGTGTAATACGGTATTCACATCTTCAAATCGATTAGTAGGACAGCAATTCCATTCTACAAACTTCGATGATTTATCTCGAAAATTATTAATAAACAATATTAGTAAAACACTGATAATTAGTGAGGATTACAGCATCATATCTGCTTTCGAAAACATATTCAGTCCAAACGTGGAGCGATTTTTAGTCTTAGGAGAGTAAATCTATTCCGTAAATACTATTTTTTTCATATATTTGTCCCAACAACTAAAAACACAATTGTATATGAAACGAATAGTATTTTCTTTTGTAGTTGTTTTATTACATACGGTAATGCTTCAAGCGCAAAGCATTATGGGCAAGTGGAAAACAATTGATGATGAAACAGGAAATAAAAAGTCAATTGTTGAAATATTCGAGGAAAACGGAAAAGTTTACGGAAAAATTATTGAACTTTTCGAAGAGAAAAACAAAAATGCAATTTGTTCCAACTGTTCAGGTATCAATAAAAATAAACCTTATTTGGGATTGATTATTATCAATGACCTAAAAAAAGATGGTAATGAGTGGAGTGGAGGAACTATTCTGGATCCAAAAACAGGTAAAGAATATAAATGCTTGATTGCATTAGAAAGTACTAACAAACTGAAAGTTAGGGGATATGTTGGCTTTTCCCTAATAGGAAGAACCCAATATTGGCAACGTATAAAATAAAGAATAATGACAAATACAGAACAAGTTAAGGATTTAGTGAATCGCCTGGGTGCGTTAAGGAGGTATCTTTGACGTAGATGGTAAACGCATCGAAATTGCGAATGAAGAAGAGAAAACATTCGCCCCCAATTTTTGGGACAATCCAAAGGAAGCTGAAAAAATAATCAAAGAACTTCGATCTAAAAAAAAATGGGTAGAGGATTATGAGGAGTCAGAATCATTAACCTCCGAGTTGGAGATTCTCTTAGAATTTCAAAAAGAAGGAATTGCCTCTGCTGATGAAGTAGATACGCAGTACGCTAAAGCACTACATCATATTGAAAATTTGGAATTCCGGAATATGCTTTCTGATGAAGGTGACTCCATGAGTGCTGTTTTGCAAATCACTGCAGGAGCTGGAGGTACAGAGAGTTGTGACTGGGCTTCAATGCTATTGCGCATGTACACAATGTGGTGTAACAATCAGAAATACAGCGTAAAAACTTTAAACTTTCAAGAAGGGGATGTCGCTGGAATTAAAACAGTCACCATCGAAATTGAGGGAGAGTATGCTTTTGGGTATTTAAAAGGAGAAAATGGTGTACATCGATTGGTGCGTATTTCCCCTTTTGATAGCAATGCAAAACGACACACTTCGTTTGCTTCGGTATATGTGTATCCATTGGCAGATGATACTATCGAAATAGAAATAAACCCTTCGGATATCAGTTTTGAGACAATGCGTTCGAGTGGAGCGGGTGGACAAAATGTGAACAAAGTAGAAACCGCTGTTCGATTGCGACACCATCCCACTGGAATTATCATTGAAAATTCCGAAACGCGCAGTCAATTGGACAATAAAAACAAAGCTTTACAACTCTTAAAATCACAGCTTTACGAAATTGAATTAAAAAAACGCCAAGCAAAACGTGATGAAATCGAAGCTGGAAAAATGAAAATCGAATGGGGATCACAAATACGAAACTATGTGATGCACCCTTACAAATTGGTGAAAGACGTACGCACTGCTCACGAGTCTACGGATGTTGATAGTGTCATGAATGGAGAAATAGACGCTTTTTTAAAGGCTTATTTGATGTTGATGGGACAATCGGAAGAATCTAATTAGTTAGCGACGGAGTTAATTTGTATGTATTCTGAAAAATATCAAAGAGTTTTATTAAAAGAGAACTCTTGTAAATACAAACTACAGGAGAAGAAATAGAACTGAAAATGAAGTTACATTCTGTAATTTATCTAAAAAATCAATTGTAAAAAGTTTTATAACTTGAAAGTTTTTAAAAATTAGAACGAAAGAATGTATAAAAATTTTATAGAGCAAATCGTTAAAAATCAAGTCGTTTTCGCCTTAAAGAACAAAAAAGAGGTTGCCGTATGTCCCTCTGCGGAGTTTTTTGTTGAGGAAACGGGTGAGGCGATTGCTGTTTTCCCATTTTGGTCAGAAGAAACGATGGCTAAAAGCTGTCAAGAAGACGAATGGAGCGATTATCAAATAGAAAAAATTAAACTATCCGAATTCATGGAATTTTGGTGTTTGGGAATGTATGAAGATAGCGTTGCTGTAGGGATTAATTTTGACGCTAATTTGTCTGGAGCCGAAGAAACCCCAGACCAATTATTAAAGGACATTATCAAAGAGATAGAAAGAACGAATACACAAATAAAATTTCAAAATTTTGTATCGTTAAACCAATTACGAAATTTTTTCTTATAGTACAAAAAATAGCGATTTATATCAATATAAAAACAAAAAGGTTGTACGAAAAGTTGAATACTTATTAGTTTGAACCTACAAAAATCTTGAAGTAATTCATAGATTTACACATGTTCCTTTCGTACACTTACTATACCAAATATACAATGTTATGAAATTATTAGACGGAAAAAAAACATCAGAACAAATCAAGCAAGAAATTGCTGAAGAAGTAAAACAAATCAAAGCTAAAGGTGGTAAAGTTCCTCATTTAGCAGCGATTTTGGTAGGCAACGATGGTGCGAGTTTAACGTATGTTGGAAGCAAAGTTAAAGCTTGTGAGCAAGTCGGTTTTGAATCTACTCTAATAACCCTTCCTGCAGAAATCACTGAGGTGGAGTTATTACAAAAAATCAACGAATTAAACAAAAATCCTGAAATTGACGGATATATCGTTCAGTTACCATTACCGAAACACATCGACAGTCAAAAAATATTGTTAGCCGTTGACCCTGAGAAAGATGTTGATGGATTTCACCCTGCAAACTTCGGAAAAATAGCTTTAGACATGGAGGCTTTCATCCCTGCGACACCTTTTGGAATTATGGAACTACTCAAACGCTACAACGTAGAAACCAAAGGAAAGCATGTGGTAGTGGTTGGACGTTCACACATTGTTGGTCGTCCAATGAGTATTTTGCTTAGTCAAAAAGGAAATCCAGGAAATGCAACTGTTACTCTAACGCATAGTTATACTCCTAATATCAAGGAAATTACAAAACAAGCTGACATTATTGTAATGGCATTAGGCATTCCTGAATTTTTAAAAGGAGATATGGTTAAAGAGGGCGTAACTGTTATTGATGTAGGAATTACTCGCCTTGAAGATGCAAACGCTCCAAAAGGGTATCGTATTGTAGGAGACGTTGATTTTCAACAAGTTAAAGACAAGGCGGACTACATTACCCCAGTTCCAGGAGGTGTAGGCCCAATGACAATTGCTATGTTATTGAAAAACACGCTTTTAGCAAGAAAATGGAAGGATAAATAATTAATAAACGAATGATATATAAATTTAGAATTATACTTGATGTAAAAGAAGATGTTTTTCGAGACATCGCCATTGAAGGAGATGCCACACTGGAGGATCTTCACAACATTATCGTGCAGTCTTTTGGATTTGCAGGAGATGAGATGGCTTCGTTTTACTTGACTGATGAAGACTGGAATCAAGGTGAAGAAATTACTCTTTTTGACCTTTCAGAAAGCGGAGAAATTCGTCTGATGGAGGAAACCTCTATTGATTCTGTAGTGAGCGAAGAAGAACCTAAATTACTCTATGTATATGACTTTTTCTCAATGTGGACATTCTTCGTAGAACTGGTTGAAATTGCGGATGAGTATGAAAATGGAGTGTCATATCCTGCATTGCTTTTCTCTCATGGAACAATTCCTGCAGAAGCTCCTGAAAAATTATTTGAAGCTGAGAATTTTAATGAATTCGATGATGAATTCAACGATTTTGATATGGATGAGGAGGATTATGAAAACTTCAGAGAGGAAGATTATTATTGATCATTGCTTCTAAACTAAAAAATAAAGCAATATTTAGCTATTTTATAACCAAATATTAATCAAAAAATCTGTTTTGTTTCAGAAAAGTATTAAAAATTTATGCTAAATCTTTACACCACTCACATTGACAGCCTTTCTATACATCGCGTTGGAAATCAAAGCAAAAATGAACCGCTATTTTTATCGGAACAACCTTATTCATTGAATGACGAAATCATCGGGTTATTAAAGGAATATTTTTTCAAGCCTTTCCGTGAGAAAGAGGAAAATTACTTCCGATTTTCACATGAATCGGACGTGGAATTTAATGAATTGTTCCAACTTGTATCCAAAATTTTTGACAATGAAAATACAATACACCAAGTATCTAAAGAGATAGCTCAGCATTTATACAGACAATCAAGTCATCCGCATATTAAAAGCGGTGAGTTGTATGTATCTTTACTACATGACATCTATCTGGATAACCAAAAGGTAACCGCTGTTGGGATTTTCAAATCGGAGATGAAACACAGCTTTTTACAGTTTGAAGAAAATCAGAACCAATTGGATATTATTATCCAAGAGGGGGTAAATATCCACAAGTTGGATAAAGGTTGTATCATTTTCAACGTCAACAAAGAGGAAGGATATAAGGTACTTTCGGTGGATAGCAATCGTTATGACACCAAGTATTGGCTGGAAAATTTCTTAGGGGTAGATGCTCTTATCGATGAAAATTTTTACACCAAAAAATATTTGAAATTCAGCCAAGATTTTGCTAAAGATGTAATACTACCTGCCGAAGACAAGCAACAAGAGGTACTTTTCATGAATAGAGCCATCAACTATTTCGCAAAAAATGACGAGTTTGAAGAAACTGCTTTTATGAACGAAGTTCTTGACAATCCTGAGTTTATACCCGAATTTAAACATTATAAGGTGGAAAAAGGACCAAAATACAATATCGAAGACGTATCCAACTTTCCTATTGCGAATAAAGCCGTTACAGAAGCACGGAAAAAAATTAAAAACGTAATTGATCTGGATACCAACATTCAAATTCGTATGGATTTTGTGAATCCTGAATCGGCTGAAAGGTTTATCGAAAAGGGCTGGGACGAGGAAAAACAGATGTATTACTATTTGGTTTATTTTAATAAGGAGCAGAAAAATTAATTACAAACAAAGGTTATACGAGAATTCTGTATAACCTTTGTTTAATTTCATAAAATATTTTTTCAATCTGTTGATGAAGCAACAATGCCTATATAGATATTTTGAATTGGGTTGTAAACGGTATAAAAAAACGTTCCCCACCATTCTTTTCCTGCATCAAAAAAATTGGAAGTATCATCACTCCATTGATAAATTTCCAGTCTTTCTATATCTGTGAACAAAGTTTGACAGAAATCTAAAAAGTAACTTCCTTTCTCAAAAATATTTTTCCCTACTTGAAGAGAATGTGGCGGATTCAAAACCGCATAAGCAAAACCATCAGGTAAGTGAGTAAAAGTTTTAACGATATTTTCACTCGATTCTATAGTGTCATGAAAAAAATAATTATTTAAGAAATACTTTTGACCTCTTACAAGTAATTTTTGCGTGGTTATGTCATATTGCCATCCCATGAACTCAGCTGGAGTTATTGGGTTCCCTGAATGCTCAAGTCGTTGTAAATCAAGCGTAATTTCAAAAAAATCAGAGCGTTGCCCTCCTTTTTCTAAAGCCTTTTTTTCGTAATACACATCTGATTCTTTCTTAACTTCCAAAAGAGTATGCCGAGCTACTTCCAAATGTTTTTTGTATTTCGAATAAGTATGCATATCCACCAAAAAGATCTTGCAGATCACTACCCCAACAGTTTGTAAGTGTTTTGTTTTCTGAGTCAAAATAGAATCCGTTATAAGTTGAATATCTGCATCCATTATTTTCTTTTTTATGGCATTAGTAAAATTTTTGTGGTGACCTTTCAAAAAAATAGTCCTTATAATTTTAGTGATTTTAGTTTATTGAAAGCATATTTGTGAAAATTTGTGTGTATTTGTGGTTTGAATTTGACCACAAATGTACAGAATGAACACAAATTTTTAAAAATCAAAAAATACAGATTTAATAATCTTCACAAAAATTTTAGTATAGCCTTTTTTATTAATTTTGAGGAAAATAAAAAACCAAGTAGATATGTATTTCATTACTTGGCTTTCTATTGTTTTATTATCCTAAATATGTTTTTAATATTTTACTTCTTGAAGTATGTTTGAGTCGCCGTATAGCTTTTTCTTTAATTTGTCGTACACGTTCTCGGGTGAGTTCAAAGGTTTCACCAATTTCTTCCAAAGTCATTGCATGTTGGTCTCCCAAACCAAAATAAAGACGAATAACATCTGCCTCACGAGGTGTTAATGTTTCCAATGCGCGTTCAATTTCGGTACGTAACGAATCTAAAATAAGCTCTCTGTCTGGATTTGGTGACTCATTGCTTCGCAATACATCGTACAAATTTGAGTCCTCCCCTTCAACCAAAGGAGCATCCATAGAAATGTGGCGACCTGCATTTTTCATTGATTCTTTCACATCATTCACCGACATATCCAATTCTTTGGCAATTTCCTCAGCCGATGGCACTCGCTCATGAGCTTGTTCCAAATAGGCATACATCTTATTGATTTTATTTATAGACCCTATCTTGTTCAACGGTAATCGAACGATTCTGGACTGCTCTGCCAAGGCTTGTAATATAGATTGACGAATCCACCAAACGGCATAGGAAATAAATTTAAAACCACGTGTTTCATCAAAACGTTGTGCTGCTTTGATGAGTCCCAAATTCCCTTCGTTAATCAAATCAGGAAGTGTAAGCCCTTGATTTTGATATTGTTTAGCTACAGAAACAACAAAACGCAAGTTTGCTTTGGTCAGTTTCTCCAAAGCAATTGTATCGCCTGCTTTAATGCGTTGTGCCAACTCTACTTCTTCATCGGCTGTAATCAAATCTACTTTTCCAATTTCTTGAAGATATTTATCAAGAGAGGCTGTCTCCCTATTGGTTACCTGCTTGGTGATTTTTAACTGTCTCATTCTGATTAAGGTTTAAAAAACATATCCATTTACTTCGTTATACGTAACTTTCTTTAAATAAGTTACAAAAAAAATAAACTTTAACTAACTTTAACTTTCGTACACTCCTACCCTAGCCTTTTCTTCCAAAATCAGCAGGAATTTCTCCCCAAAATTTAGTTTCCCATTTCAGGATAGGATTTAGATAGGTATTTTGTTCCAACCAACATTCGGCTCGATCAATAAGTTCAAAAATCTTTTCATTTTTTGGAGTTTCTTTGAGTTTTGTTTTACATTTTTTTTGGTGAATCCATTTAATTGCTATCTGACTATCAGTGTAGATAGGCATTGTTTGATTATTTTTCTTCATCAATGCTAATGCGTGAACTATAGCGAGGAATTCTCCAATATTGTTAGTCCCGTCTTCCATTGGTGGCAATCTAAAAATTTCTTCTTTTGTAGCTGTATGAACTCCTCGGTATTCCATCACTCCTGGATTGCCACTACAGGCAGCATCCACTGAAATGGAAGGAAGTTTCGGCTTTCCAACATTTGCCATCGCTACCTGGGATACAGTTGATTTTGCCAATGTACTTTTCTTATACACTTGATACCCCATAAGAAAGGCTTGTTGAGCTAACTCTTTGGTTACAAATCCTTTATATTTAGCTTTTGGATAGTTCTCTACCGCTTTTTTACATTTATCCCATGAAGAAAAAATACCCTTCTCTCTACCTTCCCAAACTACATAAAATTTATTTTTCGACATATTACTTCTCTCTTAAATCTCAGTGTATGAATCATAATTTCCTACAAATTGGTAATATTTCATCTTTCACAATGCGATATTTTTCAATTTCGGACATACTCAATCGTTGGGCGTATCTATTTTCCTCAACCTGAAAACCAATTTTTCGCAACGTATCAAAATAATCCATGCCATAGATTCGAACATGGTCATACTGCCCAAAAATACGTGTACGTTCAACAGGATCCGTAATGCTATCATCCTGAAATGTAAGAGTTCTGTTTACATCCAACGGAATCTGAAAAATTCCCATTCCCCCTTTTTTCATTATTCTAAACAATTCATTCATAGCCTTTATGTCATCAGGAATATGCTCCAAAACATGATTACACAAAACCAAATCAAACGAATTGTCTTCAAAAGGTAAATTGCATAAATCTGCTTTCACATCAGCAAGAGGCGAGTACAAATCAGTGGTTACATAATCCCAATGTGGATTTTTTTTAAATCGTCTATAAAAAGCTTGTTCAGGAGCTACATGCAAAACTCTGATTTTCTGCTCTAAAAGATTTGTTTCATTGGTCAAATAGAGCCACAACAACCGATGTCGCTCCAATGAAAGTGTTGATGGCGAGAGCACATTAGGTCGCTGAACGCCGTAACCATAAGGTAAAAATTTACGAAATCTTTTACCGTCGATAGGATCTTTGTACCGATTGCCTCGATACCATAAACTCAAAAAAGGACGTACCCAATAACTCATTTTGATGAGCCACGGACGAGGAATTGTATTTAATATCCAAGAAATCAAAATAGTAGTTTTTTTAATCTCTAACAAAATTATAAAAGACATTGGTTTTCACTATAAGACACTTTCTCCATTCAAATCAGTGGTTAACACCTCACTCATATAGTCAAACCACGGACGCATTGCCAAAAAAGTATCTATTACTTCGTTTAAAAAATATTCATTTTCAACATCTTGATCTGAAAAATTTCGTTTTACCACCCAATGTTTCATCCTAATAAGATCAATTGCTGGGAGGTCTTTCTCAAAACCTTTGGGAGCTGTTTTTAGAGTGTCAAAAGCTTGAATATTACCAAAATATTTTTGAAACTTCATGTCTGCTATTATTTCACGAATGGGTTGGTCATCCATCTCAAATTCCTTACGAATGCGAAAAGTATCTTCTTTATTCGGATTCCAAAATCCACCTCCTACAAATGAGTTATTAGGCTCTATATGAATATAATAACCACCTCTAAGTTCAGGCTTTCTTCGAGTAAATGAAGCTCCAAAATTAGTTTTATAAGGTGATTTATCTTTTGAAAAACGTACATCTTTGTAAATTCGGAAAATATGCATATCCGTAATGTCATCATGCTGTCGCAATCGTTGTAAAATCTCTTGAAAAAAGATTTTATTATCCTTAGCAATAGCATCATATTCCGATTTATGTTCAGCAAACCACTCTCGATTGTTATTCCTTGATAAATCTTTTAAAAATTGTATTTTAACATTTTTATTCATTTAATTTTCAGTTTTTTATATTCTAATTTCATATGACCTACGATTGTATTCGCTACCAAGCTGTAAAATTCAGCTCCTACCCTACTCTTTTTCTGTAAAAGGAATTGATATATCGAAAATCTCAGCTAATAAAGCTTCTGTATATTCTTTGTAACTGTCTAATATAAAAGAGTTTATATTATAATCTTTCACATATGTTCTTCCTACTTTTTCTTTAGTATGGAACTTTATCAACCCCATATTGAGCCTCTTAAAAGAGATATTTCCTACAATCATACATTCCTGATAGCCAAAACGTTGCTGATACATGTATGCATAACTCAATAACTGAAATGCTTTGCTATACTTGAAATCAGTTACTAGCAAATGCCAATCAGCAATTCCTACAGCGTTTTCTTCTACTATACCTGTCTTATAATCAATAATATGCAACACGCCATCACGCATATCAATACGGTCAATAATTCCTTTTATATAAACAGGGAAAGGTAATTTATCACTCACAAAAGGCACTCTGATTTTTTCTTCCAAATGCAAAACAACCAATTCGGTACCTTTCTCAACTTCTTGCTGTTCAAGATCTAAAAACCGTTTCAAATAACTATGTATTACATTGAAAATCAATAAGTTTTTACCTAATTTAAAATCTTCATTTTTGTAATATTTAACGAATTTCTCTTCGATTAGAGCCTCCAATTTCGATTGCATTTCAATATAATGATGCTGTTTAAGAGGTGTATTTAAAAAAGGTTTGTACAGCGTTTCTAAAACTTCGTGAACAATATCCCCAAAAGTTCGAGCTTCGATAGTTTCTTCTACATCACGCTCTTCATAAACTTGCAGTACATTTTGTTGGTAAAATATTCGTGGGTTTAATATATAATTTGTTATAGCTGAAGGAGATAACCCTTTATCAGCCATTTCCCTCAACCGCTGAAAAACAGCTTCAGTTTTCGGTATCTGTAACATAGAACCTTTTGCGGGATACACCTCAGGAGCCTTCACCTGATATTGAATCCTGTGGTTAGGATTCCTTTCTGACAACAATTGCAGGATAAATCGGCTTTTTTCTTTACTTTTCAAACTACCATTTTCAGTGTCATAAATTAAATATATGTTTTTGGCACTCTGTAACATACGATAAAAATTATAACTATAAATAGCATCCTTATCTTTGTAGGTAGGCATCTCTAAATGAAATTTTACGTCATAAGGAATTAAGGAATTCCCACTCTTTCCCATTGGCATAACCCCTTCATTTACAGATGTTATTATAATATTATCGAAATCCAAACTACGACTTTCCAATACCCCCATCACTTGTAAACCTTCCAATGGTTCTCCTTCAAAATTTAAGGAACTTTTTTGCAATATGTCCAAATAGAAATGATACAAGGTTTTTACAGAATCTATATAGCCATATTTCCCTTGTAAAGTCTGTAACTGATTGAATAACTGATAAAAACGATAGGCGTATTCCAAACCAAGTATATTCTCATTCTTATCAGATTCTACAGCGTTCTTAATTCTGTATATTATATTTAAAGCACTGTTTATCAAATCAGTAACATAATCATCGGTTTTCTCTGGAAAAAGAACTTCCATAATTTCCTTGTCTTCATCAGGAGTGATTTCCATTAATTTTGCTTTCGACAAATATGTCAGATTTTTTTCCTTGATATGTTGAATAATTTTAGAAATTCCTTTGCCTGAAAACACTTCTTGAAGAAATGGTTGTGTAAGTAGATGTAATACATCTTTGTAACGGTAACTTTTCGATAGGTGTAGCCTGAAAAAAGCAACAAACAAATCATTCAACGGTGTTTGTTGCAAGGGGTATCCCATCGTTACGTTCACTGGAATATCCGAACTAATAGACTGTAGTACAGGGATTAATAAATGTTCATCTCCAATGACTAAAGCTGTTCGTTCCATATTACTGTGAGGTATTTCTCGTAGCAATCCAGCTACTGTATGAGCCTGATTAACACTCTTAGGAACTCCTATAATTTCAATATTTTTAGACTCTTCATAACTGCTAGTGAGCCATTTAAACTCTTTCTTTCTTTGATTATAATACCTCCAGTTGTTCTTATATTTACGAATGAAATATCCTGCATCATGGTGAACATTATCCATGAAGTACTTGTCTATGTCCCAATATATCTCAGATTCGGTATCCATTAAAATGGATTGGACTACTTGCTGTTCTGCTTTTGAAAGAGCATTAAATCCAACGAAAATATGTATTTTATGGCTGTTTTCTTGTATGTATTTAGGTAATTTTTCGACTGCTTTTTTTGCAACAAAACCTGCATATCCGTGATTTCTATCGTTTAATTTTTCATTAAAAGCGAAATAATAATCGCCAAGTGTATTCCAAAAATCCAAATATTTTTGTTGCATTTCGGTTTGTTTTTCAAAACCAGACCAATGTTCTGCTTCTTTCAAAGCGTGAATATATGGGAAAATTTTCTCGGATTGAACCAAATAATGGTCAATATCACTAAAATCTTTCAATAGTGTTTGTCCCCACCCTATAAAGGTTTCAAAATCATCGGGAGTTGTTTGACAGGTATTTCGGTATGTTTCATAAAGCTCAAACAAAAGTTGCTGATTACCAACCTCTTGAACTCCTGAAATTTGCTGTAACAATTCAGCAATACTGATAAATTCTGGAGCTATTGAGACCTTTGTGGTTTGTTCAGCAAAATATTTTTTTAGAAATAATGCCGGACGCTTACCAGATGTGACGAAAATAATTCGCTCTGTCACCATTGCATATTGCTCCAAAACATCAGTAATTACATTTTTTAAAAACATAGTTCCGTTGTAGTTAATTAAAATACATCAAAATAGTTCGAATTTATCAAACCTAAATGATTCCCTCTTGAATCAGATTATGTAAATGCACTACACCTATATATATATTACCTTCCGTAACTAACAATTGTGTGATTTTATTGGACTCCATAATCTCAAGAGCATCAATGGCTAAAGTATCAGCTTGAATTGTTTTTGGGTTCAAAGTCATGACATCCTGAGCTGTAAGTCCGCTTACCGTATCAGTTTTGCTGAGCATTCGGCGTATATCCCCATCGGTAACTATTCCCATAATTCGCTCATTTTCAACGACTGCAGTCACACCTAACATTTTTTCGGATATTTCAACAATCACTTTTTTGATGTCAGTAGTTGGTGACACCTGCGGTTTTTGATTGTTAACCACAATATCGGACACTTTCAAATAGAGTCGTTTGCCTAAAGCTCCACCAGGATGATATTTAGCGAAATCACTACTACCAAAGTTTTTCATTTTTAATAAACATACAGCCAAAGCATCTCCTAAAACCAATTGAGCAGTGGTACTAGTTGTAGGAGCCAAATTGTTCGGACACGCCTCTTTTTCAACATGAGCATACAAAATAGCATCTGCTTGTTGAGCTAAAATGGAAGTTTTATTTGAAGTAATCGCTATGAGTTTATTTTTCCCTCGCTTAAGCAAAGGTACAAGCACTTTGATTTCGGGTGTATTTCCACTTTTTGAAATACATATAACCACGTCATCCTCCTGAATGATTCCCAGGTCACCATGAATGGCATCGGCAGCATGCATGAATATAGCGGGAGTTCCTGTTGAGTTCATTGTTGCTACAATTTTACTGGCAATAATAGCACTTTTACCTATTCCTGTAACAACAACCCGTCCCTTTGATTTTAATATATAATCGACCGATTTTACAAAATTTTCATCTACAAAATCATATAATTTTAGAATAGATTTCGCTTCTTCTTCAATTGTTACTCGAGCGATTTCAATAATTTTATCTGTATCCATTAATTTTTTTCGTTTTTTTATTGTCAATTAAAAAAAAAGTTGTACTTTTATGTTTGCAAAGTTAGATAAAATATAGATACGATTAAATGGAATTAGCTAAAAATGATTTACAGAGTGCTCTAAAGCATTATTTTGGGTTTGATAGTTTTAAAGGACATCAACAAGAAATAATACAAAGTGTCATCAACAAAGAAAATACTTTCGTTATTATGCCCACCGGTGGTGGGAAATCTTTGTGTTATCAACTTCCTGCCTTGGTTTTAGAAGGTACAGCTATCGTAATTTCTCCTTTGATTGCATTGATGAAAAACCAAGTAGATGCCATTCGTGGAGTTTCGTCGACCGATAGTGTGGCTCACGTTCTAAATTCATCTTTAACAAAAGGCGAAATCCGAGAAGTTATGGACGACATCAGTAGCAAAAAAACTAAATTACTTTATGTTGCTCCAGAATCATTAATCAAAGACGAATATGCTAACTTCTTAAAAACCATACCAATATCTTTTGTTGCCGTGGACGAGGCTCATTGTATCTCAGAATGGGGACATGATTTCAGACCTGAATATAGAAACATACGAACCATCATTGACCGTTTAGGAAATGGCATCCCTGTAGTAGCTCTGACAGCCACCGCAACACCTAAAGTTCAGGAAGATATCTTGAAAAACTTGGGTATGTCCGAGGCAAATGTGTTTAAATCATCTTTCAACCGACCCAATTTATATTACGAAGTACGCCCAAAAACCAAAAATGTAGATACGGATATCATACGTTTTGTAAAACAAAACAGTAAAAAATCGGGAATTATTTACTGTTTAAGCAGAAAAAAAGTGGAAGAACTGGCTCAAATGTTACAAGTAAATGGCATTACCGCTGTTCCATATCACGCAGGATTAGATGCTAAAACACGAGCGAAACATCAGGACATGTTTTTAATGGAAGAAGTAGAAGTAGTCGTAGCAACCATCGCCTTCGGTATGGGAATCGACAAACCTGATGTTCGTTTTGTAATTCATCATGACATTCCGAAAAGCATCGAAAGTTACTACCAAGAAACGGGACGTGCTGGACGTGATGGAGGCGAAGGACATTGCTTGGCTTTCTATTCCTATAAGGATGTTGAAAAATTAGAGAAATTCATGGTCGGCAAACCCATCGCTGAACAAGAAATTGGACAGGCTTTGCTGCAAGATATCGTTGCTTATGCCGAAACCTCAAGTTCAAGACGTAAATTCATACTCCATTATTTTGGGGAAGAATTTGACGAAGTAAATGGTGAAGGTGCTAATATGGATGATAACGTCCGCTATCCAAAGACTAAAATTGAGGCCAAAGATGATGTGGTTAAATTACTAAATGTTATCCTTTCTACCAAACAAAAATTCAAGGCTAAAGAATTGGTTAATGTCCTAGTTGGGAAAGTAAGCGCATTGATTAAATCTCATAAAATTGATGAACAGCCATTCTTTGGTATCGGAAAAGAAAAAGACGACCTATACTGGATGGCTTTATTACGCCAAGTTATGGTTAATGGACTTATATACAAGGACATAGAAAGTTATGGAGTCATGTTTGTCACTGAAAAAGGAAAAGATTTTTTAAAAAACGTTCCTTCATTTATGATGACAGAAGACCATGTTTACGAGGAAGAACCTGAGGAAAATAACAATTCGAGTAGCGGAGTAGCTGACGAAGTGCTTCTGGGTATGCTCAAAGATTTACGCAAGAAAGTAGCTAAGAAGAAAGGAGTACCTCCTTTTGTAGTATTCCAAGATCCTTCGTTAGAGGATATGGCGTTGAAATACCCTATCACAATTTCAGAACTTACTAACGTTCACGGTGTTGGAGATGGAAAAGCCAAAAAATACGGTGCTGAATTTGTAGAACTTATCGCCAGATATGTCGAAGATAACGACATCTTACGAGCTGATGACCTGATCGTTCGTACAACAGGTTCCAATTCATCGCTAAAACTGTATATCATCCAAAATGTTGACCGAAAACTACCATTACCCGACATTGCAAAGGCAAAGGGCTTGGAGATGGACGAATTCCTGAAAGAATTAGAACAAATCGTTTACAGTGGCACGAAACTGGACATCAACTATTGGGTTGACGAAATCTTTGATGAAGAACAACAAGAAGAGTTGCACGACTATTTCATGGAGGCGGAATCGGATAAAATTTCGATCGCATCGAAAGAATTTGACGGTGATTATGAAGATGACGAACTACGAATCTATCGAATTAAATTTATTAGTGAAGTAGCCAATTAGTTCAGGCATGTGATTAACCCTCAATGTCGAATTATAAAAGCTATCATAAAGTTTTTTTGATGTAATTTTGCTAAAAGTTCCTGAAACTCGATATTTTTAAATTCAAATACAAAATATTTCACGGAACTTTTTACTTTTTAAAAAGATTACACAAATCCAATTTATAAAACTAAAAGCTGAATGAAAATATCAGTAGTTATTAACACATACAATGCCGAAAAACACTTACAAGCAGTCTAAATTTTTATACGACTTTTAGCGTAGTTTCATTCTCTTATCACATATTCACCCAAATAATTCGAAATAATGAACTTTTTAACACAAAAAAATAGTTATTTCGCAGGAATCATTGCGTTTCTGATATTAACGTTAATTCTTCCTCTTATTAAGGAAAACTTTTGGAATGAAGAACATACCAAAGATTGGTTTTTCCGCATAAGTGCAGGATATTTCTTTCTGATGACGACCTTTTGGAGTTATTTTAACAAAAGCCTATTATTCAGCAAGTCACTCATTCGGAACCTAATGCTCATCGTAGCGGCTTCTATTTCCATTTTATGGACGTACAAAATGAAAATCACCTATCGTTTTGATATTATTTTAGTTTTTTTGGGCATATTACACTCCGTTCTATACAGAAAATTCATTAAGCCGAATGCGATTATAATTGGCTTTTCATTTTTTACTTTATGGAGAATCATAGGACTTTTATGGAGTCCTGATATTGCTTATGCTTTACAAATCACAGGATGGGAGATGACGACACTGATGATACTTACCTGTATTTTTGGTCTCAATTTTAGAGCAACTCCAAAAGAAACCAATGCTTTTATTGCCATATCATTCAAACTTCTTTTAGGATTGTTAGCCGTAAATATTGCAATATATCATCTATATATCAACACTTTAGAGAAATCTTTTTTTTCTTTTTTCACACTCAACAAAGGGTACTTACCTTATTACGAAGTACTCCGATGGAGCGTTTTCAAACATCCGAGTTTTATTACCTGGCTATTGCTTTTGATAGGTGGATTAGGTTTTTTGGTGCATAAAGAAAATAAGAAACTTATTTCGATTTACGAAGTAGTTTTGTATGCCATTCTGCTTTTATTTTTGATGCTTATCGTTCAAGCGAGGGTTACAATTCTGAGCTATGTTTTAAGTTTGTTATTCTTCTTTTGGTTGCACATTTCTAAAAATTGGAGTTTCAAAAACAAAGCCATCATCATTATCAGTGCCGTTGCGTTGGGCATATCTTCGATTACTTTTTTGGTTCAAAATACTATCTATTTTTCTGACCCCATACGAGCTAATATGTACGAAAAAGGATTTGAAAAGATTAAAGAAAATCCTATTTTGGGGAATGGAACAAGTACTCAGTCTGTACTTCTAAAAGATATTGGACACCCTCATTTACATAATGATTTTTTGGCATCTTGTGTTGATTTAGGCATTATCGGATTGCTACTTTTAATAGGATGGATTATTTCTATTTTTTATATTGGGACACGGGATAAAAACACAAAAATAATATATACCATCTGCATATTTTTACCAATGATGAATACCGAAACCATCCTATTTTCTGATTTTGGAGCGATAGGAGGAACAATCCTAATTCCCTTTTTGATATATTTATTTTTCGTTGAGGAAAAATCTATCGAAGAACTACCCTAATATTTTTTTATAAATCTCTAAATAATTAGAAGCCATTACTTGATAATCAAATTGAGCTACCCATTTCTTAGTTTTTTGCAAAAATTCATCTATGTTTTCATAATATGTTTTTAAGCCTTTTTGCAAAGTATTTGCCATTGTTTTTGGGTCAAAGTTTTCAAAATAAAAAGCAATTTCGCCACCAATCTCTGGCAAACTGGTACTGGTACTCAAAAAAACAGGTTTCCCAAAAGCCATTGCTTCGATAGGCGGAATACCAAATCCTTCGGCTAAAGAAGGATGGCACATCGCTTGACAATGTTGTATAATTGCATATTTTTCTTCCTGTGAGATATTATTCAAAATATGTACTCGGTCTTGTAGATTCAGTTGCTGTATAGTATTTTTTATTTCACTTTCGTATTCTTTTTTACTACCAGAAGCCACCAAAACTAAATCTTCTGAAAGATAAGGCAACATTTCAATGAGTGTCTTTTGATTTTTCTTTGCAAACAAAACTCCTATGTTCAAAAGGTATTTTCTGTCCTTCAAAAAATCGTATTTCCCCAATGAATATGACCTTTGTTCAGGTAATTCTATTCCGTTGTGAATTACGAAAATATCTTTTAAATGATTCAAATTCAATATATTTTGATGTTTTAAAACATCTTGCTTCACAAAATCAGAAATACATACCAGATAATCTACATTTTCCAATGTTTTGTTGACTCGATTATGTATCTTAACCTTTTTTCGCGGACTTAAAGGTTCGTGCAGAAAATTCAAATCGTGAAGCGTTAGTAATTTAGGTGTATTTTTGTATTTCTTTCTAAAATAAGGAGATCCCTGATTGCTTATGTGAATTAAATCGAACTGTTGGCTAAAATTTTCGTAGTATTTGTGCCATTTTCGGTAAGAAACAATTTTTGAATTAGGAACTATTTTTATCAGCTCCTTTTCAGGTCCAAAATATGAAACAGAAAACAGACAAGATTGATTTTCAATCCCTTGTGCAATATTAGAAAAAACATTAGCTAATCCCGTATTAGGATAACGAAGTCGTTCCAAATCAATAAGTATTTTTTTCATTATGATATTTTATAAATTAAGAATTAAGAAGCTTTTGAAACAAATCATCCCACTGTTTTCCTACGGAATTTATATCATATTCTTTAGATTTTTCAAGAATATTTGTTTGAATATATTTACGTTTTTGTTCATTTTCAATAAGCTCACGAAGTTCAGATTCGTATTTTTGCATATCATAACAAGGAATCAGAATTCCATTTTTTGACGATGGAGCAAGAATCTTGGATACGCCTGCAGAACATTCAAACGCCATAGGAACAACCCCTGCTTGCTGTGCTTCCATCAAAACTAATGGCCAATTTTCGGTCTGGGAAGTTAAACACAATATAGAAGCTTTATTGTAAAAAGTGTGAGGGGTTGAGGTCGCTTCAAAGAATGTTACTCTCTCTAACTGCTGTTTTTTAACGCTTTGTTCTAAAAATGCCTTATCGCTACCACTTCCTACTATTTTTAATTTCCAATTGGGGTAATCCTTGTATATACGTTTCCAAATTTCGATAAGCCTCTCTACTCTTTTGTCGGAATACTCTACTCGCCCCATATAAAGAATGACATTCTTCTTATCTAAATCATAATGAACTGGTGCAGAAAGTAAAGGGTTGGGGATAATTGTAATCTTGTCAGAGGTTGTTCTTAATTTCTCTAAAACATTTTTTTTATATTCTTCGCATAACAGAACAAAAGCATCAGCATATTTTAATATATTTCTATAATCCTGTTTAACTCTTTCATCCTCTCTTAATTGATTATGGAGTTTGAGTAATATTTTATATTTTAGCCTGCTGAAAAAACTACGTGTTTGAATTTTTCTTTTAATTATTTCAATTTTAATGTTAGCTTCCCAAAATGGTTTTACATGATCTACACAAATATATTTAACACCACTTTTTTTTGAAATTTCAATTTGTTGCTGTGAGATAAAACCACAAGTAGTAGAGAAAATTAATAAGTCAATATTAGCGGATTTTATCTGTTCTATAAAATAGCTTATTTTTTTTTCTATTGTGATTATATTCAGAAAATCGTATGTTGAATCAAGTAATTCTGTTTTTATTTTTTGAGTGAATATAAACACGTTATATCCGTTTTTAATCAGATATTTTGAAACATCTATGGTTACTTTTTCTGCACCTCCAAAAGGGAAACTTATGTGAACGAAGCCTACATTTTTTGTTTTCATAATCATGCCTCTTTTATATACTTTGAAAATATGTGAAAAATTAGATATAAACAAAACGAAAAGTTACGTCATATACTAATACTGAAAAATCAACTTTTTACTACATAAATAACACAAGAATGTATAGATAACAACTCGGAGGCAAATATACAAAATACTTCAATAATTACATCCTCTAATAACGCCAAGCAATACTTTTTTTATGTTTTATTTTGAAACAAAATAGATTTTTCTCATCTTTGCAAATGTTTTCGATTAGTGGGATTTTATTATCTCTTTTTGAGAGAAAACATTTGGAAAAATAACATCACATTTTAATAAATAACAAATGAAAAAAATTGACAAAGATGTGTACCTGAAATGGTATGAAGAGATGCTTTTTTGGAGAAAATTTGAGGACAAACTTGCCGCTGTTTATATCCAACAAAAAGTAAGAGGTTTTTTACATTTATACAATGGACAAGAGGCAATTGTTGCAGGGTGTATGCACGTGATTGACCCAACGAAAGATAAAATGATTACCACGTACAGAAATCACATCCAACCAATTGCTTTAGGGGTTGATCCACGTCGTGTTATGGCGGAGCTTTTTGGAAAGGCTACTGGAACCTCGCAAGGGTTGGGTGGCTCAATGCACATTTTTTCAAAAGAACACCGTTTCTACGGTGGACATGGAATCGTTGGAGGACAAATTCCTTTAGGAGCAGGTTTAGCTTTCGCCGATAAGTACTTCAACAGAGATGCCGTTACCTTAACTTTTATGGGAGACGGAGCGGTACGTCAAGGTGCTTTGCACGAGACTTTCAATTTAGCAATGCTTTGGAAACTTCCTGTGGTATTTATCGTTGAAAACAACCAATATGCGATGGGAACATCAGTAGAAAGAACTGCTAACCACACAGACATCTGGAAACTTGGATTAGGCTATGAGATGCCATGTGCTCCAGTTGACGGAATGGATCCCGTGAAGGTTGCGGAGGCTGTTTACGAAGCAGTAGAAAGAGCCAGAAGAGGCGATGGACCTACACTACTCGACATTAGAACATACCGCTATAGAGGTCACTCTATGTCCGATGCTCAGCTATATCGCACTAAGGATGAAGTGGAAGAATACAAAAAATTGGATCCGATTACGCAGGTGTTAAACGTCATCAAAGAAAATAATTATGCAACGGAGGCTGAAATTGAGGCTATCAATGAGCGTGTTGCTAAATTAGTGGCTGAATGCGAAAAATTTGCAGAAGAATCACCATTCCCTGAGAAAGAAGTTCTATATGACGTGGTGTACGAACAAGAAAACTATCCTTTTTTACCTCATAAATTATAAAAAAAATGGCAAAAATCATTAACATGCCACGTTTGAGCGACACTATGGAAGAAGGTGTTGTTGCAAAATGGCTTAAAAAAGTTGGAGATAAAATTCAAGAAGGTGATATTTTAGCCGAAATCGAAACCGATAAGGCTACTATGGAATTTGAATCGTTCTATGCGGGTACGTTGCTTCACATCGGGCTGCAAGAGGGAGAAACCGCTAAGGTAGACACACTTCTCGCTGTTATTGGAAAAGAGGGCGAAGACATTTCAGCTCTAATTTCACAAGGTGCAGCACCTGTACAACCCGTAGCAGAAAGCAAACCAGAACCAATCGAAACATCAGAACCTTTAGCTTCGATTCCTGCAGGAGTTGAAATTGTTACAATGCCTCGTTTGAGCGATACCATGACCGAAGGAACCGTAGCTACATGGTTGAAAAAAGTTGGCGACAAAGTACAGGAAGGTGATATTTTAGCTGAAATTGAAACTGACAAAGCTACAATGGAGTTTGAATCGTTCTATTCAGGAACGCTTTTGCATATAGGTATAAAAGAAGGTGAATCAGCTTCTGTTGATGCTCTCTTAGCTATTATCGGGCCAGCTGGCACCGATGTAAGTGCTGTGATTGCGGGAGGAGGCTCTGCCAAACCAGCTTCAACACCTACAAAATCTGAAGTAAAAAAAGAGCAAGAAAAACCAGTGGTCAGCACCCCTGTTGTTACAACTGCTGATAATAATAGCGATCGTGTATTCGCATCTCCTTTAGCCAAGAAAATTGCACAGGATAAAGGTATAAATCTTTCGCAAGTGAAAGGTTCAGGCGAAAACGGACGTATTGTAAAGAAAGATGTAGAAAACTTCACTCCATCAGTTCAATCACAAAATGCAGAAAAACCAACTGCTACATCGGTGACTTCGTTCGTACCTGCAGGTGTGGAAAATGTTGAAGAAGTGAAAAATTCACAAATGCGTAAAACAATTGCTAAACGTTTATCCGAATCGAAATTCACAGCTCCACATTACTACCTGACTATCGAAATTGATATGGAAAATGCAATAAACTCACGCTCAGAAATTAACAAATTGCCTGACACCAAAGTATCGTTTAACGATATGGTTGTGAAAGCGTGTGCAATGGCATTGAAAAAACATCCACAGGTAAACACATCATGGAAAGGCGATGTAACGGTTTACAACCAACACGTACATATAGGAGTTGCTGTAGCTGTAGAAGACGGTTTAGTCGTTCCTGTATTAAAATTCACAGATAGCCTGTCGCTTACTCAAATAGGTGGACAGGTAAAAGATTTGGCAGGACGCGCCAGAAATAAAAAATTGACTCCTGCTGAGATGGAAGGAAGTACCTTCACGGTGTCAAACTTAGGTATGTTCGGCATTGAAGAATTTACTTCAATTATCAATCAACCGAACTCAGCAATTCTGTCAGTAGGAGCTATTGTGGAAAAACCTGTGGTGAAAAACGGACAAATTGTTGTGGGTAACACAATGAAAGTAACCTTAGCTTGTGACCACCGTACTATCGACGGAGCTACGGGAGCTCAGTTTTTGCAAACATTGAAAACTTATATCGAAAATCCTGTTACGATGTTAGCGTAAGACGAGGACTTTAGGTAAACGATCTTTTTTTTAAATGCAAATCTCTATCTATGGAGGTTTGCATTTTCTTTTTTTGTCAAACTAATAATTCTATTTGCAATTTAATCAATGATAAGAATTAATAATAAAGTTAGTTAATCCAAAAAATGAATGGTTTTTATCGGAAAACTACGAAATTCTTGGTATTTACCTCGTTTTTTGATGTTGCGAAGTGAAAAAAAAATAGTACATTTGTGGGTTGTAATTTGTCAAAAGAAGATAATTTTAGGAATATGCTAAAAAAATACGGATATTTCATTGTTTTAATCATCTCATTATCAATATTTTTACGTTGTGCTAGACGAGGTTCACCTACAGGAGGCCCAAAAGATGAAACACCTCCAGTTTTATTACAGGTAACGCCACCCTCTGCAACAACTGGATTTGATAAGAAAAAAATACGTATGGTTTTTGATGAGCTTGTTACAATTAAGGATTTGCGTAAACAGCTCATAGTTTCTCCTCCTATGGAAAATTTTCCCATAGTCAGTCCTATGAACGCTTCAAGAAATTTGGAAATCAGTATTTTAGATACACTTAAACCAAACACAACCTATGTTTTTAATTTTGGAAATAGTATTCAAGATTATAACGAAGGAAATGTTTATAAAGATTTTAAATATGTATTCTCAACAGGAAAATTTATTGATTCATTAAAAGTCACAGGAAAAATAAAAGATGCTTTAAAATCAAAACCTGATAAATCAATTGTGGTGATGCTTTATGAATATAATGAGTCCTATAAAGATTCCGTAGTTTATAAAAATAAGCCTTTATATATCGGATACGCGAACGACAGTCTTAACACTTTCGAAATCAACCATATAAGAGAAGGAAAATATATGCTGATGGCAATGCAAGATAAGAATAACAACTATCTTTTCAATCAAAAAGAAGATAAAATTGCATTTCTTGAGCAACCTATTTTTGTGAAAGGAGATACTGTTATTTCATATGAACTTACGCTTTTTAAAGAGAAGTGGAACTACAAAGCGGCTCGTCCAATACAAGCGTCTGAAAATCGATTCATATTCGGATTTGAAGGAGATACGGATAATGTAAAAATCGAACCTATATCAAAACAAACTAATGATTTTAAGTATGTTATATCCAAAGAACCTAAAAAGGACACTCTTAATTTTTGGTTTTCTCCCAAACAAGATTCTTTAAGATTTACAATTACAAAAGGTGAAAAGATAGACACATTCACCACACGTTTGCGAAAAATGAAGCCCGATAGTTTGCAAATTTCAAATCTATTTTCAGGAGATCTTCCAAAAGGAAAATATTTCGGATGGAAGTCAAATATCCCAATAATGAAAACGGACACTACAAAGGTACAAGTATTTGAAAAGGACTCTATTAGAATTCCGTTCAAAACAAAATTAAGTGAGGATAGATTGGAATATTTGATTGTTTTCGACGCGAAATACGGTGAATCATACCGAGTAAAAGCATTTCCCGATGCGATGATTGATTTTTTTGGAAAAACAAATGATACTCTGGAAGTGAAACTAAGAACCAAAAAACAGGACGAGTATTCCGTATTGAAACTTACACTAAAAGGCGAAGTGGATTATCCTATACTAATTCAACTTACAGATGAGAAAGGAGATGTTCATCGTGAACTATACACTGAAAAACCTGAAAATCAATATATTTTTGAAGCTGTGCCTCCTAAAAAATATCGTTTGCGTATCATAGAAGACAAGAATGGTAATAAAAAATGGGATACTGGTAACTTTCTAAAACGCCAACAAGCTGAAAAAATTATTCATCATCCAAAAGAAATTGAGCTACGAGCCAATTGGGACATTGAAGAAACATTTAGTTGGTAGATTTAAAACACACATTCAGATAATTATGACTAAAAAACCATTGATTTTAATCACAAATGATGACGGAATTACAGCTCCAGGAATACGCTGCTTAATAAAAATAATGAACGAAATCGGAGATGTGGTGGTGGTTGCTCCTGATTCTCCACAAAGTGGTATGGGACACGCCGTTACACTCAATTCAACCCTGTACTGCGAACCAATACACATCGATGATGGAGTCCAAAAAGAATACACATGTAGTGGTACACCCGCAGATTGTGTAAAAATAGCCAAGTACGAAGTATTAAAACGTAAACCTGACTTATGTGTTAGTGGTATCAACCATGGCTCAAATTCATCCATAAATGTAATTTATTCAGGAACGATGAGTGCTGCAGTTGAAGCGGGTATTGAAGGGATTCCTGCTATAGGTTTTTCATTACTTGATTTCAGTTGGGACGCAAACTTTGAGGAAGCTCGCGATTTTGTTAAGCAAATAGCAATCAATGTATTAAAAAATGGATTACCAAAAGGAGTAGTCCTAAATGTAAATATTCCTAAATTGAAAAAGGAAGCCATCAAAGGTATCAAAATATGTAGACAAGCCCAAGCTCGTTGGATTGAAGAATTTGACAAACGAACAAATCCACAGGGACGGAATTACTATTGGATGACTGGTAAGTTCGTGAATGAAGACGGAGGAGACGATTCGGACGAATGGGCATTAGCAAACGGATATATCTCCGTAGTTCCTATTCAATTTGATTTGACTGCATATCACGTCATTCCTCATTTAGAGAAGTGGAAAATGAAGTAAATTCTGTTAGGACGGAGAAAATATCTTGTCTAATGTACACCAGTATGGTCAACGAAATCATATAGTAGTGAGGGAACTCTTTTTTATTTCAAAAAAAAGTAGTACATTTGCACGCAACAAAATTTCAAGTTGCTTTATGAATTTTCAAGAAAAAATAGTAGGAGAAGGATTGACCTACGATGATGTACTACTCATTCCGAACTATTCCGAAGTACTTCCGCGAGAAGTGGTTATCTCAACCAAATTCACAAAAAATATTACGCTAAACGTTCCTATCATTTCGGCTGCGATGGATACAGTTACAGAAGCTGCGATGGCTATTGCAATGGCTCGTGAAGGTGGCATTGGTGTACTTCATAAGAATATGACGATTGAAGAACAAGCTAAGCAAATTCGCAAAGTGAAAAGAGCGGAAAGCGGAATGATTATCGACCCTGTAACGCTTAATTTAGAAGCAAAAGTATCTGATGCTCAAAGGAGTATGAAAGAAAACAGCATTGGAGGAATCCCGATTGTTGATGCGGATGGTACGCTCAAAGGTATTGTTACAAATCGTGATTTACGCTTTGAACAAAACGGCAATCGCCCCATTGTAGAAGTAATGACTTCTGAAAATCTTATTACAGCAGCGGAAGGTACTTCAATGAAAGAAGCCGAAAAGATATTACAAAAACATAAAATTGAAAAACTTCCTGTTGTAGACAAAAACAACAAACTTGTAGGACTTATCACTTTCCGTGACATCGCTAACCTGCAAGAGAAATCCATATCAAACAAAGATCTATTTGGTAGATTACGTGTGGCTGCCGCATTAGGAGTTACTTCGGATGCCGTAGAACGTGCTGAAGCATTGGTCTATGCAGGAGTAGACGCAGTTATCATCGACACGGCTCATGGGCATACCCGAGGTGTGGTGTCTGTTTTGAAAGCTGTAAAAGAAAAATTCCCCGAATTGGACGTAGTTGTAGGAAATATTGCTACGGCTGAAGCTGCTCTTTATCTGGCTGAAAACGGAGCTGATGCGGTGAAGGTAGGTATTGGGCCAGGCTCTATTTGCACTACTCGTGTGGTAGCCGGTGTAGGCTATCCACAATTGTCAGCAGTTATGAACGTTGCTAATGCACTTAAAGGTACAGGAGTACCAGTGATTGCAGATGGTGGAATTCGTTACACAGGCGATATTGTCAAAGCGATTGCTGCAGGTGCTGACTGTGTAATGTTAGGTTCTCTATTGGCAGGAACCAAAGAATCTCCTGGGGAAACCATTATTTTTGAGGGAAGAAAATACAAATCATACCGAGGTATGGGATCGGTCGAAGCTATGAAACAAGGAAGTAAAGACCGTTATTTCCAAGATGTGGAAGATGATATCAAAAAATTAGTTCCTGAAGGAATTGTGGGACGTGTAGCTTACAAAGGTGAACTTCAAGAGAGTATGCACCAATTTATAGGAGGATTGCGCGCAGGTATGGGCTATTGTGGTGCAAAAGACATTAAAACTCTGAAAGAAACGGCTCGTTTTGTACGTATTACAGCAAGTGGAATCGCAGAAAGCCACCCACATAACATTACTATTACCAAAGAAGCTCCAAATTATTCAAGATAATTGGAGTGATGCATAAATAAATTATCAATTAGGAAAAAGAGACTGTCAGGAAAGACGGTCTCTTTTATTTATGGGTTTCCTGTTTTTTTTTGTAAATTCAGGTATAATGGACAAAAATTGAGTTGTGATTTTTATTTTGCCAATCCGTATTGTTCTTGGGAGCGAGGATTGAGTGAAAACACCAATAAACTTGTACGACAATATATCCGTAAAGGTACTTATTTTGAGGAAATTAGCAAAGAAAAAAAATAAAAGAAACTCAACATAAAATTAACCGAAGACCGAGAACTTCGAAGATCATCACTAACACCTTAACTTTAAAAACTATAAAAAGTGAGTAATAACATTAGATTTTGAAGAACCTAAGAATTTATTTTATAAATTCGTGGCATAAAAAATTGCACTTGGGAGTTGAATCTAAGTGCATAGTTATTTACTTTTTCCTTTTTTTCGTTCAAAAAGAATACTAATAAGCACTCCTGTGATGATAAGTAACACACCGAAAATCAAATTTTTTGTGAGTAATTCTCCAAAAAGAAATACACTAATACCCACTGCTACAATCGGTTCCACAGCTCCTATAATGGCTGTGGGAGTAGAACCAATATAGTAAATCGCATAGACTAAAGTCAAAATTGAAAGCACTGTTGTAATGAGTGAAAAAGCGGTCAAGTGTATTCCCATATCAACTGTCGGAATCTCTACAAAACCATTAATAATCATAGATTTAACTAAAAAATAAATACTCGAAAACAACATCGAATAGAACGTAATTTTAATTCCTGATGCTGTTAACTTTGATTTATTGACTACTACCATATATATTCCATAAATAACAGCCCCCATCAAACCGATGAACAGTCCAAAGAAGTTAATGGAAAAAGAATCAGTGTCCTTTACGCTCAGAAATCCGACTCCTAAAACCACAATCAACAAGGAGATAACGGTAGCTAATGTGATTTTTTCCTTGAAAAATAGTCCTAAAATCAATGCTACCACAATCGGATACATGAAAAATATGGTTGAAGCTATGCCTGGCGTAAGATAATCATACGCTGCAAATAAAAACTCGGATGACAAAGCGTACAACAAACCTAAGATTTTAAAAATCAATAATTCACGAAAATTAACCTGCAATCGTTCCTTACGATATATCAAAAAACCTAAAATAAAAACACTCCCGATGGCAAACCTATAAAACAGAGCATCGTCTAACGATAAGGTACTCTGTTTTATTGGAATCATGTATAGTGGAATCATTCCATATGTGATCGCTGAAACAAGTGCTAAAATGTATCCTTTGAGTTTTAATGACATAAATATTTATATGAAAATAAAAAGAAGAAACTGTCCAAAAAGCACACCTTGAGCTAATGACTTTTTGGACAGCTCCTATAAAAATATTACAATTACATTTTTTTAAATAAAGGATTCTTCCTCACGATTAGTTAATAATCGGAAACCTTCCCCATGGATGTTCAATACCTCTACTTTTTCATCTTTTTTCAAATATTTTCTCAACTTGGCGATATAAACGTCCATACTTCTTGAGGTGAAATAATTGTCGTCCTTCCAAATTTTAGCCAATGCCAACTCTCGGGGCATCAAATCATTTTCATGTAACGCTAACAAACGAAGCAATTCGTTCTCTTTTGGTGATAATTTTTCAGGTTCTTCATCTTTATATTTGAGGAATCTCAACTTTGAGTTAAAGAAGAAATCGCCAATTTCAAATTCAAATTTCTTGCTATCAGCCACCGTTTCCACTGCTTTTCTTTGTAACATGGAACGAATTTTCATCAACAGAATTTCAGAATCGAACGGCTTATTCAAATAATCATCACCTCCAACTTTGTATCCTTTAATGATGTCCTCACGCATCGTTCTTGCTGTCAAGAATATGATTGGAATTTTCTCGTTTTTCTCGCGTATTTCTTTGGCTAAGGTAAATCCGTCTTTATAAGGCATCATAACATCCAAAATGCAAAGATCAAACATCTCCTTTCTGAATTTTTCAAAACCTTCCATACCATTTTTAGCCAATGACACATCAAAACCACTCATTACTAAGTAGTCTCTCAACACTGTTCCAAAGTTAGGGTCATCTTCCACCAAAAGGATTCTTTTGTTTGCTCCCATGGATTTGATGTCGTACCCTCTTTCTGTTTCATCTGTCATAATATTCTATTTTTAAAGGTTATACTGATTAATTTAGCTTTCTTCGTTATGTAGTTTATATATTTGTTAGAAATGAATCAAATTGTAGGCATTTTAATAAAAAAAGTACTACCCTTGCCTTTTTCACTTTCCACGTAGACGGTTCCACCATGGTGGTTAACAATACGTTTCACATAAGCAAGTCCCAATCCATGTCCTTTTACATTATGCAAATCGCCTGTGTGTTCACGATAAAACTTATGAAAAACCTGTTTCACAGCTTGTTTACTCATTCCTTGCCCTCGGTCTTTAACTTTTATAAGTATCTTATTTTTTATATTTTCAGTATAAATATCAATATCAGGTGGATTTGGTGAATACTTAATTGCATTTTCGATAATATTAATCAAAACATTGGTAAAATGCGATTCATTGGCTGAAATATCGCTATTTTCGGCTTCAAAATGAGTACGAATCATTCCGCTACGCTCGTGTAACATCATTTGTACGTGTCCTATTGCAATTTCCAATAACAGATGTACATCCAAAGGTTCTTTTGAAAGGTCAAGTTCGCCTTTATCAATCCGTGAAATTTGCAAAATATTCTCTACCTGAGAGTGCATTCGTTTATTCTCCTCCCGAAGCATATTGATATAGGTCAATATTTTCTCAGGATTATTGATAGTCATCGGATTTTTTATGGCATCTAACACCAAATTGGTGGTCGCAATGGGAGTTTTAAATTCATGCGTAATATTGTTTATAAAATCCGTCTTGATCTGAGAAATTCTCCTATGAGTCAACATTTGATTCAACGTTATGGTAAAAACTCCAATTATGATTATCATAAAAACCATTGATAATGAAGAAATTACAATAACAGATGAAAACATATAGTGTTCTCGTTGCGGAAAGGTCAATGCCAGCTCATAACGAGAATCCCCTGAGCTTGTGTTAAAAAGAGGCATTCGATATTCCTGACCTTTGGTGGAATCAAAATATTTGGATCGTATGCTGGATAATATATTTCGATTGTAGATCGCAAAATCAAACTCCATATTTAAATTTCGCTTATCTAATTCCTGTTGCACTGCATTTTGAATCTGCTCTGCAGAAACTCTATCCACCACGGACAATTTTTGAGAAATATTTTTTATGGATTCCTCCAACATCAGTTTCTCAATTTGAGGCAATCGACTCAATTTTTGGTAGGTTTCAATACTGGGTGCAATCTGATTGTCCAGCTCAGTAGCATACGTTATTTTCTGTTCCGTCTGCTGACTGATGTAGTTTTTGAATAAAACCGTATCGTTGGATGAAATACCATTAAACCCATTGGTCGGAAGATTATAATCCTCTTGTAAAATTCCATGTTTGTAAATGAACGTTTCTTTGGTATTTTTATTCTCCTGAACATACATAAACTCTCTCAAATATGAATCCTTCAAAATTAACGTGCTGTCTTTTTCACGTAATTCAATAATTTGAGCTATATATTTATTCACTTCTTGGCTCTCCAAACTGGCAGTTACTGAACTGAGCACCTGTTGAATAGAGTGAGAAAAAGCCTCCTGTTGTTTATCAATTGCTGACTTTATCCAATACCCCTGAATAAGGATGATTCCTATCAGCGAAATGGTCATCAAAACAACGGTTATTATGTTCAATCTCTTATTCATTGCACAAAACTAATACATTTTTTTCTGCACCTCTAATTTTTAACATATATTTAACTACAAAATTTGGTTTATTGACGATTTCGCAACTTTTTTATTAATTTAGAATGTATTTCTTTGACTTTTAACAAAGATACTTGAATGTTTATGTTATCGACCACTTCATCAGACAATTTTATACGTTCTTCGTCCGTCCATTGATTTCGCATTCGCTCCCTCACCAATTTCTCTGTAACTTGGTCTCTTTCAACCACTCGGCGTATTCTTTCCTGCTCGGGAGCCGTTACCGTAATGATATAATCACATTGCTTATAGGCACCACTTTCAAAAAGAATTGCAGCTTCTTTAATAATATATAGAGATTTTTGCATATCTTTCCATCTCTGAAAATGTAGCGCTAATGCAGGATGTACAATATTGTTTAAATTTTGTAATTTATGTTTATCATTAAACACAATATCTGCTATATATCTGCGATTGTACTTTCCATCAATATACGCCAACTCGCCAAATTCTTTAATAATTCTTCGCTTGACCACAGGGTCAGTTTCAATAACTTTTTGTGCCTCAATATCAGAAATATAGACCGGAATTCCTAAATCTTGAAACATTCTTGTAATGGTAGTTTTTCCACTGCCTATACCTCCCGTTAGTCCTACAACCATCATATTTTTTTAATCAGATATTCTACTCTATTTTCGCCTAAAAACGTAATCTTGACACGCCTCAATGTTGTTTGTATGGTTAATGGTATCCTGCTATCATCCTGAACATCAAGATAATCAGCAATTATTTGTATATCATCTTGCTTGATGTTTTTCAATAAATTCAAATCACCCGAACATAACACATCAACCTCTGACGGAAAGGTTTTCACTTGACTCCCCTCTGGAATATTCGTTACTTGTATAGGTAGCTTTATAATTTGTTCACTGACCTTATCCACCATCGCTTTAACCGTAATTTTATCCGTGTTGTATTGCAAAAAATCTGATTTTTTCAGAAAATGAACTGCTTCAAAAGACTCTTTGACTTCTTTTCTTCCATCCAAAATGACCACCACCTCTTGAAGGGTATCTATAGCTGTTTTAAATCCCATAACTTCGACTGAATCAGGCATTATTTCTAAATCGGTCAACTGATATTCTCGATGATAGGAAGCGTTTAAGTTAACTTTCAAGGGTAATCTTTTGGTGTATTTCTTTTCTAAATCTACATATATGGTGTCGGAGTACGTGTTTTGTATTCTGAAGTTGTTCTTCGAAATTACATTCAATTTATTGGAAATATTTTTAGAAAGTTTGTATCGTTTGTTTCCGATATACTCCAAATCATTAAAATCCACACTAAGCACTTGTCCTTGAGAATAATACTTTAACAAAGCATATCCATTACCTTCGGCTCGTATTTTAATTTTATATTTTTGAGAAGTATTCAGAAACATGTCCTCAGGGATATTAGTAATTGCCACATCAACACTGAACTCACGATGTAGGGTTTTGGATAACCGAATTAGAGACCACAAAACTATTGATACTAACAAACAAATGACGAATGTTACTGTTCGTCGGTCAACTAAAATGAGTTGTATTTTCTTTTTTGTTGATGCCATTGATAGTGAATTTATTTTTATATTATGGACATCAAAGATACGTATAATTTGTTAAATTAGCAATTAAAAAAGGATTTTTTTCTCTATTGGATAACTAGCGGATATAATTCTTCGGGTGATAAGGGTTGTGGTAAAACTTACAGAATTTAATTTTTTACATCTGAAAAAAAGCCCAAAAAATAGATGTTTGGTTTTTGGTTGTACAACGGTTGTACAAATTGGTAAACAAAAAAAGGACAACTACCTTTTTTACAAATAGTTATCCTTTTTTATTGTGGAGTCGGAGAGAATCGAACTCTCGTCCAAATAAGCAATTCAAAGGCTTTCTACATACTTAGTTTTTGTTTGATTTTCGTCGCGTTGCTGACCAAAAACCGCCCACAACACGCTTAGTTCCCTAAAATCCGAATCTTCAGCGGAAACCATCATCCGATTCAATGTTGACTTTTATGGTGCCTCTGTACGAACCGCCGTCAACAAGGGCTTTTCAGAGACATCTCGCTTCCCTACCTTGTAGAGACTTAGCCAGAAATCCTACTAAACTTCAGATTAGGCAGCAAGAGCGTAGTTATTCTCGCCATTTAAAAGTTTGAAATAGAGATTAACGAGCATTAATTTCATAGCTCGGTATGCTTACATTTCAATTCGACTTACTGTCAAAACCGATCGACCCCATTGGGGTTCTTTGTATGAACTTGGGGCAAAGGTACTGAAAATTTACTCTCTAACAAAATTTTTAACTTTTTTAATCTACTCTCAAAAAGTCACCTCTGTAATTTGAAGTAGCATATGACATTTCCATTAAATTTGAAAATTGGTCTGAATTTATCCTTTTATTTCAGAATATGCTGGTAAATCTTTGAGGAAGATATACTTTTTTTGAACGTAATCCACCGTACAGAAATAGTGATTCAAACCGTTAGTAATCATCAGAAAATCAGACTTTAAAACCAAATTATAACGTGCTATTTGATCAAAAGTCTTTTGTGTAATCTGAACTTGTGGAGCCTTGCATTCTACCGTAAGAAGAATATCTCCGTTTTTTGAAAAAACAACTATATCGTAGCGTTTGGATATATCATTTATTTTTAATTCTTTCTCCACATTTATAAGTGATATGGGATAGCCTTTTTCCTGAATCAGATAGCGAATAACATGCTGACGCACCCACTCTTCGGGTTGTAACACCACAAATTTTCTACGGATTTCATCAAAGATAAAACGCTTAGAATCAACTTCTTTAATCCGAAATGAATAATCATTAAAATTCAGTTTTTCCATTGTACAAAGATAGTATTTTTATGATAGATAACATTTTTATGAAAATATATTTTTTATAAATCTCAAAAAATAGTAACTTTGTAGCTTAGGTTTGGAAAACTATAATACGCGAAAAAGAAATGACGTATGTAGTAACAAACGAACAATAAACTATTAAAAATCAATATATTAACACAATGATATATAAAAGAAGTAGTGAGCTTTTTGCTCAAGCGAAAAAAGTGTTGCCTGGTGGTGTAAATTCACCCGTTCGGGCGTTCAATGCTGTGGGCGGAGAGCCTATTTTTATTAAGGAAGGCAAAGGAGCTTATTTGTATGACGAAGACGGACGTAAATTGATTGACTACATAGCTTCGTGGGGTCCTCTGATTTTAGGACATGCTTATCCTCCTGTGGTTGAAGCTGTTGTCGAAAAAGCTAAAAAAGGAACTTCATTTGGAATCCCTACAGAAATCGAAATCCAAATTGCAGAATTAGCCGTTTCAATGGTGCCTAACATTGATAAGATTCGTTTTGTGAACAGCGGAACAGAGGCTTGTATGAGTGCCATTCGCTTGGCGAGAGGATATACTAAACGTGAAAAAATCATCAAATTCTCAGGTTGTTACCACGGACATTCCGATTCGTTTTTGATTCAAGCAGGAAGCGGTGCAACCACCTTCGGAAGTCCAAACAGCCCTGGCGTAACGCAAGGAACTGCCAAAGATACACTTTTGGCGAAATACAATGATATTGAATCAGTTAAATCTCTTTTTGAAACCAATAAAAACGAAATTGCGGGAGTAATCATCGAGCCTGTAGCAGGAAATATGGGGTGTGTTCCTCCAAAAGCTGGATTTATGGAAGCTTTGCGAAAACTGTGTACAGAAAATGGGACGTTGCTGATTTTTGATGAGGTGATGACAGGTTTCCGTTTAGCGAAAGGAGGAGCGCAAGAAGTGCTTGATATTCAAGCTGATATTGTAACCTTTGGAAAAGTTATTGGAGGAGGGCTACCTGTGGGTGCTTTTGCTTCTCGGAATGAAATTATGAATCATTTAGCCCCTGAAGGACTTGTCTATCAAGCAGGTACACTGAGTGGGAATCCGTTGGCTATGAGTGCAGGTCTGGCTATGCTTACGGAATTAAATGACAATCCACAGGTGTTCAAAAGTTTGGAAGAAAAAACCGCATATCTACACCGCGGATTTGAAGAAGTGATGTCCAAAAGCGACATTCCTTTCCAAATAAATCGCTTTGGTTCAATGATTTCACTACATTTCAACGAAAATCCTGTTGTTGACTTTGAATCTTCGGCCAAAGGAAACATTGATCGTTTCAAAAAATATTTCCACGGAATGCTTGCTGAAGGAATTTATCTACCTCCAAGTGCTTTCGAAAGTTATTTCCTTAACGACGCTCTGAGCTATGAAGATTTAGATGTTACCATCGAAGCTCTGAACAAGTTGGTAATTAATAAAAAATTGGATTAGTTTATTTTTCACTAATGACAAAACATTTTATTTTTGACATGGATGGTGTTTTGGTGGATAGCGAACCCATGCACCAACAAATTATTTACGAAGTTTTTGAACAATTAGGCATTCCTTTTTCAAAAGAATATATCGAAAGAGACTTAACAGGAATGTCTGCTGTTCCCATGTGGGAAAAGGTAAAACAAGATGCGAAACGTACTGAATCGGCAAATGAATTGTTAACTTTTCACCGTGAGTACTTCTATAAACGGTTTGAACAAATCGAAGTCAATGAAATTGAAGGAGTTAAATATGTTCTACAAAAACTAAAAGACAGAGGTTTTTTACTTTCCTTAGCATCCTCCTCATCACGAAAACTAATTGATTATTTCATAAAAAAAGTTGAGATAGCACATTTTTTTGATGTAATAATGAGTGGGGACGATGTACAATACAGCAAACCTTTTCCTGATATCTTTTTGAAAGTAGCTGAAGCATATAACATTGATGCTCAATATTTTTGGGTATTGGAAGATAGCAAAAACGGTGTTCAAGCTGCCAAAAGTGCAGGAATGCATTGTATTGGTTTTAAAAATCCTAATTCGGGAGTACAAGACCTTTCAAAGTCGGACATTATCATCGAAAAAATGAGTGACTTTACGGATGATTTTATTACAAAAATAAGTAGTATTTACCGTAAATAGAATCTATGTAGTATATGAAAATAACAGAATCCAAATATTATCGACCTATAAAAATCCTACAATTGGATAGTGACGAACGTATCGAACTTTTTGATAAACACAACATACTATCGTTTAACAATCCATTTCGAACCTTGCTCAACAGTTTGATGGTATCGATTTATCTTGCGGATGAAGATTTGGTCATTCATCGTGAAAAATTGAAGCATTTTCAAAAATGTACAGACTACTACACGGTGGAGTACGCTTCCAAACAAAATGAACTTTTTGAATCGGAACAGTGTTATTTTCACCCTGATTTAGAGGCTTTTATATTGATTGATAAAAACTTATCAAATGAATATGACAACCAAATTTTTGAAGAGGGATTGTTCAAAGTAAGCCATGTTTATTACCAAAATACAAATCCAAAGGCAAAGCAAAATTTAGATACTCTTTTTTCTGAATATATTGAAAAACATATTTCAAAGGAATCAAAAGTTTCAATACTTTTGATGACCAAATTTGGTTTTGAAATCAGAACCCATATCATAAAACCATATCGCATTGATTTTGAAACTATGTACAACGATGATTTTATGGAGGTACATCATCGTGTAAAAAATAGTTTAACCAATGAGAACAAAGGCATTATACTATTCCACGGCATTGCAGGATCTGGCAAAACCAATTATATCAAATGGTTAACAAGTCAAATTCCAAATAAGAAGTTTATCTTCGTACCTACCACAATGATAGGAAAACTCACTGACCCTTCATTCATAGGTTTACTAATGGAGAATAACAATTCGGTGTTGGTATTAGAGGATTGTGAGAACTACATCGCTGAACGAACCACATTCAATAGCAATACGGACGTTGTTTCGTCAATTTTGAACATCGCTGATGGCATATTGTCCGATGTGCTGGAGTGTCAATTGATTGGCACGTTTAATTCCGATATTTCAAAAATAGATCCTGCTCTTTTGCGAAAAGGGAGACTTATTGCTGAATATAAATTTAAGGAATTATCGGTTGAAAAGTGTAACAAATATTTAGAATCTAATGATAAAAATATCAAAGTAAATAGACCATACTCCTTAGCCGAATTGACTAATATTGATGTGAAAGAATTAAAAGAAGACTCGAACCCCACTAAAATAGGTTTTGCCAAATAAAAAACTTGTATTTTTCATAAAAATTTGTACCTTTGAAAGAAAATAACACCATATAAGTATATGACTAAATACACAACCGCTGAAGAGGCTTTGAAAATCGTTAAAAGTAATGATTTTATTTATATTCAAGGAGGAGCCGCCGTTCCAAATCGACTGGTCGATGCCTTAGTACAACGGGCTTCCGAACTGAGAAATGTAACCATTGGACATATCCATGTGGAGGGCGATGCTCCGTATGCAGACCCAAAATATAAGGATAGTTTCTTTGTAAACTCTTTCTTTTTATCAAAGAACGTACGCCACACGCTCGAAGCAGGTAATGGTTCTTACACACCTGTTTTTTTGAGTGATTTACCCTTGTTATTTGACCGAAAACACATTCCTGTAGACGTAGCCTTAATTCAAGTTTCACCTCCCGATATACACGGACATTGTTCCATTGGAGTTTCCGTAGAGGCTTGTAAAGCTGCTATGCGAAACGCTAAGCGAGTTGTTGCTCAAGTTAATAAATGGATGCCTCGTGTTTTTGGAGATGCCTTTGTACACATTGACAATATTGATTATTTAGTGCAACACGACGAACCAATTTTTGCAGTGTCGCCAACCACACCCGACGAAATTGAGGATCAGATAGGAAATCATATTATCGACTTAATTGAGAATGGAAGTACACTCCAATTAGGTATAGGGAACATCCCCAACGCAGTATTGTCAAAAATGGGACATCTGAAAAATTTGGGAGTCCATACAGAACTACTTACTGAGGGAATGCTCAACCTCATCAAACAAGGTGTGGTAGATGGTTCAAAAAAGAAATCGGAACGAGGCAAAGTAGTAGCTTCGTTTATGATGGGTTCACGAGATTTTTATGATTTTGTCAATGACAACCCTTCTGTAGAATTGTTAGAAGCTTCCTACACCAACAATCCTGCAGTGATTCGTCAGCAACCCAAAATGATTTCCATAAATTCTGCTATTGAAGTGGATTTAACCGGACAAGTGTGTGCCGATTCCATTGGTACAAGACTTTACTCTGGTGTCGGAGGACAAATTGATTTTGTACGAGGAGCATCACTCAGCGAAGGAGGAAAATCAATAATAGCTTTGCCTTCGATGACCAAAAAAGGAGTTAGTCGCATCACTCCATTTTTGAAGCAAGGTGCTGGAGTAGTCACCACACGTTCGCATGTACAATACGTAGTTACAGAATATGGAGTAGCTCATCTATTTGGAAAAAATATTCACGAGCGAATCAAAGCAATGATAAACATCGCCCACCCCGACCATAGAGAAACTTTGGAAAGACAATATTTTGAAGTATTTAAAAAATAGAAAATGGACATTCAACAAATTATCGCTTATACATTAGTTATAATAGCCGTTTTTTTCTTGATACGTACTTTTTTCTATAAGAAAAAAAGAAAAAAAGGTTGCGGAAACGATGAGACTAATTGCAAATGCGGATAATTTAAAGAAAAAGTGATTACTATTAGGGTAATTGGAATGAAAAATATGAAAACATATGTATCAGTATTTCAGATAGTTTCAAACGTTTTAAGTAAAAAAATACGAAATTCGTATTTTTTGCATAAAAAAAATATCAAATTCATTTTATATTTCAAAAAAAATTAGTACCTTTACCTTCCGAAAAAAGGACATAAAAATCGTAATATAAACATAAAGAAATTAATTATAAACAATTTTACAAAATTCAAGAGTTATGAGTAAACCAAACACAATCTCTGTTGAAAATTACGGAATTAAAAATGCAAACGTGCGCTACCAACTTTCAGCTGACGAGTTGCACAAGGAAGCCATTGCAAAAGGTGTAGCTGAAGAGGCTAACTCTGGTGCATTGTCTATCAAAACAGGAAAATTTACAGGTCGTTCACCACAAGACCGTTTCATCGTAAAAGATGACATTACAAAAGACCGCGTATGGTGGGGAAAAGTGAATATTCCTTTTGATTCAGCTAAGTTTGATGCTCTTTACGACAAAGTAATGGCGTATCTTTCAGGAAAAGAACTATTTGTTCACGATGGATACGTTTGTGCTGACCCTAACTATCGTACAAATGTTCGTACTATTGCTGAACTTCCTTGGAGTGCACAATTCGTTTACAATATGTTCCTTCGTTTGGAAGACAGCGAAGTAGAAAACTTCAAAGAAGAGTGGTTGGTAATCAACGCACCAGGATTCTTGGCTGACCCAGCTGTTGACGGAACTCGTCAATCAAACTTTGCTATTTTGAACTTCACCAGAAAAATCGCTTTAATCGGTGGAACAGGATATCCAGGAGAAATGAAAAAAGGTATTTTCTCTGCACTTAACTTCGTACTTCCTGTATTCAAAAACACAATGCCAATGCACTGTTCTGCAAACGTTGGTAAAGATGGCGATACAGCGATTTTCTTCGGACTTTCAGGAACTGGTAAAACAACGCTTTCAGCTGACCCTAACCGTCACCTAATCGGAGATGATGAACACGGATGGACTCCTGAAAACACTGTATTTAACTTTGAAGGTGGTTGCTATGCAAAAGTAGTAGATTTGACACCTGAAAAAGAGCCTGAAATTTTCGCGGCTATCAAAAAAGGAGCTATCCTTGAGAACGTGATTATGCACAACGGAGAGGTTGATTTTGCAGATACTTCAATCACTGAAAATACACGTGTTTCGTATCCAATTCACCACATAGCTAATATTCAACCTGGTTCAATAGGTAAAAATCCTAAAAATATATTCTTCTTAACTTTTGATGCTTACGGAGTATTGCCTCCAATCTCTAAATTGACTCCAGAACAAGCTGCTTATCAGTTCGTTTCAGGATATACTTCAAAAGTTGCAGGAACAGAGGTAGGAATTACTACACCACAAAAAACGTTCTCAGCTTGTTTCGGAGCAGCATTTATGCCACTTCACCCAGCTGAATACGGAAAAATGTTGGCTGAAAAAATCGAAAAATCAGGTGTAAACGTATGGTTAGTAAATACAGGTTACAACGGAAAAATGAAACGTTGCAGCTTGAAAGATACTCGTGCTTTGATTACTGCTGCCCTTACAGGAGCTTTAGACAAAGTTGAGTACAAAGAGTTACCAATTTTCGGATTTGGAGTGCCACAATCTTGCGAAGGTGTTTCTGACCAAGCTATCTTGAATCCTGAAAATACTTGGGACGATAAAGCTCAATTCGCTGCTAAATCAAAAGAATTAGCGGAAGCATTCTTACAAAATTTCAAAGATAAAGGATTTGAAGAAGGAGCTGATGCACAAGTACTTAAGGGAGCTCCAAAATTGTAATTATTTAAAAAATAATAAAATCCAAAAGGCTACTTTTGAAAGTAGCCTTTTTTAATTAGACACTTTTGGAAGTTAAAATAGCATCTCAAACCTCACTGAAATCTACATTCAACCGATTTCTAAGTTTCTCTCTTTTACATCATTTTCAGCAATATCAAGACTCTATTTTTATCACTTAGCACAAATCCCAAAGTCAATCGTTCTAGAAGTAAAATAACTGTAAATATTTGTTTTAACTTTGAGCCAAGTAAAATTAATTCATTACTAAGCACTTTGAGTTAAAAACATATTCTTCTCCCTGTATTTTTATTTACTTCTACAAAAGGTTTCTAACTAAGAAAAGGATAATTTACTATTTTCAAAAAAATAAAATGTTTGCTTGAAAAACAATAGTTTTGACCTCCTCCCCTATCCTTTAATAAATCATAACTTCATTTTTTCGGAGAAAGGAAATAATAGAACTAAAAAAATAGATTATAAAATAAATTTAGAAGTTTAATAAAACACTGATTATAAACACCTTAAAAATAAACTATAAAAAAAAATACAAAAAAAAATATTTTTTTCTTTCAAAAATATTGCAGGATTAAAAAATTGTTGTACCTTTGCAACCGCAATGAAGAAATAAGTTCACCTGCAAAAAAAATATTGGCCCGTTCGTCTAGGGGTTAGGACGCCAGGTTTTCATCCTGGTAACAGGGGTTCGATTCCCCTACGGGCTACTTATTCTTAGAAATACTTATAATTTATTGGCCCGTTCGTCTAGGGGTTAGGACGCCAGGTTTTCATCCTGGTAACAGGGGTTCGATTCCCCTACGGGCTACAAAATATGATGGTTAAAAAAGTTATATCATATAACAACTAATTAAGAAAATTATAATATGGCAAACCATAAATCAGCATTAAAAAGAATCAGAAGAAATGAAGCAGCTCGATTACGCAATCGCTACCAACACAAAACAGCTCGTAATGCAGTTAGAAAGTTGCGTGCAATGGAGAATCTTGAAGAAGCAAAAGAAGCTCTTCCTAAAGTTGTTTCTATGATTGATAAGTTAGCTAAGAAAAATATTATTCACGCTAACAAAGCTTCTAATTTGAAAAGTAGCTTATCAAAACATATTAATAAGTTAGCTAAATAGTCATTTAGGTTTTAGATTTATCACTAAAAGCCAGACTTATGGATATAAGTCTGGCTTTGGTGTTTTCTTTTATATTTTACATGATTATGAAAATATTCTCATTTACCTTTGCAAAGACTGCTTTGAAATCCTTATTTTTGAAAGGAATCAAAATATATGCTATAGGATTTGTTCTTTTAATCTCATGTGATAATAGCACTGAAAAAGAGCAACTTCCGAAAGAATATCAAGTGAAAAAAGTTAATTTTGAAGAATTTCGTGTAACTGATATTTCTCCGAAATCTACTCATGACCTGCAAAATTGGCAGTCATTTCAGTCTCTGATACAAGTTATCGTTAGTATGGCTCCTACAAAAATTAAAAATACCGAGAATTTAGTTTCAACAACACCTGATTCACTGCGGATTTATCAACGACTTTATCCGAAAAATACAAATGTAATTTTAAAAAACGCTTTTGTGGAACGGGATTGGCGAAGCTTGGAAAATAATACCATAGATACTATTTATCGTTTTGAAAAAGATAGTGAAAGTGAGTTTTCTTTTGTTCAATGGGATATGTTTTTGGTTAAAAATGTACCATATACTCTCTCTGTCTTTGTAAAAGGAATAAACCAAAATGAAATAGCATTACTTTTTTTAGATGAGCAAAAGGAATTACAAAAATCTAATTTTGAGCTTAATACAGAAACTCACAACAAAGCAGGACGAAAACTAAACTTATCGGATGATTGGAAAGAATTACAGTTACAATTTACCCCTGAACAAGGAGCTACGTACAGCATACAAATTCTTTTCAATGAAGATGCTAAAAAAGGAGAGAATATCATTTTTTACAGACCTACCTTGCAAGTTCCTCCTGAATATTTTTCAAAAATACATCAATTTTCTGACAAAATCGTAAATCAACAAACAAATGTAAAAAGCTCTTATTTTTCATTGTATTTGTGGTTAACACAATTAGATGAGGAGCTAAACCAACTTTTGGCTGAAGATAAATTCCCTGAACCGATCAATTCTCTTGCCATCAAATCAAGATTTAGGTTATTTCAAACTCAGATCAAGGAACTGGCTGATAATGTAAAAAACAATTCTGATTTTGAAGAAACTGCAATCAATCAGCATATTGATAAAATTAAAAATACGTTTAACGGACTTATTACACGAATCAATAGTATCTATCAGAGTGATTTAGATGACCAAATGAAGTATATTCATTCTCAAATTGACACAATGGAATCTTTATTCCCAATGAAAGATTCATTAAGATTTGAGCATTTTACACCAATAAAAGAATGATTTTAGCGGAAAATAGGAATTAAATTGTTAAACTTCACATAAAATTACGGTTTTTGAGTCTGAAACATTGTTTACGTTAAATATATTATTACCTTTGTGCTGTTAACTGTATATAAAAAAAGATACTTATGAACAAAACAGAATTAATTGATGTAATCGCTGCTGATGCGGACATCACAAAAGCGGCTGCTAAAAAAGCTTTAGAGTCTTTTTTCTCAAATGTAGAAAAAGCCTTAAAAAAAGGAGATAAAGTGGCTATCGTAGGTTTTGGTTCTTGGTCGATTGCTAAAAAGGAAGCAAGAGAAGCGAGAAATCCAAGAACTGGGGAGATGATTAAGGTTGCTGCTAAAAATGTAGTAAAATTTAAAGCAGGTTCTGAACTTTCTGATGCGGTAAACTAAATAAAGTTTTATGCACAAAACAAAAAGGATTTCTAAATTTTGGAAATCCTTTTTGTTTAGATATAGGACTGTACTAAAATAATAAAACAAAAAATACTTTAGAGCTATCATAATCGCCTCAGCGTGTCAAGTTTATAGAAATAAGTCCTACAAAGCTCATTCTACAGTCACAATAGGTACACTGACTATCCTTTGGTCAAAAATACAGTGGATTTGGATATAAAAAATCGTAATCCAATTCTCGAATGACTTTTTCAGAAGTAACTATCTTACCATAAGCGGATTCAAGTGGTAAGTGAATGCCTGTTTGATGATTCATAATTTCTTGTTTTGTAGGATGTTTGGGAGCTACAATATTGTATGTTTTGGAATGCAACCCAAATGTCATTATTCGCTCAATAACTCGGCAAACATCCTGATAGTGAATGTGATTTACCATTTGATGGGGTTCCGAAACGACATATTTACTTAAATATCTATCATCCCCCATCAATCCTCCTAAACGAAGAATATTTATCTTTGGAAATTTATCTTTCAGATACTTCTCTACAAAATATAATTCGGGTTGCAGGTCTGGAATTGGAAAATTCTCATCAATAGTTCCATTGACTGATGGATATATCCCCACAGAACTTGTAAAAAACAACTGTTTATTGAATCCTTCAATAAAATTGCAAATATTTTTAAGTCGATTTTGCAATATTTCGACAGATAATCTACGTCCAAAAGGTATTGCTATGATAATACTATCTAAATCGGACAAAACTTGCCACTTGCCTGGAATAAAATTATCAAAATCGACTTCTAAACAATGGTAATAGTTGTCTGTAGATAGATTTCTTTTCGTCCTGATTGTCACATACATACGATGCTTGTCTGACAAGTGACTCAACAACCGCTCCCCTAACCAACCACAACCTATGATTCCTACATTCATAATTTTTTAAATTTATTCTGTTTTTTTGAAATAGATACAAGCCTTTTGTGGTTCAAAAATAATTTGTCGCTTATTACTATCTAGATAAAGTATTGATTCGCGTTTTTTTTGGAAGTTTCAAAAATTTATTCCTCATCTTTTGGAAGGGCTTTTCTCATTATGATTCGTATCCATTGGGGAGCCAATTTTATATCGTGTTCCAAACGGTGGAGTTCTTCATTTTTCAAATATTTTAAGATGATTTTTATTTCCTAATCACGAACATTTTCCTTACCAAGTTCTTTAAGTGCCTAAATTACCAAACCACTAATTTTCCCGATGGCTGATAAATTTTTAGGACTTGCTTTTTTGAAAACTACTTTCCTGTTTCCCAAGTTGATAGTTCTTGCCGAACCATCGGTATAATACACCAAATTCAGCAGAACTTGCGTGGATAATCCCAATCGAAAATTCCAATTAGTACGATTAAAGTCTTTATATCTTTTCTATTTCCTCCTTCTATATTGGCAACTCATTGAGTTGTTTTTTTCTCAATTGCCAATGGGGGTAATACCTGTTCATTAATAAAATAAAATTTTTATTATGATTTCTTTCTTTTAAATGCACCAACTCGTGAACGACGATGTATTCAATGCATTCTTTCGGTTTTTTGGCTAATTCGATATTAAACCACAAGGTTTTGGCATTTGTATTACAACTACCCCATTTTGTTTTTACCTTTCGAATACCAAAACTTTCAGGGGAAACATTCATTTTTTCCTTATAATGCTCAATTGTTTCTAGTAAAAACGCTCGAAGTTGTTGGCGGTACCATTGGTAGAGTTTCTTTTTTATAAAGGCTTTATCGTTTTTATCTGGCACAATGATTTCTATTTTGCTATGATGAAGTACTACTTTCGATTTTTTGTCGGACTCTGTAACTTGTAATAGATAGCGTTTGCCAAAGAAATAATGACTTTCATTGGTGATATACAGATAATCAATTTCTCTTTCTTGGGAAATGATTTTCTTTTTTTCTCGGCGAATCCACCCCAACTTGGTACTGACAAACACCCTAAGATACTCTATATCCATACCTTGGGGAGCAGATAAGGTTACCTTTCCAAAAGGCGGATGCACCCTTAGGTGTAGATTTTTAATATCCTTAAAGGTAAGCACTACCTCTATATCATTGAATGTTAACAGTACCGACATCTAATAATCCAGCTTATTTTGTTCTACTATCTGATAAATTGCTTCTGTTTTTGTTTCGTCTTTAATCACTTGGTAGATAGCTTCTTTTATTTCGTTTTGTTTTTGGATATTTTCTCTAAATCCCTCTTTTTTGGAATACTGTATAGCTTGTTCGCATACGATTGTCATCTCCTCATTTTTGTTCAAATAATCATAAATAGCACGCATACCAATAGTTCGTATGGAAGAAGGGGTGTTGTCTTCTTGTCCTGCTTTTACTTTTTTAGCCAATTCAGCCATTTCGTTCAGATATTCTTTGTATTTCAAAGCTCCTTTTTTGTATTCCTCTATCAACTTTTGGAGTAATTGAGACATATTTTCAAAGAAAATAGGATTTAAAAGCTGTTTTTCAATAATTTTGGAACTTATGCTATTAGCAATGGTTTCTGCTACGGCTTCGGGGTTGGAACGAATACTTTCCGGTAATTTCTCTACCGCTTTAAAAATATCCAACGATAATAAATCTAACAAAGATATATCTTCAAACGGAGAAATAACTTTTGATTCGTCTGCTTGGATATAATTATCAATAAGATGACGCATATCAGACTCATAAGCCTTTAAATCCAATGTTTCACCACTGGCGATACGTATAGTTTCGCGCAATTTTAAATAAAAATCCAATCGCTCTTCAAAATGATTGATTTCTTTTTCGGTATAGCCTGCTAACTCTAATTCTGCTTTTATATTGGCAAAAGCTCGTATATACGAAACAATTGCTTTATACAACGCCCAGCGTTTAAACTCATTGGCTTTTAAATCGGAAGGTATTTCGGTATTTCCGCAGAAATAATGAATGTAATCCAAATCGGATTTTGGATCTTCTACCGCCTCACAAAGAAGCTCCAAGGTTTCCAACGCATTTTCAAGGCGTTCGCGAGCCATACCCAAGCGTTCTTTTAAAGTGATTTCCACATCTTCTTTTGTAAAACTTTCGGTATCCAATTCAGATGTATAGACATTGATGGCATCAGTAACATTGTCAAACAAACCCATATAATCCACAATATAGCCGAAATCCTTATCGTCTGTATCCAAACGATTTGTTCTACAAATGGCTTGAAACAAGGTGTGGTCTTGCATTTTTTTGTCGATATAAATGTACGAACAAGAAGGGGCATCAAAACCTGTCAGTAGTTTAGAAACCACTATGAGCAGTTTCATTCGTGTGGGTTGTTTGATAAACAAGTCCTTGCTGTAATCCTCGTAAGTTTCGGTTTTGGTTTTACCCGCTAAAGGCGTAATATTCGCTAAAAGTTCTTCGTAAGTTTTGTAGATATATTCTTTGTCAGTTTCCGAAAATTCGCCTGTATCTTCGGTGGTAATGTCTTTGGTTTGCGGGTTGTAAGAAGTAATCACGGCACACTTGTTTTTCAAAGGGGTTTCGTGAAACAATTTGTAATATTTACAGGCTTCATAGATACTTGATGCCACCAAAATAGCATTTCCCTTTTCTGATGACAAGCGTGGCTTTACCGAAAAATCAAAAACAATATCAGAAACAATTTTTTCCATACGAGAGCGAGAACTCAATACATTTTGCATCGTTCCCCAGCGTTTTTTTAATTCCTTTTTTTGAAAATCATTCAAACCTTTTGTTTTGGCTTCAAACCAAGCATCTACTTTTTCCTGAGAAGACAGATTTTGGTCTATATCTCTCCCCTCATACACCAAGTCTTTTACCACACCGTCTTCAACAGCCTCATTAAATTTGTAAGTGTGGATATATCTACCAAATACATCCATTGTAGTTTGCTTGTCTTCTTTCAAGAGTGGCGTACCCGTAAACCCAATAAAAACAGCTTTTTGCAAAACGGCTTTCATCGTTTCGTTGAGTTTTCCACTTTGCGTTCGGTGGCATTCATCTACAAATACAAACACATTGCCTTGTACCGGTAGTGGGTTGTTTTTTATTTCCGTGATAAAAGTTTTGTAATCGTTCTCTCCCTTATTGCCAAATTTATGAATGAGCGAAGCGATTAAGCGAGGGGTGGATTGGGTCAAAAACTGCATCAATTCTTTACCTGAGTGCGTACGAGCCACTTGCTCGCCCATATTTTCAAAATTATCAGCGATTTGCTTGTCCAATTCGGTGCGGTCGGTGAGTAAAACAACACGGGAATTGCTCACATTTTCTAAAATCCATTGGGCTACGAACATCATCAAAATACTTTTGCCCGAACCTTGGGTGTGCCAAATGATGCCCCCTTCGTTTCGTTGAATGAATTTTTGGGCTTCTTTTAGTGCAAAATACTGATGCGGACGCGGTAGTTTTTTCCTCCCAGCGTCAAAAATTACGGTATTGTGAATAATGTCTAAAAAGCGTTCTTTGGCACATAGTTTTTTCAAGTATTTATCCAATTTATAGCCCTCGTTGTCTCGCAGATTTTCTTTCCACGACAGATAGTATTTCTCAGGAGTTTCAATCGTACCGTATTTCAAACCTTGCGTATTGTTTCCTGCAAAAATAAATTGAATGGTAGTAAAGAAATTTTCGTTAAACTTTTCTTGTTGATTAGAGATATTTTGTCGGATACTTTCGACAATATCCACTGTGCCTCGTTTGAGTTCCAAGACCCCCAAAGCAATCCCATTGACATACAAAACAATATCGGGACGGCGAGTTTTGTTTCCTTTAAGGGTAACCTCTTGGGCGATGCCAAAATGGTTGTTTTCCCAGTTTTTCCAATCAATGAGGTATATGGTTTCGTTTTGCTCACCGATATTTTCCTTTGCTTTTACGCCATAACGCAAGAGCGAATAAAAATTTTTGTTTCGTTCGTAAATATTTCCTGCATTGGTTTGTGCCAGTTCAGTGGCTTTGTCAATAGCTTTTTTGATAAGTGGTTGGGTATAGCCTTGGGCTTGTAGAAAAGCACGAAGATAATCGGCTTCTACATTGCTATTATTTTCGCGTTCTTCCCAATTGCCATAGTAGGTATAGCCCAACTCCTTAAAAAGTTGGATTACACGATTTTGGGTTACTCGTTCGGTTGGGTTGATCATGGTTTAGTTGTATAAATTATCTAATCTTTTAATGGCTATTTCAATATTTTCATCACAAAATGCAGAACGATTGAGTTTATCACGCCATTCCTCGTTTTCTCTGATAAACTGTTTAATCGAATTCAAATTTATCTCTTTATTTTCTTCTTTTAAATCCTGTATTGCCATATCCACAGTTGCTAAAAGTTCTAAATTATTATTGGTTTCATATTTAAATTGCTTGATAAAATTTAGAGCACCTTCTCCGTACCATCTATTAAAATAACCTAAAGCTTGCTCAATATTCTCTGCTTCTAAAAATCCTTCATATTCTTTTCCTTTATAAGAGCGTTTTTTTATAGCAACATATTTGTTTTCGATTGCAATTTTTTCTGCTCCTCCATACCTCGTTTTAGGATTGTAAGGTCCAGCGGCTTTTTTCAGATACTCTGTAATTTGTTCATCTTTATATCTCTTTAAAAGATAGGAAACTTTAGTGTATCTAAACCTTGTTAATGGAAAATTTTCAGAGCCAAGACACGACGCCATTACCCCAATGAGTACTGCATCATTGAAGTGATTGTTATGTTTCTTCAAAGGCTTAATCTCTTTTTTAACTTGAGATATTACCAATCGTATTTTGCCCGTAAGTAACTCCCGCATCAAGCCTTGTTTGATTTGTTGGGCTTTGGCTAACTTTTGTTCCAATATTTCTATTTCCGCATCCATATCGGATAAAATGGAAGCGATTTTAGTTTGTTCTGCGATGGGAGGTAAAGGGATTTCAATATTCTGAAATTCTCTAATCCAATGCCGTTTATGGTCGCCAACTTGAAATTTCAAACTCATCATAGAGTAGGATAAATACTTTAAATTATTATCATTATTCTTTAAAATAAGCATTTTCATTGCAGATGATTTTGCTTTAAATGGAAAATTAACATATTTAGAAGCTGTTGTAAAATCATCAAATATGATTGTCGGCAGATTGTTAAAAATTCCTGCTGTTTCGTTCGTATAACCTAAAATAAATGTTTTTCCTGCTGTTAAAACAGGAATATTATTGCTAGGTTTGTAATCTGCTGATTTTACCAAAAAGGGAGTGGGTTGTATATAATCTAAACAATCCCCCAACCTTTTCACTTCCCAATTCTCTTTTGGGGTGAGTAGTTTTTGCATTATCCCTTGTTTGATAAGTTGCTTTTTAGCGATGAGGTTTTCCAAACTTTCTATCCAGCGGTCGGTGTCGCTCAGCACTTCGGCAATGGCTTGTTGCTCTGCAAAAGGAGGGAGGGGGATTTGGATTGATTTTACTTTTGATGGGCTAATTTCTAAAAAAGTACTACCACTTGCATTCTTTATAAAAATTGATTTTAAAGTTGATAATAAATAATATAAATATTCACAGTTAATATCTGTTTTCGGAATTAACGATTGAAAACCTTGGTTCGTAGCCGATGGAGATTTCAGAATTCCTAAATCTCCAATTCCTGCTCTAGTAGTTATCAAAATTGTATTTATCGGCAATATTCTTGCTGAACAACTACTTAGTCCTTCTTCTGTTATTTTTCTTGAACTGCTGTATAAATATTTAACTTTTCCTATATCAGTAGGTGTAAACCAATTTATATTTCCATTCCAGTATGCCAAATTTTTTGTACTTGGTGTACTTCCTCCAAATACCTCACCTACCTCCCCCAATGTTTTCACCTCCCAATCTTCGGGGATTAGTCCAATATCTGTATGTTTAAATTTCGTTTTTACCATTCTGTTTACTCCTATTAGTTGTTTGCTCCTCCGCCTTCGAGAGCCTCAGGCATCGGCGTGGTGCCTTTTCCTTCGAGAGCCTCAGGCGTCGGCTTGGTGGCTGAGGTTCTAGAAGCCACCATTAATCCCCATTTTCTGTAAATGTTGTTTTACTTTGGTTTCATAGTTTTGCAGGGCGGTTTCCATTTCTGGCAGGGTAACTGCATAACGCTCGGCAAGTGCTAGAATTCGCCCTGTGAGTGCTTGGCTCATTCGTTGCTTTTCCTCGTAAAGACAAGTCGCCAAATGTTTGAGCCATTTTTTGTTGATCACCAAATCTTTTACTTCGCTTTCTGTGAGTTGGGCATACTTTTCCAATACTGATTTTTCAATGACTTCCTTCTGGATCTTAATCAATTTGGTAAAACTCGAAATGGCTTCACTCAAACGGATATAATTTTCAATCACGGCGAGTTCTTCTTTTGGGGCTTTTTCGGCTTTGCGTTGTTTTAAAAGCATCTTTACGGAAGTGAGATTTACTTTATCCAATTCGCTGAAAATACCGCTTTCGCCTTCATTTTCCTGTTGTATTTCTTCTAATTCAGCTTTAGTATTTTCTATTTTCGTTTCAAAATCGGTAACAGCTTCCCATTCTTTGGCAAAATATTCTTGGATTAACAAATGAGGCGGTATCAGTTTGCCGATGATTCCGTCTAATCCGTCAATGGCTTTGTCTTTTGTGGGCTTGCCGGCTTTTGCTTTTTTACCTTTAACGATTTCTCTCTCCCATTGTGTGCCTGCTTGCCAACCCTCTATTGAGATGGTATAAAAATCATCTTGCATCACCTCTACCCAATACGACATTAGATGTTGGTACATATTATAGGGTTTTACCAAAGCATCGCCTTGAAAGGCTTGGAGTATAGCATCGCCCAATGTTACAATTTCTTTTTTAGGGTTTATGCCTTTGTCCAATTGTTCAAAGTAAAGCTTTTGTTGGTTTGCCCAATGGTCAAAAGTGGCTTGTAGTTGCTCTCTATAAACTACAAATTCAGGATGATTGAAAATCGTTTTTTTGATTTCTTCGTTTGCTATTTTTAGGTCGTAAAAACCTTTTCGTTGTTCTTGAAACAAACTGTTTTTTAAGTTGGGAAATATTTTCCAATAGCTTTGCAGTGATGCAAGGTCTTTCTTGGGGATTCCACCGAACAAATGTGCCTCAATATCTTGTGTATCCTCTTCTTCTTGTGTGTCTATATAACGAGGAATATTCAAATTGTATTGATTTTTGTCATTGGCAATTTCTTCTATTGGCACCATTCGGCTGTATTTCGGAATTTCAGTAAACTGGTGAAAAACATCGGTTATTTTCCGAATGTCTTTTTCTTGCAAGCGATTTTTGTTTCCGTCTTTTACAAAATCTTTACTTGCATCTATCATAAAAATACCTTTTCGTGTGTCGGCGTCCTCCTTGTCCAAGACCAAGATGCAAGCCGGAATACCTGTTCCGTAAAACAAGTTGGCAGGCAAACCGATAATTCCTTTGATGTACCCCTTTTGAATGATTTTTTTACGAATATCACCCTCGGCATTGCCTCGAAACAAAACCCCATGCGGTAGTACTACTGTGGCTTTTCCTGTGGTTTTCATCGATTTGATAATGTGTAACAAAAACGCATAATCACCATTTTTTTCAGGCGGAACACCTAACTCGAAACGCCCATACTCGTCGTTGTTTGCATTAACCCCATTGCTCCAATTTTTTAAGGAGAAAGGCGGATTTGCCACGATATAATCGTAGGTTTTGAGTCCGTCGCCGTGTTCATCTTTCCAATAAGGACGCGTGAGGGTATTGTCGGCAACGATTTCAGCCGAAGGATTGCCGTGCAGTATCATATTCATACGCGCCAGGTTGGCAGTTGTCGTTTCCTTTTCTTGTCCGTAGAGTGTGATACTTTTTTCGGCTTCTTCGCCCACCTTCAAAAGGAGCGACCCTGAGCCACAGGTAGGGTCGTAAGCTGTAGTTTGCACAGTTGAATTTTCGTTGTTGATACCAATCACTTTGGCAAGAATGCGGCTCACTTCGGCAGGGGTATAGAATTGACCTTTAGACTTTCCGGATTCCGTAGCAAAATGTCGCATCAAATATTCATAAGCATCCCCCAATAAGTCATCATCACTAGCATTGTTTTGTGAAAAATCCAAATCGGGAGAATTAAAAATAAGAATCAAATTGCTTAATGTATCCACCAAATCTTTACCTTTTCCTAATTTTGTATCATCATTAAAATCAGGAAAATCGTTTAGTTTATTGGCTTCCTTAATAGGGTTGAGAATTTTTTTATTGATATCATCACCAATATTTGATGTTCCAACCAATGTTACCATATCATCAAACGACGCTCCTTCCGGTATTTTTATGGCAGAAAACTTTTTGCCTTTGTATTTGTCCGATATATATTTTACAAATAAGAGTGTAAGTACATAATCTTTGTACTGTGAGGCATCCATTCCACCTCTTAATTCATCACAGCTTTTCCATAGAGAGCTGTACAACTCTGATTTTTTGATCGCCATTTTTTCTATAAAATGAATTCTTATTTTATCCTTATTTTCCAATACAGAAATTCGCAAATATATTCCCCAGTACTTCGTCATTGGTAACTTCGCCAGAGATGGTACCAAGGTGGTAGAGAGCCTCACGAATGTCGATAGCAAGGAGGTCGCCCGAAAGATTCATTTCCAAACCTTCTTGAACTTTTATAATCTCGGCAAGGGCATTAGAAAGTGCTTCGTAATGACGTGAATTACTAATGATTACATTATTTGCAGAGGACGTAAAACTTTCAGCATACGTTGCAAGTTCTGACTTCAATATGTCAATATTTATATTCTCCTTAGCGGAAATTCCCAAAATAGTGTCCGTGTATTTAGGGACAAGTTCCAACTTCAATTTTCGGTCGAAATCACCAAATTCACCACCAGATATATCTACTTTGTTATGCAAAAGAATTATCTTTAAGTCGTATCGATATACTTCTTTCACAAAATCAATAACTTCCTCAGGTTGATTATCCAATTCATCATAGAGATATAATAAAACATTGGCTTGTGTAATCTTTTCTTTCGCTTTTTTAACACCAATCTCTTCTATTTTATCAGAAGTTTCACGAATTCCTGCTGTATCGATGAATCGGAAAGCCGTTCCGCCGATGTGTAACACTTCCTCGATGGTATCACGTGTTGTTCCCGCAATGTCCGAAACGATAGCTCGTTCTTCATTTAAAAGAACATTCAAAAGCGTTGATTTACCTGCATTGGGTTTTCCTACAATCGCTACTGGAACTCCATTTTTGATAACATTTCCTGTTGCAAATGAGTCCATCAATCGTTTAATTGTAGTCTGAATCCTTGAAAGTAGTGAACAAAATTGGTTTCTGTCAGCAAATTCTACATCTTCTTCCGAAAAATCAAGTTCTAATTCAATCAAAGAAGCAAAATTCAGCAATTCAGTACGTAGTTCCTCAATTTCAGAAGTAAAACCGCCTCGCATTTGTTTCATAGCGATAGTGTGAGCAGCTTCGCTGTCGGAGGCAATAAGGTCAGCAACAGCTTCAGCTTGTGACAAATCCATTTTTCCATTTAGAAATGCCCTCAAAGTAAATTCCCCCGCCTTTGCTAATCTACATCCTTTAGAAAGACAAACTCTTATCACTTGCTGAATGATATAACTACTTCCGTGACAAGAAAATTCTACAGTAGGTTCACCCGTATATGACTTATTTCCTTTAAAAATCGTTGCAAGACATTCATCTATTATCGTCTTATTATCAAAAAAATATCCCAAATGTACGGTATGCGAATCAGAATTAGCTAAACTTCTTCCGTGATGTGCTTTAAATACGCTATCAGCAATTGAAATAGCATCTTTTCCTGATATTCTGATGATAGCAATAGCTCCACTCCCCGAAGCTGTTGCTAATGCTATGATAGTTTCATTCATTTCTTTTTAGTTTGTTTTTACAGATTACGAGTTTTTAGAAGTTTTATAACGTTTTCTGGTACCTGATTTTGAAATTTCATTATTGCTAAATGAAAGAAAATCTACTTTAAGTACTTGGTTTACAATTTTTATGCGAACGGGCATTACTTCGAGTGAAATAACGCCCGTGTTGCACAGTTTAATTATTACGCCTGGTTAATAATATACGTACCATTCCATAACGTAATTTTCCACGTAGGGAAACAAAGTTTATTATTCTTTACTTTTGATGTTACACAACATTTCTGTCCTTTCGTTTTTCATAAAATTCCATATATGAATCTGAAAAAGAAACAATTACCAAATTTCCGACTTATCAAGCAATCACAACTTCTACACCTCGTTTTTCTAGCTCTTCAACAAATTCAGGGTCTATTTTATTGTCGGTGATTAAAATATCTATTTTTTCAAGATAACAAATAAAACCAAAACCTCGTTTGTGCATCTTAGAAGAATCTGCTAACACAATCAACTTGTCCGCATGATCTACCATTTTACGGTTCAGATGAGCCTCTCCTGCATTGGTAGTACTAATTCCAAAATCCAAATCAAGTCCTTCTACACTCAAAAACAAGGTTGTACACAAAAAGTTGCTAAGAGTCTCTTCTGCGAAAGCCCCCACAGTAGAAGTCGAATTCTTACGAACTTCTCCTCCTAAATGTATCGTATTAATATTCTGATGTTTACAAACATCTAAAGCCACACGTAATGAAGGTGTTAAAACAGTTAAATTCTTATAATCAGGTAACTTTTGGGCTAACAAATGTATAGTTGTTCCTGACGAAAGAATAATGAAATCCCCTTCCTTGATATATTCTAAAGCCTTGGTCGTAATTCTTATTTTTTCATCGACATGTAAAGTCTCCTTTTCAGATATGGTTTGATCAAAAACGTATCGCATTTGCTTACTCGCTCCCCCGTGTGTACGATGCAAATACCCCTCCTGCTCTAAAAGAGTCAAATCCTTACGGATAGTTACCACTGAAACATTAAGCCTTTCGCTTAGGTCATTAACACTGATATGTCTTGCAGCATCTAAATACTCTACAATCTTAATTTGACGTTCATTAAGTACTTTCATAATTATATATTTTTCTCCGCCTAACCTCTCATACTCATTCGAAAAAAGGAAATTCGGTAGTTAATGTGATTTTATTTTGTTTTTTCTTCCTAAAACACTTTTTTATGAGATTCAATCATCTTAGTCAAGTGTGAATCAAATCGAAAATGAATTTTAAAACTCCGAAGTAAAATGTAGCTTCACGCTCGGATATTTTTGTTTCACCATCTCAATGGAGAAAGCCGAATCGGCAAGGAAAACTCTATTCCCCTGTTTGTCACGCGCCATATATTTTTGTTTGACACGCAAGAAATCCTGAAACTCGGTATCTTTCGGATTTTCAGGTTCTTCGACCCAACAAGCCTTATGTATCGGGAAGCTCTCATAACTACATTTTGCTCCGTATTCGTGCTCCAATCGATACTGGATAACCTCGTATTGTAATGCTCCCACCGTTCCGATAACTTTTCGTCCATTAAAATCAAGTCTAAAAAGCTGTGCCACACCCTCATCCATCAGCTGGTCGATACCTTTTTCCAATTGCTTGGATTTTAGAGGATCCGCATTATTAATATAGCGGAAATGTTCAGGAGAAAAACTCGGAATTCCTTTGAATTGCAAGGTTTCGCCTTCTGTAAGTGTATCTCCAATTTTAAAATTTCCAGTATCGTGTAGTCCAACAATATCACCCGCATACGAGATATCAATCACTTCTTTTTTCTCCGCAAAAAAAGCATTCGGACTTGAAAACTTCAATTTTTTACCATGACGAACATGTAAATAGGGTTTGTTTCTCTCAAAAGTTCCCGAAACAATTTTCACAAACGCCAAACGATTACGATGATTCGGATCCATATTAGCGTGAATTTTAAATACAAATCCGCTAAACGTATTTTCATCAGGATTTACAATGCGCTCATCACTAGCCTTGGTACGAGGAGATGGTGCTATTTCTACAAAACAATCCAACAACTCTCTCACCCCAAAATTGTTCAATGCCGAACCAAAAAACACAGGCTGTTGCGTCCCATTAAGGTAAGCTTCACGATCAAATGGTGGATATACCTCATATACCAATTCCAACTCGCTACGCAAGTTTTCAGCCGATTTCTCACCAATGATTTTATCCAAATCAGGGTCGTTTACATTATCAAAAGCAATGGTTTCCTCGATATTTCTTCGACTATCACCTGAAAATAAATTGATGTTTTTTTCCCAAATATTGTAAATTCCTTTAAAATCATACCCCATTCCAATTGGGAAACTGAGTGGAGTTACCGAAAGTCCAAGTTTTTGTTCAACCTCGTCTAAAAGGTCAAAAGCATCCTTACCTTCCCTATCCAATTTATTAATAAACACAATCATCGGGATGTTTCTCATGCGACAAACTTCAACTAGCTTTTCGGTTTGTTCCTCAACCCCTTTGGCAACATCAATCACTACGATAACGCTGTCTACTGCGGTTAGAGTTCGGAAAGTATCTTCAGCAAAATCCTTGTGCCCTGGAGTATCTAATATATTGATTTTGTAATTCTTATAGTTAAAAGCTAAAACCGAAGTAGCCACAGAAATTCCTCGTTGTCGTTCAATTTCCATAAAGTCGGAGGTAGCTCCTTTTTTTATTTTATTACTCTTAACGGCTCCCGCCTCTTGAATAGCACCTCCAAAAAGTAGTAATTTTTCGGTAAGAGTGGTTTTCCCAGCATCGGGATGGGCGATAACACCAAAGGTTCTGCGCTTTTGTATTTCTTGAAGTATAGACATAACTCCCTCTAATTTACCTAATATTTTATAATGCAAAAGTAACGTATTTGATTTAGTTATACAAATGTTTTTTTTGATATAATTACCTCAGAATATATGTCTTCCTATGATAAGTTATAACAATAAAACAATCATTTTTCTTAGTTTTAAAAATATTAAAAAACAAAGAGGCTGCCCTTTTTGGACAGCCCCTTTTATTTTATTAGTCAGATAAATTTGTTTTACCTATTTCAATACAGAACCTTCTTTAGTAATATAATTAATCTTCAAAGCGTTAATGTCCTGAAGCTTTTCTCTTATATCACTCACAACACCCATGTTGGTTTCCTCATCTACCTTAAGAGCTGTAATAAACATTTCTCTTAATTCTTCACGAATCCCATCCTTGTACTGTAAGATAAAAGGAGCTATTTCCGAAACATCTGCAAATTTATCATTTATTTGGATCTTTGCATTTACACCAAATTTTTCCTGATACTTAGGAAGAGGTTTTCCTGCATAGATGTACACCACCGGATCTTTCTTATCAAGTTTTTGAACTTGATCAGCCATAGGCACCTTATTCTGAACCATCAAATCACTGTTTTTCATCTCTGTTACTGTCATAAAGAAGAACAATAGCATGAACACGATGTCTGGCAAAGATGCAGTCGAAACTGGTGGTAATTCTCCACTTTTTTTCTTTGTAAATTTAGACATTTTAATTCTGTTTTTTTAGTTTTTCTTAGGAGCCGATTCAATTAACTTTCTTGGAAACAACTCTTGAAGCTTTTTAATTTTAACTTCCAAATCGTCTTTACGTTTTTTAGGAGTTCTTGCAGCGTTGTACTCTGCATCCATCTCAGTATACGAAACCTCATTTGGAAACAAACGCTGACGCTCACGTTCACGCAAATCATTATAAGCTGCTATGAGTTCGTTTTGAACTGAAATATACGTTTTATAAGACGTTTCACGGTCGTTTCGCAATGAGATAATAGCTTTTTCGGGATTGTCAGACGACGCTTGGTTTTTAGCTCCTCGACAATGAGTGCAAGAACCATCACCCCCATTATCTAAGAAATCAACAGCCGCTTTTCTGACATCCTTCAATTCCATTACCTGATTGTTCACCAACAGCTGGTTGTTTTTGTTCACAACCACCACTAGAACGTTTTTCTCTTTTACAGCAGGTGGCTCAGGAGCATCTACCGGCTGTTTTGGAGGTAGTTTTGTGGTAATACCCGCATTGGTTTCAATCGTTGTCGTTACTAAGAAAAATATCAACAACAAGAACGCAATGTCGGCCATCGACCCAGCATTTACCTCTGGTATTCCTCTTTTTGCCATACTTCATTTTATTTTGTTAAAGCTCCTTTTACTCCTGAAATAATAAGCAAACCAACTGCCACTATCGTAAGAATATAGAACGAAATTAAACCTGCACTAACCCAAGTTTCGGTGGTTGTTTTTTCCGTAACAAACAAGAAAGGAAGAAACATAATTACAACAAAAACTCCTGTGTAGATAAGTGTCTTTTTCAAAGCCTTTGGATTGGATAAGATATTCTTTGCTCCTGAAAAAACAGCTGCCACAAGAGCAAGTCCTAAAAGGATATAAGAAATTATAAACATCCACTCCATAGGTGCATTATCAACATTTTGTGTATCAGCTGTGGTTATAAGCATTATCCAAAGAATAGCTCCTAAAACTCCCAACACCAAAACACCTATTTTTGATATTTTATACATAATTTAAAATTCTTTTAATTAGAAAATCATTTTATCTTTTTTGTCTTGCTACTAACATATCTATCAATGAAATAGATGCATCTTCCATATCATTAATTAGAGCATCAATTTTTGAAATGATGTAGTTATAGAACACTTGAAGGATAATCGCAACGATAAGTCCGAATACTGTAGTCAATAACGCTACTTTAATGTCACCTGCAATCAAAGATGCATCCAAACCTCCTGCTGCACTAATTTTGTCGAATGCTTGAATCATCCCGATTACCGTTCCCATAAACCCTAACATCGGTGCAATAGCGATAAACAAAGAAACCCAAGATACGTTTTTCTCTAACTGACCCATTTGAACTCCTCCGTAGGCAACTACTGATTTCTCAACCATTTCGATTCCCTCGTTTGAACGCTCTAATCCTTGATAGAAAATAGAAGCAACAGGCCCTTTTGTGTTACGACAAACCTCTTTTGCAGCCTCAACTCCACCTTTGTCAAGTGCATTTTCTACTTCTGCTACTAATTTCTTAGTGTTTGTAGTTGCCATATTCAAGTAAATGATTCTCTCGATAGCAACCGCCAAACCTAAAATCAAACAGAGCAAAACAACTCCCATGAACTCAGGACCTCCTTCAATGAAACGCTCTTTCAACACTTGATGAAACCCTTTTGAAGCACCTGCATTTTCTACTTCTTGTGCGCTAACAGTAGCGACATTTAAAATTAACATAGCTACGAAAAATAGCTTCGATGACATTTTTTTCATTGTTTAATCTTTTTTAATTTGTTAGTTAATAATTTTAATGATTTTAGTACTCAATTTTTTTGTTTCTACACTATAATTATTGTAAAGCAGAGAGGAAGGGATTCGAACCCTCGATACGCTTTTGGCGTATACACACTTTCCAGGCGTGCTCCTTCGACCACTCGGACACCTCTCTTTCAGAATGCCAAATAACGAATTTTTTTTCTACTTAGAAAGAAAAATGTAAACTTTTTATTAAATTTCACCACAAATATTTTCTTCAAATCTGATTTTCAAAGAGTTATCAGAAACTATTTTTTTTAGCAAAATCATCATTTTTGTTACAGCAGCCTCCGTTGTGATATCTTTTCCATTGATTATCCCCATCCTTCTGAGGTGTTCACTTGCCTCATATTTTCCTAAAATGACGCTTCCTCCAGAACATTGTGTTACGTTGACTATATGTATTCCTTTCTGAATAGCTTTCTCTATACTATTTAAAAACCATTTCTCAGTAGGTGCATTCCCTGAACCATAGGTTTCTAAAATAACTGCTTTTAAATCAGGAATATCAAAAAATCCGTTTAATATCTTCTCTGTAATACCTGGGAACAACTTTACAACAGCTACATTTTGGTCAAACTCTTTCCACACTTTCAAAGACTGGCGACCTTCGCTTCTTAACAAATGTTGCTTGTTCACTTTCAAATGCACTCCACTTTCTGCCAAAGTTGGATAATTCATTGAAACAAAAGCTTGAAAATTTTCAGCATTTATTTTAGTTGTTCGATTTCCTCGATAGAGCTTATATTCAAAATACAATCCCACCTCTTGAATCACTGACTTTCCGTTTTCCTTTAGGGCAGCTAATTGGATGGATGTTATCAAATTTTCCTTCGCATCGGTACGTAAATCACCTATGGGAAGTTGAGACCCTGTAAAAATAACAGGCTTCGCTAAATTCTCTAACATAAAACTAAGTGCTGACGCTGAATAACTCATCGTATCGCTCCCATGTAAAACAACGAAACCATCATAAACATCATAGTTATTTTCAATAGTTTCTGCAATATTGATCCAATGTCTCGGATTCATATCCGATGAATCTATTGCTTTTTCAAAGGACACGGAGTCTATCACACAATCTAAATGTGACAACTCTGGAATACGATGATAAATATTCTCAAACTCAAAGGCTCTAAGCACTCCTGTCTCATAATCCTTTATCATTCCGATAGTACCTCCCGTATAAATGAGTAATATTTTTGAATTTTGTGTGTTCATAAATCAAACATGTTGGCTCATTTTATTTTTAACGGGATTGGCGTACATCTCCAAAAATTTTTCTTGAGAAAGAACATCATCAGATTTGCTACGATTGTGTATTCTTCGTTCAAATTGACGCAGCTCCTTTTCGGTATAAAAATCCTTGTAAGTATCTGTACTATTCAATAAATCATAAGCAATATAATTAGCAGGAAACAGTTTGTACTGCAAATGAATGGATCTATCCAAAGTTTCTGCCATTGCCTGTAACTGCTTATTAACATGAGCATGTTCTTTTTCTATTTTGTCAAGTTCTCCGTTGAGTGGCTTTCCTACCGAAATATGCACACGTCCTTTCTGTCCTATCAATCCCTGTAATATGTTCTCAAAATCTTCTTTTTTTGATTTAACATATTCAACACCATAATGTTGCGCCATTAGAGCGGGGATTTTCATCATATCCGTAGGATCAAATTCATATGAAATGGACATCGGGACTATGTTGAGTGTCTTTAAATACTGCAATGGTGACACTCCCTCTGGTGCAGCTAAAGAAAGCATTTTCAACACACCTTGCTGAGTGCGATCATCCCCATTTTTAGTACGTCCTTCACGTTGAGCTATCCAAACGGATCGGTTATCTTTAGTTATACAATAATGTATATATTCCGAGACAATTTTAGAATGCTCTAACGATTCTCTCGGAGGTAAATTCCTGTAAATTATAAAATTACGATTCAGCATAGAGAGGATTTTCAAAAATTTCTTTTGAATTAAATTATTCCCTATAGCCGAAGCCGTCATTTTTAAATTATGGTCATGTAACGTAACGTTAAGCAACGAAGTGTCCAAAATAATATCCCTATGATTTGAAATAAAAAGGTACGACTTTTCCTTTGTAAGTTTATCAAATCCTTCATAGGTGAACTGAGCAATACTTTTCTCCATTGCTTTCTTGACAACTCCATACATGATTTTATTCTGAAAATCAAAAATCGACTCACACGACAAAAGTTTTCCTACTCTTTCTTCAACAGAAAGATCTGGAAAACCGTAGGCTAACATAGCCTGTACTTTGGAGTGGTCTTTGACTTTTTGCAAAACCTCCGAAACCTCCTTGTCGTAGTAGGGTCGTATTGATTTAAAATAATCCACTATCGTATTTTGTTGCATATCGAAAAGCAAAGTAACGAAAAAAAAATCATAAAACAATGCTAAAAACCAAAAACTTTTATAGAATTTTTTGTGGTGATATCAGCTACTTCGTTCTCAGACACCCCGTAAATACTCGAAATTTTTTTCAAAACTTCTGTAATATAAGCACTTTCGTTTCGTTTCCCTCGATAGGGAACAGGTGCTAAATAAGGAGAATCCGTTTCTAAAACGATATGCTCCAAATCTATATTTTTGAGAAAAGTATCTATTTTTCCGTTTTTAAAAGTTACTACGCCTCCTATTCCGAGTTTTAGATTGTAGCTTATGGCTTGTTTTGCCTGTTGCTCATTACCCGAAAAACAGTGAAATATTCCGAACAAACGGTCGTCTTTTTCTGAATCCAAAATTTCGAAAATTTCGTCAAATGCCTCACGACAATGAATAACAATCGGCAATTTATGCTTTTTAGCCAAGCCTATTTGCCTACGAAAGGCTTCTTGCTGTTCCTTAAAAAAAGTCTTGTCCCAATAGAGGTCGATACCCGTTTCACCTATGGCACAGAAAGAGTGTTCTGTCATCAGTTTCTCAACATGATCCAGCTCTTCCAAGTAGTTTTCTTTCACATCACAAGGATGTAAGCCATTCATTAAGAATACATTATCAGGGTACGCTCGTTTCAAAGCAAACATACTCTCGGTGTGTGAAGAATCAATAGCTGGGATAAAAAATCGCGTCACACCCAATGCCATGGCTCGTTGCATCATTTGATCTCTATCCTCATCAAAGACTTTGCTATAAAGGTGTGTGTGAGTATCAGTTATGATAGGAAGTGGTTGTTTCATCAGATAGTAATAAGGTTATTTTATCACTTGTGTTTTAGTTTCACTCAGATTCAAAATTTAGCACTTAACAAGCGAAAGTATTCGAAATTTTAGGAACAAAACGAGTATAAGCCCGTAAACTTATACTCGTATCATTTTGTATCCATTGAAATATTTTTGGGATAATTTTGTGTTGTATATCTGATTTTTTTGGTTATATACCAATCTCTATTTGGAAACGAGCATACCAATCATCTTTTTTAGGTGATTGAATATAATCATTTTTACTGATTTCAAATTGCATTTTGAAAGCATGTTCCCAAATATACTTTGTAATCCCTAAAGAAAACTGATTTTGTTTAGGAACGAAAGCATACAGATCACTGTGAGAATTATTACGAGAAAAACGCCCTATAATTTCCCATTTCTGAGGAAATACGTAACTCAATTGGGTGTCATACCCATTACCTACTTGCACAAAATTGGCCTTTGCAGCATCAACTATAGGATTGTCAGCCGTACGGCTCATATAGGCCGAGGTGAACGACCAACCGTTATATTTACACACAAAATCTAAGAAAAAAGACTGTAAATCACGTTGTTGTAACAACTTGGTACCGTGCTGCCCTCGACTAAGTGTCGCCTTCTCATTATAGTGATAGGTACCTCCAAAATATAGCTTAGGCTTTTCTTCTCGCTGCAAATCACCCTCAAAAAACTCTCCTCCTTTTTTAAATTTCCCCAAAGGATAAAATTCGATACGTCCTGTGTAAGCCAATCCTTTGGTTTTTGTTGTGGAATTACGACCTTCTCCAGTTGTTAACGCTGCTTTAATATTATACCCAAAGGCGTTTTCTTTCTGCTTTGAATATACTGCCTGTAGTCCGAAATCACGATCGATATTGTACGCCTGATTATTAATAGAACGGTCTGTTAAATTCAACGCTCCTGACGAGTTAATGCGCTGTCTATTTCCCGGAAGCTTGGTTTGCCCAAAACCGAACGACCACTGATCATTGGGTTTATAAAACACAATCGCATCACGGATAATATTTAAATTTTCACCATCTCGGGTTGTTCCAATATCTTCGGGAGCAAATGCCAATTGAATAGCATACGTAAATTTAGGATCTCCAACATAACCATCAAAACGCAAACGTAAACGACGCACTTTCGCTGAATAGGTATCCTCCGTAACCTCTAATCTGTTTTTCATACGAAAACGGATATTCAATTGAAAAATGCTATCGGGTGCCGTAATTCCTAATCCTTTTCCAAAATTATAGTAAGGTAAAAAATCTGTATAGATGTTTTTTTCGTCTTTATGCTTTTGTGCAAAGACTCCTGTTCCGACCAATAGTGCTAAAAAAAGGATTATTTTTTTCATTATCATGTTTTTTTTAAAAAAAGTTGTGCAAAGGTACAAAATCAACCAAACTATGTGTTAAGATATTGTTATGAAATTTAATCACTTCAAAATTTCGACTTTCATTTTAACATCTCGTTTTGGCCATTCGCTCTGATCATCGGTTTCGACTTGACTTATTTTATCGACTACGTCCATCCCCTGAATGACTTTACCAAAAGCTGTGTACCCACCATCCAAATGGTAAGCACCTGGATCTTGAACCACAATAAAAAATTCATAAGGCGACGCGAATTTGTGCGGATTTTCAATGTCACTGCTTGGCATCGAAACCACTCCTCTGTGATGTTTAAAACCTTTTTTAGTGTCGGGAGGCAATAAATACTGTCCTATCCGATGTCGTTTTTTATGGATAGCCCAACTATCCGAATTCCCTCCTTGAATCACAAAATTTTTTACCACGCGATGGAAAACTGAACCATCGAAATATTTTTCCTTGGTCAACAAAATGAAATTTGCTCGGTGATATGGTGTTTCTACAAACAACTCAATATCAATATTCCCGTAGTCAGTAATAATACGAACGTAACGCTCTTTGTGTTTCTTTTCATATTCGAACAAAAAAGGAATTGCACTTTGGGTGGTCAACGGTTCAAATATTTCTTGTTCCTTTTCTGATTTGTCCTCTTTAACTAAGTTCTCTTCCGTGACCTCTTTATTATTTTCAACACTCTCCAACGAATTATTTGCCTTTTGAGATCTGTCGTTACACCCCAAAAGAATAAAAATGCAGAGCATACTCAGAAAACTATATCTCATAGCCTATTCTTTTGATAATATCCACAGTTTCAGTTTCATTCTCAATGTACGACATATGTCCCCCAATCAAACGATTATATGACGCTTTTGTTTTTTGAGCCAGTTCTACTAAATTCTCTGCGGGAATCAGTTCGTCATTTTCACCAATTATGATATGTTTAGGCACCTGTAATCCTTCAAAAATATGTGTTCGGTCGGGTCTATCTTTCATTCCCAAAGAAGCTGCTTTGATTCCCTCGTTAGGAATTTCCATCGCAATTTTGATAACCTTGTCCACTTTTTGCTTCATCTTGATACGATTTTCTGAACTAAACAAGTTATTTACCGCCGTACGTATGAAAAACGATTTATCTTTATCAATAACTTCCAAGACTCGAAGTCGGTTTGCTTTTTTTTCTTCCGAATCAGCGACCGTTGTTGAGTTCATCAAAATTAATCCATTAACTTTCTCAGGATATTTTTCTGCAAAAGCGAGTGATACATATCCTCCCATGGAATGCCCTACAAACAAACAAGTATCTATTTTTTCGATTTCTAGAATACGATTTACAGCTTCTGCCATCATTTCCATAGTATGAATTTCCGCTTCGACAGGAGTTTTCCCATGTCCTAACAAATCAGTGGTAATGACACAAAAATCCGACTGTAGGATTTCTGCAAAATGTTCCCAAATTTCACTACTTTCTAAAAATCCGTGGAGTAACATCAATGGTTTTCCTGAGCCTTTTTTGGTGTAAAACGGAATATTTTTCATGTTTATTTTTATACTAGAATTTACAAAATTGTTTTTTCAGAATCATCTGTATTTTCATCAATGAAAGATTTAACAAGGGGTAACTCTGAACAGAGCCGAAATTTTATGGCAAGAGCTGTATGCAAAAAAGTAAACCCTTGAATTATTTCCATCTATTTTCAGCCTTGTATTTTCCCCATAATAGGGTAGCTAAAAAAGGATTGTCTATGAAAGGATTACGATTTCCTTGAGCTTGTTCAATAACGTTATTGCGATTCTTTTCAATGGTTGAAACGGGGTCTTCAGCATTCCATTTCAGTAGTAAATCAACCCCTCCAGTTGAAATATCCTTGCCAAGACTTTCGTTATATCGCAAATTAAGATACAGAATCATTCGAGCTACATCACCTTTCCATTCATCTCCTGGATACCAACTGCCATTGATTAATCTTGCTGAGCCACTACCTTCCGTAAATGGATAATTGCCCCGAAGTGTGTTCACTCGCGAGTCGCACACCCGTAAGTGATGTAAATCGGCGATGGCCACCAATCCTAATTTTGAACGTGGATAAACGTGTTCAGTATTGAACGTCTGAGGTTTGTATCCTTTATTCCCTTCATATTCTTTCCAAAAACGAATTTCTCCTGTGTAAAGCAACACCACTTTTTGAGGGTCATTTTCCGACTTATCGGCTTGGTATAAATATTTATGTCTGTCGTAATATTGTAAAATATTTTCGTGCTTTTGAATGGTCAAAGTAGCCAAATCGTTGTATAAATCTGAGCTTTTTTTTGAAAAATCAATATTCTTATAGTACGCCTGTAATTCCTTAGGAATATTGAATTTAACATTTTGAAAATTTGGGTCTTCTTCAGGAATCTCTGTATTTTCCTCTTTTTCAGGTAAAGGTACATTTTGTGTACTACAAGCTACGAAAAATGATACAAGTAAAAATAATATATATTTCATAATTTTGTTTTTATTTATTGTTTTTCAATCACTTACACGGGCATCAAAAAAATTTCTGCTTGTTGCTTAAAAACAGAACATATAAATCTCAGCCGTGAAATATGGGTCTTTTGCCCAAATGCTTCACTAAATATCCATCAAATTTCAATTTGAAAAAAATTGCATAATATCCATATTGTGAGCTATATGAATTATTTAGTTTATTATACTCAGAACTTTAACCTTCTGCAAATATACAAAACTTTTTACGAAAACTTCATCGATTTGGTTGGTGATATTTTTGTAACGACATAAGTAGGCACTAAAAGCATCAATAAACACAGTATCAACACCCCAATATTAAGGAAAATAACAGAGAAAACATCAATGTGAATAGGCACTTCAGTAACGTAATAAGTAGCTGGATCTAATTTGATAATACTGTATTTTTGTTGTAAAAACAGTAATAAAAACCCGAGAATATTTCCCCAAAACAATCCTTGTGTGATGATGTAGGCTGCATTATACAAAAATATACTGCGTATACTACGGTCGGAAGTGCCTAAACTTTTTAATATGCCAATCATGGGAGTTTTCTCCAAAATAAGCACTAAAATGGCAGTAATCATATTAAAACCTCCCACGACTATCATAATTCCTATGATGAGATAAATATTAAAATCAAACATCCCCAACCATTCAAAAATAAATGGATATTTCTGCATAATAGTCTGCGAATCAAGTGTCGCCATAGTTTTATCATACACCTGATCACCGACTGACTCTATCTTATCAAAGTCATCAACAAAAACTTCAAACATCCCAACTTCGTCCTTTTTCCACTGATTGATACGCTGAATTTGACGAATATCAACAAAAACGTAAGAGGCATCAAACTCGTGAAAACCACTGTTATAGATACCTACAATTTTAAAATTTCGTTGATTTGGCACTTGTGCGGTTTCATCTTTCAAAAAAATGGTATGACAATGGTCTCCCAAGCGGAGTTGCAACCGATTGGCTAAATATTCCGAAATAAGAACCTCATTACTGATTTCATCGGTGGTAAAATCGGGAATACGCCCCTCTTTAAGGAACTCATACATAACCTCCCAACGATAATCCTCCCCTACTCCTTTTGCTAAAATAGCTTCATAAGTGGTTTCCGTTCGGATAATTCCTCCTTTTGTTGCTACTGCTTGTAAATGCACAATTGAGGGTATTTCGGTAAATTGAGGATAAAAGTCTTGATGGATTGAAATTGGTTTTATTGATACTTCTGAAGCATTATTGTCATAATTATAAATTTGGATATGCCCTTGAAAAGTAACAATTTTTTCACGTATTTTTCGTTGCAACCCACCTCCTGTGGCAATAGCAATCAACATCATAACCATTCCTAAGGCAATTGCCGTAATCGCCATTTTGATAATTGGAGAAGAAATCGTACTTTTACCCGATTTTGAAAATATAATTCGTTTCGCTATGAAAAAGGGAAAATTCAATGGTCTGTTTATTTTAAGAATGGTCAAAAATACGTTTTTTTTGCTATTTTTAATCACTTCTTGTAAAAATTATAGCCAAAAAAACACAAGTAACGGAATTTCTGAAAAAGAAATTGTATTGGCAAGTAACCGTATATGGCTATATATAAACGACTTACAAAATAAAAAAATTGGTATTGTAACGAACCAAACAGGAATCATCAAAAACAAAAAAGGAGAATACACTCACCTGGTCGATTCGCTAATCAGTCGCAAAATAGACATCCACAAAATATATGTCCCTGAACACGGATTTCGTGGTGAAGCCGATGCCGGAGAAATCGTCAAAGATGGTAAAGACTCAAAAACGGGTATTCCCATCATTTCACTCTACGGAAAAAATAAAAAACCTTCTCCTGAACACCTGAAAAATATTGATGTAATTTTATTTGATTTGCAAGATGTAGGTGTCCGATTCTACACGTATATTTCAACTCTACACTACGTGATGGAGGCTTGTGCCGAACTAAATATTCCTGTAATCGTACTGGATCGACCAAACCCTAACGCACACTATATTGATGGGCCTGTTCTAGAAATGGAACAACATAGTTTTGTAGGTATGCACCCAGTTCCTGTAGTCTACGGAATGACCATTGGAGAATATGCACAAATGATAAATGGAGAAAAATGGCTTAAAAATCAAATAGTTGCAAATTTAAAAGTGATTCCTTTATCTAATTATACACACCAAACCCCATATAGTTTACCCGTAAGACCTTCGCCAAATCTACCTAATGATGTTGCCATAAATTTATATCCAAGTTTGTGTTTCTTCGAAGGTACAAATGTAAGCATGGGACGAGGAACTTCATCTCAATTTCAAATTTATGGATCTCCTTATTTAGAGAAAACTAACTTTCAGTTTACACCACAACCAAATCTGGGAGATAAAAATCCTAGATTCAAAGGAAAAGTGTGTTATGGGGAAAATTTAACCAATCATCCACGAATGTCAGCCTTGAATTTGTCTTGGTTACAAAAAGCGTTTGAGCAATCGAAAGGCGTGAAAATAGATTTTTTTAATAACTTTTTCAACAAACTCGCAGGAAATAAAAAACTTAAGGAACAAATTATCCAAGGAAAAAGCGAAACCGAAATTCGTGAAACATGGCAAAAAGATTTGACTAAATTCAAAGAAATAAGAAATAAATATCTGATTTACAGAGATAAATAAAATAATATAATCTACAACAACCACCGAAAAGCACATCATTTGGATAGTAGAGTCTATCCCATGAGTATTTAAAAAAAGTGTCAGAACATGAGTTATTCATTTATAATACCTGTTTACAATCGCCCTATTGAAGTCGATGAATTATTAGAAACTATTGAAAATCAATCTTTTGAAGGGGATTTCGAGGTCGTAGTCATCGAAGATGGTTCAACCCTTCAATCCAAGGAGATTTGTGATAAATATGCAGATAGGCTGCATATTACCTACTTATACAAACCCAATTCTGGCCCTGGAGATTCTCGTAACTATGGTATGCAAAAAGCTCATTATGACTATTTTATAATTTTAGATTCCGATTGCCTACTACCCGAACATTATTTAGAATCCGTAGATGATTTTCTGAAAAGACAGTATGTAGATTGCTTTGGTGGCGCCGATGCTGCTGGTGAAAGCTTTACGGACATTCAAAAAGCAATCAATTATGCCATGACCTCTTTACTCACCACGGGAGGCATTCGTGGCAATAAAAATGGAATAGGGAAATTCCAACCCCGAAGTTTCAATATGGGGCTTTCACGCAAGGCTTTTGAAAGTAGTGGGGGTTTTGGAAGAATACATCCTGGAGAAGATCCTGATTTAGTAATTCGATTATGGCAAAAAGGGTATCAAACGGCATTTATTGAAGAAGCGTTTGTCTATCACAAACGTCGTATTTCGTGGAAAAAATTCAAAGAGCAAGTCTGCAAATTCGGACAAACACGAGCTATTTTAAATCATTGGTATCCACAAACGAAGAAAATAACTTTTTGGTTACCTTTTCTATTTTCAACAGGATTAATCTTCTCTTTATCAGTTGCTTTCATAGGCAGATTGGAAGGATTATACATCTACTGTAGTTATTTCATCATAGTTCTGCTTCACAGTTCAAGGGAAAACAAAAGCACAAAAATTGGATTTTTGACTATATGGGCGATTTTAGTACAGTTTTTTAGCTATGGATTTGGTTTTTTCAGAGCTACTACAAAATTATTTTTGTACAAAAAAGAACCTGAAAAATTATTTCCTCATTTATTTTTTCGCCGAAAATAAACTTTGTTAAAAGAAAGAGTTTATTTATCCCAAATACTACGGATGAAATTGCAAAATATCCGAAACAGGTACACTTTGATTACAGAATTTTAGCTTAAAATTTGTTATATCTTCTTTTAATTATCAGCCAATTTGGTTTGATAATAACTTGATTTATCCTAGTTTGTCTCAATCAATTTTTCTTTTTTTAACACAGAATATGGCCATAAAAAATTTGTTTCTTTCTTCTGGTTTTTGTACCTTTGTCCTTTGGAAATTAAAACCAAAAAAGAACTTTTAATGAAATATCAAGAAAAGAAAAAAGCGGTTATTTTACTTGCTGATGGCACCGCTTTCTACGGAAAAAGCGTAGGAAACGACGGTACTGTTTTTGGAGAAGTATGCTTCAACACGGGAATGACAGGCTATCAAGAAATTTTTACAGATCCCTCCTACTTTGGGCAGATCATGGTAACAGCCAACGCCCATATTGGAAACTACGGAATTAATGAGGACGAAAATGAGTCCGATGGCATCAAAATTACGGGCTTGGTTTGTCGTAATTTTAGCTATGATCACTCCAGACCAAGTGCTTCTGGTTCATTGAAAGATTTTTTCGATAAAACCAACTTAGTAGCCATTTGCGATGTAGACACTCGTGCATTAGTAGCTCACATTCGTGATAATGGTTCAATGAACGCCGTTATTTCAACTCAAACCGATGATTTAGAGTTTCTTAAAGAAAAATTAAAACAAATTCCTGATATGAAAGGTTTAGAATTGGCTTCAAAAGTGTCAGTTACTGAACCTTATTTTTTTGGCAATGAGAACGCTACGTACAAGGTTGCCGCTCTTGACTTTGGAATTAAGAAAAACATTTTGAGAAATATGGCAAAACGCGATATGTACATAAAGGTTTTTCCGTATGACACTCCTCTGGAAGAGTTAAAGAAATGGAATCCTGATGGATATTTTCTATCAAACGGACCAGGAGACCCTGAACCACTAACAGAAGTTATTGCAAAAGTGAAGCAAATGATAGCAGAGGATTTACCTTTGTTCGGGATTTGCTTAGGACATCAAATCATTGCTTTGGCAAATGACGTTCCCACATTCAAAATGCATAACGGACACAGAGGAATTAATCACCCTGTAAAAAACTTACTTACAGGAAAAGGAGAGATAACCTCTCAAAATCATGGTTTTGCGGTAGACAGAAAACAAGCAGAAGCTAATAAAAATATTGAAATTACGCACGTTCACCTCAATGATGATACCATTATGGGAATTCGTGTTAAAGGCAAAAAATGTTTCAGCGTTCAGTATCACCCTGAAGCTGGACCTGGACCAAACGATGCCACTTATCTGTTTGACCAATTTGCGGAAATGATGAAAAATAATTAACAGATAAGAATTTTGTAATGAACGATTTGAGTTAAATCATTCTTCATTGAAAATTGTTAATCAATAAAAAGAAATTTTAATTAAATAATAGAAAATATGAGTATTATTGTAGGCGTACACGCACGACAAATTTTGGATTCAAGAGGAAATCCAACAGTAGAAGTTGATGTTATAACAGAAAACGGACATCTTGGAAGAGCAGCTGTTCCTTCAGGAGCTTCAACTGGTGAATATGAGGCAGTTGAACTTCGTGATGGAGGGAAAGATTATATGGGTAAAGGTGTATTGAAAGCCGTTGCTAACGTTAACGAAATCATTGCTGAGGAAATTATTGGAATGAGTGTTTTCGAGCAAAATCTTATCGACAGAACAATGATTGAGCTTGATGGAACACCAAACAAATCAAAATTAGGTGCTAATGCAATCTTAGGTGTTTCTTTGGCTGTTGCAAAAGCTGCTGCTGCTGAATTGGATTTGCCTTTGTATCGTTATGTAGGTGGAGTTAGTGCACACACATTGCCTGTTCCTATGATGAACATCATCAATGGAGGTTCTCACTCTGATGCTCCGATTGCTTTCCAAGAGTTTATGATTATGCCTGTAAAAGCTAAAAACTTCTCTCAAGCTATCCAAATGGGAGCAGAAGTTTTCCATAACTTGAAAAAAGTATTGCACGACAGAGGATTAAGCACTGCTGTGGGTGACGAAGGAGGTTTTGCTCCAACTTTCGAAGGAACAGAAGACGCGTTAGATTCTATCAAAAAAGCAGTAGAAAATGCAGGTTACAAATGGGGCGAAGAAATTAAAATCGCTTTGGATTGTGCTTCATCAGAGTTCTACGCTGACGGAAAATACGATTATTCTAAATTTGAAGGAGCTTCAGGAAAAGTTCGTACAAGACAAGAACAAGTTGATTACTTAGCTGAATTGGTTGAAAAATATCCAATTATCTCAATCGAAGATGGTATGGACCAAAATGACTGGGAAGGTTGGAAAATGCTTACTGAAAAAATCGGACACAAAGTACAATTAGTTGGAGATGATTTGTTTGTAACAAACGTTTCTATCCTTGAGAGAGGTATTGAAAAAGGTGTTGCTAACTCTATCCTTATCAAAGTAAACCAAATTGGTACACTTTCTGAAACGATTGCAGCTGTGGAAATGGCTCACAGAGCAGGTTACACTTCGGTAATGTCACACCGTTCAGGAGAAACTGAAGACAATACTATCGCCGATTTGGCTGTTGCATTGAATACAGGACAAATCAAAACAGGCTCAGCTTCACGTTCTGACCGTATGGCAAAATACAACCAATTGATTCGCATTGAAGAAGAATTAGGATTGGTAGCGTATTTCCCACAAGAAAAAGCATTTAATGTGAAGTAATTCTTTATTTTAGCTTTATTGAACTATCCAAAAATGTTTTACGAATTGATTTTGAGTATTTTATAAATATTCTTATCAAAAGTAAAAACATTTTGGATAGTTTTTTATTGGATAAAATTTAGATGATACATAAAACTGAGATACCCAAATTACTACTGAAAATCAAATAAATACTTCTCTACTTTAACTACTCAATCAATCTCTCCAAAACAAAAAAGTCTGCCAATTATGACAGACTTTCCGCTTAAAACTAACTATTCACTTATGAAAGAAATAATTTGCAAACTTCTTTACATAATTTGAACTGCAAATGAAATATAAAAAACACTACTAAATTAATTCCCTTTGCAAATAACAACTACTAACAACGAGGCAAATATAATAGTTTTTTTTGAAATCACAAAATTTATTTAGATTTATTTTAAATTATTAAAGTGTATTTTTATACTTGACAAATAGATGAAGTTTATCGGAATATAAACCTTGAACTGCAAAAGGTTACTGATACACTTTTCTTATTAAACTTTTATGAACAACAAATCCAAGCTACACTCTTCACAGTAGGAAAAATGAAACTTGGATGTATGATCTATACCGATTTTTTTAGACTCAAACAAACTATAAATCTCCAATATTAAGATAAGGTTTAACCTCCTCTATTGGTATTTTGACCTGAAATGCTCCATTAACGTACGAAGCTATTTCATAGGGATTATAAAGCAAAATTAAATATTCTTTCGTAAAGCCAATATTCTCGGGAAAAGTAAATTTATTATCATCAAACCAAAAATCATTTTCAGTTGGATTGGTGGCAGAAACGATTTTTCGCTGTTCATTGAAGTGTATTTCAGCAATTTCAGATACTTTTTCAATATCTGAAAATAAATTTTCATTAGCAATAAGTGTTTTTGTTTCGATATCAAAATTCAAAAAAATAGTTGTCAAAAGCTCATGAGCTCCTCCAGTATAGGCATATCTATCCGAAACCAAAGAAATGATTTTTTTATTCTGAAAGGAAATACTATCGCTCAAGTTCAATTCAAAAGCAGGAATATCAGGAAAATGTTCATGTAATTTATTATAGTCATCGACAAAAAGCTTTACAGCTTCAGAAACTGACGAAACATTAGTCACCAAAGAATCTATCTGATTGCTCAATAGAAAGTTAATTACCTGTTCCTCAATTTCACGGTTGAAAAAGTCAGCAAAGGCTGTTGGTTTCTTACAAACTAAATAATTTATAGTAACAGAAAGGCAATTATCCATACAATTTTCATTAGTATGCTCAATTACTTTCTCTGTAAATTTAGGTTCAGATGAACAAGCCGTCAAAAGAATTCCTAAAATGATAGCAATATATTTTTTCATACCCGTGTAATATTGAATTTATTTTTCTTTCTGCACATACAAGTTCCTACAAACCATAGCAGAAAGGTTGATCTCTTTATTATGAATTGAAACAATCATAGAATTATCAAACTTTTCTTTACTTTTCACAACAATTTCATCGCCTAAAGTAATCGAAACTTTACTCAAATAGCGAAGAAAATCTTTAGAAGTATTTTTCACTGCTATACAGATTCCTTTTTCATTTTTATCAAGTTCACTAAGCAGTGTTTTTGTTGTTTTTTCATAGAAACCGTGTTTGTTAGGAATTGGGTCACCATGCGGATCTTTTTCTGGAAATCCTAAAAAAGCATCTAAGCGTTCTATAAGTTTTTCAGATTCAATATGCTCTAATTCTTCGGCAATTTCATGAACTTCATCCCAAGAAAAATCTAATTTTTCGACCAAAAAGACTTCCCACAAACGATGCTTTCTCACTATGTAGATGGCTTTATTTCTCCCCTCTGTAGTCAAAGTAACTCCTTGGTATTTTTTATAGTTAATCAGCTTTTTATCAGCCAATTTTTTCAACATATCAGTCACAGAAGAAGCCTTTGTATTCATTACCTCGGCTATGGCATTAGTGCTCACTTCTTCTTCCTCTTCATTAAAAAGGTGGAAAATTGTTTTTAAGTAATTTTCTTCGGATAGGGTCATTGATTTTGATTTTTTATAAAAAATCCGTCCATAGCGGTTTTCAAAATATAGTAAAACCAACATGGACGGTTTAATTCTTTAAATCGATTTATTCGTTTTCTAATTCCATAAACAAAGCTTTCAATTCTGTAGCATCATGAGGCTTGATTTTTCCTGCAAGCACCAAACTGAGCTGTCTTCGACGTAAAGCCCCTTCATAACGAACCTTCTCAAGTTCTGTCTCTGGCTGAATTTCAGGAACCTTGGTAGGTCTTCCTTCATCGTCAATAGCTACAAATGTGTAAATAGCTTCATTGGCTTTGAGACGTGTTCCGTTGTCAAAATCCTCAACCCAAACATCAATATAAACCTCCATAGAGGTGGAAAAAGCTCTTGAAATAGACGCTTCAACCGTAACAACACTACCTAATTGAATGCTGTGATTAAAAGCCACGTGGTTCACCGAAGCTGTCACCGTCGGACGAAGTGAATGCCGTTGAGCTGCAATACTCGCTGCCCTGTCCATTCGTGCTAAAAGCTCTCCTCCAAACATATGATTCAAGTGGTTAGTTTCCCCTGTGAGAACTAAATCCGTTAATATTGTACGCGATTGAGAAGGTGTTTTTTTCTGCATGTAGTTATTATGTGATGTGAAAATTATTCGTTTGTTAAAATCCAGCCTCCTTCCAATTTCTTAGTGTCTTTTTCTGCTTTGATTTGTTGTTTCAAAGCCTCTGCCTCTGCCATGCTGTCAAATCCAGCATAACTCACTTGATATAATCCTTTGGCATTGATTCCAATAACAGCAGCATTTTTAAAACCTAATTTTTTTAATTGAGCAACTTTGGTATTTGCGTTTTTCTCTTCTTTAAAAGCACCAGCTATCACTTGATATTTTTTTACTTTGGCTGATGAGTTAGCATTCGTTTTTTTAGTCGTCTCCTTAGGTGTAGTTGTTGCCACAGGAGTAGTCTCTTTCTTATTCGTTTTTACTTCTGTCTTATTCTGGTTTGTCGGCTTTGAAGTTGCAACATTTTGAGAAGCAGAAGACTGAGAAACATCATTATCTTTTGGTTTTAAAGCATCTACTTTTGTTACTTCCACAGGAATAGCTGAAAAACTCATCGGAATATTTAAAGTAGCTTCACTCAATTTTTGTTGTACTTTTTCTTCAATCTGATTTTCAGCAAGCATCATCTCTTCATTGTTTTCCAAAGGCTCTCCAAAGAAAGTGATTACGCCAACGGTCAACAAAATAAGACCAACAACTGCAACTGCGGTATATTTAACGAACGAACGTTTTTTCCCTTTTTTAACAGGTTGCTGCTCTGAATCTTCTGCTTCATCTCTGTTCTCTGGCACTGTAGGTTCAATACTCGGTTTGGGCACCACAGGGTCTATGGTAGAAGATACCTGATTTTCAGCGATTTTTTTATTGGACATTTCATTAATTTCGTGCGGAACAAAAGGCGACATGCCAAATGAATCCGTGAGATAATTTACATCTTCAAATGCCTCAAAGGAAACTTTTCCCTCCGGGGTTTGCCTAAAAAGACCTATATTTTTTAACGAAAGATTCTCACCACGGGTCAAAGCCTTTTTCCAAGACTCCACTGTGGAATTTACATATTCTTCAACCAATTTATAATCAACTCCTGATGTTTCTGAAATATGTTTAAGCAATAACCCATCGTTAGAGTTCAAACTTGCATTAAAAGTGAGTTCTCTTTTTGGGGGTGAAAATGTTTTATCTTCAAACAACTTTGCGGACTTTCTGTTAGAAATAAAAGCCCCAAATTTAGGAATTATAACACAAGGATGCTTGTAAAGCAATTCCTCCACGTAAATGTTAAGATCTTTCATACAAATAATATTTTAAGTGTTGAAAATAAACTAATTAGCCATGTTAGAGTCCCAAAGATAAGCAAAAAAAAAATTATATACAAATATATTTTTCTTTGAAAAGATTAACGTGTTTATTTTCAAATATTTAAGCGTTTTATTTTAAGTGAAAATTGTGTGATTTTTATCCAAATTCAAATTGAGAAAGGCGTCTCCAAACACCTAACCTCATCCTATTCAATCCCATGAAAAAGGAAACAAAGTTGCAAAAATACGAATTATTTTGGCATATACAACACCTATGCCCAGGTAAAAAACAATACAAAAATGATTATGATACCGATTATATTTTTTACTTTTGCATTCATATACGTTTTTATTATGATAGTTGATTGTATCCCATTTGACCAAATCCGTTTTTTTTCTTCATTCATAAGTGACTACGTAAATGAAAAAGAAACCTTACGTACATTGTACCACCGTTTTCCATCAGTGGAAAACTTCGAAAAACAGATTCTTGAGAAACAGCAACAATTTTCAGATGAAGCTCGAGTGCTATTGGTAAACTCCTTAAGGGAACAGTATGCTTCTCTCAAAACATCGGATAAAGTACAAAAAAACATCGCTAAATTAGGGGATAAAAACACGTTCACTATCACAACTGGACATCAATTGAGTTTATTTACAGGTCCTTTATATTTCATTTATAAAATCATTTCCGTCATCAACACATGTGAAATACTATCAAAAAAATACCCTGACTATCATTTTGTGCCAATCTATTGGATGGCTACCGAAGACCATGATTTTGAGGAAATTAATCACTTTCATTTTAAACAGCAAACCTTTCGTTGGAATAGTTCACAAACAGGGATGACAGGAAATTTTGATACAACAACATTGGACGCTGTATTTTCATCCTTTATTTCGAATCTGGGAGTGGGTAAAAACGCTGAGTTTCTAAAACAACTTTTTGAGAATAGTTACCTAAAAAACAAGGATTTAGCATCTGCTACTCGATCTTTAGTGAATACTCTTTTTGAAAACTACGGCTTGGTGATTATCGATGGAAATGATTCAAAGTTAAAGAAATCGTTCGCTTCTTTTATGCGAAATGACATACTAAAAAACACTGCATATCAAGAAGTTAAAAAAACAATAATACAAATTCAGGAATTAGATAAAATATATCCAACACAGGTAAATCCTCGTGAAATCAATTTATTTTACCTAACAGAAAAAGGCCGTAATAGAATTGTAATAACCGAAAATGGTTATGGAGTCCACGAAACAGAAATGTACTTCACTGAAAAAGAATTACTTAATGAACTCGAAAATCATCCTGAGCGTTTTTCTCCTAATGTGATCATGCGTCCTCTGTACCAAGAGGTTATATTGCCAAATTTGGCTTATATTGGAGGAGGTGGCGAAATTGCTTACTGGTTGGAATTAAAAAGCTTTTTTGATAGTGAAAAAATTGTTTTTCCTATACTGATGTTACGAAATTCAGCTGTTTTTATAACTGATAAACAACACAATAGAATAAAAAAAGCAGAAATGAAAATTGCTGATTTATTCCTTAAATCAGAGAATCTTAAGAACATATATGTTCAAAAATTAAGCGAATTTCCAATTGATTTCTCAGAACAAAGAAAAGCACTACAAAACCAATTTGCAAATTTGTATGTACTGGCAGAAAAAACAGATAAAACTTTTTTAAACGCTGTCAAATCACAAGAAATTAAGCAATTGAAAGGATTAAATAATCTGGAAAAACGCTTGTTAAAAGCTCAAAAAAGACAACTTTCCGAAAAATTAGAGCGTTTGACAACGTTGCAAAGTGAATTGTTTCCAAATGGGTCGTTACAGGAACGTTTTACTAACTTTTCGGAACTATACTTAGAATATGGCGAATCATTTTTTGAAGTTTTAAAAAATGATTTTAATCCTTTTCATTTCGAATTTTTAGCTGTGAAATAATGTCTTCCTCTTGACTTAAACTATTCAAGAAAACTAACTTTCTTTGCGAGGTCTGCTTTTTTGTAGATTTTATTTTCTTTTCAAATGAGCTACGACCAGTTCCAATTCTTCGTACCATGCTTCTCCGAATTTACGGATGAGTGCATTTTTAACAAACTTATATACAGGAACTTGTAACTCCTTTCCTAAACTACAAGCGTCACTACAGATATGCCAACGATTGTAGTTTACCGCCGTAAACGAAGTGTATTTTTGTAATCGAATTGGATACAAATGACACGAAATTGGTTTTTTCCAGTCAATTTTACCATCGTTGTACGCCTGTTCAATGGCACATAATGCCCAGCCTTTTTCATTGCGAACCACATAAGCACAATCGGCATTGTCAATAAGAGGAGTTTCCCATTCTCCATCTTCACCTTTGATGTATACACCTTGATTCTCAATAGATTCTCGTCCCTTTTCCGTTAGATAAGGAGCTACTTCTGGGTAGATACGCTCTAAAATTTTCAATTCTTCATCCTCTATTGGAGCTCCTGCATCCCCCTCAATACAACAAGCCCCTTTACAAGCGTTCAAGTTGCAAACAAACTCATTTTCAATTATATCCTCTGATATAATGGTCTCCCCTATTTGTATCATACGTCCGAATTTTATAAAGATACTGCTTCTCAGTCGGCAAAAATAGAGAAAAGTTTTTAACTCTCGCTCTTTTAAAGTTAGTTTAGAACGTTCCCAAATTTGTCATTTATGAATTAATAATATATCTTTGTAGCTATCTAAAAAACATTCTGTATGAACAACAAACATAAAATACTGTTAGTAAGTATATTAGGAAGTATTTTTTCTTGTAATAATACTATGAAGCAAGAATCCGATTCGTTTACACTAAACGGAAAGTTACCTACAAACGTAAATGAAAAAGTATATTTATTGGAGTATAAAAACCGTGAATATACCGTTGTAGACTCGGTAGAAGCGAAAAATCAAACCTTTACGTTTAAAGGAAAGTTACAAGAACCTTTAGTACACGCTATTCGATTAGGAAATTCAGGAAAAAGGGCTAATTTTTTCTTAGAAAACGCTGACATCTCCATAACTCTCAACGATAATTGGCAAATTTCAGAAGCCTTTGGCAGTGAAAATACTGAATTATTCAAGAAGTATGATGATTTGAATGCGACAAAACGTATAAATTTGGACAGTTTACTCCAAAAAGACAACAGTTCGCCTGTTATAGCCTATTTTTTAGCAAGAAATGCCTATTTATATGACTACGAATCTTTAATTTTACTTCGAAAAAAGATAAATCAAAATTTATCAAGAAACACTTATATTGAAGAACTTGATGGAGCTATCACTCAATTGGAAAAAATACAACCTGGACAAGTTGCTCCTGAGATTGTGATGGAAGACTTAGAAGGAAACACCATTTGCTTGAGTGATTTGAGAGGGAAAGTGGTACTTATCGATTTCTGGGCTTCGTGGTGTCCCGACTGTCGTAAGGAAAACCCTGAACTGGTGAAACTCTACAATCAATATAAGGACAAAAATTTTACCATATTAGGCGTGTCGTTTGACCGAAAAAAAGACCATTGGAAAACCGCGATTGCGACCGACGGACTAACTTGGACACACGGATTCGTTGAAGGTGCGTGGAAAGCAGAACCGATAAAGACATACGCTATCCGTTGGTTGCCGACAGCTATGTTAATTGACGAAAACGGAATTATCGTAGCTCGAAATATTGACCACAAAAAACTTATTCCAAATCTCGAAAATCTACTAAAATAAGCATAATGAAGGACTTATTTGGACAAGCATTATTAGACTATCAACAAGGAAATTATACGGAAGACATCAAAACGGAAACTTCTATTTCAGAGGAAGATGTATTGCCTTTGCCCTATCTATTTCGTTCTTTTTCAGAGATGCCTCCGTTAGAGAAGAAAGCTCTACAATTAGCGAAAGGAAAAGTGCTGGATATAGGATGTGGCGCAGGAACTCATGGACTCTATCTGCAAAATGAACGAGGATTGGAAGTTCATTCGGTTGATATATCACCCAAAGCCATTGAAGTATGTAAATTACGAGGTCTACAAAATGCTTATGTTGGAGATATAATGACCTTTGAAGGGCAATTTGATACCATCTTACTACTGATGAATGGAGCTGGGATGTGTGGACGACTTCGCAAAATGGGAACTTTTTTTGCTAAAATCAAAAGCCTTTTAGCTCCAAAAGGACAAATATTAACTGATTCCTCTGACATCATATATATGTTCGACCAAAATTCGGATGGCTCCTACGACGTACCTTTAGAGTTTGATTACTACGGGGAACTAATGTATTTAGTAAAATATAAAGGCGAGAAAGAACCTCCTTTTCCGTGGTTATATGTGGATTACAACACCCTACAAAACGTTGCTCATTCTGTTGGATTGAATTGCGAACTCATTGCAGAAGGAGAAAATTTTGATTATTTAGCTCGTTTGGAGCATCTTTAATCTCAAAATGTCTGTATTTATGTCATTTGTTTAATTGTATCTGATACTACACTGAAATTCTTCAAACAAAATTTGAAAGACAACTTAAACTCATAAAACACTAAAAAAAATACTGAAAATAACCAATATATATGATTATTACAGAAAATATTTGTAAAACCTACGGTTCACACATAGCATTAAATGATGTTTCACTACATGTTCCAAAAGGGAGCATTTTTGGATTATTAGGTCCAAATGGGGCAGGTAAAACATCCTTGATTCGAATCCTTAATCAAATTACATTCCCGGATTCGGGAAAAGTTTTTTTCGATGGTGAACCGCTACAAAATAAACACATATACCAAATTGGATATTTACCCGAAGAACGAGGGCTTTACAAAACAATGAAAGTAGGCGAACAAGTGATGTATTTAGCTCAACTTAAAGGTTTATCAAAAATAGAAGCTAAGCAAAGACTTAAATTTTGGTTTGATCGGCTAAATATCGGTGATTGGTGGAATAAAAAAGTACAAGAACTCTCTAAAGGAATGGCTCAGAAAATACAATTTATGGTTACCGTACTTCACGAGCCAAAATTACTGATTTTTGATGAGCCTTTCAGTGGATTCGACCCTATCAATGCAAATATTATCAAAGACGAAATCCTATATCTACGCGAAAAAGGAGCAACTATCATTTTTTCCACTCATCGTATGGAGTCTGTAGAAGAAATATGTGATCACATCGCATTGATTAATAAATCAGAAAAGATTTTGGAAGGAAAATTAATTGATGTAAAGCGAAAATTCAAAAATAACACATATGAAGTTGGTTTAAAAATCGATGAAAATCGAAAAAAAGCCGTTTTAGAAGACTTAAAACAATATTTTTCCGTTTCAGAAGCTAATTTTAAGAGCTTATACGACGACTTGAAAATCAATATACACAAAAAGGACGAACAATCCACAGGAGAGTTACTACATTTTTTACAAACAAAGGCTGAAGTAACTCATTTTGTTGAATCTATACCCTCTATGGATGAGATTTTCATTAAATCCATCAAAGAAAGAGAAGCGAGAATATCAACACCAAACTTTGATTAGTACAAATGTATCACCGTACACAAAAAATTAAACGTAGAAATATCTAATGAAACACATAGGAATTATTACCAAACGAGAATATCTCAATAAAATACGCAATAAATCATTCATCATAATGACATTTGTAAGTCCACTAATAGTGGTGGTTTTTGGAACTTTGATAGGATATCTAACAACAATCAATAGCACAAGTAACGTAAAAAAAATCACTATTTTAGATGAAAGTGGTTTTTTTATGGACAGTTTCAAAGATTCTGAAACAATAAAGTATACTTTTCTTGAAAACATAACTCTTTCGGATGCAAAATTGAATGTTTTAACTGAAAATTCATACGGATTACTGCATATCCCCTCAAAAACAACACCTAAATGGAAAGAAAACATCGAATTTTTCAGTGAAGAAACTCCAAATATTACCCTTCTTAATCAATTATCAAACACATTAGAGGATGCTCTTTTTGAATTAAATCTAACTGACAAAGGAATGAACAAAAATGAAATCGACAATGCTCGTGAAAGCATACACATTTCTTTATCAAATTTCAGTGGAGAAAAAAGTTCTGAACTGAGTAGTATCATCAAAATCGCTATCGGAGGCATCGCAGGATATTTGATTTTTATGTTTATTATCATCTATGGAAATATGATTATGCGAAGCGTCATCGAAGAGAAAAGCAATCGGATTGTGGAAATTATCATCTCTTCTGTAAAACCCTTTGAATTGATGTTAGGGAAAATTTTTGGCACTTCATTAGCGGGACTTACACAGTTTTTAATCTGGATGATTTTCGGTGGACTTTTGATGACTATTACAACAAATTTTTTAGGCATCAGTCCATCATCAACCAACGAAATTGTGATGACGAAATCGGGAATGGATAGAATTACTTCCGAAATTCTGGTTGCATTTTTCCAATTTCCGTTTATGGAAATGTTTGGAGCTTTCCTATTATATTTCATCGGAGGATATCTTCTGTACAGTTCTATTTATGCTACCATAGGAGCTATGGTGGATAACGAAACGGACACGCAACAGTTCCTGATGCCTGTCCTTATCCCCTTGATTTTAGCAGTTTACATCGGATTTTTCAGTGTTATCGAAGAACCTCATGGCACTGTTTCAGTTGTGTTTTCGTATATTCCCTTGACCTCGCCTGTAGTCATGCTGATGCGAGTTCCCTTTGGAGTCTCGTGGTGGGAATTACTAATTTCAGTTGTAATTCTGTATGCTACTTTCTTCCTTTTTATCGGAATTGCTGCCAAAATTTACCGTATTGGTATACTGATGTACGGCAAGAAACCTACGTACAAAGAAATTTTAAAGTGGTTAAAATATTAAATGCGATTGTACTAAAAGTCATTAACATCTGACTTTTTGGCTTAATAGACATTTTTGATTGAAAAGTACAAAGAAATAAAAATCAAACATATTTCAATCCATTACCAACATAAAAAAAGTAAAGACACCCCAATGGACGTCCTTACCGATAATATTTCAATTTCTTATGCTTTTTTGGTCACAATACCCAAAGCCTCAAGCTCCTGACTATGAGCAAACACAACTTTGGCGTAAGCCACAAACTCACTGTACTGCGGGTAAAGTTCATCGAAGAATTTGTCGCGAACTTCGGTGGCTTTTTGAGCCTCGGCGGTTTCCTTTTTCTGACTTTCTTTCAGAGCGATGACTTCTGTGAGTTTATTTTGTACCGCTTTCAAATCTTCTTCTTTGATGTTGATAGACTGCAACTTAGTTAAAAACGCCGAGTTTTTAAGCAATTGCGAATAGAAGTTCCCCACTTGCACCAACCAATCGCTATATGCCGTTTTGCGTTTCCCTGCAAAGTCGAGCGAAGCACCTGCTAACGTATCGCCCTTAAAAAGGATTTTACAGAAAGCCAAATGCTTGGTATACAAATCATTGATTTCGGAAAATTTTTGGTCGAACTTCTCCGTTTCGGCGTATTGCTGAGCGTATTCCGTCTTTTGGATTTGGTGTAACTCTTCCAAACGCACCACTTTTGTTAAAAGCTCATCAAGTTTTTCGGTAGTATAGCCCAACAGCCCCATCTGCTCCTGAATGTTAGGCAATTTCCCGTTAGAAAACGCCAATCGCATTCGCTGAATCCATTCCTCCATTGAAATATGTACGTTTCGCTTCTTTGGAGTTGGTGTTTGCTCGTTTTGATTCAGATTTTGGTCATTCTGATTCAAGTTTTGTTCGTTCTGATGTAAATTCTCATTCATAATAATTGTGTTTTTGGTGTTAAACTTTTAATTTTCTATTGATTTTATAGATTTTTACTTGCAGGAAATGGATTTTTACCGGTCAGAATCCATTTCTTGTCGGTCAAGATTGATTTCTTGTCAGTCAGAATTCATTTCTTATTGGTCGGAATTGATTTCTCGTTAGTCAGAATTCATTTCCTGTTGGTAAATATTGATTTCTTGTTGGTAAATATTGATTTCTTATGGGTCAGAACTTATATGATGCAGGTCAAACCTTGCTTCCCTGCTGTAAGAATGCTTTTCTGTACGGGAATTATCAAAATCCTATGAGTAAATACTCATCACTTACAGGGATTTCTTATGATATACGCAGCAATATCCGTGCCGTAAGTGGTAAAAATTCAGCAGATTAGTATTAAAATCCTGTTAAAAAGAAAAGACGCTGTGAGGGCGTCTTCATATATGAGATATTTTATCGATTTTGAAAAAAATAAAAATACCTTGTTACTGAGATTTAATCAAATTTTGGTTTTTTTCCTATTGGAGGTTTCTTGTGTTTAGGCTCTCTATGAATATCACGCAAAAGCTCTTTTACTTTGGTTTCGAAATCAGTATCACTTCTCATATCAATATACATTCTCCCGTTTAACATGGTTGGTATAGAAGTATTTTCATCTCCTCTTAATAAAGGGATGAATTTAGATGTTTCTATATCTTGAAATATAGTTGCCGTTATTATTGAATACTCGTAGCCAACTCCTCCTTTTGGCTTTTCTGTTTTTATTTTATAGTTAGGAGTCATCACGCAAATCACTCTTTCAGACTCTCTAATAGAGTTTTCCATAAAATTAGGTAATGGCTTTCCTAATTCATTCAATTCCCACTTATCCAAAATTATATCCACACCTTTTTCACATAGTTCTGTAGCTAATTTTAAAACCCAATTTTCGTGTTCTTTGTCATCCCAAGAATATGATATAAATACTTTTGGATGAACTACATCCTTTTGTTCAATTGGCTTTTCTTCCTTCAATAAAGGTTTCTCTTCGTTTGATAATATTGGAAAGTCCCAACTATTATTAGTTTCTTCCTTTTCTTTGGAAAAATCTATTTCTATAAATATTTGAATTTTTGCATATAGAAGAAGCTTACTCTCATCATCTAAAAGATTGATTAAATCTTTATAATAATCAACTCTATTTATTGATAATCCCTTTTTTTTCCTATACTCTATATATTGACTATATGAGGGAGGAATTTCATCAGACAATTCTGCTACAAACTCGTAAAATTTTGAACCTTTTATGTAGAAGATGTTTCCCTCTTTCCCAATTACTCTCCACAATCTATTGTATGCTTTGTCCCAATCTGTCTTTTCTGCTTCTGGAAATACCCAAGGCTTCTTCACCATCGATTTTACAGCATCATCATCATAAATATAGTCAAATCCTTTCCGTGTCAATTGTAAACATTCTAAACCTCCTTTCTCATAGGTATAATAACCCGTAAAAATTAATCCATTGAATACTTTCAAAAACAAATCTTTTTCCTTTGGGTTAAGATTCATTACTATTTTATCATTACGTATGTTACGGAGAGGCACTATTCCATTTTCTTTACATCTTGCTTCTCTAAACTTATCAAAAATAAGTTCTGCTAATTCTCTTTCTGTTTTCATACTTTATTTTATTTGAAAAGAGCGAATTATAATTCGCCCCTACTATTGCCTAATCCCTATTTCCTATTCCCTACTTACTCAAATACATTTTCCTTCTCGCATAGAGTTCATAGAATTGGTCGTCTTTGAGGTCGTCTATGAAAAGGATACTCTCGCCGGTAGATTTCATTTCAGGTCCTAAACGTTTATCCACGTTCGGGAACTTGTTAAACGAAAACACAGGCTGTTTGATAGCAAATCCGTCCAATTTCGGTTGGAAATCGAAATCGGTTACTTTCTTCTCACCGAGCATCACTTTGGTAGCGTAGTTCACGTACGGCTCCCCATAGGCTTTGGCGATAAACGGAACGGTACGCGATGCCCTCGGGTTGGCTTCGATGATATACACCGTGTCGTCCTTAATGGCAAACTGAATGTTTATCAGTCCCACCGTGTTTAAGGCTTTAGCTATTTTGTGCGTATGGTCTTTGATTTGTTGCATCACAAACTCACCGATGTTAAACGGCGGCAGCGTGGCGTTACTATCCCCCGAATGCACCCCACACGGCTCGATGTGTTCCATAATTCCGATGATGTACACGTTTTCGCCATCGCAAATGGCATCGGCTTCGGCTTCGATAGCTCCATCTAAATAATGGTCGAGCAAAAGTTTGTTATTCGGAATTTTACGAAGCAAATCCACCACGTGTTCTTCCAATTCGTGCTTGTTGATAACGATTTTCATTCCTTGTCCACCCAACACGTACGACGGACGCACCAAAAGCGGGAAGTCCAACTCATCGGCTAACTTTAAGGCTTCGTCGGCAGTCTCAGCAACACCAAATTTCGGATACGGAATGCCCAATTCTTTCAATAACGTGGAGAATCGTCCGCGGTCTTCTGCCAAATCCAACGCATCAAAACTCGTTCCGATGATTTTAATGCCATATTTATGAAGTTTTTCAGCCAATTTCAAAGCGGTTTGCCCGCCTAACTGAACGATAACACCTTCGGGTTTTTCGTGACGAATGATGTCGTAAATATGTTCCCAAAAAACAGGCTCGAAGTAGAGCTTGTCTGCCGTGTCAAAATCCGTAGAAACCGTTTCAGGGTTGCAGTTAATCATAATGGTTTCATAACCACACTCGGCAGCCGACAGCACTCCGTGAACACAACAGTAATCGAACTCAATTCCCTGTCCGATACGGTTAGGTCCTGAGCCTAACACAACTACTTTTTTGCGGTCGGAAACGATACTATCATTCGCTGTGAAAAGATTGCCGTTCGCATCACGAATTGGAGCTTCAAACGTAGAGTAATAATACGGCGTTTGTGCTTTAAACTCGGCAGCACACGTATCTACCAACTTATATACGCGGTTGATACCCAATTCTTCACGTTTTTTATAGACTTCACTTTCCCAACACCCCAACATATGAGCGATTTGGCGGTCGGCAAAGCCTTTTTGTTTGGCTTCCAATAGTAAATCTTTCGGAAGTGTTTCTATTTTATAGGTTGAAATTTCTTTCTCAATGCTGTATAGTTCTTCGTATTGCTTCAAGAACCACATATCTATCTTAGTGATTTCGTGAATTCTCGAAAGTGGAATACCCATCGCGATGGCGTCGTAAATCACAAAGACTCTATCCCAACTTGGGTTAGTAAGTTTATCGATAATTTGCTCATAGTTTTTGTATCCTTTGCCATCTGCTCCCAATCCATTGCGTTTGATTTCAAGTGATTGCGTAGCTTTATGAAGCGCCTCTTGGAACGAGCGACCGATACCCATTACCTCTCCTACCGATTTCATTTGCAGACCGATAGTGCGGTCTGAACCTTCAAATTTGTCAAAGTTCCAACGCGGAATTTTTACGATAACATAATCCAACGTAGGTTCAAAAAGTGCCGAAGTGGACTTAGTGATTTGGTTGGAAAGTTCGTCCAAGTTATAACCGATAGCCAATTTTGTTGCAATTTTGGCAATCGGATACCCTGTTGCTTTGGAAGCCAAAGCCGAAGAACGTGACACACGCGGATTGATTTCTATGGCGATAATATCTTCTTTTTCGTCAGGAGAAACGGCAAATTGTACGTTGCAGCCTCCCGCAAAATCGCCGATACTTCGCATCATCTTGATTGCCATATCACGCATACGTTGGAACGTTCTATCGGAAAGCGTCATCGCCGGAGCAACGGTAATGGAGTCGCCCGTGTGGATACCCATTGGATCCATATTTTCAATGGTACAGATAATTACCACATTATCGTTTTTATCACGAAGAAGTTCCAATTCGTATTCTTTCCAACCCATTAACGCCTTGTCAATCAACACTTCGTGAATGGGAGAAGCCTCCAAACCACGTGTGAGAAGCGTATCGAAGTCTTCCTTTTTGTATACCACAGAAGCTCCTGTTCCGCCCAATGTAAACGACGGACGAATCACCAAAGGAAAACCGAATTTCTGAGCGATTTCTTTTCCTCGAAGGAAGGAATTTGCCGTTTCGGACGGAGCCATCGGAATGCCAATTTTGTCCAAAAGCACACGGAATTTCTCTCGGTCTTCCGTAATTTGGATGGCATCGATATCCACACCAATGATTTCTACACCAAAATCTTTCCAAATCCCTTTTTCAGCGGCTTCAATGCAAAGATTTAAGGCAGTTTGTCCTCCCATTGTAGGCAAAACGGCATCAATATTGGGATGTTTTTTCAGAATTTCAACTATGGATTTGGTAGTCAAAGGCTTTAAATAAACGTGGTCAGCCATTGAAGGGTCAGTCATAATGGTAGCAGGATTGCTGTTGATAAGCACCGTTTCGATGCCGTCCTCACGTAGCGAACGCAATGACTGCGAACCTGAATAGTCAAACTCACAGGCTTGTCCGATAATGATTGGTCCTGAACCAATTAACAATACACAATTTAAATCTTTACGCTTTGGCATAATATTCAGATAAGTATTATTTTTTAAAATTTTAAAAAAAGGTGTTACCTAAAAAAGATAACACCTTTATATATTATAAAAATCAACCATCGACTTATTTTTTATGTCTTGGTTCTGAAGAAACTGTTAATTTTTTTCTTCCTTTAGCTCTTCTTCTTGCTAACACTTTTCTTCCGTTTGCAGTAGCCATACGCTCTCTGAAACCGTGTTTATTTCTTCTCTTTCTTTTTGATGGTTGAAATGTTCTTTTCATTGTCCTAAATCTTTAAAAATCTTATTTTAAATAAAAACTATTTTTCTCTACCTAATAAGTGGGGCAAAGGTAGTACTTTTTTTTGAATTGACAAATTTTATAAATTGAAAAACAAAAAAAAATAGAAAATACCGATATCTAACACCTGAACATTCATTTTCTAACTTTTAAAATTTAAAATAAAAAAACACTCTCCTTCTTTTATCTAACTCATTATCAAATTTCTAAAGTCACAACTGTAATTTAAATACAATTATCGATTATTTAAATACTTAAAAAATACACCCCCTATAAAGCAACAGATTAAGGAAAATTATATAGTCTTATACTTGACAACACATATATCCTATTCTCAACTATGAATAGCTAATCAGCACTGTTGACAGGATATTTATTAACAATTATATCAAAATATGTTGGGTCATACATCCCTACCATAGAATAAAATACACGTTTACGCTCTTCTGGATTTTTGGGTAATACGATTAGTTTTAGATCTACGTCCAAAATTTGCCAAATCATTTCGGTGCAATACATTTTTGAAGGTTCGTCGATCTCCCCTACCCTATCGAAAGGCACTCGTTTAGCTAAATAATATTTTGCCCGTTCCACTATTTTCTTGCCCTGTACTTCAGAAGTATTTTTCGTACGGACAATCATCATCTTTTCAGGCATGGAATAGGTCAAAAATTCGCGTAGTGGTTGCTCTTGCATTCCATCTGTATCACTGGCATCTGCCGAAAGAGAATGAATTACCCACCATTCATTGCTTTTTAGGTACAAAATTCCTGAATGAGTAACATCATAGACAGAATCATTCAAGCGCTCAGCAATCAAATCACTAAAAAAACCATAGCCTCTGCGGAGAATAATATCTCCTTCTTTGATCTTAGCTATGTCTTGGCGAGTTAGTCGTGCCACTTGTCTGTTTCGTTTCACAAGTTTGACTTCCTGTTTTCGATCCACCCAAAAAAACAGATGAAACCCTCCTAAAAGAAACAACAAAAAAATCCCAAAATAAATCACTATCTTAACGGATATGTTCTTCATCTTGGGATTTATCTAAATAAAACACTAATTATCAATAATTTAATCTATTGACCTACAGCTTCCTGTACTTCTTCATCAACTTCTTCATCAACTTCTTCTAAAGAACTTTCTCCTAAGTCAACGTCATCCATATTTGGCATATTTTCCTTATTTGAATTTTCTTTGTTGAACGTAACTTTCCATTTACCATCTACCTTTTTAAGGTCTATACTTTTTTCTTCCTCTTCACCCTCGACTTTATAGAACGCTTTGGCATTATCACCATCTTCTTCAACCTTAGTTATTGTTACTTTCTTTTTCTCATTTCCTTTGGGAAGTTCTTTTCCCATTCCACTTAACATACCTAACATCTGTTGCATCGAATCGTCAGCATATTTTTTAGCTTCTTCAAAATCAGAATTTTCCATAGAAGTTAAAAATTTTTCAGCTACCGATTTGGGTGAATTATTTGAACAAGAGGTCACTAAAAACGCTACAAATAGCGTCGCAATAAAAAATACTTTTCTCATTGTTTTTTTATTTTTAATAATTTAACTACGCAAAGGTAGTAATAAACAGCTAAGATTCCAAAAATAATTTCACAAAAAAAACGATTGATTCACATCAATCGTTTTTTAAAATAATAAAAAAGAAAACTTAAAAATAAAAATTATGAAAAAATTAATTTTATATCTTATTTTGATAGGTAGCTCGTTATACCCAATTTCTCTAATTTCGATTCTATTTCTTTTAATTGGGCATCGGTAAGCGTCGTGTGAGGATATCTTGCTACTCCACAATCAACACCTAATAATCTCATAAAACTCTTTCCTCCACCATTAAACCCTCCGTAGGAAGCAACAATATTAACAAACTCAATTGCCTTACGTTGTAAATCAGCAGCCTCCTGATAATTACCTTTTTCAAAAAGTTCTTTAATTGTTAAATACAACTTAGCCAAATGATTATAAGTACTTCCTACCCAACCTGTTGTACCTAATGGTAAACTTGCTAAAAAAGCTTCATCTACCCCAAAAAGAACATTAAATTCCTGATTGTTACACAACTTTGCTTGAGTAAAATGAATCATATTATTCTGAGTAAATTTTAACCCTGCAAAGTTAGGTATCTCCTGTTTTGCCTTTTCCATAAACTGACACATATCAAAATTAGCTCCTGTGAGATCCGGTATGTGATAATAATAAAATGGAATATTTGGGGCAGCCTCAGCTATGGTTTTGCAGTAAGCAACTAATTTTTCTAAGTTAGGTTTAAAGTAGAAAGGAGCCAAAGTAGCTATAGCATCTACTTTATCCGCTGAATGTTTTGCCAAATCAACTGCATGATTCAAATTGATATCCCCAACATGGTTAGTGATGAAAAAATCTGGCGACTTTTGTTCTGCCCAAGCCTCTATAATTTCTTTGCGTTCTTCCACTGAAAGAGAAGCAAAATCACCTGTGGAGCCATTAGCGAAAATACCAGAAACTCCGTTTCTCTTTAAAAAATCAGCATACTTAGGAACAATCTTTGTTGATACTGCCCCTTTCGAATCCATAGGAGCATACGTCGCAGCGATTAAACTATTCATCTCATATATGTATTACATAGGACAAAGTTATAACTTTTTTTTGAAATTCAAAAGAAAAGTTGTTTTTTTTCATTTTGTTTCGTATAAAAAATGTTATCATAGATAAGAAGCGCTTATCATTTTGACACAAAATATTGTAAATCAATAGATAAATAATCTTTTATTTGGAAAATAGGTCTTGACAATATTTCCTTACCATATTACGGATGGAAACAAATCCTATTTCATCAAAGTTGATTGTATGGACTGACAACCAACGGAGAGCTTCGATCTCATCGGTTGCCACTACCGACACTTGTGAATTGGTTAGTGAACATTCAAAAAATATATCCATCGTTCTGTAAGGAACATTTTTGTAAAGATAATCATTTGGATGTGTTCCTATGTACTTTAATTGCGATGGCAGAACATCTATCCCTAACTCTTCTTTTATTTCGCGACAAGCCGCCTCCTCTGCATTTTCTTTAGGATCGATAAACCCTCCTGGAAGATCTAATTTTCCTTTGTCAGGGTCAACATTTCGGACTGTGAATAATATTTTTTGTTCGTACGTAAATAGAACTGCCACGGCTGCTGCTATATTATGAAAGTAGGTGAACTGACAATCGTGACAAAAAAAACGTACGTTATTTGGAAATTCCACGTTGGTTGATGTGCAGTTCGGACAATGTTTAAATATCATTTTCAATGTTTTTAATATGGTATAAATTCAGAAAAAAAATTTATTCTTGTATAAAAACAGTAAAAGGGATTAGTCTTTGAACCAACCCCTTCTACTGTACATGGAAACTATCGATACAAAGTAAAGTTTCCGTAGAATTTACGTGTATCTTCTAACGTATTGAGTTCTAAGATGTACCAATAATCTCCTGATGGCATGTGCTTTTTATCGTAAATACCATCCCATGAGTCCATAGGTGTCAAAGTTGTTATTTTTCTTCCGTTTCGGTCGAAAATATAAATCACCGCTTTTGGATAGTTTTCTATATTAATAGGCTTCCAAGTATCATTAATACCATCTCCGTCTGGAGTAAAGAAATTAGGTACTCGGATGTCGTGATATACTTCCTCAATGGTTAAAGTACGTGTACAGCCTAACGCATCGACCACTTGTACATCTACTTCTTTGATTATCTGTCTAGAATCTGGGTCTACTCGTCCAGGGTCATTTATTTTCATAATATACACTGGATTCGATCCTTGTTCTCTACCATTGAAATAGTATGTATATGGTTCTACTCCACCCGTGGTTTTCACCTCAATGGTATTCAATCCTAAATTAGTAACTCGAGTAACGGTTAATGCTTGAATGTCTTCAATATCAGTCACAACATAGACTTGTTCGCATTGTTCAGTTTGTGAGCCATCGGAATGAGTATAGGTGTAGATTACCTTTAGTGTCTGCGTTTCACTGGTTCTGTCATAGTCATGGATGTAACCTATGGTAGTCACATCAGTAGTTCTTGACAATGTTCCAGAGGTAATGGCACCTGCTTGTGTTTTCAACTCATAGGTCACATTTGTTAAATCAATAGGTGTAGGGAATCGCACTTTAATAGCGTCCGTAAACACGTTTTCATCACAAGATTTTTCTTGATATACCTCACGTGGTTCTATATTCGGGAATTCTTCAACCGTAAATTTAACTGTTTGTGTTGAACAGCCGTTGACGTCTATGATTGTTACATAATATTCACCTGCTTCCAATATTGGATCGGTTACGATACTTACTGGACTGGCTATACGTGGGTCAGCAGGTACTCCTGAAACATACGAAACTGGTGTTACACGTCGTCCATCCTTGCTATACACATCCATTTTATAGGGTTGTACACCTCCTTGAGCTGTAATAGCTACCCTTGCGTCAGCTTCTCCGTAACAAATTAATCTATCAGAACCTGATACGTCTACTGCTGCATATAGATAGTTAGGTTCCCAAACCTCAACTGTTGTTTGTGTCCAACATCCCATACCATCCGTAATTTTCAAGGTATAAATTCCTGCTTTCAAATTCTCAAACACAGGGGTTGATTGCTCTATTGCAGGAGTTGTTCCGTTATCTAACTCAAATAGGAAAACTGTTGAGCCTGATCCTCCTTGTATGTTGGAGATGGTAATTTTCCCATTAGCTTCGTCCTTGCAATGTACGTCTTCAACGGTGATAGATGCTGTCAACGGATCTGGAGTTACCAATTCAGCGGTTGCAGTTCCTATAAAATCCATACAGCCCAAAGCATCTCTTACCGTAACTGAGTAAACACCTACCTCTAAATTATCAAATAATACGCGATTTCTGTTTACTGTTTTTGTGAATGTTGTCGCCAACGAACTCAAAGTAACCTCATACGGAGCTTGTCCTCCTGTTACCTCTACCATAATATTTCCTTTATCATTCAAACAACTCACTTGTGGAATTGGTGCTGGATAAGCATTTACGCTTATTTGCTCTGCCGAAACAGGTACTACGAATGAACTAGTTGTTTTACAACTATTTACAAAAGACTGTATTTCAATACTATACCTTCCTTCTTTTAATCCTGTAAGTGTTATAGATGAACTTCCCGCAACAATGGTTCCTGTGGTTATAGTACCATTAACGGAATAGGTAACAGTGTAAGTGAATCCACTTGCAGATGTATCTCCTCCTATAGCGGGTTTTCTATCTACAACGGTAAGGGTTATCTCTCCGTCATCACCTCGGAAGCAAGTCGGTTGTTTCTGATTTGACATCGTAATATCATATTTATTACTCAAATCAGCTACCTTATGCACGGTTTTCGATCTGCCACAACTTGTAGCTCTATTTTCGGCTGTTATTTCATAATCTCCTGCATCAAAAACCATTGGCAAGGTATGAGTAATATGCGTTGTAGCAACGGTTGATGAGTACACCGCACTGGTTACCAATCCATCGCTCAATCGTTTTACCGTAAACACGATTTCCGTTCCTGGTATGTATTGCGGAGTTGCTTCCACACTAACGGCTATGGTTTCGTTCACGGCACAAGTTATTGGAGTTACCGTTGCGACTGTTACATTGGCTAACGTAAAGGCTGGATAGATGGTAACATCGGTTGTTCCCGTTGCACAACCTCCTGAGCTGTCTTTCACGCGTACGTAGTACGTACCTCCATTTACGTCGGATAGTAAAACGCTTGCCGAATTTTCACCTATGACGGCATTGGTAGCTCTGTCAATAAACTGCCAAGTGTACGGAGCTACTCCTCCCGTGATTTGAGTAGCATCAAACTGTAATGAGGCTATCAACGCCGCACTTGTTGAACAAGTGAATTGCTGAGGAGTCAATGCAGTAGCACCTACTTGCAATGGCGGTGGCGACGCGATAACTGCCTGCTGCGTAGTGAAACATCCGTTGGTTCCTTCAATTCTAATCGTGTAAAGTATTCCTGCCTGTGAACCTAACAATCCTGTGAAACGTGCTTGATTCGATATCACAGACGTAGGCAATATGCTAGTGGCAGTCTCAACTCCTGTTCCCAAATCTCTCATCGAAACGATAGTAAAGGTCATAGGAGCGATGTCGATTGGTGTTGCCATCAACTCAATAGTTCCTTCTGGTGCCGAGCTACAAGAAACATTCGTTACCTTCAACGAACCAAAGACAACTTGCGGAACTTTTGCCGACTCTATCGTAAATGATCGTCTGATGGAGTTACAACCTATTGCTTCCATGTCGGAATCCATCACCCAAAGCTCGTAACTTCCCGCTACATTAACAGTTACGGTTATTGTGGTTGCTGTTGTAGTGGTTTGTCCTATGAATGGCGTTGTTGAGCCATCGTCTTCCACGCGTACCACTTCATAGGTGTAAGTGCCTGTACCCCCCGTAATGTTTGGTATTACGATTTCTGCTGGCGATGTCGTTGCACAGGTTAATACTCGGGTTACGTTGGCATTTCCTACCTGCATTGGTGACTTAACCTCAAAGGTGGTTGATGTTTCGCAACCTCTGATATTCGAATAGGTCAAGGTATATACCCCTGGATTCAATCCTCCTAACAAGATACGATCATATGGGGATTGCTGTTGTACTGGTGCTAACCCGCCTGGTTCTAACTTATAGAAGTGTAGCAACGTTGGCTCTCCTCGGGTTACATCCACTCGAACATCATACTGGTTATTGGTCGCCTGACAAACATTCACTCGAACGCTGTTGATGGTCGGTTGTGGTGCATCGCTAATGATTAAACTTGCTCCTCCATATCTAACAATACAATCTCCTGAGTCTTTCACATACAAATCGTATGTTCCTGATTTTGATACAAGAATTTTTTGAGAACCCAAAGCCGAAACAAACTGCCCTGGTTGTGGATGTGTAAAATCACCCACCGCTGGAGGTGTCGCAAATGAGATTGGTTGCACCAAGAACAAATAATCTGGTAATCCTCCCGAAACTCTATCTACGGTAATTTCCGCTTGGTCTCCAATATCTGTTGTACAGTACACATGCTCTTTTGTTATGCTTACTTGATGTACTACCAATGGCTCCGGGCCTGGAATAGCAATAGGTGGAGTTGCATTAACGCAACCTCCATTATTCTCTTCAAAAACAATCACATAGCGTCCTGGTGCTAATCCATTTACGTTGCCACTTACTGAAGTCATTGAGCTACCTACAGTTATATTTCCTGACATTCCTACTCCTGCTACAGGGTCATAATCAGGGTAGGTATAGACCTGCCAAGTAATACCAGTAGTAGACGACTTCCAATCTTTCAAAGTAAAGAAAATAGTTCCACTTGATGTTCCTGAACAAGCTATGGTTCCTTTCGTTGTAGTCATAGACAAGGTTGAACTCGTAGGCACAGGAATCGTAGCTCCTCCCCGTAACCAACAAGGATCTCCTGAAGGAGTTTCTGAAACAATGATAAATTCGTACCACGCTCCTGGAATTAACCCTGTAAATGTATGCTCCAACTTTTCTCCTGCTTGCCCAGTAGTTGGCAAAGTTGTAGCTACTGGAGGATTGAACTGGTACCAACCTGGAGAGGTAGGATCATTCACATCTATAGTAGTCTTATAGATGGCTACATAATTTCCAGTATGTGTTAATCCTGTTCCCGCTCGGTATGACTGTACAATAAGTTCTCCTGAATTTGGAGTACATCCTACAACTGTTGTAGAAGCTGTCACAATGGCATCGGGAGCTAATCCTGTTTTGAAATGATATGTATTTTGACAAGATGGCGAAGTCATATCTTGTAAGATAACTTCATACTCATCATAATGCAAGTTCGACACTGTAATAGTTGTTGGCAACTGACTTGACAATATACCCGTTGCACTATACACCGTTTCTGAGGTTGTTTTTACAATCAACGAGAAATTACTATTCGCATCACCTCCGGCTGAAATAACAATATTGGCTTGAGCAAGGACTCCACAGGCTATCGGCGTTGTTGTTACCGTTACTATCTGTGCCTGAGGTAATGACGGAACAACTACTGGTTGCATAGCCGTACAACCTCGTGCATCGGTAATAACAACCACATAGTTACCCGTAGCCAAAGCTATTGGATTGAGCGCGGCTCCTGTTGGATTATCAGTTCCATCGTTGGCGTATACCTCAACATTAAACGGTGCTACTCCTGTCGATTGATTCACTATATCAGGAACGGACGTATTGATATATCCGTTATCTGCACAGTAAGCTCCTTTGACTTTAAATAACGGTGTAGCCTTGAATGCTGGTCTTGAAGCTACTCTGAATGGTTGTGAATATTCATAACTACACGTTTGTTCTCTTTCAGTGTATTTTACATCAAAGAAATAGGTTTTCCCGAAATCAGTTGAAGTAAACGTATAGGTTGAGCCAACGGTCGTCACTTCTGTATATACATTAGCTCGGTTTGTGGTATAGATAACGAAAGTTCTATCACCTGGCACTCCACCATGGGCTGTCAATACAAACGTTGAGTTGGGCGAAGCTACACAATCAATTGCCGATGTTTGCGAAACGGTCAAAGTCAATGGCGGGTAAATATTGACTACAGTACTTGTTTTACATCCTGAGTTATCATTTAATGTAATGGTGTAAGTTCCTACCTGCAAACCTTCAAACGTATGTACGCGATTTGAAACGGTATGCCAAGTTGTTTCACCAGAACGATTTACAACATATCCTCCGTTACCATTTAAAACATTAACCGTAACATCTGTTCCATTACCATCATGACAAGGATTGTAAACTACCTCAAATTCAATTTCTTTTTTCTCTACCTCAAATGAAGTCTCTGTTGAACAACCTTTCACATCGGTAACCGTAATAGTATAAACGCCAGGTGATAAAGGCATAGGCTGTGAATAGCGACCGTTGTAAACTCCTACAACTTGTGGTGTTGGCATGGTCGTGCTTTGGTACGTAAATTGTGTGTACTCTGAGTTACCACCAATCGCTTCAAAGGTAATTGATGCTATGTTTCCTGCATCACAACGCACAGGATTAATTGGTTCAACTACTCGTAATGAAAGCGGAACAGCAGGTTGTGTGATAACATATGTAGCCTCCACCTTACAAGCGATTTTATTAACATCTCTAACATAAACTGTTGTACTTTCAGTTGCGGCCAAATGGGTTATGGTAAACACACCATCGACCAAAACGGTTGGTGTCCAGGTAATTCCATTATTGATTGAATACTCCACGTTGGTTGGTGGATTATGCACGAAAATACGCAAACTTCCGTCATTACCTCCGTGACAACTTACAGCGGTAGTTCCTAATACCTCTATTTCTAATTTTTTACCTTCGTCTATAACCACAGGAACAGTTTCTGTGGTGTCACAAAGTTTAATATTTTGTTCTATTTCTATATTATCCAACGCAACAACACCGTTCCCTGTCGCATTTTTGATTAGTACGATATACTCATTTTGCGTTATCTCTACATCTGTGAAATCTATTGAGGACTGTATCCAAGTTGGCGTACCCGTACTCGTTACTATAAGCTGTTTTACAATACCCGATGAAGCTCCCACAGGAATCAATTCAACATTGAACTGAGGAGATGCTGTTGGCAGCATATTAAAATGGCGAACGGAAACTCGTAACCGTTCGTTTGGCACTACATTTTTGATATGTTTTCTAAACACTACGGCATTTGATGTTGAAGCATGGACTACCATATAACGTCCGTTACCAACCCCTTGTGCATCGCTTGGAACTACCCAAGCTCCCACAGGTTGTGCTTGATTGGTAATGGCATATTTCCCCATTCCAACAGCGACATTTTTTTCGCAAACCAAATCATTGATAGGGTTTGGATAGCCTAAGTCACTTCCACAAACATCATTCCCTACTCCAAAATCCTCCTTAAATAGTACGTTTGGAGTAATTCCTGTTGGTTTGTAATGCACGTAAATAGTATGAGTTCCTGGTGGCAATGTAAACACCGATGCCTGTACAGCTCCTGTAGTTGTATTCACACTGTAAGTGTAAGAATGCGTTTGCCCAGGTGGTGCAATGGCTGTAACTGTCACAGTTCCAAAGCCAACACAATCATAGGTAGGAGTAGAAACACTCACTGTTGGTGCTTGTGGTGATTGCATCGTTACAGGTATTATCAATTCACAACCTGAAAGATCTTTAATTTTCACGGTGATATTCCCGTCAACCTGAGCTGTCGGCTGATTTTGGTATCCCGTTCCAAAATCGTATTCGTAAGACCCTGAACCGCCCATTACATTATTTACCGAAACGGTATATTTTCCGTTGGCATTACAAGTCTTATCTTTGGTCACTCCAACGAAAGCACGCAATGGATTTGCAGGCGGATTGATACTTATCGGTCGTTTTACGAAAGTACACGTTTGCGAAGCTACTTGAGCTGTATAGGCAACTTCATAACTTCCTACTTCTAAGCCCGTAAATAGAGAAAGATTATTTCCTTCATAGCGTGCAGGTAATATTCTCGCTCCCGTATCGTCTAATTTATACAGACTAACCGCTCGTTGAACTGCTGGATTTTCGAATATCAATTGAATTTCACCTGTTCCTGTTGCAGTTGCACAATCCAAATCGGTAACTGCGAAAGTAACGCTATGCGTTCCTACAGGTCGTATGTCGATTGGAGCTGAAAATGTTCGTTCTCCATTTTGTTGATGTCTCATCACAAACACATAGCTACCAATACGAGTAAGATTCATCAACCCTTCATAATGAGCGTCAAACTCACCTTGGTCGCCTACCCATTCAGAGTCCGGAATGTTCATATGAGAACCTCCCGGAGCAAGCACCTCGCCATCTACCGACCATACGGCAAATTGATACGGAGGATTACCACCTTCGCCTTTAAATTTCATTTTTGCTTCGTTACAACTTTTCCATTCAACAAATTCGGCTGTGAATTTTAAATTTGTATTCTTTTGTATGGTAATCGTTTGCGTATGATCAAGACATGACAACAACGCCTCTGGAGAGGTTATTTTCACCACGTATGTTCCCGCCTTCAAACCTGTAAAACGGTGTTGTGTAGTATTTGTAGTTATCGCTCCTGTGGCTCCTGTTGTGATGTTCGTATATGCATAATTATAGTTCACTCCTTGTGTGGACATGTTGATATTGATGTATCCGTCCACATAGCCTGTTTCGTCTCCATAGGTTACGGTAGCCGCAGGGATACTACTATCGAACACATCAAAATAATAGAAATCATAGCAGTTAGCCCCTGCTACTTTCAAACGATAGCGTCCTCCTTGTGAAAGAGTGAAAGTATTTGTATTGTTACTCACTTCTTCCCAACATCCGTCAATCACCACTGGACAAGTTTCGTGACGTGGCTGACAATTCAATCCACTGGCTGATGGGTTTAATTTCTCCCATGTCAAGGTTGAATTTACAAAATTGACCGCTATCGTTTTAGATGTACCACCGCATAGATAGAAATGGCTTGTCCACGTTCTATTGTCATTTCGACAAGTCACACCCACATTTGCTGCCAATGCCTTAATTGGGTCAGCAGAACTTCCTGGTTCATGGTAGTCTATAATTTCATAGCTTACTATTGTAGCGACTCCACAGTCAAATTTATATTTTTCAACACGATATTCTCCTTGAGCGTTTGCAACAAAGGTGTTGGTGTTAGTTCCCACAGGCGTTCCATTAAGGAACCATTTGTACTCATCAAAACCTGGAGTAACGCTCAATGTCATTGGGTTGCCCACACAGTAAATTTCAGTACGTTTATTATCAATAGTTTTGATTTCCACTACCGTTGGTGTTTGTATGGTAGCAGTTTGCGTACGAAGCGTACAACCTGCCACCCCACCTGTATAAACCATCGTAGGAATGATATTCACTTGGTTCATACACGGCTGTTGGGCTAAATCATATCCTCCTACGATTTTCAACGGTATGCCTATACTTCTTTCCTGATGTCCTCCTGGGGCTGGCAACGCAACAGCGGGATAGGTAAAGGTATATTTCTTAGTTGCTGAATCATAGGTGTATGGTACACTTGAAACCCCTGCATTTGTTGTAAAGTCTACTTGCTTGGTTAAATCAGGTTGTACGTTGGCATTGGAAGGCAATTGAACTTCTAAAATTGCTGACGTTAAGGTCACAGCTCCTGTGTTTACATATTTCACCCTGTAATAGAACTCATTGCCTACCTGCAACGGATTCAATGAGTACTCCTCTGCCAATTTCATATCCATAGTATGATCTTGAACCGTTACAATCAAGGTTCGTGAAACAGCGTTTCCAAAAACATCCGTAAATGTATAGACCACCGAATGTACCCCTATAGGGAATCGCCCTTGGTGTTGTGCTCCTCCATTGAAAGTTGTTGTGATGGAGACTGTTGAACTAACCGTAGTCTCCACTCCACAACGAATACTTTCATCAGTGACTTGCGGTGCATTCCAAGTTAATAAAACATCGCATCCTCCTATAACTGGATAATCAGATATATCCGATGGGAAATACGTAACTGACGGCACTCCCGTATCAATAGCAAGTACTGATGTGGAGGTAGCCGTTAGCCAAACGTTTGTTGCACATCCAAATCGGTCTTTCAATTTCGCTCTTACCTCATAGGTAGTATTGGTATATACTGCCTCACTGTACGTTTGGGTGTTACTGGCTACCATCACTTTTGAACCATCAGGATTGATTCTGTACCACTCCACATCAAAGGAGTTTACTGACACCCCTCTCAATCGCAGTTGAGTAGCTTCCCCAGGACATAACCCAGCAACGTGGTCATCATTGGTGATGCGAGGAGTCGGAAGTACACTTGAATCAGCTACTTCTAACACACCAACAACAGGGTCTCCTGCTACGCACTCGTCTTTTACATAGACCTTATACGTACCATCGGGTAAGTCTGTAAATGCGTAGTCACGTTGTCCTCCTGTCATGGTTACGCTTGCCACCTCTGTTTCAGTAGTTCCTGAAACACTTTTTAACACATACGTAACATCTCCTACAATCCCTACGTTGGTATCACTGGGAAGATCGACCAAAATCATGGAAGTTCCGTTTGAACCACAAGATATGGAAGCAACTACAGGATCCATAGTTTGTGACGGGACTGTAATTTCCGTGTAATAACGCAACAAATTTGGATTGTAAATATAACTATTCATAAATTTAATACTTTGCTTTCCAGGCCCTATTACATCTGAAAAAGTTGACAACAATGTCCATGGAGCGGTTGTTGCTGAAGAAGGCTTATTATGAATCGTATATCCACCAAATCCATGTGTATATAGTTTATAAGTATGTCCAGGTTTTAATCCCGTGATTGTACCATTTCTTCCTCTCTTTGTTATATTTTGCTCTACATTCCAATTAGAAAAAACCCCTATCACTCCCGTAAACATGCTGTTAGTAAGAGCAGGAAAATTAGTACCTAATGCCTCATGCGTAAACTCCAAGTCATAGTACCCACATCGAGGCACTAACTTATAGAATGGTCGTTCGGCCTGTGTATTTCCATAACTTATTGTTTTCCCCAATGTAATTGTCTTTGATGCACTACCACAAGCATCCTTGACGGTCAAAATATAGTTCCCCGGAGGTAAATCTCCAAATCCTATATATCCATTAGGGTCTCCCATATAGGTAGGCGTTAACGTAGCGGATATTGGAAAATTAATCGTTTCGGTTTTGGTTTGTCCAAAAGGAAGCCTTGTTGGAAACGAGACAGATGTTTGTCCATCTACCCTTCCTAAGGTGAATGTCACCGTAGAAACTCCAGGGTAGGCAGGATCTTCATATACAAGTTCACTTCTGCTATAAATACGAAACGATGTTGTTCCCTCTGCAATTCCATAATTGGACTCGAAAGTATTAAACACCGAGTCAAAACGATTGGGTGGAGTTGGTAAATATTTTACTGAATTTGTAGCTCTTTCAAATGCAGTAACGACCGTTCCATCGGCTTTTAAAAACTCCATACGAATCTTGTATCTACCTTCTCCCGAGGACTGTACATCAATAGTTCGATAATCCACTATTGTATAATCACTCCCTTGGGTCAATAGCGTATAAACTCCCGAGTTTAGCGGGGTTTCCTTAGAAACTTTGTACTGATATGTCAACGTAGATGTTGAAGAAGTCGTATTCCAAATATGCTCCAAATTGGGCAAATACCAATTATAGTTAATTTTTAGAGTTCCTCCTTCATTAAGAGTAACATTCCTTTCCGAATTCTCTATGTACGTTTTAATTTGCAAAAAAACAGGTGCTCCTGGGCAAACAGGAGTAGCAGGAGAAGCACTATATGAAAACCGCATCCCTCGTGTAGGAGGAGTTTCCTGATGTACATCCTTTATCCCTTTCATTTCAAATGTTTTGGTAACTATATTTCCCAAACCATCATCTACAACAATTTGAACTTGATCGTTTTCTTGAAAATCAGCATTTATATATGAATATTGTCGTCCATCGAAAGTTGACGTAATATCCCTGACTATTGACCTATTCAAAATTGCAATAGTAGCCTTTGCATTTGAAGATCCTACTCCTTTAAAATGATTTATCGGAATATCTGGGTTAGCTACACCTCCTATAAAACCTGTTGCAACAAACTCATTGTCAACACCTCTTCGCAATGGAATTGTTAAATTAAAATTACCCGTAGGCTCTAATACGTTAGTACCTCCTACATTTCTTGTAGTCGTATGCAAGCTCAATGCTAAATTCGATAAGGTTAAGGAATATGTACCTGGAAAATAAACCGATTTAGGAATTTGCACCCCTTGGGGAGGGGATGCATAATTTCGACAATCATTATCGGGAGCCCCTGGTGGAATCTCTCTAATAAAAACGCTTACATTCGGATGATCAGCATGTGAAATACGTTCTCCTGGTGCAGGGTGAACACGAAATTGCGGTTCTACAGCCACTGTTGGGAAGACTCTATCATGAATCAACACAGCCCCTGTATCAGCCGATATAACACGAATTTGAAACTTTGATGCCCCTGTCGTGAATCGTTTAAGATCAATAATTATACTCCCTCTTCCGTCATCAACATTGGTGTTGGTTACAGGATCTCTTTTTATACCTGCAGGAGTAACACTTATTGATTTCACTTGAAAAGGTATGTAAAGATCATTGATTGTTACAGGCTTTTCACAAGACATATTCGCCTCATCTTCCAACGTAAAAGTGTATGTCCCTGCCGCTAAATTCGGAATAGTCATGGATTGTCCTGCCAAAACAGTACCTCGTGGTGATGCTAATGTAGTTCCTGGTTTTACCCAATAAACCGTAAACTCTGTTCCCGCAGGATGTTCCGTTGAAACAGGAGGAGCATTCAACGTTATAAGCCCTCGATTCTCACACTGAATATTACCCGTTACAAGCTGAAACCCGTTAATAGGATGAGTTGAATCACATTGTGCATATATCCATGAGGTTGTTAGCATCATGAACGAAACGAAAATAAACAACTTTTTCATAACGTATTCGTTTTTAGTTAGTTTTTCAGTTAGTACTGTTAGATTAGATTAAGATTTTCCCCTCACTAAGTTGGAAATAAAGTATACAGGCGACAAAATTAAAAAAATGCCCTCCAATAAAAAAAATAATAACATTTTTATAACTAAAAAATAACAGTTAAAAGATGAAAAATATACGTTTATCGGATTTTATTTAACACTGTTTAACTTTTTTAGTATGAAATTAGACATAAAAATAGTTCCATCAGAACTCTATTTTCTGCGAAAATAAAAACACTTCTAAAAAGAATTAATCCTAATACGATGCCATCTTGTCTACTCTTACAAAACTTGACAGTTTTAAACGCTCTAAAATTTAAGACTCTTTTCCAAAATGTGGACTTATAAATCATTGAAACAACACCGAGTAAGAATCTCTTTTTCACTGACTTTTAAAATGTAAAAGAACTATGTACAGCATAGTATAGTACTCTTTAAGAAAGTTTTTCTACATAAAAATATTATATTTCGGTAAAAATTGTATTTTTGCAACCTTGAAATCATACATACATATAGTGTTATCAAACTATGAAAATTTCGTACAACTGGATTAAAAAATTCATCAAAATTGATTTACCTTCAGAACAAACTGGAGCCTTACTTACCGACTTAGGACTTGAAGTTGAAGGAATTGAATCTTTCGAAAGCATCAAAGGAGGACTGAAAGGAGTTGTTGTCGGACACGTATTGGAGTGCCAACAACACCCCAACGCTGACCGATTGAAAGTTACCAAAGTAGACATAGGTCAGGGGAACATCGTGCAAATTGTGTGCGGAGCTCCAAACGTTGCTAAAGGGCAAAAGGTACCTGTTGCGACCATTGGAACAAAACTTTTTGATAAGGACGGAAACCCATGGGAAATCAAAAAAGGAAAAATACGCGGTGAAGAAAGTTTCGGGATGATTTGTGCCGAAGATGAACTCGGCTTGGGTGAAGGACACGAAGGAATCATGGTTTTGGATGATAAGTACGAACCTGGAACCTTATGCAGTGAAATTTTTGAAGTAGAAAACGATGAAGTCTTTGAAATCGGATTAACTCCAAATCGTGCAGACGCCATGAGTCACTATGGTGTTGCGCGTGACTTACGTGCAGGATTGATACAAAGAGGTACTTCTTTGGAGTTGATAACCCCTTCGGTGACAAAATTTCACATTGACAATCGACTATCAAAAATTGATGTAGATGTTCAAAACAAAGAACTCGCACCTCGATATACGGGATTGACTATCAGCAATGTAAAAGTATCTGAATCCCCTATGTGGTTGCAAAACAAACTGAAATCCATCGGACTTACTCCTAAAAACAACATCGTTGATATTACCAACTATGTACTCCACGGACTGGGACAACCGTTACACGCTTTCGATGCAGATCACATCGTAGGGAAAAAAATTATCGTAAAAACGGCAGAAGCTGGTACAAAATTCAAAACCTTAGATGGTGTTGAACGTATCTTAGATGCGGAAGATCTGGTGATTTGTGATGCTGAAAAACCTTTGTGCATTGCAGGAGTTTTGGGTGGACTCAACTCGGGGGTAACCAGCAGCACTCGCAACATCTTTTTAGAAAGTGCCTATTTTAACCCTGTTTCGGTTCGAAAAAGCGCCAAACGCCATGCTATCAACTCCGATGCTTCTTTCCGCTTTGAACGAGGAATAGACATTAGCGAAGTAAAACACGCTTTAATGTACGCTGCTATCTTAATTGAGAATGTCGCAGGAGGACAGATTTCATCGGATATTATCGACTTATACCCCAAAAAACATGAGGATTTTCAGGTATTTTTAGCATTCGAACGCGTTCATAAAGTTATTGGACAAACCATTCCAAACGACACCATTAAAAGCATATTACATTCATTGGATATCAAAATCAACTCAGTTACAGAGCGCGGTTTAGGATTAGTTGTGCCTTCATATCGTGTAGATGTACAACGTGAAGCGGATGTTATTGAGGAAATTTTGCGTGTCTATGGATACAATAACATTAATTTTTCAGAAAAAATTAATGCCTCAATGTCACACGCTTCAAAATTTGACGATCACAACGTTCAAAATGTAATAGCTTCCCAACTTGCCGGACAAGGGTTTTCTGAGATAATGACCAATAGCTTAGTATCTGAAAAAACAATTACTGATTTTGAAGAAGATCTTACAAAAGTGGTAAAAATTCTGAATCCTTTGAGTAGTGATTTAAATTTTATGCGTAAAAATCTCCTACCCTCTGGATTGGAGATTATTGAATACAACATTAACCGAAAGCGTTCCGATTTGAAACTATTCGAATTTGGGAAAAGTTATCACAAAATAGGTGATAATTTTGTAGAAAATAAACACCTAATGATTTATATCACAGGTAATCAACTTCCTGAAAATTGGAACACTATTCCTCAGAAAACAGATTTCTTCTTTTTGAAAGGAATTGTTGAATCTGTTTTTGAACGATTGCAACTAAAAAATATTCATACGCAACCTCTAGATAATAATCTCTTTATTCGAGAAGGATTTGAATGGATTATCAATGGAAAATTGCTTGGAAGTATAGGCGTTGTTAAAGGTAAAATATTGAAAAAATTTGGTATCAAGCAAGAAATATTTTTTGCCGACATCTGCTGGGATATAGTTCTTGAGAGCATTAAAAATCAGAAAAATACATTCAAAGAAATTGCTAAATTCCCAGAAGTAAGGCGTGACTTAGCATTACTCCTTGATGAAGCTGTTTCGTTCAGTGACATTCATAGAATAGCATTTGAAACCGAAAAATCCATCTTAAAAAATGTAGGCCTGTTTGATGTATACCAAGGCGAGAAACTTCCTACAGGCAAGAAAAGCTATGCAATTAGTTTCACCCTACAAGATGATTTTAAAACACTCACGGATAAACAGATAGAAAAGGTAATGCACAATTTACAAGAACGTTTCAAGGAAAAATTACAGGCATCTGTTCGCTCATAATAATTCATTAATGTTCTAAAAAAATAGAAGCTGTCAAAAAAAATGTTTTTAAACAAAAGTATATTTATAAAATCTTGATTATAAATATCTTTTAAATCTTCGAAATTAGTTTTTTTGACAGCCTCTTTTCGTTTCAAATCGTAGAGATATTCCGTTATTAATCGACTTTAACTCTCCAACCAAAAGGGTCTTCAACTTTGTTATATTGGATATTCAAAATGGCTTCTTTGATTTTTGAAGCGTATAAATCAGCTGGAGGTGTAAACGTATATTTTTTGTCTTTATAACCAAATCCTGAAATTGGACTTATAACGGCTGCCGTTCCACTACCAAAAATCTCTTGAAGAGTTCCATTTTCAGCAGCTTCAATCAACTCTTTGACTCTTACTGGACGTACCTCGGTTTTGATTCCCATTTTTTCAGCAATTGTAAGTACGCTTTTACGAGTAACACCGTCCAAAATACGTTCGCTTGCAGGGCAGGTCATCAATACATTATTGATTCTAAAAAATAGGTTCATCATTCCTGCTTCTTCTAAAAATTCATGTGTAGCATCATCTGTCCATATAACTTGCTGGTAGCCTTCTTCAATCGCTAATTGTGTTGGATAGAACTGACCTGCGTAATTTCCAGCAGCCTTGGCAGCACCAAAACCTCCATTAGCAGCACGGCTATAGTAATCTGCAATTTTCACTTTCACGTCGCCTGAATGATAGGCCTGAACTGGCGAAGTGATAATAATAAACATGTAATCCGTTGCAGGAGAGGCTTTTATTCCTGATGTGGTAGAAATCATAAAGGGGCGGATGTATAGTGAATTTCCAAATCCTTTTTGAATCCACTCGCTATCAATTTTCAACAAAGCTCTCAACCCTTGGTCAAACCAACTTTCAGGAAACTCTGGAATTGCTAACCGAACCGCTGATTTATTCATTCGTTTGTAATTCTCTTGCGGACGAAACAAAAAGATGTCTCCAGCATCATCTTTATAAGCTTTCATTCCTTCAAAAATAGCCTGTCCGTAGTGAAAAACACTTGCTGAAGGTTCTAAAGTTATAGCTGAATATGGCTTAATTTCAGGTTGTTGCCACATTCCATCGGTGTAGTGGCATACGAACATATGATCTGAAAAAATTTTTCCGAATTGTAGATTCGAAAAATCTACTTCATTAATACGACTTTCTTTCGCTTTCTGAATACGTAAATTAAATGCAAGGTTATTCATAATTTTAAATATTTTCTGCGAATGTACTATTTTTTTTCGACATTTGGAAAAAATACAAAGCTCTGTTCAGATAAAAGCAGATTTTGAAATTAATTTTCGTTTTAAAAAGGCATTATGTTTTATGTAATAATAAAAATAAGGAAAGGTCTTACGAGTTTTAAGGTTAGCTAATCATTTTTGCTACAAAAAATACGTAAATTCGATTTATTTGACATTAACTGTATATTCCTTGATAAATATTTATTACTAACAAAAAATGAGGCTGTCCAAAAAGGTCAGCCTCATGAATTTAACAATAATCAATTGGTACAAGATTTTTAAGTACTATTTTTTTACCATATTGTATCGTCCAAACAATTATTTATTTAGGGTTGTTATTTGGATAGTCCACTCTGCTTTATTACCATTGGCAGCCTCCACGATATATTTGTTTGGTTTTGACCAATCACCGGGAGTTCCTAATTTTGGAGAACCTTCGATAGGAGATATGCGAGCAGCGGTTGAAAGATTAACAATAACAACCAAATTATTTAGAGAAACCTTAGCTCTTCCACTATCTGTAAAAACACCACTTGCCTTTGGAACAGTTACTTCAAAAGTAATACTCTTATCGACATTATTTATAGCTGGTTTTCCTTTTATCGATAGACCAACAAATTTAACTACATTTTGCCCACTTGCATTAGAAACTTGTTCACTTACAAAACGATATTCAACACGATTTATACCTGTGATATCATTTTCTTCAAACTCAGGTAAATCTTCCAGTCCTTTTTTTAGACAAGAAGTTGCACTTACTGCTATTATAGCTAATATGATATATATAAATTTTCTCATTTTTGAATAATTTTTAATTACCAACCTGGATTTTGTTCATCTTTGATATTATGTGCAGCTCGTGAATCAAGAATTGATTGAGGAATTGGGTATAAATAGCGTTTTGTTGAAAAAGTTCTCTCCCAAGCTCCGTTGCGTGTGATTTGAGCAATCATAATTTGAGTTCTATCTTTTGTGATCTGTATCTTATGTACAGGCTTGTTCAATGCCTGTATAACATCAGATTCAGTAGCCCCTTCATTGGCGAAATTTCCGTATTTTCCCCAACGTAGATAACTCCAATATAAATCATTTTCATAAGCCATTTCTACACGACGTTCGCGTATATAATCAGCCCAAGCCTCAGACATTGTGTTTGCTGTTGATACGGGTAAACCTCCATGTTTTACTCGTGTAACATTCAGCATTTCTACAGCTTTTGCAACATTATTTTTCAATAAGTATATCTCAGCTAAGTTCATATACACTTCGCCTAAACGGGCTAAAACATAATGAAAATCAGTATTATTACTTACGTACACACGAGGTTCTACCTGTCTAACGGATTTACGCCAATAGTAACCTGAGGCTGTTGTATACCAAGAATCCGATTGCCCTTCACGTACACCTGCCCATAAATTACCACAAATATTCGTTTCTACATTCTCGCCCAACCAAGAGCTTTGATCATATACTATAGTATGATAAAAACGTTTATCACGGTGTTGATACATAATATTACTGATATTTTCAATCGTAGCACCTGATTTTATCTTATCATAACGAACAATAATATTTCCTTTAGCATTGGTACCTAAATCGGCTTTTTCAGGAACCTTATGGCGAACGGTATTCAAACTTCCTTCTGTTAGAGAAGAAATATCTCCACTTTCAACATTGTTAACATATTGTGAAGTTTCGTACCAAGGCTTAGCAGTTTTATCAACTTGGTCTATGACCAAATATTGGTCTACTAAATCCTGTGTAGGAAAGTATTGAGCCCAACACTCAAAAGTTCTTCCTTTTGCATCATTGAAAGGAGTTCCTCCAACTGCATTAACCTCGTTGTTGTTTATATTCGGTACAGTTATTTGCATCTCAGTAATACTTCCCACACTGGTATTTTGACTTAATCTGTAATGACCTAAAATGATTTCTGATGATTTCTCCCCCTCTTTTAAAAATAAGGAACCATAGTTATCTGTTAATTGATATCTTCCTGAATTAATAATGGCTTCAGCTGATTCTTGAGCTATATCCAGATATTTTGCATCTTTGGTATAAGCATAAGCCTGTAATGCTGCTCTACTGCGAAATGCATGTGCAGCATATTTATTAGCTCTTCCTGCTGATGAAACTTCTACCATCCCGTTAGCGGCTATAGTAAGGTCTTCAATGATGTATTGATAACTTTCCGCAGGATTTTTTGTATAAGGTGTTTTGAACTCATCTTGACTATTTTGGGTAAGAACTTTTGTTATAGGTACAAAACGACCTTGCCAAAGAGTTTGATAGAAAAACAGAACCCCTCTCAAGAAGTGTCCTTCTGCTTTTAGCTCAGGCAAACTTGCTCTCTCGATGATTAAATTACATTCACGCAAGTTTGCAAAAAAATCACCCAATCCTTGAGCAGAACCCGTATTATTACTTATTCGTGAATCAATCACACGAGTATCCAGATTTGTTAAATTACTTAAAATACTATTGGGGGTTAGTGATTCATTACGTGCATATCCATTAAAATTGGTAACTGTACCATTATACGCTTTAACAATAAAAGCTTCGGTACCTTCTTTACTTCCCCATACAGCTTGATCATCATAACTTTCAAAGGGCTGGGTATCAAGCTCTCCACAAGAGGACATTGTAATTCCCAAAGCCATTACTAAACTATATTTAATACATTTATTCATAATCTAATTTGTTTAAAATCCAACATTTACACCAAAAGAGAACATACGTTCGTTAGGATATCCGTAAAACTCTGTATTTGTTATTTCAGGGTCCATTCCATATTTAGTAGCTTCGGAAATAGTGAATATATTCTGACCACTAAGTGTTAACTTCATTGCACTTAACCATTTATAGTCTTTCAAAATATATTTTTTCAAATCGTATGAAACAGAGAAATCTTTCAAACGCAAGTATGCTCCGTTTATTAAGAAAAAGTCACTTCCATGAGTATTGTTATTTCCGTTCACTGAATTACTTGAAACTAAGCGTGGAAAACGAGCCGATGTATTATCAGGTCTCCAATAATCTAACTGAAACTCATAGATAGGAGTAGTTCCTGCACTAGGATTTTGCCCTAAAAACACTCCTCCCATATACATATCAAATCGAGTAGCCCCTTGTAATAGCATATTGAATGACAATGCTTTATAACTAATTCCTAGATTAAGCCCATAATTAGCACGAGGGAAATTATTTTTCCCAATACGAATACGATCCGAATTGTCAATTTTACCGTCTCCATTAAAATCCTGATATTTTAGGTCTCCTGCTGTAAGATTATGAGAACCTATGTGTTTAGGACTGGAATATACATCTTGTGCATCTGTAAAAAAGCCTTCAGATTGAAGTCCTATACCATAGTATCCTATTTGTTGGGTAGTTCTCAAGTACGGATTCTTACGATTTTCTAGAGCTTCATCAGGATTGGTAGCGAATAACGACTCAAAGAAAGTTGCATTGGCTGAAACCTGATATTTGAGTTCTCCTAGTGCTCCTTTCCAACCTAATTGTACTTCAAAACCTTCCCTTCTGTGTTCTTTATTTGAAGAAATTCTTGGTAAAGATTTACCTAACGGGGCTGTATATCCCACAATATTTGGATCAGGTGCTGTTAAATATCCTGTAGTTTTGTAAAAGAAATAGTCAAAAGAACCGAACAATCTGTTATTGAATGACTCAAAATCAAAACCAAAATCTAATTGCTTAGTTGTAAACCAAGTAATATCAGGTGAAGGAATGTCCCCTTCTGAAAAACCTTGAATAAATTTACCATCAACAACATAAGCCTGTGGGTCTAAGTTGTAAGAAGATAGGTAAGAGAATCGTCCAACTCCACTATCTAAACCTACTTCTCCATAAGAGACTCTCAATTTTAATAAATCAAAAATGTGCTTTTCTTTAAGAGATTTCATAAAAAACTCATCAGAAACTATCCAACCTGCTGAACCAGAGAAGAAAGTTCCCCAGCGTTTGTCTTTAGGAAATAAATCAGAAGCATCGTGCCGAATACTACCCTCTACAAAATAACGATTGTTGTAGTTGTATTTCAATTGACCTATAAAACCAGCTCTTCCTGATTCCCAGTCACTACCATTTCCATCCATATCTTCTTTAGGGCCAGCACCAAATTGATCAATAGGGAAACTATAGTTGATACGTTTATGAAAAACATTTCTGTTAAAAGTATAAGAAGCTTCATATCCTCCTAACAAGTGTAATGAATGTTCATTCAAGTTACGAGCGTACTCTAAAAAATTTTGTGAGGTATACGAATAATTATACGCCATTGATTGATATAATTGAGGTTTTGATACACTTGCTGGTTTGGTAGAATCCCAATCGTACACATCACCATCTTTTCTCCACTGTCTATCATCTGTATTGAAATAACGATAGTTAAAGTTAGTACGTGCTTTCAACCCTTTTACCCAAGGAAAAGCCCATTCAAGTCCCGCCATTCCATTAATCTGCTTATATTTTTGAGTAGAATATCCCGCTGAGGACGAAGTTTCAGCAACTGGGTTGTCGGTTGTATTAGCATATGGAAGCCCATATTTATTTAAAGCGGGTGTAAGTGGATTATGATTTACTAAAGTGTGGCTAAAAACAGCGTAATAATTAGAAGCTGTGGAAGTATGAGGATGTTCATTTTCTTTAAAATATCCATCAACGGAAGCAAATCCTTTCAATCCTATATCCTCGCTAACGATAAAATTTTGATTTAATCGGAAATTCATCAAATCAAATGTATGTCGTCCACTTCTGTAGTAGGAACCCTTAGTAACATATCCCAATGAAGCTAAAAACTCATTTCCTTCTCTTCCTCCCGATACACTCAAGTTATGACGGTATTGTTGTGCAAAGTCCTTTAATACTAATTTACGCCAATCTACATTCGGATAGTTTAATTGATCACTTCCGTCAAGTATTTTTTGAAGTTTATCATCAGTATAAACAATTGGTTTACCGTCATTTTTATTTGCTATGTTGTGTTGTGTAGCCCAAGCATAAGCATCTAATCGAGATGGAATAAATGAAGGTTGGAAAATAGACAAAGAATGTGCATACTGAATAGTTGTCTGACCTTTTTGACCTCTAAGGGTAGTTATTTGAAGAATACCGTTAGCAGCACGAGCTCCATAGACTGCTGTTGCAGAAGCATCTTTTAAGATCGAAATAGAAGCAATATCTTCGGGAAGAATGTTTACAAAATCGTCATAACTACGAATGACACCGTCAATTACAACCAGAGGCGTACCACCTCCACGTATCGTAATTTGACTACGATTATCAAGACCTGCGCTTCCTTTGACTACCAAACCTGGAGAACGACCCGCAAGTCCTTGCGTGATGTTAGACACAGGGATTTCTTTCAAAGTTTCCGTTTTTACAGAGGAAACAGAAGAAACCATAGCTCTTTTTGTTGAAGTTCCATACCCAACAACTACTACATCTTCTAATTGTTGAGCCTCTTCAGTTAGTAACACGTTGATTATCAGCGAATTACCCCCCCTACAATTTTTTCTTGTGTTACAAAACCTAAGTAACTGAAAACAAGCACATCTCCTTGATTTGCTTTGATTTCGTACTTGCCATCAAAATCAGTAGCTACTCCACGAGTAGTGTTTTTGATCAACACACTTACGCCTGGTAGTGGCACTTTACTCTCGTCAGTAACCGTTCCTTTTACTGACACCGTCTGTGCAGAAAGTGTTAAACACCAACTGAACACAAACGTGAACAATGTTAAAATTTTAAATTTCATAAGCTGTTTGATTAATTATTAAATTGAGGTGTAAAGGTACACCTTTTTTTTCTTTTTTCACAAAAAAAGTTCTATTTTTTTGTGAATATATTCTTAAATAAAAGAGCTTCATTTGATTATACTTCGAAAAAATACAACAGTAATATTCAAATACTAAGTATATAACCTCCTATAAATTATAGCACCTGGTCATTTAACTTATGTTTAAGAACACGAGGCTGTCCGAAAAGTCAAGTTTTAGTAATTTTACAAAACTTAACACCTTGAAAATAAACATTTTATTTTTAATGTTTTGCCCAAAACAAACCTTTTCGACAGCCTTGTGACATGCTTATTTAATTACAGCAATGATATTTCTTTTCTTGGTTATATTCTCTGTAAAATAAAAAAACAATCCAATCTGAATAGTTTATCTCATAATTATAAGATATAAATTATTGATATTATGAGTTTTACATTTCAAACAGAAGACCTATAATCTTTACTTTATTTTTTGTTAACAATTCACAAGTTGATGTAATTATCAATTAAACCGTATTTATTTTGCCTTCTTCATGTTAGGAAAGAAATTCTGTTAGAAAAAAATCCGTTATATTTTATAGTACGTAAAAATAAAAAATGTATTTTTGCAAATTGAAGCTATTCGTATAAAATAGCAAATGACTAAAAGACAAATACTAATCGGACAAGGTTATTTTCTAACAATATCTATTCAAAACCTTGTTTTTCAATATAATAAATAACAAAGAATGAGTTGCAATAGTTGCACAACAAAAAATAAAAAAGGTGGTGGATGCAGTGGAGGATGTAGTTCTGGAGGTTGCAATAGCGGAAAATTAGCTGTCTTTGATTGGCTATCAAATGTGCGCTTACCAGGGGGACAAGATTTTTTTGACTGCGTAGAAGTCCGCTTTAAGAATAGCCGTAAGGAATACTTTAAAAATACAGAGAAATTATCGTTACAAATAGGTGATGTAGTTGCTACGGAAGCCAGTTCAGGACATGACGTAGGAGTGGTTACCCTCACAGGTGAATTGGTTCGTTTGCAAATGAAAAAGCGAAAAATCGATTGGAATGGAGAAGGAATTCCTAAAGTCTACCGAAAAGCAAATCAGCGAGATATTGATATTTGGCAAGAATCTCGGGATAAAGAGATTGAAGTGCAAAAACGCTCGCGGGAATTAGCAATTGCTTTAGGATTGGAAATGAAAATTTCAGATGTAGAATTCCAAGGAGATGGTTCTAAGGCTACGTTTTATTATACAGCTGAAGGTCGAGTCGATTTCCGTCAATTGATTAAGGATATGGCACGAGCCTTTTCGGTACGCATTGAAATGCGACAAATAGGTTTCCGTCAGGAAGCGGCTCGATTAGGAGGGATCGGTTCATGTGGGCGTGAACTGTGTTGCTCAACATGGCTCACTGATTTTAGAACTGTAACCACTTCAGCGGCTCGTTATCAGCAACTTTCACTGAATCCACAGAAATTAGCAGGACAGTGTGGAAAGTTGAAATGCTGTCTCAATTTTGAGCTGGATTCCTACGTGGATGCTCTGCAGGATTTCCCTCGTACAGAAACTAAATTACATACGGAAAAAGGGAAAGCAAGTTGTCAAAAAATAGACATTTTCAAACGTTTGATGTGGTATTCTTATGACGAAGACCCTATAAATTGGCATAAATTGTCGGTAGAAAGTGTCAAAGAAATTATTGCCAAGAATGGTGCAGGTGACAAAGATGTCGTATTAGAAGATTATGCCATCACAGCCGAAGCAGATGGAATAGGTTCTGGAATTGGAATGACAATGATCAAGGAAAATACCGAGGATAGTCTTACTCGATTCGACAAACCCAAACGCAAGAAAAAGAAAAATGACAAGCGTTCCAAGAATAACAAGGCAGGGAACCAAAATGGTAATGAAACAGGAAAAACAGAAAGTAAAGTAGAGATTCCTGAAAAACAGGTAGATGCAAATGTTCAACATAAAAATGAGCAGCGAAAACCAAATCAACAGGTAAAAATTAAAAAGACACAGCCCCAATCTCAAAAACACAATATTCCTATTGAAAACGAGAAGGACAAACAGAAGAATAATATCGCAAATCAGAAAAACTCAAAAAATCCAAAGCATTTGAAGGAAAAAAATCCAAATGCAAAACGAAAATCGAACCATTTTAATAAGAATAGCACCGATAATAATAAATAATGAGATTTTTAACCCTATTTTTGGCCGTCCTGATGTGGAGTAGCTGTCAGTCAAACATCGAATATAGCGAATATGTTTCACTTTCAGATGGAGAAGGTTGGCAAAAGGCATCGCCTGTGTCGTTTCAATTTCAACACTCCGATTCTATTGCTAAAAAAAACATATTCATTATGCTGAGAAATAATGAAAAGTATGAGTTTAGTAATTTATTTCTTATTACTCACATGGAATTGCCTGACAGAAGGCTCATTATAGACACTTTGGAATACGAAATGGCAACCCCAGAAGGGAAATGGTTAGGTTATGGATATTCATCTGTAAAGGAAAATAAGTTGTGGTATAAAGAAAACTTTGTGTTTTCAGCCAATGGAACATATACTATAAAGGTAGAACAAGCCATGCGAAAAATAGGAGAAACAGACGGTTTGGAACAGCTCAATGGTATTACCGAAGTCGGATTGCAAATAGAAAATATTCAGGAAAGATAATCTACTGTTAGATAAATTTTGATATTAGCTTAAAAGGAATGAAAAAAGTTTATTTGATGTTCGAATTTATTATTTAAAAATATAATTATCAAGATATTACAAAAATACATAATGAAAAAGAATACAACGAAAGAAGGAAGTAAAAACAAGTTAGTTAAACTGTTTTGGTTGGTATTTTTCGGAAGCATTGGGTTTGTGTGTCTACTTTTTGCTTTTGGCTCATGGGGTTTTTTAGGAGAGATGCCTGATTTCAAACGATTGGAAAATCCAGAAACAAACTTGGCAACAGAGATTGTTACCGCTGACGGAAAAACATTAGGAAAATTCTATTTGGATGACAATCGAACTCCTGTAAGATATAAGGATTTGCCAAAACATTTGGTTGATGCTCTGATAGCTACGGAAGACGAGCGTTTTTATGACCATTCAGGAATTGATGTGCGAGGAACTCTTCGTGCCTTTGCTTATCTCGGAAGTAAAGGAGGAGCGTCAACAATCACGCAACAACTTGCAAAACAGTTATTTCACGGTACGAAGGCTCGTGGTTTGGAGCGATATACCCAAAAAATCAAAGAGTGGATAATTTCTACTCGCTTGGAAACACAATATACCAAGGAAGAGATTCTCACAATGTATTTTAATATATATGACTTTGGATATCAAGCAGATGGAATACGTTCGGCAGCACGTATTTTCTTTGATAAAGAACCTATGGAACTGAGCTTAGAGGAGAGTGCTGTATTGGTAGGAATGTTCAAAAATTCATCGCTCTACAATCCTGTACGAAATCCTGTAGGGGTTACTAACCGACGTAATGTAGTCTTGGCACAAATGGCAAAAAATAATTATATCACTCAGAAAGAAAAAGATTCATTGCAAAAATTGCCTTTGGAATTACGCTTTACTCCAGAAAGTCATAACGAAGGAATAGCAACTTACTTTCGTGAGTATTTACGCTCATTTATGAAAACATGGATAGACCAAAATCCCAAACCTGATGGAACGAAACATAATCTTTATTTGGACGGTTTGAAAGTTTACACCACCATTGATTCAAAAATGCAGACCTATGCTGAATTGGCGGTAGAAGAGCACATGCAACGACTGCAAAAAGTATTCGATGCTGAAAACAATCCAAAGAAAAACAAAACCTTTCCGTTTGTAGAAGTATCAAAAGATGAATTTAATTCCTTGATTAATAGAGCTATGAAACAATCGGAGCGTTGGAGAAAGATGAAATCTTTGGGCTATTCCGAAAAAGAAATAGAGCAATCGTTCAAAGAAAAAACCGAAATGCGTGTTTTCTCATGGCAAGGTGAACGAGATACGATTATGACACCTTTAGATTCGATTTTGTATTATAAAGCTTTTTTGCGAACGGGAATGATGTCAATGGAGCCTCAAACTGGGCATATCAAAGCATGGGTAGGAGGAATCAATTATAAACATTTTCAATACGACCAAGTGATTCAAGGTGCTCGACAAACAGGATCTACTTTCAAGCCCTTTGTGTACGCAACCGCCATTGACCAGTTACACTATTCACCTTGTCATGAACTTCCTGATATTCAGACATGTATTGAAGCAGGGAAATATCAAAACTTGACTGCTTGGTGCCCACGAAACTCTAACGGAAAATTTTCAGGTGACATGATGACTTTGAAGTATGCCTTAGCAAACTCAATTAACTCCATTACGGTGAACTTGATGGATAAAGTTGGGCCAGTTCCTGTGATTAATTTGGCTCGTGAATTGGGAATTTCAGCAGAAATTCCTGAGATGCCGTCCATCGCATTAGGGACAGCAGATATTACGGTTTATGAAATGGTTGGAGCTTATGGAACTTTTGCAAATGAAGGAGTATATGTGAAACCCACATTGGTAACGCGTATTGAGGATAAAAACGGAACCGTACTTTTTGAAAATACGCCTCAAACACGCGATGTGGTGAGTGCCGAAGTAGCCAGAGCTGTTGTTAACCTTATGGAAGGAGTTACACAGTATGGTTCAGGTGCCAGATTGAGAACCAAAGGAGCGGATTCTTATAACAGTATGTATAAAAACGTAATTACGGGCTATCCGTATGCTTTTACCAATCCAATAGCAGGGAAAACAGGAACTACGCAAAACAACAGTGATGGTTGGTTTATGGGCATGGTGCCAAATTTGGTCACGGGTGTTTGGGTTGGAGGTGAAGACCGAGCCGTCCACTTCAAAGGAATTACCTATGGGCAAGGAGCAACTATGGCGTTGCCTATTTGGGGAAATTACATGAAAAAATGCTATGCTGACAAAGATTTGAATGTGTCTAAATCACCGTTCCCTGCACCACAAAATATTGAAATTCCAATGGATTGTAAAAAAGTGGAAGCTTTGGAAAATGATAAAGACGACTTCGGAGACATCGATTTTTAGTGTATTTTTAGTAGCCTTAAATTACTATGAAAATTCAGCGAAAAATTATATCTTTGTGGACATCTAAACATACTATTTAAGGTGATGAAAAAATGTTATTTTCTTCTGTGGTTATTTCTTATACTTTCGATGAAAGCTCAAGAAAATCAAGGTATTACTCACTCCAAACAGCTTACAGGACAAGTTCCTTTTCCGAAAGAAACTTTTATAGAATTGCCAAATCCTGTGAAAGCCAACCCTCAGGAGTGGAAAAACTTCAAGGGAACAACTGCAGGTTGGGGTTCTACGGATGTCCGCTATAAAAAAGAAACTCCAGCTAAGGACTTAAAATTGGCTCAAACTTTAACCGCTTGGAAAGGAGAGCGTATTTCCGGACAAATTGTAGTAGTTAATGCCAACAAAGATGCTGAAATTTCAGTTGACATCAGTGATTTTAGGCATACGAAACTTAAAAATAACCTTAAAAAAGAACATATTTCAGCTGATTTTATTCGTTATGTGATGACGGACGAACTCAATAAGGATGGCAAAGGAGGCTGTGGTTATCGTACCGCAATTAACTTTGATTCTACTCTTGTAGCAGATGCAATTGATCACTACGCTAAAAAATTGGTCATCCCTGCACAAACCTCTCGAGGAATTTGGGTAAAAGTACAAGTGCCTCAAAATGTAGTCTCAGGAAGCTACAAAGGATTTATTTCGGTGAAAAACAAAGGAAAAGTATTCCAAAAACTTTCGTTGGAAATAAAAGTATTAGACCGAGTTTTACCTGCCTCAAAAGACTGGCACTTTCATTTAGATTTGTGGCAAAATCCGTATGCAGTATCTCGTTATCACAATCTAAGACCATGGAGTAAGGAGCATTTCGATAAATTGCGAATAGAGATGCAACCCTATGTGGAAGCGGGAGGGAAATCAATCACAGCATCAATCATGCATAAGCCATGGGGAGGACAAACTTACGACGCTTTCGGTTCCATGGTTACGTGGTTTAAAAAGCTAGATGGCTCTTGGCATTTTGATTTTGCGGTGTTCGACAAATGGGTCGAATTTATGCACGAAATGGGAATAACCAAACAAATCAATTGCTATTCGATGGTTCCTTGGAAGTTGTCTTTTCAGTATTTTGATCAAGCTACTAACCAAGTGCAAAAAATTGAAACACAACCAGGAAAACCTGAATACAACGAGGTTTGGGGAGCTATGCTCACCGCCTTTGCGAAACACTTAAAAGGTAAGGGATGGTTTGAAAAAACGTATATTTCTATGGATGAGCGTCCTATGAAAGTGATGTTAGAAACCCTGAAAGTTATTAAACAAGCTGATCCTAATTTTAAAGTATCTTTTGCTGGTGATTGGCATGAGGAAATTGAAGCCGATTTGGATGACTATTGTGTAGCTCTATGGAAAAAATTCTCCGACGATGTAAAAAACAAGCGTAGAGAGCAAGGTAAAATTTCTACTTATTATACATGTTGTACTGAACCTTACCCAAACACTTTTACGTTCAGTGAACCTGCTGAAAGTGAGTGGTTAGGTTGGTTTGTAGCCAAAGAAAACTTAGATGGATACCTACGCTGGGCATTGAATAGTTGGACAATTGAACCCCTTCTTGATAGTCGTTTTGTAAGTTGGGCGGCAGGCGACACCTATTTAACTTATCCCTTAGGTCGAAGTTCTATCCGTATGGAACGAATGATTGAAGGTATCCAAAATTATGAAAAAGTTCGTATTCTCCGTGAAGAATTTAAGAAATCGGGAAACATTCAGGCGTTGGAAAAAATAGAAGAAGTCTTACAGACCTTTGATGAATATGGTATCCCGAAAATCCCTGCTAAAGAAACAGTCAGCAAAGCAAAATATATTATAAATTCATTGTAAATTCTTGTTTATCTGTTTTTTAGGAGCTGTAATATACTCAAATTAGATACGATTGTGGAGCAAATCCATCGAATTTTATAATGTAAAAATATCGTATACTTAAAATTTAAGGCATAAAAAACTAAGATACAAATCTTTACATCTGATTTTAATATCAATTTAAGGCTTGAAACGGAGATATATTACCAACAAATTTAAAGTCTTAACCATACTAGTAATCATTTTACAAATTATTTTGTAACAAAATGAAATATTCTGATACTAACAGGAAAGATTTGTTAGTAAATATATTTTTTAACACGTATTCTTAAATATTCATAGAAATTTTTACTTTTATCATATATGAAAAACAAATTATTTGTAACAGCAATGATGCTTTCAGGAAGTTTTGCTATGGCACAACAAGTTGCCTTTGAAGAATATGACCTGCCCAATGGATTGCACGTCATTTTACATCAGGATAATTCAGCACCTGTGGTGGCTGTGGGGGTGATGTATCACGTAGGAGCGAAAGATGAGGATCGTTCTCGTACAGGGTTCGCCCATTTTTTTGAACACCTTTTGTTTGAAGGAACAGAGAATATTGAGCGAGGAAAATGGTTCGATATCGTTTCCTCACACGGTGGAAAAAACAATGCTTTCACCACACAGGATAAAACCTATTACTATGAAATATTCCCTTCAAACAATTTAGAATTAGGACTTTGGATGGAATCAGAGCGTTTATTACATCCCGTAATAAATGAAATAGGGGTGAGTACGCAAAATTCGGTGGTTAAGGAAGAGAAGAAACAACGTTTGGATAATGCTCCTTACGGAAAAATCATGTATAGAACGGGAATCAATCCGCATTTATTTAAAAAACATCCGTATGGAGAGTCTGTTATCGGGCAAATTGAGCATTTAGATGCTGCAAAATTGGAAGAATTTATCGCCTTCAAAAAGAAATTTTACAATCCAAACAATGCTGTTTTGGTGGTTGCGGGAGATTTTGAGAAAACTCAAACTAAAAAATGGATTCATGATTATTTTGCTTCTATTCCAAATACAGGTGATAAAATAGTACGCACAAAAATTGAGGAAGAGCCTATTAATCAAACAATTAAAGTAACAGACTATGATCCTAATATTCAGTTGCCAATAAAAATATACGCTTATCGGACGCCAGGTATGAATGAAAAAGATGCGTATGTTTTAGACCTTATTTCTTCTATTTTGACAGGAGGAAAGAGTTCTCGTCTCTACAAGAAGATGGTAGATGAGAATAAAAGCGCTTTGCAAGTATTAGCTTTTTCCGATTCACAAGAGGATTACGGTACCTACATTATGGGGGCTTTGCCAATGGCTGGAATTTCTCTTGAAACCGTTGGAAAAGAAATGGATGAAGAAATTGAAAAATTACAAAATGGTCTTATCTCGCAACGTGAGTTTGAAAAACTACAAAATCAAATTGAAAATCGTTTTGTGAGCACCAATTCTAACATGGAAGGAATTGCGTTGTCATTGGCGAATTTTTACACTTTCTACAAAGATACAAATCTGATTAATAAGCAAATAGATATTTATCGTTCTATCACTCGTGAGGATATTCAACGTGTGGCTAAAAAATATCTAAGTGCTAATCAGCGTTTAGATCTTGACTATTTACCAGAAAATGCAAAACAATAATTGAAAAAAGAGTACGTATGAAATCGAATATAAAATTTGTTATAACGTTAATATTTGCATCAATAATAACAATGGCAACAGCTCAAATTGACAGATCCAAAATACCCACTTCGGGAAAAACTCCTGTCATTAATTTAGGGACTCCATATACTTACAAACTATCAAATGGAATGACCCTTTTGGTGGTTGAAAACAATAAATTACCGCGTGTCAGTATAAGTCTGAGTATTGACCAACCGCCTGTGCTTGAGGGGAACAAAATGGGAATAGCAGACCTTACTTCATCTTTGTTGGGTAATGGAACCACTTCTATTTCGAAAGATGCTTTCAATGAAGAAGTAGACTTTTTGGCAGCAAATATTTCATTATCAGCAGGTGGAGGATATGCATCTTCGTTGTCAAAATATTTTCCACGTGTGTTAGAGTTAATGGCTGATGCAGCTCTGAATCCAAACTTCACGCAAGAAGAATTTGAAAAAGAAAAGGCGAAATTACTCCAAGGAATTAAGTTTGGCGAAAATAGTGCTGAATCTATCGTAGGACGTGTACAAGGAGCGTTAGTTTATGGTAAAAATCACCCTTATGGGGAGTTTTCTACCGAAGAAAGTATCAACAGCATTACCTTAGATGATGTAAAAGCCTTCTACAAAGAACACTTTGTTCCTACAAATGCCTACATTGTGGTTTCAGGAAATATCAAGGTCAAAGAAGCTAAGAACTTGATTACAAAATATTTCAAAAAATGGAAACCAGGAAAATCTACTCCAAAACCTATTACTACTCCTTCGGATGTGGAATTTACCCAAATCAATTTTGTAGATCTGCCAAATGCAGTGCAATCTGAAATACGCTTTAACAATTTAGTAGATTTGAAAATATCTGACAAGGATTATTTTCCTGTATTGATTGCTAATTACATTTTAGGAGGAGGGTTCGGAAGCTATATCAATATGAATTTGCGTGAGAAAAACGGATTTACTTATGGAGCCAGTACTTCTGTAGGTGCCAATAAATGGACAAGAGGAGATTTTGAAGGTGCTACTAAAGTAGGAAACGATGTATTGGACAAAGCTATTGTTGAAATATTAAAAGAAATACAACGCATTCGTAATGAAGAAGTTGCAGATGATCTTATTGCACAAGCGAAAGCTAGCTATTTAGGTAGCTTCATCATGGCAACAGAAAACCCACAAACTATAGCTCGATACGCGATTAACATCAAAACGCAAAACCTACCTGCTGATTTCTACAAAAATTATGTAGCAAATATTAATGCCGTTACCAAAGAAGATATTAAACGAGTAGCTAATAAATATTTCAAAAACAACAATTTACGTTTCACAGTAGTAAGTAAAGGAAGTGAAGTTGCAGACAAATTAGAAGCTATTACTTTCAACGGGAAGTCAATTCCTGTGTACTACTTCGATAAGTTAGGTAATCCAACAGCTAAAGCTGTATATACTAAGGAGATTCCAGCAGGTGTGACGGCTAAAACGGTATTGGAAAATTATCTAAAATCTGTAGGGAAGACACAAAGCGTTAAAACCATTGCTATCCAAGCGAAAGGTGAGATGCAGGGAATTGCTCTTGATTTTGAAATCAAACGTAGTGGTACTGATAAATTTTTACAACTTATCACAGGAATGGGTATGACCTTGTCAAAGCAAATCGTTAATGGTAAAACAGTTTCGGTCGAGGCTCAAGGACAAAAAATACCGGTTTCAGATGACGAAGTGGTAATAGCTCAAATGGAATCAGGTGTTTTCCCAGAAGTTAATATGCTGAAAAATAACAATATAAAATTAGTTGCTATTGAATCATTTAATGGAGCTGATGCCTATGTTATCGCTTTGACAGATAAAAAGAATTTGTACTATGATGTAGTTTCAGGACTTAAAGTAGGAGAGAAAACCACAGTTGAAATGGGAGGTCAAAAAATTGAAAATATCGTTATTTATGATGATTATCGTGAAGTGAAAGGAGTAAAAGTTCCATATGCAATTTCGGTTTCATCTGCAGGAATGACTTTTGAATTCAAGACTTCTGGCGTAAAGATAAATGAAGGCGTTTCTGATGCTGATTTTAAATAATCGCTGTTAACATATAAGTTAAACGAAAGGAAAATAATACCTTTAGAGCTATACCCCATAGAAACATAGAATTATTATGTTTTTATGGGGTTTAGAACTTAATTTGGGAGTTCTTTTAGGAGTAGATTACGTGTTTTCTCAGAATATTCACATCATTTCATACACCATTAAAAGCCCTAAAAGACTAATGCCTATCCATAGTAAAACGGAAAAAATCAGAGGTTTTACACCTACATTTCGTAGGGTTTCATAAGAGAGTGTACTGCCTATAAGAAATAGCGTAAGATGCAATCCTGCTTTTGCTGTGAGGGTAATGGTATTTGTAATCACCTCGGGAATAGGAAGGTAAGTATTTACCAATATGGCTAACACAAAACCACCTATAAACCAAGGAATTTTTATTCGGTTACTTTTGCCCTTGAATAGCCACATCGTCAGTAAACTCAGCGGAATAATCCAAAGGGCTCGGGCTAATTTTACCGTTGTAGCGATTTTTAGGGCTTCTTCGCCATAATTATTAGCGGCACCCACCACCGAACTCGTATCGTGAATCCCTATGGCACACCATAACCCGAATTGTTCCTGACTCAGTCCAAGCAAATGCCCCACAGGAGGATAAATGAAAAGAGCAATGGAATTGAGCGTAAAAATAACCGCTAAAGCCACCGAAATTTGCTTGCCATTGGCTTTAATAATGGGCGAAATAGCTGCAATGGCACTACCCCCACAAATGGCCGTCCCCACACCGATGAGGTAGCTGAGTATCTTATCGAGTTTTAATATTTTACTCAACAATCCGCCTAGTATCAGTACAAAACCAATACTCATAATGGTAATCAAAAATCCGTTTTGCCCTGCTTTGAGTGCTTCATTGAGTTGCAATCCAAAACCTAATCCTATGATGGAAAACTTTAACAATCGATGAATAACCGGATTGATTTTAGGCAGTGGAAATGGTGTTTTCAGTGTAAAAGCAAAAGCAATTCCTAATGCCAAAGCAATGGGCGAAGACACCCAAGGAGATAATGAAAATACCGCAAGCATCAAGAAAAGGAATTTTCGCAGGGTGTTATTTTTCATAAATGAATATTTTTTTATCGGCTATATCAACGTACTAAGGATATTGAGGTGCAAATTTCAGTAGTTTTTTATTATTAACCAAATGAGGAAGAAACTATTTGTTGTGACTACATTTACCCCTTAAGTACAATTTCTTTTAACCAATCGTAAAAAGCAAAAATCACTTCTTGACTTACATCAATGACAGGGTAGAAAAAACCGCATACCTTTGCAGCGAATTTAAAAATAAACAAGATATGTCAACAGTAAAATGGTCATTAGATACCGCTCACAGTGAATTGAATTTCAGGGTAAAACACCTTATGATTTCTAACGTAAAAGGAAGTTTCAAAGATTTTTCAGTGGAAATTCTTGGCGAAGATTTTGCAACTTCAAAAGTAAATGCACAGGTAAAAACTACTTCTATTTTTACCAACAACGAAGACAGAGACAACCACTTGCGTAGTGCCGATTTCTTCGATGTAGAAAACTTCCCAGAAATGAAATTCGAAGGAACTTCTCTTACCAAAAAATCGGACGATGAGTACACTTTGGTAGGAAACCTTACTATAAAAGGTATTACCAAAGAGATAGATTTAGAAGTAGATTTTGGAGGAATTAGCAAGGATCCTTGGGGAAATGAAAAATTAGGATTTTCTGTAAGAGGACGAATCAACAGAAAGGATTTTGGACTGAACTGGAATGCCGCTTTGGAAACAGGAGGTGTGTTGGTAAGCGACGATGTAAGAATCGAAGGAGAATTGCAATTTGCAAAACAAAACTAAAAATAAATAAAACTCAATCACTAACTGATCTTCAGGGCTTTTACAATCATTGTAGAAGCTCTGATTTTTGTTTCAACAGAAAATTTCTAATGAAATTTATATTATCTTTGCCTACTAAATTAATAAGGCAATGATGGTTAGTGAATATTTTTCAAAGTTGGTGGAACTCTCTACCGAGGAAAAAAACTTGATAGATAATAGTTTTGAACTGAAATCCTTTTCCAAAGGAGATTTTCCATTGCGTTCGGGAGAGGTTTGTGAGTCTGAGTTTTTTGTAAAACAGGGCTGTCTTAAAAATTATTATATCGACTTTCAAGGCAATGAAATTATCTTATCCTTTGCCATAGAGCATTGGTGGATTGGTGATTTTGAAAGTTTCAATCGTCGTACCCCGAGTAAAATGTTTGTAGAGGCTTTGGAAGATAGCGAGGTGTACACCATTTCTTATAACAAAAAACAACAGCTCCTCAAAGATATTCCGCAATTGGAACGAGCCTATCGCATACTTTTAGAACGACACCTGCAGAACTATCAGGAGCGTATTTATTCTGTATTGGCACTCTCGGCACAGGAACGCTACGAACGATTTTTAGAAAAATACGCCAAATTGGTACAATGCGTTCCGCAGTATTCCATCGCTTCCTTTTTGGGCGTAACTCCTGAAACGCTAAGCCGTATAAGAGCTAAACAAGCTAAGAAATAAAGAAAAAAATCCGTAAAAGCAAAGTTTTTATTTTTGTAAAACCACATAGAAACATAGAAAAAATTATGCCCATATGTGGTTTAAAAATATAATTTCGTTATTACCCTATGTCAATGGCAGGGAATGAAAAATACGCTACTTTTGCATCATCGAACGATTAAAATCAAAAAAATATGTCAAACATCGGAATTATATTAGAAGAAAAAGCAGCAGATATCGGCAACTTTTTGGTAGGAAGATTACTTCCTTTTCGCGAAAAACGAGCCGTAGGACCTTTCGTGTTCATCGACCATATGGGACCTGCCGACCTGAAAGATTATCAAAATTTGGATGTGGCACCGCATCCGCATATTGGGCTTTCTACGCTCACTTATTTGTTCGAGGGGTCTATTTTTCATAGAGATAGCATCGGTTCGCAAATGGAAATTCAGCCTGGAGCGGTCAATTGGATGACGGCAGGAAAAGGCGTGGTGCATTCCGAAAGAACACCTGATTACCTAAGAAATACAGAGAAAAAACTACACGGACTCCAAATTTGGGTGGCTCTACCGAAACATTTGGAAGATTGCGACCCTAGTTTTCATCACATCGAAGCGGAGGAGCTTCCGCATTGGGAGGAAAATGGCGTACAGGTAAAACTGGTTGCTGGAGAGGCTTTTGGGAAAAAATCGCCCGTGCCTGTGCATAGCCCGTTGTTTTTCATTGAACTGAAAGCCAAGGAGAAAACCAAACTCCACATCGGAGAAGACCTCTACGGAGAAGCGGCAATGTATGTACTGGAAGGCACGGTGAACATCGAAGGGAACGACTATGGTTCTAAACAATTGTTGGTGGCTAAAAATAGTAAGTTATGCGAGTTTGAGATGAGTGAAAATTCGGTGGTGTATATTTTCGGTGGAGAGCCTTTTCCTGAAGAACGATTTATGTTTTGGAATTTCGTGAGCTCCGACAAAGAGAAAATAGAAAAAGCTAAACAAAACTGGAAAGAACAAAACCACGAAGCCTTCCCAAAAGTCATTGACGATGAAGACGATTTCGTACCACTACCTATTTATCCGTTGAAAAGTAAGTAATTTTAACTAAAAGCCAGATAGGCACTTAAAATAGGCAAATTTTATTTACAGAATCTTAATAAAGCAACAAAGAATCTATTTAATGTAATAAAATATCGTTTAAAGCTTAATGTTTTAATACCTATTTTCACAAAAATATTCCCTGTAAAATGAACTTGAAAGAAAAAATATCGTTAGAAACCTTTGGAGACAAAGCATTTAGAGTGCGATTGGTAGAGCCTAACAACCCTCAAGAAGCGGTTTTGACTCACTATTTGCATAACTCAGAAAATGGAGCTTCCAAATTTTATAAGCAGGAAGCAATTATGTTTACCAAAGAAATTTTACAGCACAAGTATCCAAAGGAAGAAATCACCCATACCATTGCAGAGGAAGCCCTGCAGTACGGTATTTTCGATACCTTTCAAGTTCCTTTTTTACCCATAGAAAATCCGAAGTTCAAATTTATTGATTTATTTGCGGGAATTGGCGGTTTTCGTTTGGCGTTACAGAATTTGGGTGGCAAATGCGTTTTTACCAGTGAATGGGACAAAGATGCTAAAAAAACTTATAAAGCGAACTTTGGAGAAACCCCTTTCGGCGATATTACAAAAGAAGAAACCAAAAGATATATTCCCGATGATTTTGATATTTTGTGTGCAGGATTTCCCTGTCAAGCCTTTTCTATTGCTGGGCATCAAAGAGGATTTGAGGACACCAGAGGCACCTTATTTTTTGATGTTGCAGAAATCATTAAAAGAAAACAACCCAAAGCCATTTTTTTGGAAAATGTAAAGGGACTTATAAATCACGATAAAGGGAAAACATTAGAAATAATTTTGAATGTTTTACGAAATGATTTAGATTATTTTGTTCCAGAGCCACAAATTATAAATGCTAAAGATTTCGGAATACCTCAGCATAGAGAAAGAGTATATATAGTTGGTTTTCATTCAAGTACAGGAGTTAATTCTTTTAGTTATCCTAAACCTTCAAATAAGAAAACGACCTTTGGAGATGTGAAAGAAAAAAAGGTTCCCGCAACAAAATATTATCTATCTACTCAGTACCTATCTACTTTAGAAAGTCATAAAGCAAGACACAAGAGCAAAGGAAATGGGTTTGGTTTTCAAATCATTAAAGATGATGAAATAGCTAATGCTGTTGTTTGCGGAGGAATGGGAAGAGAAAGAAATTTAGTATATGATCACAGAATAACAGATTTTACCCCCACTACGCGGATAAAAGGAGAGGTAAATCGTCAAGGGATACGCAAAATGACACCGAGAGAATGGGCAAGATTACAGGGGTTTCCAGATGAATTTATTATTCCTGTAGCTGATGCTTCAGCATATAAGCAATTTGGCAATTCTGTTGCCGTTCCAGCAATACAAGCAACAGCAAATGAAATCTTGAAACTAATAAAAATGAATAAAAATGAAAGGAAATAAAGGAGAATGGAGTGAGGTTTATACACTACTAAAATTAATTGCAGATCAAAAACTCCTTGCAGGAGATAGTAACCTAAACCAAGTTGAAAATCTCATTTTTCCGATTGTAAAGGTTTTGCGTGATGAATCAAATGGAACATTTGAATTTAGCTATAACAAAGATATAGTAATTATCAAAAATGATAAAGAAGAGTTTAGAATCACTATAGAGGAATTTAAAAATCGTGCACATTTTCTTCTTACAAAACTTAAAGAAAAAACAAATACTACATTTTCCATTCCAGAAATAGAGATGTTTGTAAATTCCTTTGGTAGTCATTCATTGAAAGCAAAGTCAACAACAAAAAGCGATATTAGAATTGTAATTCACGATCAACGCACAGGAACAAATCCAGAACTTGGTTTTAGTATAAAATCACAACTTGGTGGAGCATCAACACTTTTAAACGCAGGAAAAACTACCAATTTCATATACAAAATACAAGGAGTATCATTATCAGACAAGCAAATTGAAGAAATCAATGCCATTGATACCAGAAGTAAAATAAAAGACCGAATAGAGACCCTGAAAGATCTTAATGGAGGGCTCGTTTTTGATACCCTTGAAAATCCAATTTTTGAAAACAATTTAGTTTTAATTGATAGTGCTTTACCAAAGATCATCTCTGAAATATTGTACCTCTTTTTTACTTCCAATCGGTCAAAAATTTCTGACTTGGTATCTGAAATAGAAAAATCGAATCCCTTAAAATTCAATTTAGAAAACCATCATCCGTATTATTCGTATAAAATGAAAAAATTCCTTACGGACATCGCCTTAGGAATGATGCCATCAAAGGTTTGGACGGGACAACTCGATGCCACAGGAGGTTATTTGGTAGTGAAGGAAGACGGTGAAATCTTGTGTTATCATATCTACAACCGCAACGATTTTGAAAATTACCTGTTCGAAAATACAAAACTAGAAACAGCAAGTAGCAAAAGACACGAATTCGGTACGATTAACAAGAAAAACGAGCATTTATTCCTTAAACTCAATTTACAAATACGATTTGTATAAATCTACTGGGATATTGAAAATACTAAAGAAACTATTTATCGGTATTGATAAGCAGAATTCTAGTTTCAAAACTTTCTTGACCCATATCAATGAAAAATCTAACGAAAAGAAATACCTTTACACCCTGAAAAATTTAATATTAAAACAATGAAAATAGTAGCTTTTGCAGGAAGTACATCTTCTACTTCCATCAACAAAAAATTAGTAGAACACACCCTAACGCATTTCGGGGAAAGCGACATCAACTTGTTGGATTTGAACGACTATTATATGCCGATTTACTCTTCCGATGAGGAGAAAAAAGGGACTCCGGAACAGGCACATAAATTTTTGCAGTGTATAGAAGAAGCCGATGCCATCGTTTGTTCGTTTGCAGAGCATAATTCAAATTTTGCCACGGCTTTCAAAAATATTTTCGATTGGGCTTCGCGTATCAATAAGAGCGTTTTCCAAGATAAACCGATGCTAATTATGGCAACTTCACCGGGCGGATACGGCGGTAAAAATGTTTTAGATGTGGCTCAAAAAACGCTTCCTCACTACGGCGGAAATATCAAAGGGGTATTCTCTTTGCCGAAGTTCGGACAGAATTTCGATGCCAATGAAGGAATTACCAATCCTGAATTGAAACAAGAGCATATCAACACAATAGAAAACTTTAAACAACAAATCGCACAATAGTGAAACCCGAATTAGAACATTTACCATTGGTGAAAAACGATGAAAAAAATCGTTTTGAACTCGAAAACAACGGTCATCTTGCCTTTATCGATTTCGAGGAAAGAGATAGTTTCATTGCCCTGACACACACCGAAGCGGCAGCGGAATTGGCAGGAACAGGAACAGCCGCAGCATTGGTAGAAAAAACGCTACACTACATCGAAGAAAGCGGAAAACAACTGATGCCTTACTGCCCGTATGTGTTTGCATTCATCCAAAAACATCCCGAATGGAAACGCATCGTAAGTCCGAAATTCCCCGCTTACGATAAGTTGTAGAAATAAATAAACCACATAGGTACATAGAAAAAAAAATTAAAATCCTATGTTTTCTATGTGGTTCAATTTTTGCAAAAAATAAGCAACTTCGTAAGAGCATAAAAGATTATGTATCTATAAGGTTCAAAAATATTTCAATCGCATAGGTCATAGAAAAAATTAAAATCTATATTTTCTATATGGTTCAAAACCTAAAGAAATAAAACAACCTCATAAATATAAAGTAATCTCTATGCCTATGTGGTTTAACCTAAAATATAAACCAATATGATGATTACCAAAACATATTTGGATAGTTTGACTTACGAAATTATCGGAAGTGCAATAGAAGTTCATAAAATAATGGGAAGCGGACTACTCGAAAGTGTGTATCATCAATGTATGCGTGAAGAACTGAAAATTAGGGGTATTGATTTTCTAACCGAAATGCGTATCCCTATTATTTATAAAGAAAAGTATTTGGATATAGATTTTCGGTGTGATTTATTAGTGAATCAATCAATTGTAGTAGAGTTGAAAGCCGTACAGGAGCTACTGCCTATACACGAAGCTCAATTGCTCACTTATATGAAATTGCTGAAATGTCCGAAAGGAATTTTAATAAATTTCAATTGTTCAAATATTTTTAAAGAAGGACAAAAAACATTCGTTAATGAATATTTTAGTCGATTACCAAGATAGCAAATAGTAGAAATGTAATAGGTACATAGAAAAAAATTAAAATCCTATGTTTTCTATGTGGTTAAAACCTTTAAAAAACAACCTCATAAGTATAAAGTAATCTCTATGCTTATGTGGTTTAACTTAAAATATAAACCAATCGCATAAGTACATAAAATAATCTATGTTTCTATGTGGTTCAAAATCTTAGAAAAATGAAAGCAAGTGTAAAAGCAACATTAGGAAAAACAAATTTCTATACGGAAATTGTAGCAGGTGAAAATAAGATAATTACCGACGAGCCCGTAAGTTTGGGCGGACAAAACAAGGGTTTTAACCCGCTGGAAGTGTTAGCAAGTTCATTGGCAAGTTGCACCGCTGCCACTTTGAAAATGTACATAGACCGCAAGGAATGGGAAGTGGAAAGCATTGAAATAGATGTAGATGTAGAAAACAACGCCACCGAACGCCAAGCGGTATTTACCCGAAAAATACATTTCAACGGCAATCTGGACGATAAGCAAATCGAGAGACTGCACAAAGTAGCAGAATCTTGCCCAATACACAAGCTACTTACCAATCAGATAGAAATACAAACCGAAATCGTATAAGTTTGGGATTTCGTAAAGTTTATAAATTTCAAAGTCGGTCAAAAACCGACTTTTTTGTTTTTAAAACACCCCCTTGCATATAATCAATAAAACCTCTACATTTGCCTTGTTATACATAAATTCTGTTCTTTAAAAATAGATAGGTAATTATTTATATTTCAATACATTAGAATATTGAGAGGATAAGTTGTTTCAAAGAGTATCCTTTCTTGATTTACATCAATGTTTGACCGTGGATGTCCGTAGTATCTTTGCATCATCAATAACAAAGTATTAAAAAATTAAATCGATGCGAAAAATTTTATTATTTTTAAGTGCAGCACTTTTGAGCAGTTGCAGTTTCGGACAAAAAACAAATTCAAACAATAAAAATAACAATCAAATGAAAGCAGTTTATCATAAAGCAGACAGCAGAGGACACGCAAACCACGGAGAATGAACTTCGGTGTTCTTCGTGTATTGAATGACGATACCGTAAAAGGTGGGATGGGCTTCGGAACACACCCACACCGAGATATGGAAATCATCAGTATTCCTTTGGAGGGCGACCTGAAACACGGCGATAGTATGGGCAACGAAGGGATTATCCGCAAAGGAGAAATCCAAGTGATGAGTGCCGGAACAGGAATTATGCACAGCGAAATGAACGGCAACCAAGGTGAAACCGTGAAATTCTTGCAAATTTGGGTTCTTCCTCGTCAAAAAGGAGCTAAACCTCGTTACGATCAAATCAACATCGAAAAAGATAAGAAAATCAACGATTTCCAACAAATCCTATCCCCTAACCCTGATGATGCTGGTGTATGGATTCACCAAGATGCGTGGTTCAATATGGCGAACTTTACCGCAGGAAATTCAAAAACATACAAGCTAAATAAAGAAGGTAATGGGGTGTATGTATTCGTTATCAAAGGAAAAGCAAAAATAGGCGACCAAGTATTAGACCAAAGAGATGGTTACGGAATTTACGATACTTCAGAATTTGATTTAGAGGCTCTTGAAGATTCACAAATTCTATTGATGGAAGTACCAATGCAATTGCCATAAAAAAATTAAAATACAATGAACATATTTCAAAACAAAGATTTAGGACTTTTAATTCTTCGTCTTTCCGTAGGATTATTAATGATTCCACACGGAATCCATAAATTACTGAATTCAGGAGCGTTGGGGTACATTCAGTCGCTCTTGGAAGCCAAAGGATTACCAACGTTTATCAGCTATGGTGTTTTTGTAGGAGAAATTATTGCACCGCTCCTCATCGTAATTGGTTTCCGTACGCGTATCTCGGCATTGGTATTGGCAGCCACAGGTTTGATGATTCTGTTCTTAGGATACGACAACCTTTTTGCCCTCACACAGCACGGCGGTTGGGTGGCAGAACTTGTAGGGTTGTTCCTCTTCGGAGCTTTGGCATTAGCCTTTACAGGCGGTGGGAAATACGCTGTATCTACGAATAATCAGTGGGATTAAAACAAATAAAATGATAACAAAACGCCCCTTAATTGGGGCGTTTTTTAAGTTGAAGCCTAGTTTGAAAAAATCGTGGATAAATATTCTTTTCGTTAAAAAAAACATTTTTATTTCACATCTGATATTATGAAAAACAATTTTTTAGAGTACTTAAAAACAGGTTATTGTGATAGAAAATATGATTTAAACAAACAGAAAATAGAACAATTTATAGATTCTTTTTTTCGGTTTATATTTTTCTTAGAGCCTCAAAGATGTGATTCTCAAACGGAGATTGAAAGCCGATTTGTCAGTTTTAAAAATCAGTTTAAAGAAATAATAAACGATGTAAAACAAGAAAATACCGCACAGATATGCGAAACTTTTTTTAATGAGATTCCTAGCATTTATGAAACATTGGGAAAAGACGCTCAGTTTTTCTTAGAAAGTGATCCTGCTGCCACGCATATAGAGGAGATTAAAGTTTCATACCCAGGATTTTATGCCATTGCAATTTATAGATTTGCACATCAGCTGCACCTTCAAAAAGTCCCGCTAATTCCAAGAATTTGGACAGAGCTTGCCCATAGCAAAACGGGAATAGATATTCATCCAGGGGCAAATATTGGGGAATATTTCTTTATTGATCACGGCACAGGAATTGTAATAGGAGAAACCACTCAAATAGGAAACCGTGTAAAAATTTATCAGAATGTAACATTAGGGGCATTGGCAGTATCTAAAAGCATTGCCAATACCAAAAGGCATCCTACCATAGAAGATGAAGTAACCATCTATGCAGGAGCTACTATTTTGGGCGGAAAAACCATCATTGGTAAGGGGGCTACCATCGGAGGAAATGTTTGGATTACAGAAAGTATATTCCCTTATAGTTTAGTATATTATAAAGACAAAACCATCATCAGAAGCCAAGAAAATTCACCCGAACCGATTAATTTTTCCATATAAACCTATTAAATGATATGGATACACCGATAAATTTTCCTGTAAAAAGGAAAAAATATAACAAAAAACATTCTTAATATTTAAAATCATACAGAATATGAAATTCAATAATGTATTAGAAACTATTGGGAAAACGCCGGTAGTCAGATTGAGTAAAATTTTTCCTAAACATAATGTTTGGATAAAATTAGAACGAAGCAATCCAGGGGGAAGCATCAAAGATAGAATTGCTTTAGCAATGATAGAAACCGCTGAAAAGGAAGGAAAAATTAATAAAAATACTCAAATCATAGAACCCACTTCGGGAAATACAGGAGTAGGATTAGCCATGGTTTCAGCCGTAAAAGGTTATCATTTAACATTGGTAATGCCTGAAAGCATGAGTATAGAACGCCGAAAATTAATGTCTGCCTATGGTGCTAATATTGTATTAACTCCAAGAGAATTAGGTATGAAAGGTGCCATTGAAAAAGCTCAGGAGTTGGCACAGCAAAACGAGAACACTTGGATACCACAGCAGTTTGAAAACATCTCAAACCCTGAAATTCATCGTAATACAACTGCTCAAGAAATTCTTAATGATTTTCCAGAGGGAATTGATTACCTCATCACAGGCGTAGGGACAGGTGGACATATTACAGGAATTTCGGAGATTATAAAACAGAAATTTTCTCAGTTAAAATCTTTTGCTGTAGAGCCAGAACTTTCCCCAGTTCTCAGTGGCGGAAATCCAGGAGCACACCCTATACAAGGCATTGGTGCGGGTTTTGTACCCAAAGTTCTCAATACTGAAATTTTAGATGGAACCATTCAGGTGAGTAAAGAAAATGCCTTTGTTTATACCCAAAGACTAGCCCAAGAAGAAGGTATTTTAGCCGGAATTTCCACAGGAGCATCTCTCGCAGCCATTGCACAAAAAATAGATGAGTTGCCTGAAAACACCACCATTCTTACCATAAATTATGATACCGGCGAAAGATATTGGTCGGTGGAAGGACTTTTTTAAATTTATGAAGTGATTGGAATTTTTTCCAATCATTTATTTTATATGTGTTTGTTAAGAACGCTTTTTATTTCGTACCTTTGCTTCAAATAAAATAGAACATGATGAAAAAAAACATATTGATTACTGCATTATCTTTAGCGGCACTGTGCAGTTGTAATAAAACTACCACGCCCAAGACCGAAACCCCACAGACGGCATTAGAAAATGTCCCACAGCCTTTTATTTCCAGTATAGAATATTCTAATTTGGTAGATAAAGCCAGCCAAGAAGAAGTAAAAGAGGCAATGTTAAAAGCTGGAATTACACCTTTGGCAGTAGATACTTTTTTTGAAAATGTAAATACCTTTAACCAAACGGTTACTGATGTAGGAATGGTAGATAAAGGATTCGTCATTTCCAATGAATTAGCACCAGAATATAACGAAGCAGGTATACAGATGCAATGGGAATCCAAAAATCCAGTATTCCCTGGCTACAATTGTCGTATCACTTCGTTTGATATGTTTGCCGATTTTTTTACCGTTGATACAAAAAAAACAATCAACAACAAGAAAAATCTGTTTTTAGACGAACATGCTCTTGATAATTGTGATAAAGAAATATTTTCAGCAAAACAACGAGAGAAATTTACAATTTTTTATGCTCAAATCCCAACCGTAGAAGGTAAAGAAGTAACCAAACATGTGGAAATTGTTCAGAAATATTGGAAAGATAGAGGCATTACTTTTCTTCATAATCAAGATAAAACCAAAGCGTCTTTAATTTCTGTATTTTTCCATTCATTTTTCGATACCGAAGACAATCATTTGTTTATCGGACATATCGGGGTTTTGGTACCTACTGAAAATGGAAAACTTATTTTCATTGAAAAATTATCTTTCCAAGAGCCTTATCAAGCACTGAAATTCAACAATCGAACGGAACTTAATGATTACCTCATGAACCGTTACGATGTGGAATGGAACCAACCTACAGCCGCACCCTTTATCTTTGAAAATAATCAACTGATAGAAGGCTATAGACCCAATCCGAATAAAAAAATAGAACAGAGTTCGTAATGTCCAAAGATATTTGTTTTGCTTTTATAATATTTTTTCAAATCTTAAAATGATTATTCGCAGTTTGTAATCCTTAAAAAATGTCTTATAGCAATATTTTTTTGATTTGTTCTGACTATCTTTGCTCAGAATAATTTAAAAACGATAAAAATGGCAACAAGAATCAATCCGTATTTGAATTTTAACGGGAATTGCGAAGAGGCGTTCAATTTTTACAAAAAGGCTTTCGGAGGCGATTTTACAATGATGGTTCGCTCTGATGAAACTCCAATGGAAGTGGCTGAAAATGAGAAAAACCGCTTGATGTACATCGAACTTCCGATAGGCGAAAACGATAAACTAATGGGTTCGGACATTTTCGAATCGCTTGGGCAGAAACTTACTACGGGCAATCACAACTATGTGAGCATAGCCGTAGATAGCAAAGCCGAAGCCGACCACCTTTTCCACGTACTTTCCGAAGGGGGCGAAATAGAAATGCCTATGGAAGAGCAGTTTTTTGGCTATTTCGGAAGTTTCCAAGATAAATTTGGTATCTCTTGGATGATTATTTTTGAAGGGTGAAACTTTTACCACACATAAACCTATTTTCATAGACGACCTCAAACATGACCAATTCTGTGAATTGTGCAGAAGAAGGAAGATGTATTCTGTCCAAATAGGCGGTAGGGTTTAGATAATAGGAAATAGTAAGGAAGCTGTTGGAGACTTTTCCGACAGCTTCTTTTTATTAAAACTATCGGATGAACCCTTATGGCTAAAAAAACTTATACTTCTAGATTTTTAAAATATAAGTACCACTTTATAAAGTTCTTTTAGCCCCAAAACGAAGCCCTCTATGCAAGGTTAATTTCTTCTTGGAGATAAAAAGTTATAATAAAAAAGGCTTCACTATAACTCTTATAAGTCTATAAAAAACAATAATTTACAAGGTTTTTAAGCTCCATTTTTACCACATTGTCTATAAAAGAAGGCTGTCCATAAAAAATCGGACAGCCTATATTTTTCATTCTTAAAAATTATTTTTTTGAGTTCATTATTTATTTTCACACACTGTTCTTTTCCTTAGATGAAGAAGAACCAAAAGTGCGATCCGCACGGGCATTAAAAAATAAGCAGTCGGCTTCCGACAAATTTTTCCAAACCTGCTTTCTGCGGTCGCTTCGAACAATGGAAAATTTTCCACATACTAAGCTCCAAGTTTTCGCTTACTTTGTTTTATTCGTTGATTTTCCTAACGCCAAATCTTCAATGCCGATGAAAAGTGGCCAAAATACTGAAAAATCAGTGTTGAACCATTAAAAAATATATCAATTAAGTACTGAACTCAAAAAAATTAATGCCACTGGTAAGTTATACCTGCAAAAACATTGATTCCCTTGGTATTGTTTGAAAATAAATTACTTATAATGCTACTTGAACCAACTACTAATGGCCCTACACGAAGTCCTGTACCTATTGTTGTTCCTACTTGTTGTGTATTAGCTATGGGTAAATAAAATCCTATCCATCTTGATTCGTATCGAGGTGTTAGTACAAAGCTATTAGCGTAGGCAGCGTTGTAGATTTTATCTTTCTTGTCAGATGAAGCAAATTGCCCTGAAAAATCAACGAAAAATTTTCGCAAAATACGAGCATCCGCATAAATTCGCAAAGCTACAGGAAGAGATGAAGTAAAGGTTTTCCCCTTTAATGAGGTTTGGCTAACCAAATTGCTTCTATCCAGATCACGTTGCAAATTGTCTAAGTTCAATGCTACGGATGTTACTGACGAATTAATTGAGTATTTTTTTGAATTTTCAGTGGTTGTATAATTCAATCTTCCTGCATCGGTGAAAGCTAATCCAAACTTAAAGTCGTAAGGAGTCTTTTCACAATCTGGACAAGGTTCTTTTCGGTATTCGTATGCAAATCCAGCATCAAAAACAAAAGTTGAAGCACTTGATTGCAGTCTAAACTTAGAGTCTGAATCTTCTCCCCAAATATTAATACCTCCGTTATTGATACTAAAATCACCTGTACCAGAGATGTTTAGAATAACATCATCCTTTTTTTGCTCCAATTTAATAGCTCCAGAAAAACCATCAAAACCAGCACGCGAACTAATAATTCCTTGGATAGCTTTCAAGGTAACTCCAACTTTGATTGTATGTTTTTCATTACTAAAAACAATACTTCCCCATGAAACTCCTACTTCGGAGAAAGCATTTACCAAAATATGCTGATTATCAATTTTAATAGAAGGATAAGCTGCTAAATCCATTAAATTTGTGTCAGAAAAATAAGATTCCAAGATTTTAGCATCTATTCCTCTTGCATCGGCAATGGCACGAACTCGTGAGGTAATAGCAATCGCATTTTTATTCCCTATATTAAAGAAAGCGGAAGGACCAAGTATGTCTAGATTGAAATCCGCATCAAGGTCATTGTGAGAAAACACGGAACCTTCTCCCGTTTTTGTAAATTTTTCAAAACTATCAGACAAACCGCTGAGTGATAAAGGCACCTTATTATTGGAAAAAATTCCATCAAATGATAAAAGATTAACTCCTTTTTTGTGCATTCCACCAACAGCTTCAGCTGGGTTATTGATAATTGAATAAATACCTCCGTACGGGCTGACTCTGAACCCCGAAAAAGACTGCTGAGCTCTTATACTAAAAGTACTCAGCATCAGTAGTAAAAAAAATATTTTTTTCATGTGCTTGGTGTGTTTAATTTAGGCAAAATTAAGACCTTTTATTTACATGAAAAAAAAAGTTGTCCTTAAAAAAAAGTTAATATTTTCACAAGGAGTTAGTTATAACAAAATTTAGAAGCTAATTTCGATTTATTCTGAATAACCATTCGCTTACACAAATTAAGAAAATACCACTTGCCAAACTCAGTAAAAGAAAGTAATTTTCAAAAAAAGCCCAACCTAACCAAAGACAAATACCTTTGTAAGCAATTAAAAACTCAGTAGTGAGAAATCCTGCAATGTATACAAGTATTGATATTCTACTCAAATTCAAAAGATTATTTTCTTTCAAAAGATATAACAACCCAAAATTGACAACTCCTAAGAAATTAAAGTGCAAATAACTCATTATAAAGTCATTATTGTAAAAAATAATCTCTTTGAAATAAGGAATAGAAGCGAAAAACATCATACAAACCTTAGTAATAAACAAAAAGAGAAACCCGTTGCTTAAAACATTTTTAAAGGGATATTTCTGTATGTAGAAATAGATGATAGCTCCTATCGAAAGCATCCAAATTAGGGAGGTAATTGTAGCAATAAGATGTAAGAAAATACTATCAAAAATACTTATGTATGAAACAGCTATTGCTCCAAAAACACCTATTTGAAAGCCATAGAAAAATTTATTAATCCAAGGAGATGTAATTCTATCAGCATGATTTTTTTTAAGAAAAAGTCCCATCAGGGTTGTCAAAACCCAGCCATTATATTGAAAATCTAAGAAAAAGAAAATGGATGCTTGATACAGGTTTGAATCTTTTCCGGTGGTTGCAATCGCTACAGGAATCATCCAAATACCTACGCTTGAAAGAATTAAATAGAAAATACCCATTCGTACAAACCGGTATGAAATCAACTGCTTATGCTCTTGTGTATTTGAATTTTTAAGGAAAAAATAACTGTAGTAATATGAAAATAGAAGGAACAAGACACTAAATGAAATCGAAATAGCTCCGTATCCTTGGAAAGGGAAACTGAAAAGCATCCCCAATAGAGAGATTTGTGTCAGATAAAAAATACGACGATGTTGCTTAGCTTTTTCAAGGGGAATAAATGAGTAGCTAAGTAGGGCTGTAAGGGTTGTGTAAATCCATCCCAAAATGGCGATATGCGAGTGTGTATGTAGAACATATCGATAATTATAACTAAATAAATCAGGCACTGCATGTGTTAATCGCATGAAAGTCCCGAATCCTATAATAATTAAAAAATAGGAAAAAGACCAATACAAATCTTGCCGAATACTGATTTTCATTTAATTATTTTTTCGATGTAGCAAAGGTATAACTTTTATCGAATAAATGAAAATAGAGGCATCCGAAAAGTCAGAGTAATATCATTCTGAGAAGGGATAAATCCTTATAAGTTGTGCTTCTTTTAAAGATTTTCCCTTTTGTTGGAATGACAAAATTTTACAAATACTGACTTTTCGGATAACCTCACTGGTTTATTTTATATTCCTAAAAACCAATTGACTATTGAAAGAATCTACAAGTATCACGCTGTTGGTGGTAATATTTCCCTGTAAAATTTCTTTTGAAAGTTTGTTGAGCAGTTCTTTTTGTAATACGCGTTTTACGGGTCTTGCTCCAAACTCAGGGTCATAACCCTTTTCAGCTAAGTAATCAATTGCTTCAGGGGTAGCATCTAGCACGATATTTTCACGTGCAACGAGCCTGATGATATTTCGGAATTGCAATTGCACGATTTCTTTAATATTTGCCTTTGAAAGAGGTGTGAACATTACGATATCATCAATACGATTAATAAACTCGGGACGTACGCTTTGTTTAAGCAACTGTAAAACAGCATTTTTAGCCAATTGAGTAGCCTTTTCAATATCCTTGCTATGATTTTCGAAACTTTCCTGAATCAGATGACTACCGATATTGGAAGTCATGATGATGATGGTATTTTTGAAATCGGCAGTACGTCCTTTGTTGTCGGTCAATCGTCCCTCATCCAGTACTTGCAATAGAATGTTGAAGGTATCAGGATGTGCCTTTTCAATTTCGTCCAACAGCACTACCGAATAAGGTCTTCGTCGTACAGCTTCAGTGAGTTGACCTCCTTCGTCATATCCCACATATCCTGGAGGAGCTCCTATCAATCGGCTAACAGAGTGACGCTCTTGGTATTCGCTCATATCAATTCGGGTCATAGCATTTTCATCATCGAACAAATATTCAGCAAGAGCTTTTGCAAGTTCGGTTTTTCCGATTCCTGTTGTCCCTAAGAAAAGGAATGATCCAATCGGTTTTTTAACATCTTGTAAACCTGCACGACTTCGGCGGATAGCATCGGAAACCACCTCAATAGCTTCCTCCTGCCCGACCACACGTTTGTGAAGTTCTTCCTCCAAGTGGAGTAATTTTTCACGTTCGCCTTGCATCATTTTCGTTACAGGAATGCCCGTCCATTTAGCGATGACTTCAGAGATATTTTCACGCGTAACTTCCTCTTTAACAAGAGCTTTGTCCTTTTGGTTGTCCAACTCTTTTTGAAGAGTTTCAAGTTTGTCCTGTTCTTCTTTTATCTTGCCATATCGAAGTTCGGCTACTTTTCCGTAATTACCTTCACGCTCGGCTTTTTCGGCTTCCAATTTGTAATTTTCGATATTGGTTTTTGCCTTTTGAACCTCATCTACTAAGGTTTTTTCACTTTGCCATTGTGCAAAAATATGGTTGCGGTCTTCTTTAAAATTCGCTAAATCAGCATTGAGTGATTGGAGTTTTTCAACATCATTTTCACGTTTAATTGCCTCAATTTCAATCTCTAATTGCATAATTTTTCTATCCAAAACATCTAATTCTTCGGGTTTGGAGTTGATTTCCATACGCAATTTTGAAGCTGCTTCGTCCATCAAGTCAATGGCTTTATCGGGCAGAAAACGATTAGTGATATATCGCTCCGAAAGTTCTACGGCTGCGATTATAGCCTCGTCTTTGATACGCACTTTGTGGTGGGTTTCATACTTTTCTTTAATCCCTCGGAGGATAGAAATTGCACTTTCTGTATCGGGTTCTTCCACCATAACTTTCTGAAAACGACGCTCTAAGGCTTTATCTTTTTCAAAATATTTTTGATATTCGTCCAAAGTCGTAGCTCCGATAGCTCTGAGTTCGCCTCGTGCCAAGGCAGGTTTTAGAATATTGGCAGCATCCATAGCTCCTTCGCCACCACCAGCACCCACTAAAGTATGAATTTCATCAATGAACAAGATAATATTTCCGTCAGAAGTCGTTACTTCTTTTACTACGGATTTTAGGCGTTCTTCAAATTCTCCTTTGTATTTAGCTCCTGCTATCAAAGCTCCCATATCTAAGGAAAAAATGATTTTATCTTTCAGATTTTCAGGCACATCACCTTGAACAATACGATGAGCCAAGCCTTCGGCAATAGCCGTTTTCCCAACTCCAGGCTCACCGACTAACATAGGGTTATTTTTGGTTCTTCGCGAAAGGATTTGTAGCACACGGCGTATCTCCTCATCTCGACCAATCACAGGATCGAGTTTTCCACTATCGGCTAATTGATTTAGGTTTTTAGCATATTTATTCAGCGAATTGTAGGTTTCTTCGGCAGAAGCTGAAGTCACACGCTCTCCTTTGCGGAGTTCGAGAATAGCCTTCTCTAATTCTTTTTCCGTAATACCTTGATCTTTAATAGCTTGTGATAATTTATTTTTTGTTTTTAAAATTGCTAATAACAAATGCTCCACAGAAACGTACTCGTCGTTCATTTCCTTGGCGATATTACTCGCTTTGTTCAACATTTCGGCACTTTCACGCGATAGCGACATACTACCTCCACTGACTTTAGCGTAAGAATCCAATGCTTTTTGTAGGTTTTGAGTTAATGTGCCTACGTTCACATTCAGTTTTTTCAAGAGAAATGGAAGTACATTGTTATCAACCTCTTCAATTCCTTTGAAAATGTGTTCAATTTGCAAATCTTGATGCCCATAACCTTGAGCAATTTGCTGGGCTCTTTGAATAGCCTCCTGCGATTTAATGGTATAGTTGTTAAAATTCATCGTTTACATTTTTTAGATTCACTCAATTATTGTCAAGTTATATACCATTGGATAAAAAATGACTTTTTGTCAGTTTTTAAAATATTAAACTAACACAAAGCATGACAAAATTTACTTATTATCAACCATTAATGCATATATTTGAATAGTTTTCAACTCTAAAAACTTGTAAAAAAACAGAAATAGAGTCACTGTAAATTAAATCTAAAACCACATAGAGACACAGCGTAAAATCTATGTTCCTATGTGGTTTGAAGGATAGTAACTCTAAAGATAATATTTCATACGTTGCCCTAACCCAATGCGTAAATATGGGTTAAGAAGACGAATCACTAAGCTCTTTTAAGTCAATGGAAAGAATTTTAGAAATTTTAATAAGTTGTTCAGCTGAAAGTTTTTGTTTTCCTGTCTCAATTTTAGCATAGGCTGATTGGGAAATACCTAATTGAAAAGCAATATCTTCTTGGGATATTTTTTTCTCCAATCGGATTTTTTTGATTTTAGTTAAGTAATTCATAGTGTCATTTTTTAGGTTTGTACGAAGATACGAAAAAAATAATGAAATAAAAAGTTATTTTTATAATTATTTTAAATTTTAATGGAATTATTCTAAATTAGAATAGTTTTATTGGAATAAACCGTATACCTTTGCTTACGGATAATTTTAATAAAAACAACATGATTCGATTTACTACCAAAATTCAATTAAAGGCAATAGCTTTGACATTATCAGCTATTTTGCTAAAAACTTCTTGTTCAATAAAAACCTGCTGGGTTTGGAGATGGCGTGGTTTTAGAAGTGGATTATACCGAGAAGTAACTCGAATGGCAAACACGGATGCTTTAGCCGATGAAGCAAGACATCATTTAGGAAAAGAGTACGTAAAGTGGTATGAGTTTGCAACTGCCAAATGGGCTGCTCCAAGACGTTTTACTTGCACAACCTTGGTTTGGTGGTGTTCCAAGAAAGCATACGGCGTGAATGTATCGAATTGGTATAGTCCTTTGGTAACACCCAGTGGTCTTTTTACGGATAGCAACACTTATTTAATACGAGAGGTACGATGAAAAAACTTTATTTTTTATTCGCATTATTGGGTGTATTCGCTTGTTCGGAAGATAAAGATATGACCCCTGAACATTTTAAAGCCCAACAGCGAGACAGCCGTTTCTTTGGGAAATGGGCAGTAATAAATTCTAAAACATTTGAGGAAATTGTCACTGTTACGTTTTATAGTGAATATACAAAGATTGGGGAACTTTTTCTCATACATAGAGACACTGAAGAAAAAGATAAAAGTGTGGAATATTATTATACAAAAGGAGATAGACTCTATGTATTAAACCCTGGCTCTGGTTTTAAAGTTTCCGCTTCGGTATATGAATTTCGATATGAATTTTCTGATTCGGATAACATTTTGGTTTTACAAGAATACACAAACGGAGAACTAAGTAATTATAAACGATTTCTGAAACGTAAATAATACTTTTATGAAAAAGTTTTATTTTTTATTCGCATTGTTAGGCGTATTCGCTTGTTCGGAAGATGAACATATGACGGCTGATTATTTTAAAGCCCAACAACGGGATAGCCGTTTCTTTGGGAAATGGAAGGCTGTAAATCCTAATACCTTAGAGGAGAAAATAACATCCTTTTATAGTGAATATACCGAAGAAGGGGTGTTTGATTTGATAGACCGAGAAACAGGAGAAAAAGATGAAAGAAAGAGATATTATTACACAAAGGAGAATACATTGTATGTATTACACCCAGGAGCTGGTTTTAAAGTTTCCGCTTCGGTAAGTGAATATAAGTATAAGTTCTCTGATGATAGTAATATTTTAATCATTCAAACATTAGAGGAGTATCGAAAAGGCGATAAAGGAGGTTTTTTCAAACGTAAATAACACTTTTATGAAAAAGTTTTATTTTATACTCGCATTATTGGGTGTATTATCCTGTTCGGAAGATGAACATATGACGGCTGATTATTTTAAAGCCCAACAACGAGACCGCCGTTTCTTTGGAAAATGGATATACGTTAATTCTGAAACATTTGAGGAAGTTGTCTCTACTACGTTTTATAGAGAATATACAGAAATTGGGGAACTTCTTCGCATATATCAAGAGACAGGAGAAAAAAATAAAAGGGTGGAATATTATTACACAAAAGGAGATAGACTCTATGTATTAAACCCTGGCTCTGGTTTTAAAGTTTCGGCTTCGGTAAAAGAATTTCGATATGAATTTTCTAATTCGGATAACATTTTGGTTTTACAACGATATACAAACGGAGAACTAAGTAATTACAAAGAGTTTTTGAAACGTAAATAACACTTTTATGAAAAAGTTTTATTTTTTATTCGCATTATTGGGTGTATTCGCTTGTTCGGAAGATGAACATATGACGGCTGATTATTTTAAAGCCCAACAACGGGATAGTCGTTTCTTTGGGAAATGGATGGCTGTAAACCCTAATACCTTAGAAGAGGAAATTACAACATTTTACAGTGAATATACCGAAGAAGGGGAATTTCATCTGATATACCGAGATACAGGAGAAAAAAATAACAGAGTGGAATATTACTATACAAAAGAAAATGCTATATATTTACTGAACCCAGGAGCTGGTTTTAAAGTTTCTGCTTCCGTAAGTGAATATAAATATAAGTTCTCTGATGATAGTAATATTTTAATCATTCAAACATTAGAGGAGTATCGAAAAGGCGATAAAGGAGAATTTTTCAAACGTAAATAACACTTTTATGAAAAAGTTTTATTTTATACTCGCATTGTTAGGCGTATTCGCTTGTTCGGAAGATGAACATATGACGGCTGATTATTTTAAAGCCCAACAACGGGATAGCCGTTTCTTTGGGAAATGGACATATGTTAATTCTGATACATTTGAAGAAGTTGTCTCTACTACGTTTTATAGAGAATATACAGAAATTGGGGAACTTCTTCGCATATATCAAGAGACAGGAGAAAAAAATAAAAGGGTGGAATATTATTATACAAAAGGAGATAGACTCTATGTGCTAAACCCTGGCTCTGGCTTTAAAGTTTCTGCTTCGATATATGAATTTCGATATGAATTTTCTGATTCGGATAACATTTTGGTTTTACAAGACTATACAAACGGAGAACTAAGTAGTTACAAAGAATTTTTCAAACGTAAATAACACTTTCATGAAAAAGTTTTATTTTATACTCGCATTGTTAGGTGTATTCGCTTGTTCGGAAGATGAACATATGACGGCTGATTATTTTAAAGCCCAACAACGGGATAGCCGTTTCTTTGGAAAATGGAATGACGTAGATATAAACACCTTAGAAGAAGTAATGACCACTGTCTATCCTGAATATTCGGAGAATGGAGAGTTGATTCATATATATCGAGAGACAGGAGAAAAAAATAAAAGAATAGAATATTATTATACAAAAGGAGATAGACTCTATGTGTTAAACCCTGGCTCTGGCTTTAAAGTTTCTGCTTCGATATATGAATTTCGATATGAATTTTCTGATTCGGATAATATCTTGATTCTACAACTATATGTAAACGGAGAACTAAGTAATTACAAAGAATTTTTGAAACGTAAATAACACTTTCATGAAAAAGTTTTGTTTTATATTCGCATTGTTAGGTGTATTCGCTTGTTCGGAAGATAAAGATATGACGGCTGATTATTTTAAAGCTCAACAACGAGACAGTCGTTTCTTTGGAAAATGGATATTTGTTGATTCTGATACATTGGAAGAACTTTCAGACTTTACACGTAACTATATTGAGGATGGTGAGTTACAATATTTCTATCTTACGGGAGAACCATATTATTCTCAAAAAAAATATTATTACACAAAAGGAGATAGACTCTATGTATTAAACCCTGGCTCTGGTTTTAAAGTTTCGGCTTCGGTAAAAGAATTTCGATATGAATTTTCTAATTCGGATAACATTTTGGTTTTACAAGGATATACAAACGGAGAACTAAGTAATTACAAAGAGTTTTTGAAACGTAAATAACACTTTTATGAAAAAGTTTTGTTTTTTATTCGCATTATTGGGTGTATTCGCTTGTTCGGAAGATGAAAACATGACGGCTGATTATTTTAAATCTCAAAAAAGAGACAGCCGTTTCTTTGGGAAATGGGCTGTAATAAATTCTAAAACATTTGAGGAAGTTGTTACTGTTACGTTTTATAGTGAATACACAAAAATTGGGGAACATCTTCGGATAGACCGAGAAACAGGAGAAAGTAATCAAAGAGTAGAATATTATTATACAAAAGGAGATAGACTCTACGTGTTAAACCCTGGCTCTGGTTTTAAAGTTTCTGCTTCGGTATATGAATTTCGATATGAATTTTCTGATTCGGATAACATTTTGATTTTACAAGAATACACAAACGGAGAACCAAGTAATCATAAACGATTTCTGAAGCGTAAATAACACTTTTATGAAAAAGTTTTACTAAGTTGCTTATTTAATCAGATATCAAATCTGTATGGTAAACAGGTTATGTATCAATTATTCGTTTGATAATATTGTTATTTTTTTTGAATTGAGAATGATTTATTCGCATAAACATTTAGCCAAATATCTATGAATATTAAAGGCTGAAATCTTAGAATAAGTCATTCTCAATGAAGTTTTACTTTGAACGATAAATTAGCCATACCAAATATCAATTTCAAAACAAGTAAAAAAACTTCCAAATTTATCTTTTGAGTTCAGTACTTAATTACATATATTTTCTTAATGGTTAAACACTGATTTTCAGTATTTTAACCACTTTTCATCGGCTTTAAAGACAAAGTTCGCACTGCGGAATATGTGTCGTTAAAAAAATCAATGAATGTAGCCTAGAAAATCTATACTACCTGAGCGTAGGGAGTTTAGAAATTTTCAGCAAAGTATGTGAGAGTTGATTTTTGGTAAAGTATCCACAGCATTGAATTTTTGGTTCCACATACTAAGCTTTCGCTTACTATGTTTCAGGACAAAAGTACAAAATATGAAAATAAATAATGAACTCAAATTTATTTTTTAAAATCTTCATCATTATCTAATCTCATGAGTCGAAAAGAAATGAATTTATGTAAAAAAACTAGGAGTATCCCATAATCTGTGTAAGTTGAAAAGTTATTCTGAAATTTTTTGAGCCCTTAAAAGCTCAAAAAAAATTTCGGAAATAACTTTTTAACTATTTTTGACCCATAATTTAAACAGATATGATTAACAAGGAAGAATTGCTCAACAGCAAAGAATTTTACAAGTCATTTAAGACTGCTGAGGACTTGACAGGTTTCTTTAAAGAGCTCCACAAAAAAGCGGTGGAACATATGCTCAATGCCGAACTCGACGTTCACTTGGACAACGAAAAACACGACAAAACTAAAGATGGAAATTATCGTAACGGACACACTTCCAAGAAGATAAAAACTTCCTTTGGCGAAGAACAAATCCAAGTTCCTAGGGATAGAGACGGTAGTTTTAACCCAATGTTAGTCCCTAAACGCAAGAACGTTATCGATGGTTTGGAAAACATCATCGTATCGTTCTATGCCAAAGGAATGAGCGTGAGCGACATCGAAGAACAAATCCAAGAAATGTACGGCTTTGAAGTATCAACTTCCACAATATCAAGGATTACCAATGCGGTTACCAATGAAATGGTCGCTTGGCAGAACCGCCCGTTGGACGAGCTGTATCTGATTGTTTGGATGGACGGCATCGTTTTTAAAGTTCGTGAGAACTCAAAAGTTGTCAACAAAACCATTTACCTTGCTGTGGGCTTGAATCGAGAGGGAAAAAAGGAAGTTTTAGGAATGTGGCTCGGAAAGAATGAAAGTTCCGCCTTTTGGATGAGCGTTCTCACTGATTTAAAGGCTCGTGGAGTGGAAGATATTCTCATTACTGCCACCGATAATTTAAACGGATTTACGCAAACCATTCGCACGGTTTTTCCCCAATCACAAACGCAAATATGTGTGGTTCATCAGATTAGGAATGCTTGTAAGTATGTGGTTTACAAAGACAGAAAAGAATTTACAGCCGATATGAAACACATCTATACTGCCCCTAACAAGGAAGCTGCCAAGGTTGCTTTGGAAGATTTTGCCCAAAAATGGGAGTCAAAATACGGCTATGCTATCAAATCTTGGTATGACAATTGGGACGAATTGACCGTATTTTTCGATTTTCCGTTAGAGATAAGAAAAATTATTTACACAACCAATCTTATTGAGAATCTGAATGGTAAGATTCGGAAATACACCAAAAACAAGCTGTCTTTCCCAACAGACGAAGCTGTGCAAAAGTCCGTTTTCTTGGCTTTGAGAGAAGCTACCAAAAAGTGGAGTATGCCTATCCAAAATTGGGGGATTGTCTTGAACCAATTTATGCTTATATTTGCACAAAGACTCAAACTATAAAAACTTAACCCCAACTTTTTAACTTACACACTTAGAGGGATAGTGTCAAAAAACTCAATAAAACACATCCAAAAATAGCATAAAAACATTGAAAATAGGTTTTTTATGACAAATCTTTTTTTTGCAATATATCGCTTTTTTATATCTTTGCCACTAAAATATTTTATATGCTTACACTAAGAAAAAGTCATACCTTAATCTACGCTATTTTTGAAAAACATATTAACGCTACTACGAGTGAAGATATCGACTTTATTTTTGATTTGGTGGACTACTATCGTCAGCAGTACAATAAAAAAACAACAATTGATTTGACTGAATTGCTTTCTGAAATACGAAATGATAAAGAAAAAGCCCATTTTTTGAAAGCAAAACTCGTTTCTGTCTTCTCAGATAAAAAAAAGACCATACTCCTAACCGATGCAGGATTACTCAGTAGCACCTCATTTTTCAAAGAACTTCGACGCCGTGTGTGGCATAAATTGATTCCCGATCAGCCTTTAAACAACAGTATTCAGTACGTTCTAAACCAATTGTTTTACAAATCTTCCGACACAAATTGGTTGAGTGCTATTCCTATGGACAATTGGTTTGAATTTTTAGAAATACTTTCGTTATCAACTTTTTATGATGACACAAAAAACCGAAGAGTCACCAAGGAAATCCTTCTAGCAATTATGATTCTTTCCCAGCGTATGGGTGGTTTTGCTCTACAGACGGATGTAATGCGGATGGTTCCCGAGTATTCCTCTTTGGAAAGTCCATTTATTGCTTTAGACGATGAACTTAACGCTTTGCATCGGGCTATAATGAGCCAAGACAAGCCTTATTTAAGTTTAGAGGATCATCATTTAGATCTCAAACAACTGGACATCTTAGTAAAGCAGTGTGAGGATTTCGTAGAAAAAGCTGTAAACAACACTTCTAAATATGGGGTTTCATTCAATGTAAATCAAACTCTTTTGCTCATTCGTCAACAGGTACGTCGTATCCGGAAGTTATATAATTTCTTGTTTATCAGCGGTGAAGAAGAGAAAAAACGAAAAAGCATTGAATTTTACTTGAGTTTGGTACGTGTTAATTCTAAAAAGAACAATATCAGCAAATTAATTGATGATAGCGTGTATAATATCACCTATGAAATTACGAATTATACAGGTAAAACGGGAGAACATTACATAACCTCGAATGCAAAGGAATATTTTTTGATGTTCAACACCGCTTTTTGGGGAGGTATTATTGTGAGTTTCATGTGTTTAGTTAAGTTAGCACTTTCAAAAACGGAATCAAGTGAGTTTATCCATGCCTTGAATTATAGTTTGAATTATGCCATCGGATTTGTAGTCATCTATTTAATAGGGGCAACTTTAGCAACTAAGCAACCTGCAATGACGGCATCAACAATTGCTCGAACTTTAGAAAATTTAGAGTCCAAAGACACGAAAGAGAAAAATAAACGCTATTCAGAATTTTCGGCCTTGTTTGCTCGTTTGTTCCGTTCGCAATTCGTCGCCTTTGCAGGAAATGTACTGGCGGCTTTCCCAATGACGTTACTACTTATTTGGGGGCTTACTTTCTTGTTGGATGGATATAACTTGGCAGAAAGTAAACATGATAAATTATTAGCCGAGCTTGATTTCCGACAAACACCCGTTTTTTTACACGCTTGTATTGCAGGAGTATTTCTATTTCTTTCTGGAATTATTGCGGGAAATGTAGCCAGTGTAAATAATTTCAATAATTTTTACTACCGATTGTCAGAACATCCTGTCTTGAAAACCATTTTAGGCAAACAACGAATGATTAAAATTTCCAATTGGATGAAAAAGAAATGGCCCGGAGTGGTTTCCAACATATGGTTCGGATTTTTTATGGGGTGTACAGGAGTAATAGGTACGTTTTTAGGCCTAGATTTAGACATCCGACACATTACTTTCGCCAGTGGAAATTTAGCATTGGGCTTATTTGGTGCAAACTTTGACATAGGTTTAGAGCTATTGCTATGGTCAATTGCAGGAGTATTCATTATTGGATTTGGAAATTTTATAGTGAGTTTCTCACTTTCACTGTTCATCGCCTTGCGTTCAAGAGAAATCCCTGTGTTTGAACTTAAAAACCTAACCAAATCCGTTTGGATACGATTCAAACAGCGACCAATGTCATTTTTCTTTCCAAGTAGGGAATCAAAAACAGTAGAAAGTGTTTAGAATATTCCCAAGCTAACATCATTTTCTAAGACACTTAATTTTTTAAACAGATAATTTTTTAAAGTAGAAAACATATTTATAATGAAAAAATACATACTTGCATTAACCTCCCTTTTTTTTGCAATAAGTAAAGCACAGACCCCCAATCCATTATTAGCAGAAGATGCTGAAAATCAAAAAAAATGGGTAGAAGAAACCTACGCAAAGATGACACTGGAGGAACGTATCGGTCAGTTATTTATGGTTTCCGTATTTTCCAGTCAAATTAACACCCGAAATACCGAAGTGGTAAAAGATTTCATCAAAAAATATCACATTGGAGGAATAATTTTTTCCAAAGGAGGGCCAAAAAGACAAGCAAAACTCAATAATGAGTATCAATCCCTATCAAAAGTACCACTTTTTATGGCAATGGATGCCGAATGGGGACTGGCGATGCGTTTAGATTCTACCTATGCCTACCCGTGGAATATGACTATGGGAGCTGTAAAAGACGAAAAACTTATCGAAAAAGCCGCTTTCCGCATCGGGCAACACTGCAGACACATGGGGATGCAATTCAATTTTGCACCTGATATTGATGTGAATACGAACCCTGCTAACCCAATTATTGGAAATCGTGCTTTCGGTGAAGATAAAGAAAATGTAGCTATCAAAGGGATTGCCTTTACCCATGGAATGCAATCGGCGGGTGTGTTAGGCAGTGCCAAGCATTTCCCAGGACATGGCGACACAGCCAAAGATTCACATAAAACTCTTCCGCTCATTGAATTTTCAGCTCACCGTATTGACAGCATAGACCTTTATCCATTTCGCAAATTGGTGGATAGTGGAGTGGCAAGTGTAATGGTTGGACATCTAAATATTCCTGCTTTGGAACCCAAAAAAGGACTACCCTCTTCCCTATCCTATACCATCATTACCGAGCTTTTGAAGAATAAAATGGGATTCCAAGGCCTAATTTTCACCGACGCTTTAGGTATGAAGGGAGTAGCAGAATATATGCCTGTGGGAGAAGTAGAAGTAGCAGCTTTTTTGGCAGGAAATGATATTTTGCTAATGCCTGAAAATATGGCGGTAGGTTTTGAAGCTATGAAAAAAGCCTATCAGCAAAATCGGATTACTGAGGAGCGTTTAGCATATTCAGTAAAGAAAATTTTAATGGCAAAATACAAAGTAGGATTAACCTCATTCACCCCATTGGATGAAAAGACCATATACGATAATTTACATAGCTTGGAGGATGATTTGCTTACTGAACAGATTTTTGAAAACGCCTTAACAGTAGCTAAAAACAACAATAAAACTCTACCAATCAAGGATGTAGACAAAAAAATTGCTTACGTCAAATTTGGAAACGACAGTGGGTGGACATTTTACACAACGCTTCAAAAATATGCCGATATCTCTCTTATTGAACCCAAATCGATAGAACAATTACAAAAAGATATCGCATCCTTTGAAACCGTTATCATAGGGCTACACCGTCCGAATCGAACTCCATGGGATGCTTACCAATTCACCAAAGACGAGCTATTGTGGTTAGAAAATATCGCTAAGAAGAAGAAAGTGATTTTATCCATATTCACTCGCCCATATGCATTGTTGGATGTCAAAGACATTTCAAACATTGAAGCAATTATCGTTTCCTATCAAAATCACAAAGTAGCACAAGAGAAAACAGCTCAGTTAATTTTCGGTGCCATTGAAGGAAAGGGGGTGCTTCCAGTATCCGCACATCCACTCCTACCTGTAAACACATCTATACAAACTCCAAAAATAGGAAGATTATCCTATGGATTACCTGAAAGTGTCGGAATTAGCTCAACTAAACTGAATCGCATTGACAGTGTGGCAAAAGAGGTATTGTCGAAAAGAATGGCTCCCGGAATGCAAATTTTAGTTGCCAAACAAGGGAAAATTATCTACCGTAAAAATTTCGGAACTTTGGACTACAACGATAAAAATAAAGTTACCGACAACACCATTTATGATTTAGCTTCTCTGACCAAAATATTAGTAACCGTACCACAATTGATGAAAATGTATTCAGAAGATAAATTCAATGTAAATGGTACATTTTCAGATATATTACCCTATTTAAAGAACACCAACAAAGGGAAAATGAAAATTTTGGACGTATTGTCTCATTACGCCCAATTTCAGTCCTGGATTCCTTTTTACATGCAAACGCTCGACCCCGATAAAAAACCATTATCAGAGTGGTATAACACCCAAAAAACAAAGGACTACAACGTGCAAGTAGCAAAAGATTTATTTATGAAATCCGAGTATGTCAACATAATGTATCAACGCATCGACAGTAGCGATTTAATTAAGAAAAAACGCTATTTGTACAGCGATTTACCTTATTACTATTTTAAAAAATATATTGAAGAAACCTATAAAAAAACGTTAGACCAAGTAATTGATGAACATTTTTATGCAAAAATGGGAGCTTATCATCTGACCTATTTTCCTTTGAAACGTTTTTCGTTGGGAAGCATAGCACCTTCTGAAGTAGATACATATTTTCGTCATCAAGAAATCCGAGGCTACGTACACGATCAAGGTGCCGCTATGCTCGGCGGAGTGGGAGGACACGCGGGACTTTTTGGTACAGCAGACGATGTAGCCAAAATGATGCAACTATTTTTACAAAATGGCTACTATGGAGGCACTTGGTTTTTACAACCTCAAGCACTCACTTTGTTCAATACATGTACATTTTGTAGCGAAAAAAACCGAAGAGGACTCGGTTTTGATAAGCCACAACTCGAAGGAGAAGGCCCTACTTGTGGATGCGTACCAATGTCGAGCTTTGGACATACAGGTTTCACCGGAACATATGCTTGGGCAGATCCTGAGAATGAGGTGATTATCGTATTTCTATCGAACAGGACATTCCCAACAGCTGAAAATAATCTACTAATCAAAGAAAACATCCGTCCAAAGATTCAACGCATTGTGTATGAAGCGTTGAAATAATAGAAAGCATATTGTATTGCTTTTGTAGAGAAGATTTACTCCATATATAAATCAATCAAGCCTTCAGGGGTTTTGACGATGATTTTTTTGTGCTGTCTATCCACCTTTTCGATAAATTCATCGTTCATGGGGATAAGTAATTCCTTTCCGTCATTTTCGACCTCAAACAGAGCTTGTGAAGTAATGTCATTCACGCCGACAATTTTTCCAACGTAACCATAATTCACATCCTCCATCGTGAAGCCTATAATTTCGTGAAAATAAAACTTATTCCCTGTCAATTTTGGCAAGAAAGACAATGGTAAATAAAGTTTTGATTTCATTAAAGCATCAGCATCTGCTTCACTTGAAACATCTTCAAATTTGATACGCAGTAAGTCTGTTTTATGCAAGGAACATTTCTCAACAAAAAAAGGAACCAGATTATTACCTAAGGCAATAAAAACTGATTCCAAATTTTCATACAATTCAGGGTCGTCTGAGTCTAATTTGACTAAAACTTCGCCTTTAAAACTGAATTTTGATACAATTGTTCCTACATAGAAGCAATCTTTCAAAGTCATAATTATGCCTCAGTTTCGTTGTTTTCAGGTGTTTCAGCGTTTTCTTCTACTTGAGCCTCAGCTACGGCAGCATTTTTACGCTTTTCACTTACCTCTTTTTCAGCTGCCAAAGACTTAGCTTTTGCCTCTGCTTTGTCTTTCGCTAATTTTTCTTCTTTAGAAGTAATTTTTCCTGATTTTTCTTCCAACCAAGCGTTGAATTTAGCTTCAACTTGCTCTAATGTTAAAGCTCCTTTGGCAACACCTCCCAACAAGTGATATTTCAACAAAGCTCCTTTGTAAGAAAGGATTCTTCGAGCTGTGTCAGTAGGTTGAGCTCCGTTTTTTAACCATTTTACTGCAGCATCAACGTTTAAGTCGATTTGAGCAGGGTTTGATACAGGATTGTAAGTTCCAATTTTTTCAAGGAATTTACCATCTCTTTTTGCACGTGAATCAGCAGCAACCACCCAATAAAATGGTTTTCCTTTTTTTCCGTGTCTTTGTAATCTAATTTTTACTGGCATAAAAGTTTAATTTTTAGAGGTTCTCGACCTCAGTTATTAATTCAAGGTGCAAATATAGACTATATTTTTGAATTATGAAGAAAAAAGTAACTTATTTTCAAAAAGCAGCTACATTTTGTCCATTCTGATGATTTTTATGACGCTAAAAGGTTTTCCTCCTCGTCCACATAAGTAGTGAAACTTGGTATGAAGATAACTTACTTTTACATGTAATCCATTGGTTTGAAACTGATTATCAAAACCATCCATAGCAAAATATATCCCATTAATTTCTATGAGCCAACCACAACCGTCCGATGCAGGATTTCCCATATCAACGATTTTTCCATTACTTATGATGATTCCTTCAGGATCATCCTCAATTTTACTACCACTACATCCGATGATCATCAACCATATAGATGCTAAAAATAAAATCTTTTTCATCACTTTATTATTTTTGAGTTCCTATTATAATGAATCTATCTCTACTTATTTAAAAAAAATAATCATTAAAAAGTAAATAAAATTAAATATAATGATTCTTTCGTTAAAAATCCATAAAAAGATTTATGCAAGAGATTTAACTTAATGATTTTCATATTTTTGGCACTTTGCCAAAGTCTTAAAAACTTTGGTAAAGTGCTTTGAGATAGTAATTTAAGCAAAATAAAAAGTCAAGACGAGTTCAATCTAAAACAAAAATACAGCACCGATTTAATCAAAAATCTGGAATATTTTCTTTCAAACACGCTTTTATTTTATAACATTTATTATAAAATAACTCTTAACACTATCAATAGACTGCACAACACACCTACAAAGGTAATAAAAAAAGGAACTATAAACAATTTATAGCTCCTTTTTTGTAATAACCTCAAAAAATATATTAGCTTTCGCTTGTATTTTTCTTATCAAAATCTTTTTCCAAAGTATCGTAAATCATAGGTGCTGCTATGAATAGTGAAGAATAAGTACCTACAAGTACACCTACAATCATAGCGAACATAAATCCACGCAAGGATTCCCCACCAAAGATAAAGATAGTTACCAATACTGCCAAAGTAGTAATAGAGGTGTTTAACGTACGGCTAAGTGTACTGTTAAGTGCTACATTGATTTTCTCTTTGGTAAAATTAGGCTCTTTCATATACTCACGTATACGGTCATAGATAATCACCGTGTCATTGAGCGAATATCCTACCACAGTCAAGATGGCTGCAATGAAGGCTTGGTCAATCTCCATATTGAATGGCATAAAACTATATGTCAATGAGAAAATACCTAATACCAAAATCACGTCGTGCGCAGATGACACTACTGTACCCACAGAGAATTGCCATCTTCTGAATCGGAATAGGATGTAGAGAGCAATCACAATTAGTGAACCAATAACTGACCAGTAAGCACTACTCTTAATGTCTTCTGCTATTGTTGGTCCTACTTTCATTGACTGAACGATACCAATAGCATCGGTCTCTGCATTCGAAAACTCTTCGTAGCTATATCCTGCTGGTAAAAATTTTTGCAATCCTTTGTGAAGCAATTCTTGAATTTCATTATCTACCTGAGTGCTTTCTTCCTCTACCTTATATTTTGTAGAAACCTTAATCTGATTTGCTGCACCAAATGTTTTTACTTCAGTAGTTCCTAAGTACTGCTGTAATTCGGCAGCCACCTCGGAAGCTACAACTGGGTGTTCAAAACGAATCTGGTAGGTTCTACCTCCTACGAAATCAATACCTTGATTCAATCCTCGTGTAGATAAAGATATGATACTTACCAAAACAGCTATTCCAGAAACAATATATCCTATTTTACGTTTTCCTATAAAATTGATATTTACGTTTTTGAATAAGTTTTTAGTCAAATTTGTAGAGAAAGCAAGATCATGTTTTTTCTCTAAGCTATATTCAATCAAAATACGTGTGATAAAAATAGCCGTGAACAACGAAGTGATAATACCTATTAGTAAAGTAGTAGCGAAACCTTGGATAGGGCCACTTCCAAAGAATAATAAGATAATAGCAGTCAATCCTGTTGTAATATTCGCATCTAAAATGGAAGAAAGAGCATTATTGAAACCGTCTTGAACAGCTTGTGCTACTCCTTTCCCTTTAGCCAACTCTTCTTTTGCACGTTCAAAAATCAACACATTCGCATCGATAGCCATACCGATAGTCAATACGATACCCGCAATCCCAGGAAGAGTCAATACAGCTCCTAAACTTGCTAATACACCAAAAACTAATAAGATATTCAAAATCAATGCAATATCTGCATAAACCCCTGCTCTTCCGTAATAGAAAATCATCCAAGCAAAGATAAAAATAGTAGCAATCAAAAACGAATTAAACCCGCTATCAATAGCCTCTTGTCCCAAAGATGGCCCAACTACTTCCGATTGAACGATGTCAGCTCCAGCAGGTAATTTACCTGCACGAAGTACGTTAGCCAAGTCAATTGCTTCGTTTAAAGTGAAATTTCCTGTGATTTCAGAACGACCACCCGCAATAGCTCCATTAGTAACTCCTGGTGCTGAATAAACTATGTCATCCAACACAATAGCTATATTTCCTTGTTCCTTAAATGCTTTATCAGTAAGGTTTTCCCATATTCTCGCACCTTTACCATCCATCTGCATAGATACCGCAGGTTGGTTTCTCATATCAAAGGTTTGAGAAGCATCTGTAATTACGTTTCCTGTCAAGGATGCTACATTGTCTCGGTTACCTTTCAAAGCATATAACTCAATCACATCCGTATTTTTAGCTGGTTTTCCCCAAACGAATTTTACGAATTGTAAATTTGGTGGCAACAAACGTTTTGCGTCTGTTGATTTTAAATAACTATTTACTTTTGCTGTATCCTTAATACTTGCACCGAATAGCACTGGAGAACCCTCGTAAGTAGGTACAGGTTTCAGTAAATCAAACAAAGGATTGACTTGATTTACAGAGTCTTTCTTAACATCAGTAAGTAGTGAGTCAATCGCAGAAGTGGTTTCCGTAGCCTGTGGTTTGATAGTTGCTACCAACTGTTGGTTTAAAGCCTCTAAATAAGGAAATACCTCTACGTTTTTAAATGTTTCCCAAAACTCCAGTTGAGCTGTACTTTGTAACAAAGTTTTAACACGGGTAACATCTTTGGCTCCTGGAAGCTCAATCAGAATACGCCCCGAAGTTCCTAAACGTTGAATATTAGGTTGTGAAACTCCAAACTTGTCGATACGTTTACGCAATACCTCAAAAGCTGAAGTGATAGACTCATCCACTTTGCGTTTAATTATTGGACGAACTTCATTATCAGGCATTTGTATGTTTATCTCATCGCTCAACGCTTTATTAGCGAAAACCTCAGGAGATGCCAATTTTCCACCATTATTTTGGTATGCCTCAAAAAACAAATCCAAATAAGTGCGGTCTGTTTTTACCAAAAGCTCATCAGCCTCAGCTAATGATTTGTTAAAAATAGGGTCTTTTGAATTGTTCGCCAACCCTTTTAAGATGTCTTTTACAGAAATTTGCAGGATTACGTTAATACCTCCTTTCAAGTCAAGACCTCTGTTGAGCTCTTTTTCTTTGACTTCACCGTAGGTGTATTTCGTCACACCGATGTTATACACCGATTGTCCTAACATAGAGTCTAAATACTGAGATTCAACTCTTTCGCGTTTAGAAACATAGTCCGTTTCTGAACTTAACACCTTTGCCTCAGCAAATGCTTTAGCCTTGTTCTCTACCCTATTCGCCACAAACGTAAATGAAAGCTGATACACGCTCACAAGTCCGAACAACAGTGCAAATAGTTTAATAAGTCCCTTGTTTTGCATTTTAAATATTAATTACTAATTCTTTTTTTCTTCAATCGGCAAATATATACATTTTGAGGAATATACCACCATATGTAGTTGTTAAAATTTTTAAGTTTTTTTTAGTAACAAAAGCTTTATTTTATAAACAATTGATTTTCAAAGTTTTTCAGATTCTTTTTTAAAGATATCTTCTTTAATTTAGTTTTTCATATGTATTCTTTTTCTGAAGTTTGTTAATTTTTCATCTTTTCGAGACAAATTATTTTAGTTATTATATGTGTAATCTTATTATATATTTTTGAATATCAAAAAATTATACTGATTTTACGAATCATAAATAAGCCGATGTCAAGCAAAAAAACAGACAACAGAAAAGAATAGTATTGGCTTGAAAAGATATTGCACATTACTTGATTTTTTCATACCTTTGTGCGTCCTTTATACAAAAAAATTATCCTACGTACGAAAACTTAAAAATTATAAATATATGAAAACATTTATCTTACTGCCCTTCTGTTTTTTATGGCTTTTTTCTTGTACTCCAAAAGGAGAGTTGACTGCAAAAGACGCTCAGGAACTGATTATTGATCATTTGGAACAGCACCCTATTTTTGAGCAAGGTAAATTTGACACTTCAAAACAACGGATTGACTCGAAAAAACAGCGGGAACTACTCACCTCTTTAGAAAAGTTACAAGAAGAAGGATTGATTGAAATCAACAACGAAAAAACCCGAAAAAAATGGTTTACAAAAGACTCCATTTTTGTGGTAACAACAAACTTAACAAAAAAAGCATTGCCCTATGTAGTACAACAGAACAGAAACCATACGTTGGTTAAAACTATTCTATACAAACTCAATGAAAGTAAGGAAGTTGTGATTGAGAAAAAATCAGAGAAAAATGCTGTTTGTACCGTATTTTTAGATAAAGAAAAAACTCCATTTTACTACTTTGGAGATGATTCAACCCCAAAATCAGATTTTATCTCTCGAAAATTCAAACTGAAATTCAGTGAACAAGAAGGATGGAAAGTAGCTAAGTGATTAACATATTTATGATTTACGAATGAAAAATGCTATCATACTGACGCTCTTTCAAGCTATAAGTAGCCTTGTTTCAGGGATTCTTATTTCACAAATGTCTTTCCTTGGACGCGTAGGAATCAGCTTGAAATACAGAGAATATCTCGTTTTCAAAACATGGTGGAAAACTGCTTTATTGATTTTTACTGTGCATTTGGCTATCATTTTGTTACTTTACCTCTTGCGAAAACTGATCGGCTTTTGGGGAATGAAAATTGTAGTTGCCTTATTGTTTGCCTTGGGTGTGGCGGGTGTCTACTTGACTTATCAGGACTTCACAACCACAATGCACAAGGTAATGAAACAGAAATTTCATTTTGGGTTCTACTTATTTTGGCTGAGTTGGTTTATCACTTGTTTCTATTTTCTATTGATGAAGAAACCGAAGATAAAATCATATAAGGAAAATCAACAGCTTCATACCTCTAAAGAAAGAAATCACCATACGATTGTCGAATAAAAAACAATATCAAAAAAATAATGAAATTACCCGCTATCAAACTTGCACAACATATCATCCAAGCATGTAAGACGAAAAACATACAGCACATAGTCATCTCACCAGGTTCACGTAATGCGCCTCTGACTATTGGCTTTTCCAACGATCCTTTTTTCACGTGTTACAGCATTGTTGATGAACGTTGTGCTGCGTTTTTTGCATTGGGAATTGCTCAACAGAAAAAACATCCTGTAGCAGTAGTTTGTACTTCAGGATCGGCTTTATTGAATTATTATCCTGCTGTAAGTGAGGCTTTTTACAGCAACATTCCTATGGTAGTAATTTCTGCTGACCGACCTTCAGACAAAATTGATATTGGTGACGGGCAAACCATACGCCAACAGAACGTATTGATGAACCACAGTGGCTATAACGCTAATTTATCGGATAAACAACATAGTGATGCGAGTAACATCTATGAACTGAACCGAGCTTTGAATACTGCGATTGCAGAACGATTGCCTGTACATATCAACGCTCCTTTTGAAGAGCCTCTCTATACAACCACCAACGAAATTTTTCCTTTCGAGAATTTTTCGGAGAGAGAACGTATTTATAGTGCAACACCCGCTCAGAACAAAAATTTCATACAGGCGTGGAATCAGTCAAAAAAGAAAATGGTATTGGTTGGAGTTTTATCGCCAAACGAATTAGAAAATAGATATATAGAAAAATTGGCCGAAGACCCTTCTGTTCTGGTTTTAACAGAAACTACCTCGAATTTACATCACGAAAAATTTATTCCCTATATTGATAAATTACTAACTTATACGGAAAAAGATGAATCCCTAAAAGCAGATTTACAACCCGATTTTTTACTTACTTTTGGTGGATTAGTAGTATCAAAAAAGATTAAACAATTCCTCCGGAAATATCAGCCTAAATTTCATTATCACGTTGATAGATACAAAGGTTATGATTCATACTTTTGTCTGACCGATCATTTAAAAACAGATATAAATTCATTTTTTACGGACATATCGCTGGAATTAAAAACCATTTCATCGAATTATCAAAAACGTTGGACTACTGTAAATACGGAAATTCACAAACGTCATCTGGAATATATTAATCAAATTCCTTATTCTGACTTGAAGGTTTACAAAAAAATATTTGAAAACATTCCTGATAATCAAATGGTTCAATTAAGTAATAGCTCTACTGTTCGCTATGCTCAGCTATTTCGCTTAAACCCTTCTTGGCAAATTTTTTGTAATCGGGGAACGAGTGGTATTGATGGAAGTACTTCAACAGCCATCGGAGCTGCTATAGGAAGCCAGCGACCGACCCTGTTGATTACGGGAGATTTGAGTTTCTTCTACGATAGTAACGGGCTATGGAATCACTACGTTCCGAAAAATTTTCGTATCATTCTGATAAATAACCAAGGAGGAGGCATTTTCAGAATTCTTCCTGGGGACAAAAACGATAAGCATTTCGAAACTTATTTTGAAACTCCACATCAACTTACAGCCATGCATCTTTGTAAAATGTACGAATGGGACTATGACCAAGCTGACAATATCACTGATTTAACAAATAAACTACATATTTTATTTGAAAAATCAGACCGACCACGCCTGTTGGAAGTACACACACCACGCACTGAAAACGATAAAGTTTTGTTAAACTACTTTCAAGTATTAAAAAAATAGACTAACTTCACACTTTAATTTATAAACATTGATTGATATGAGTAAAAGAGACGAACTTATTGAGGTTTACGCCAAAGATTTAAAAGAAAAGTGTGGAGTTACTCCCGATTTAGATTTTCTAAAAAAAGTGACCGTAGGATTAGGTCCTTCCATTTACAACGCGGATTCATCAACTGTTGCAGGTTCTGACCAAATGGAATTGGATCGCGTGAAGCAAAACTTTTTAATTAAAAAGTTAGGATTAAGCGACGGGCCTGAATTAGACAAAGCTATTGATTCAGTTATCGAAACTTACGGAAGATCCAACAAAACAAAGCATCGTGCTGTAGTTTACTATCTATTAGCGAAACACTTCAAGAAAGAATCTGTTTACAACAAGTAAACCCGATTAAATTAACGATTTTAAAAAACTGTCTTCGGGCAGTTTTTTTATTTATGTTGAGTTTTAAAAAATATTTTTTTTATCATTAAACAACATTTTTTTACTGAAAATCAAGTTATTTTCTTTGCTTACAAAATATTTTTTTCAAAAAACGAATTATCTATACAAAAAATTTGTACTTTTGTCTGAATATAAATCAAAATAGACTAGTGATATGGAGTATTTAGATTTTGAACTGCCAATCAAAGAATTAGAAGAGCAAATGGAGAAATGTGCCATCATCGGTGACAAAAGCGATGTGGACATGACGGATGCTTGTAAAAAAATTGAAAAGAAACTCAACCAAGTTAAAAAAGAAATATACGGAAATTTAACCCCTTGGCAACGAGTACAGATTTCACGTCATCTGGACAGACCTTACACGCTTGATTATATCAATGCATTATGTGGGGATTCCTTTTTAGAACTTCACGGTGATCGTACTGTAAAAGACGATAAAGCAATGATAGGAGGATTTGGGAAAATCGAAGATCAAAGTTTCTTGTTCATAGGACAACAAAAAGGGGTAAATACAAAAATGCGACAGTACCGAAATTTTGGTATGGCAAATCCTGAAGGATATCGGAAAGCATTGCGTTTGATGAAATCGGCTGAAAAATTTGGCATTCCCATTGTTTGTTTGGTTGACACACCTGGAGCTTTCCCTGGAATTGAAGCTGAAGAAAGAGGACAAGGCGAGGCTATTGCCCGTAACATATTGGAAATGTCACGATTGAAAGTACCTGTTATTGTATTTATCATCGGTGAGGGAGCCTCAGGAGGTGCTTTGGGAATTGGGATTGGAGACCGTGTGTATATGCTTGAAAACACTTGGTATTCAGTAATTTCGCCTGAATCGTGTTCTTCCATTTTATGGAGAAGTTGGGAATATAAAAAAGAAGCTGCCGAAGCTCTGAAGTTAACTGCTCCTGACATGAAAAAACTTAAATTGGTCGATGAAATCATCAGAGAACCATTGGGAGGAGCTCATCGCGATAGAGAAACTACCTTTTTGGCTGTTCGCAAAGTTATTTTAGAAACCTACAACGAACTGAAAAAGTTACCAACAGACAAACTTGTTCAAAAAAGAATGGATAAGTACTTGAATATGGGGGTTTTCAAAGAATAGGGATACAAATCTATTTAAAAATAACAAAAAAGGTAAGTGTTGATAATCAATACTTACCTTTTTTTAATGAAGCTTTTCAAACTTTATCAACAGCTTATTAACAAACGATGTTCATAGATCTCTCTTCTTTGAATTGTTTTTTTTTCTAATTTCGCACTATGAAAGATTTACAACCATATACAACCATACAAGAAACTTCACCTGTTTCTTCTTCAATCATTAATTTAGAACGTGGAAAAATCCCTCCACAAGACATTAGTATTGAGCAAGTTGTACTCGGTGCTATGATGATTGACAAAAAAGGAGTAGATGACGTTATTGACAAACTCACACCTGATGTTTTCTACAAAAAACAACATCAATTTATTTACCAAGCTATTTACGACCTTTTTCAACAATCGGAACCCATTGACTTATTAACAGTAGTGGAGCAGTTGCGTAAAAATGGTAATCTGGAGGCTGCAGGGGGAGAATATTACCTAATCCAATTGACACAACGAGTGTCTTCTTCGGCACATATTGAGTTTCACGCACGAATTATCATGCAGAAATTCATCCAACGTAGGTTGATTCAAATATCATCAGAAATTATTGAGGAGGCGTATGATGAAACCACCGATGTTTTTGATTTGTTGGATTCGGCAGAGTCTAAACTTTATGAAGTAGCTCAAGGGAATTTAAAACGGTCGAGCGAATCAGCGGAAGAGTTGGTAATCAAAGCATTAAAAAAAATCCAAGATATATCCAACAAAACTGATGGATTTAGTGGCATCCCTTCGGGATTTACTAAATTGGATCAACTTACATCAGGTTGGCAGGCGAGTGATTTAATTATCGTAGCCGCCCGTCCGGGGATGGGAAAAACAGCACTTACTCTGTCGATGGCTCGAAACATTGCCGTTGGTCAAGGGATTCCCGTAGCGTTCTTCTCGTTAGAAATGTCGTCGGTACAGCTAATCACACGTTTAATATCTTCGGAGACAAGCCTTCCGTCAGAAAAATTACGTACAGGAAAATTAGAGCCTCACGAGTGGCATGTATTGAGTACGCGTGTGAAAGATCTGGAAAAAGCTCCTTTGTATATTGATGATACACCGTCCATTTCGATTTTCGATTTACGAGCGAAAGCACGTCGTTTGTCGTCACAATATGGTATCAAATTGATTATCATTGACTATTTACAGCTGATGACCGCAGGTGGAGGCTCTAAAGGTGTCGGGAATCGTGAACAAGAAATTTCGACAATCTCACGAAACCTAAAAGCATTAGCTAAGGAATTAGACATTCCTGTGATTGCTCTGTCTCAATTATCGAGAAATGTGGAGGCTCGTCCTGGACATAAGCGTCCACAACTTTCGGATTTACGTGAATCGGGAGCTATTGAGCAAGATGCTGATATTGTATCTTTTATCTATCGACCTGAATATTATAAAATCATGGAATGGGACGATGAGGCACAGTCCTCAACCAAAGATCAAGGGGAGTTTATTGTAGCTAAACACCGCAATGGAGGATTGGAAAACATACGCTTAAAATTCTTAGGTCAATTTGGTAAGTTCGACAATTTAGATGATTTCGATACGTTTGGAGGAGGAATTCCTCAGGAAATAAGTTCACGAATAAATGATATTGACACATCAAAACTTCCGTCTGTGGAACAGGCTTTTGGAACACCTCCGCAAATCCCAAATGATGAAGATATCCCGTTTTAGGAAAGAGTTTATTCAAAAAACTTCGCCAATATTATTGCTTTTGAGCAGACAACTTTGGCGAAGTTTTTGTATAATTCGGATTCTTATGGTGTTTTGTACATTGGCTCCACTCCTATCGAAAATTTATAATACAAAGAAACTATATTTGCAACATAACTTCACGGCTCTGAGTAGAGACAAGCAAAACTTAGATTAATGGAATATTGTGTTTCAAACATTCTTCCCTCATAGATTCTGGCCAAATACTTGCTTGAATTTCACCAATATGAGCTTTATGTAGCAAAAACATACATAGACGCGACTGTCCAATACCTCCTCCAATAGAAAAAGGTAATGAACCTTCAATCAATCGTTTGTGGAAATAAAGCTCCAATCGGTCTTCTTTTCCTTCCAATTTCAACTGATGTAGCAGAGCAGCTTTATCCACACGAATTCCCATTGAGGACACTTCAAACGGAAGTTCCAACACAGGATTCCATAAAATAATGTCACCATTTAATCCGGCTAATCCGTTTTCGATTGTACTCCAATCATCATAGTCTGGAGCTCGACCATCGTGTTTTTCGCCATGACTCAATTTATTACCAATACCCATAATAAATACAGCTTTGTATTCCTTTGCAATAGCTGCTTCGCGTTCTTTAGGTGTTAAATTTGGATATTTTTGTAATAATTCTTCGGAGTGAATAAAATGAATTTCAGGAGGTAAAATAGGCTTTATACTCGAAAAACTTTCGCATACTAAATACTCCGTACGTAGTAAAGTTGCATAAATTCTGCGAACAATATTTCTCAAAAAATCGGTGTTGCGTTGTCCTTCGGAAATAACCATCTCCCAGTCCCATTGGTCAACGTACAGAGAATGCAAGTTACCAAGTTCTTCATCGGCACGAATCGCATTCATGTCAGTATAGATACCGTATCCTTGTTCAATGCCGTAATCGGCTAACATTACTCTTTTCCATTTTGCTAATGAATGTACCACTTCGGCACGAACTTCATTCATATCCTTAATAGGAAAATTCACAGCTCGTTCCACACCGTTCAAATCGTCATTAAGCCCTGTACCTCGCAATACAAACAAGGGTGCTGTTACTCTACGAAGACGCAGTTCAGCCGAAAGGTTGGCTTGAAAAAAATCTTTAATTTTCTGGATTCCTAATTCCGTTTGTTGTAAATCAAGTGAAGGTCGATAGTTTGTAGGTTTAATTAAATAACTCATCAATTATTAGTTTTTATCTTATTATTTAGAAACAAAATCTAAGGCTTTTGGAAGCGATTCTTTCCAAAATTGCCAATTGTGTTTTCCTTTTCGACGAATATAATCGTGTGAAATACCTTTATTTGTAAGCATCTGGTGGAATAGATCGTTTGAATGGATAACTAAGGTATCTTCTGTACCACATTCCATTATATAGCGGGGTAGTTTTGTCAATTCCTCAGAATTTTTCTCATCTAAAATTGATTGAATAACAGGAATAGCTGTTAATAAAAAGCCTCCACTCATGGAATAAACTCCTCCAAATTTCTTGTGATGCTTAAATCCAAGATAAGTAGCCCCAAAACCTCCCATAGAAAGCCCTGCAATGTGTCTGTTGGATTTATTGTCTAAAATCCGATATTTTTTTTCGATAACGGGGATAAATTCTTCCATAAAAAAATCTTCGTATTGCATCTGTTCTGTGTTGTAGTAGAGTGAATTATATCCATTTGGACAAATAACTATCACCTCTGGAAGCCCTTCGGAAATAGCCTTATCAACAATATTTTTCAAATCACCATACGTTACCCAATGCTTATAATCTTGATTCATTCCATGCAAAAGGTACAATACAGGGTATTTTTTCGTAGTATTGGAAGCATAATGAGGAGGTAAATATACCGAATAGGGTTGCTGTCCACCTAAAATCGTACTAAATATAGACTGTGACATATCCACTTTGCTATCATTATCAATCTCAACAACAAGCTGTTCTTTTCGACACGAAACGCTGATGAATATCAACAATACGAAGTAAATGTATCTCATATCTAATAGTTTTTTCAGTTGCAAATATATCATATTTTTACTTTGTAATGGTAAAATCCTTGCAATTATTAATTGTAAATATCTATTACGGTTATTAATAAAAATGCCGTAACCTCCTGAAAAATGTCATTCAGTGTTTAAACATTAAAAAGTATACGCAATTAAGTACTGAACTCAATAAATTATAAAAAAGGCTGACCTGTTTTTTTGGTCAGCCTCTATTTTTATCTGAATAAAGTCATATTTCCGAGGAATTCACGACTATCGTCTTTATCCTCATTCAATCGGATAATGTACCAATAGTCACCCGTTGGTAGATGCTTACCTTCGTAAGTTCCATCCCAGCGTTGTCCTTTTTCCAATTGAGCTATCAATCGACCATATCGATCGTAAATTGCAATGGTCATATTCGGATAACTTCTCGGATCATTTGGCCCCCAATCGTCATTATTTCCATCTCCGTTAGGTGTAAAATAGTTCGGGATTTTGATGTCGATAAACTCTTTTTCAATGGTCAGTGTTCTCGTACATCCTAAATCGTCTAGCACCTCAACATCAATTTGCTTGATAACTTTTCCGTCAGGAGTAACATATCCTTTATCTGCTGGCATGATGTGATATTCGTTACCGTCGTCACTAATAATTCCATTGAAACGGTAAGTGTAAGGAGCTTTTCCTCCTGTTGCTTCTACCTTAATAGTATTCAATGATTTAGGATCTGTTTTATCTGTCAACATCAACGGATCGTACTCTTCAACATCGAAATACTGACCTACAGGAATGGTGTACGTACACGTTTTATAGAAAATAGTGAAGTACTGATCTTTACCCGCTGGAATATTTCGTATGATTGCTTTGTTACCTATGAACTCACTAAATGGTACAGCGTCTACTAAATTGGTACTATTCAATGCATAGAATGTGTTGCTCGCTGTCAAAATCGTATTATCGAAGAACAACTCTATGTAATTTTCACTTACTGAGGTATTATCCCAACTTTCACGACACTGATACTGAACCTTGATAGCTTTTGAATTTATCGGTTCAATATTTGGTGCTTTGCCTACTTGGATTGTAGCTGTTTTCGTACACAAGGATGCATCGTCGGAATAAAGCAACTGATATGTTCCTGGAACTAATCCTGTTTTTGATATTACTTGCCCTTGTACTATTCCTGTTGCTGATTCCACTAACGTACCATCGGGAGCTGTCAACGTATAAGCATATTGAGGTCGTCCGCCTTTGATTTCAAAGAACAACTGTCCATCATTAACTTGATAACACGTTTCGGTGACAGAACCTGTTTCTACGTATAACACATCAGGCTCGGCAAACGTAAATATTTCAGTTAGTACACAACCCAATTGATTATCACGTACGGACACTTCATAAGTTCCTGCTGGTAAGCCTCTAAAGGTTCCTGTTGTTACGTCAAAAGTTCCTATGTTCGGTGCTATTCGATAGGTGTAACTTGCTGAACCTCCGGTCACTTGCATTACGATACTTGCATCACTCTCTCCATTGCAGGAAACTTGGGTTGTACTTGTCACAACGGTCAATGGATCGTAATGAGGTACAAATACAGTGGTTTGAGTCGTACATCCATTCGGATGAGCCACAGTAATGGTGTGTGTTCCTGACGAAACATTTGTGAATATATTATTTCGCTGTGGTGTACCTCCATCAAGAGCATAAGTTACTAACGAAGCATAGTTCGAATTTACTAAAACAATTACTTCACTGCTAATTGTATTTGCGGAAACACATTCTACTTTAGCTGTTGCCGACAATTGCAAATCAACTCCTGCATTGATGCTCGGAATGACTACATAAGTACTACATCCATTGGCATCTTTAACAAAAATGACTTGATTTTCACCCGCAGGTAAGTTGTCATAGTACACACGACCATCATTGCTTTGCGTCCATGTTGCAGAGACTGCGTTTGAATTGAAAGCTGTATGGTAAGGTGCTTTACCTCCCGAAATAGTGATAGATGCTGTTGCATCGGCTGCTCCGAAGCAAATCTCATGTGTTACAACATCCAACACAGCAGTTAAACGAGTGGCTGCTTGGATAGTTACATCAAAATCAACATAACATCCATTTTCATCACTTGCTCTTACCAAATAAGTGCCTGGTGCGTATTCCTGCTGATTGATAAATTCAACTGTCACGGCTCTATCCAATCGTGGTGAAATGGCGTAAGTAATGCTTCCTGTTCCTCCTGTAGCCATTACTTTTATCGTTCCATTATTCTCACCAAAACATGTTTCATCGGTGCTGGTAGCTGTTCCCCAAACCAAAGCTGGAGCTTCGTTGATGATTATCGGATGGATTGTTGAGGTTACACAATCGTCACTCTTCAGTGTAACTTGATAAGTTCCTGTAGCTAAACCTACAAAAATTCCGTCAAGAGTTGTACGTGTAACGACGCTTCCATCAGCTAAGGTACCTTTAAGTTCAAACTGATAGTTTCCTAAACCGCCTTGGGCAGTAGCTCTAATCTCTGCTGTACTCTCTCCATTACATTTCACATATGCATCGGTAGTATCTACAGTCAATGTAAGCGGTTCTATTGGTAATATCTCAATCGTATTTGAAACTTCAGATAAACATCCGTTACTATCTTTCGCATAATAGGTATATGTTCCCATTGGCACTGATAACACGTCAGCCACTGTAAACGTTCCTGTTGGCGATGTGCTGAATGTGTATCCAGTACCTGAACCTCCTGATGCAACCAAAGTAATTTCTGCATTTGTTAAACAAGTCAATCCTTTGGTAATAGTAGCATTCAAACGTACTGGAGTTGGTTCGGTGATAGTGATATGTACGGTTGAAACTTGGTCACAACCCCATCCGTCTATTACTTTCACTTGGTAGACTCCTGCTCCTAAATTAGTAAACGTTGGACTATCCTGAGCTCCAGATTCATAGACTTCAGTTCCAATAGTTGAAATCAACACATACTTGTAGTTACCACTTCCTCCCATGACACTTACAGCTGTGATACTGGCTGATTTATCACCGTAACAAGACACCTGAGTCACGCTCGAAGTCAAATTAAGTGTTATTGGCACTGGTGGAGCGATTGCAATAGTGGTCATGGTTGCCGTTGCAGATGCTGTAAGTTCACAACCTCCCATGTCGCGTACTTTCACTTCATAGTTTCCTACTCCTAAACCTACGAAAGCTGAAGTGGTAGTATAAGTACCGTACGTTGGGTGAGGAACTCCATTCATCCACAATTGATATTCGTAGTTACCCCATCCATATTGAGCTTGGACATCTATTACAGCGTTGTTTCCTTCACAAGTTAATGGTGCTATGATGGTCGCCGTTGCTGTCAAGGCTCTTGTAGGGCCTGATACGGATACCAACGTTGAGGTTACCGTACAGAATGGTATTCCATTTTCTGTCAATTCTACTTTATACATACCTGTCGGCAATCCACCAATATCCACACGGTGAGGCAAACTTGCCATAGTTGTCGTGGCCGTTCCTGAAGCTACCATCAATGAAGTAGCATCATCAATTACTCGATACGCATAACTACCTAAATAACCTGTTGTTTCTAACGTAATAACTCCGTCAGAAGCTCCATAACAAGATGTATTTACTTTTGGTGAAACCTTGATTTCAATGTTATTATACGGATGTACGATATATGTAGTCACAGTATAACATCCTGTATGATTATCTATTATTTTAAATTCGTACATACCCACCTCGGTAATCTCAAAAGTGGTTGTTGAAGAACCTGCTATTATGGTTCTCGTGGTTGGTGACACCACTCCTACTCCCGAAATACGATTTCCTTCAACCGTATACCCTTGATTTGCTCCACCTGTGATGGTTACAGCTATGGTTTCCGGATTCGCACAGGTAATTCGATTCGTTCCCACTACCGACACGCCTTGGATAGCAGGGAATGGTTGCACTACTACAGTGGTTGTAGTTGCACATCCGTGCGAATCTTTAACGTACACGGTAATGGTTTGTGTGACTCCCGTGTCGGTAGTAGTGAACACTCCTGAGGTGTTAGTGAAATCTGTTCCGTCGATGCTGTAATGGTACGGTGCCGTTCCTCCATTACCTACTGCTGTGATAATCACAGGTTGTGGTAAGTTACTTGGGTCACAAGCAAAAGGCGTTGTTGTCGCCGTAACCCCCACTACAGTTGGTTCGCCTATGGTTACTGTATCTGTAGTAACACAACCTCTTACGGAGGTCATCACTACGGTGTAAACTCCTGCTGATAAATCTTTAAACAAGAGAGAAGTTGGCACATTCGCTACGGTTCGGGTTTGCGTAACGAAACCTGTCGCCGTACTTGTTACTACCACTTGGTAGTCCAAATGCTGTTGTGTCTGTGGCACATCGACCGTGAACCTTCCATCAGCACCTCCGTTACACTTCACATCGCTACGCGTAGTTGTAAACGTAGGTGATACTGTTGGTGTTAGTTCAAAGGTAACAGACTCTGTTGCACAACCCGTAACCATATCGTACACCTCAACCGTATAAATTCCTGCAGTAAGTAAATTCGTAAACAAACCGCTATTGATTTGTGTTACAGTTGCTCCTCCCCCTGGAGGAGTCACTGCATAACGGATGTTTGTTGAATGTCCTGCACTGTGGGTGATGGACACGGTTCCGCCTGTTGGTGTACTACATGTGATTTCTTTCATCACCATTGCATGAACGTTTGTGATAGGTGTATGCAAGGTTGTTGAAAGCGTTGCTGTTGTGATGGTCTGGCAACCCCAAACATCAGATACTTCCACATGATATGCCCCCGCATCTAAGTTTGTAAACATTACAGTGGTTGCCGTTGTGGTATTCAACACCGCATGGAAATTTCCATTTCTGAACAGTTCAAACGTGTAGCCCTCTCCTGCTCCACCGCTCACTGTTACGCTCATTACTCCACTTCCTGCCACACAGTTTTGTGAAGCAATGGTCATCGTGGCTGTCAGTGGCACTGGATTGGTAAGTACTACGGTTGCTGAAACGGTAGAAATACATCCTGCACCTCCCTTATCACTAATTTGAACCGTATAAGTACCAGCTGTCAATCCCGTAAATCTCGGATTGGATTGCCAAGCTCCTGTTCCAATTCGGTAACGATAATCTCCCCAACCGCCCGTAGCGTTGATTACTTCAATCACACCTGTGTTAGGAGCTACGCAAGTGATAGGCTCTGTGGTTACAGAAGCCGTCAAGGCGATAGCAGGTTCAACCACTGTGAATACGTACGATTTGTCACAAGTTGGTGCGGTTTGTTGCCTTACAGTTATCGTGTATGTTCCTGCCAATAGGTTGGATAGAGAGATGTTCTGCGTTGTTGCTCCTCCCACCGTTGTTCCTACCGGTAAGGTTGTAGTTCCTGACTGTACGGTGTATTCATAAACTCCTGTATAAGTAGCATCGGTTAGCGTTATGTTCGCTGAACCTGTTCCTCCTTTACAGTCCGGATTGGTGATGACAGGTGTGTTAATCACAAAGGTATTCGGGTCTTTTACCGTATGTACCGCTGAAATCATACAACCTGTTTCAATATGTTTCACCCAGAAACGATGTGTTCCTACTGATAAGTTTGTAAATAAGGTCGATGTTGCTGTATTCCAAACAGGATCATTGACTGCTGGTGGAATATCACCTTTAATGTACCTAAATTTAGTGTCATTTCCTAAGGTTGAGGTCACAGTAACACTCACACTTTCTCCTACAGGACAAGTAATTGGATTAACTATGGTCACCACTGCCGTTTTTAACTCGTCATACGGTTTGATGGCTACCGTTATTGGTGTTGCTGGTAGATTCGTACAACCATTAGTATCCGTGATAATTGCTTTTACATCACCACCAAGTCTGTTTGTGACAGTCATCGTTGTACCGTTAACCGTAATATCATCGGTTGAATTTGCAGGTGTTCCGTTGTCATATACCAATTGGTAGCTATAAGGAGGCGTTCCTCCTGTCACTTGCGTTGGATTAAGAGTTACAACCACTGCATTGGAAGTATTTCCTGCCGTACATTTGAATGCCGTTGCAGTCAATCCCCCTACTGCTGATGTTATCTGTGCTGGTTGCCCTACTGGAACAGTTACCGTTGCGGTACAACCATTATTTATATCCGTCATTGTGATGTTATACACACCTGCTGATAACCCTTCAAAGGCTTTTGCAGCTGTATTAAACGTAGCTGGTGGCACTATAGCTGGTGCTATGGTATACGTGTAAGTGCTTCCCACTACTTGTTCGTGGATAAATATCTTACCATCATTGCCTCCATGACAAGTTACGGATACCGTAGTAGTCGTAAACGAAGGTACAACCGCTGGTGCAACCTCTACAGTAAAGGTTTTAGCAGGACAGGTCGTTCCGTTGTCGTACAAATGAATTTGATACGTTCCAACAGCATTAGTAACATACGTAAACGGATTCGTTGGTAATGCCCCTCTTGTTACAGCAGCTGCTCCTGTAATTGCATAATCATAATTTCCTGAACCTGCGGTCACATCTATCTTAATTTCTGCTAAATGTGTACAACCCAACAATTTCGTCTGTTGCACAGTTGCCTGCATCATCGGATGTAAAGTAACGGCTGTTGTTCCCGTTGTTACACAACCCGTTGTTTTATCTTTAATCAATACAGTGTAGTTACCAGCCACCAAATGGGTGAAAGTTACGCTCGATTGCCATGTGCGTGGTGTTGGCCCTGCAAGTGCATACTCATAGTTTGTTCCCATTGGACTAACTGTGATTGACAACGGCTCTGAACAACTGTTTGCTGTTCCCGTTGGCACTGGCGGTGGAGCTGGCACATTGAGTGTCAAAGGTGTAGTAAGTGTTAAATCACAACCATATTGGTCTCTCACATGAACTGTCACGCTGATGTTTCCTGTTGTCAATGGATTGATTTTACTACGTGGAATTTCAATAGGATTATTGCTCGTCCAAGTTATTGTAGCAACAAAAGCAGGACTGGTCAATTGGTATTCGTAAACACCTCCACCTCCTAAAACGCTTTCCACCAAAACACGTCCTGAAGTGTCACAAGTTACGCCTTGCGTAATTACCCGTGCAGTTGCTTCAATCGGATCAAGTACTCTCATTTCCACATTTGCACTTGCCCACTCACAGTTAGTTACTGCTTCTTTTATAAGCATATAGTAGGTTCCAGGTGCTTGAACCGTTACACTAGGTAAGGTTATCGTTCCTCCTGCTGAAGGCATTAGTGCAGTTCCTGTCAAACCTGTAACTACTGCGTCAGTGGATGCATTACGTACCTCCCATGTAAAGTTTCCTGCCGTTGTTGTTGATGAAGCCGAACGCGTTACCGTAAATTGTATTTCTGCATTTGTTGTTCCATGACATGCCGGCTTCACTTTAGTTGCAGTAATATGTATTGGTGGTACATAGTTATCATAAAGTTCCTGCGTATTTTCTTTAACACAGTTAGTATTATCCAATACTAAGAAACGATAGCTACGCCCTGGAACTAAACCTGTGAACGTATGCGTTGTTCCATTGGCTGGTGTTGGTGTTACCCACGCTGTTGAACTCACCGCTGGTATTGGGTCAGAAGCAGAATGCAATATAGCGAATTTATACGGTCCTGTTCCGCCTTTTGCTCCAACGACTACTTCCATTCCTCCTGCTGTACAAGTATTGGTAAATGTTGCTAAATTCGTTGAAATAGTCAAATTATCCAATGGTAACGGCACGGTCTCCGTAGGCATTTTTTCAATACAAACGGCTGTTGCTCCTACTCCTGCTCCACTTGGCACAGTTTTAAACCAAACCGTGATTTGCTGTCCTGTAATGAATCCTGAAATTGTATTTGTTGGATTCAATGGACTCCATGTTCCTCCAAAATCTATTGAATAGAACAAATCGTACCCTGTCAAATTATACGCATCTATTATTGTCTGTGATACCGTCAATTCCAATGGCACTACACTTCCAATAGTAACACAATTGGTAGTCGTACTTTTGATAATACCCATAATCTGTGGTTTGCCTGTAACGGTTGCGGTGTATGTCGCCACACAACCATAGCGGTCAGTAACCGTTACGGAGTACGTACCTGAAACTACATTCGCAAACGTATAGTTTGTAGCAATCACATTGTTAAATGTTTGTGAAATGGTTGGTGTTACGGTATTTTTCAATGCAAATGTATATGGAGCATGTCCTGTAACGTTTGTTAATGCTACCGTTCCATTGCTTCCGAAACAATCTGGATTTTTAGCAGTTACCGTTGCACCTACCGTTGGAGCTGTACCAATTGTTACAGTTTCTGAAATCGTACAATTCGCTGATTTCAAATACACCATGTAATTTCCTGCTGTGGTTACTGCAAAGGTATTCGTTGTACCCAATGTTGGCATTGGAGCTCCCACTGGTGCAAAACCATACTCATAGTTTCCGTTTCCTCCTTGAGCGGTTACGGTAATGCGTCCATCGTTACAACTCTTATCAATTGTTTGTACATCCATGATCAACTTCGGATGAATAACTAATGTTTGAGTCGCTGTACAGTCGTAACTGTCAAGCACACGGATAGTATACGTACCGTTTGATAATCCTTCAAAAGCATGTGTTGTTGGGTTTGTTGGTGTTATCCACGCACCACCGTTGATGCTAAACTTATAACCTCCGTTACCATCTGTTACATTCACTTGGATCGAAGCATCGTTATTTCCTGAGTAACATTTTTGTGTAGTAGCTGTAAACGACACGGTTTTTGGAGCTACCAAATTCACTGTGGTCGTAGCTGGACAACCTTTGGCATCTTGCACCGTAAAGATTTGTGTTCCATGAGGAACACCTACAAATTCCGGTGAATTTTGCAATGTTCCTGTACCTAATTGGTATTGGTAAGGAGGCGTTCCTCCTCCTGCTGTTAAGCGTACAGTTGCTCCTGCGTTGGAACATTTTTGTGGAGTAATTACTGTTGATGTTAAAGTCAACACCGCTGGTTCGGTTACTTTGAATGGCATTGTAACAGTACAGCCTCCACCTACGTACTCCAATGTCAAGGTATGATCTCCCGCTGTTAAATTTGGAATCGTTAGGGTTGAATTGGTTGTAGCAGTACTCCAAGCACCTGCGTTCAAACGATGGCGATAGCCCGTTGCAGCAAAGTTTTCGACAAAGAACTGAGCCGAACCATTGTTACCTCCATGACAGGATGGTTGTGTAATTGTACCCGCTGTAGCTCTAAATTCTTTATCCGTAGCTACTTGTACGGTTTCGGTTGCTGTGAAATCACACATTTCTGGCTCTTGATATACCAAAATATCGTCAAGGGCAAAATCATTACCCCCAGTCGCATTATGTATGGTTCTTATACGGATAATCAAACTCGTGTTATTTTGTGGATCTATCGTTCCATACGCATCGGATGAAAACTCAGCCCATGCATCCGCATTTCCTCCATTAGGCTGTACGTCTGCTGAAAGAATTTGTTGCAGAATAGTCTCATTACCTGTTAATGGGTCTTTAGCCACCACTTGAATCTGCATACTCGGATTTATTCCTGATAGAGTGCTATATAAATTAAACCCATACATTTTAAATTTAATAGGCTTATTAGGTAACACATCATGTACTTCTTTTTCATAAAGCACACCCCCTGCTGCCAATTGTGTTCCTATGTCTACAGCCATATAACGTCCTCTTGGGTCTCCTCCTGGTGTATGGTCATTAGGGGCAACCCATCCGTTAACGCAAGTACTTGCATTTGAAAAATCTGTTTTATTGGTTATTGAATAAAGGTTGTGATTCAAGCATCTGATTCTTGTATCTATAAACAAAAATGCATTTGTCACATTTGGACTTGGCACTGGCGTTCCTGAACCGAAATCCTCATGAATTAAGATTACAGGATTTGGTGCGGTTACCTGTCGGTACTTAATCGTAATGATATTATTACCTGGAGACAAATTCGTTAAAGTGTTGGTTGTCGTTGGGGTACCGCCATTGACAGAGTACGTGTAGGAATACGTACTTTGGTCGTTGTTAATGGTAACTGTTCCATTACCATGACAGTCATATGTCACAGCCGTTTGTGTAAATACTGGTGGGGTCAATTTTTGTGGTACATCCACTTTCATTTCAAATGGACATTTATTATTAGCATCACGTACCCAAACACTTTGGTTATTACCTGCTGGCATCCAACCTTCATTTTCACTTACCCAACCTCCGTCGAAACGGTATTCATACGGTGGAACTCCTCCCGTTACGTTGGTTATACGTACTTTAGCCTTATCAGCATTAGCTCCTGTACCACAGCCTATTAATTGGGATACTCCAGCAAATCCACGAATTGCAACAGGCTCTGTGATAGTTACCGTTTGCACAGTTGCATCACAATGTTTGGCATCACGTACGGTAAGGGTGTAAATTCCTGCTACTAAATTATTGAAAATATTGGATGTTTGTGGTGTTCCACCATTTAATATGTAGGTGTAACCTCCAATTCCACTGGTTACATTAACCGTAATGGAACCTCTACCTCCATTACACAAAGCATTGGTTTGGGTGTAGGTAAACGTTGGAGGTACAGGCTGAGTTAAGGTGTGGGTTACTTGGGTTTGACATTTAGCATCGGTAATTTCGATGGTGTATGTTCCTGGCTGATCACTCTCATAAATAATAGACGTTCCTGTAACAGGGGTTTGTGGTTGCACTATGGTTGTTCCACGCTTCACTACATAAGTATTTGAACCATAACCTCCTTCTAAATTAACCTGAATGCGACCGCGATGGTTAGGTGCAGGTCTACACGTAATGTCCTGTTGTACAGACGAAGCCGAAACACGCAAAGGAGGCTCAATTCTAATAGTTTCCGTTGTAGTACAACCATGAGCATCGGTAACCGTAACTACATAGGTGTTCGGTTGTAAGTTCGTAAGCGTATGACTCGTAGCGTTCGTAGTCGTATGAACAGCCCCATTAACTCTGAAAACAAACGGTGGCGTTCCAGTAACATTGAGAGTAATAGAAGCTCCTGTTCCCGTTGTTACGCAATAGTTAGAAGTCGGAGCAATAGTAATGTTCACTGGCGGTGCAGGATCAACTCTAAAACTTGTAGCCACTGAACATTCATTGATGTCCTTCACGTGAATTTTATAATTACCTACACTATTAATTTCAAATGAAGGGCTACTTTGATAAGGAGTTGTTGTTATAACTCCTCCAATGTTGGATTCTAACGCGTACGTAAACACTCCTGTTCCTCCTGAAGCCACCGCCGTTACGGTCACCTTAGCAGGATTGCAGCCTAAATACTGTGTCGGAATTGGAGTAACGGTAATGGCTGGTGGTGCTTTAATTTCGAATGTATCGGTAATCTCACAATTCGTTGAAGTAGCACTATAACGGAATTTCACCGTGTGATTTCCTACTGACACATCATTCCAAACGAATGGATTCGCGGTTTCTAACGTCCACGTTCCTCCGTCTTTTGACACATAGTAACCTGTTGCGGCTGCGTTTCGTAAATTAATTTGGTATTTACCTTTGCTGTTAGGTGTTGTTGTAGTGGTTGGATGACATTTTGCATTCTGAACGACACGTGTATTCGGATTCGTAGCAAACTGCTTGTCTGGCAACACAATAGCAGTTACTTGTGCATCAAAACCACATACCTTGGGCACTTGGTATACAAAAATATCGTCAATTGCCAAGTCATTACCATTGGTTTCAGGACTCATACTTACCACCTCAATACGCAATGAAGTTACATTAGGAGCGGCTAACGTTCCTGAGAAACGTTGCCACGCTCCTCTAACCTTTCCATTAACAGGAACGTTTCCTGAATTTTGTTGCGTTCCAATGATTTGCCCCGTAGCAGTGTTTACCAAACGAATAGCAAATATTGGTGGTTTACATGAAGTACAGTGACATAGGTTGTAAACGTACATTTCAAAACGAATTTCCTGATCTGGAATTACATCGTTTACCTCTTTATAGTAAATTGGCTTGTTAAATCCTACACTTCCCACATTCATTGCTAAATACCTTCCTGTAGGATCTGATGGCGAGGTATGGTCTGTTGGAGCTGTCCAACAGCCATTAGCCAACGGACCTGAAGTAGGGTGAGTAATAGTACCCGCTGGCATAACAACATATTGCCCATCAGCTATGGTTGAGGTATATTTGTATGTATAATTAGGATGTACGTTGGGGTTAGGTGTATAACTTCCGTACCCAAAGTCTTCTTTTATCAAAATACTGGGCGTGGGAGCCGTTGGATCAGCATATTTGATAGTAATTGTATGTGTCCCTGGTGGTAATCCTGAAATGGTGGACGAAGTATATGTATTTCCGTTATATTCATAGGTATAAAGAAACCCACTTTGGTTATTGTTAACCGTAATGCTTCCTCGTCCTTCACAGTCATACGCCACAGAAGTCGTAAAATTTGGGGCTACAGGACGGTTTGGCACATTTACTTCCATAGGACCAAACTCACACTCATTGACCTTATCGCGTACAAACACATTATGTGTACCGGCTGGTAACCACGCCTCGGAAGAGGTTATCCAATTTGCTTTGTTATCGAAACTATATTCATAGTTACCTGAACCTCCTTGTACGTTGGTTACACGCACTTTGGCTTTATCCACATTCACTCCCTGACCGCAACCAATCAACTCGGTTACTCCCGCGAAGGCTGCCGTAATTTTAGCGTTGTTCACAGGTGGTAAAGTTACCGTTGAAGTGAGTGTACAAGTAGCTGAACCTGAAGAAATTACCAAAGAAGGCGTATAAGTTCCTCCCGCCACAAGCCCTGCAAAAGTGTTTGCCACCTGTGATGTAAGTCCTCCGTCTATGCTGTAACGAATTTGGAAATTCGATGGATTGCTCGTCACATTTATCTGCAATGCTACTTTTTGTCCACAATCGGTTAATCGAGATGTGGTGGTAAATGTTGGATGTGTCAAAGCATTGACGGTAACCGATGTATTAACACTACAATTGTTAGCATCGGTTACTTTAACGTTATAAGTACCTGCTGCCGTTACCGTAAATTCATAGAATTTACCCGTGTAATTATACACATAAGTAGTTCCACCATCAATGCTATATCCATAGCTCGTACCAGGTGTTCCTCCCTGTGCTTCCACTCGAATCACCGCCTCACCACACATTAAATGACGCTTCACGGTAGCTGTAGCTTTCAATTCAGGGAGTTTATTAATTGTTATGGGATGGCTTAATGCACAACCATCAGGAGAAGTTACCTGTACATAATAGTTTCCATCATTCAAATTAGGTACAGTGATGTTGGTGGTATCCGTAGCATTCACTTGGTAGACTACTGCCCCTGAAGCAGATGCATTTCTTACAACATAGGTGTAAGGTGGGAACATATCCGATACGCTAATTTGCAAAGTACCTTTGGAATTCTGACATACCAACGGTGTTGCTGCTACAGCCAGATTCGGATTTTTACGTATAATTGAAGCAGGAAGCTCAAAGATACACGGAGTGTAAGTCGATCCTGCTGGTAATACCTGACGAATCAAGACTGTATAAGAATCTGGATTCGTAACAGTAAATTTATTTGAATTCTGATAATTAACTACAATGTTTCCATCACTACCTCGCAAAGCATATTGATAACCTGAAGTTGGATGAGTTACAGTGATTTCACCTTGTTTTGTACAAATGATGTCACGTGTGGTTACCGTAGGGGTAAGCTCCGTTTTAGTTACTCTAAAATAGAATACCTGCACACAACCTCCCGCGTAATTAATTTCAACTCGATAATCTCCCCCTTGGCTAACATTGTAAGAACTTCCTGTGTGTACTGTATTCCATGTACATCCGTAGTTATCCAGTACGGGGCAAGTATCAGGATGCGTGGTAGGAATGGTACAGTTATTGCGTTTCTGCCAATTGTAACTAACTGCTCCTGCGGTGTTTAACTGCAACAGTTTGGTGGCTGAAGTTCCACAAAGGTAAATTTGCGGATAGTCCGAACCGTCATTACCGCAAGTCAGCACCAAAGAAGCATACTGATTGATTGGATTGGTTGCCTGAGCATCTGAGTGCAAAACTACTTCTATTTCTTCACGCATATCAGCACAACCCGTTTTTTTCTTTAAAACCTTATAAGTACCAGTCTCTGTAACTTTTAACGTTTGTGATGTTCCAATGATTGTTGAGCTACCCCCTTTTGTCCAAGCATAGGTGTCAAAATCTGCCCCTGCTACCAAATCAAGCGTTTTCTCACAAAGAGTTTCTTTTCTTTTACTCACACAAGTTCCTAAATCAGCAATGAAAGTTGAAGGTCCTTCTACGTTTCCACAAGCTGAATAATTATCTGTACTACGAACATTGAAAGGCGTAATTTGTGTGTTTTCTACTCCGAAATACGTTCCCGTAACTACATTATCAATAACATTTGAACAAGCGTCACGTAAATCATCGCACGTGTCGGGCACTTTTACCTCAAACGATACTTTTTGCCAGTTACCTCCCTTTTTAACTACGTGATCTGGAATATTAAAAATTAAAGTATGATTTGTTGGATTATAAACATAATCCGTTCCTGCAACAGGATTCGACTTCCATCCAAACCTTACGGACGAGATTATATTATTATATACCAAATTTTTAGGCAATATATCCGTTAACACCAATTTTTTAGCATCGTCAGTACCTTCATTTTTAAATTTGATTTCATAGCATAATTTGTCTCCTAAATTAACCGTACCTCCTGTTACATCAGTTCCTCCGTTAACTTTATATATTTTTTTTTCAACAACTACCGCTGGTGCAATCACCTCAACATTGAAAGCCACTACAAATGGATAGAAAGAATCCTGTAGAGTAAAAGGTGATAAAATTACCGAAGTTGTATTATTATCAAGTAATGAATTTGCAGAATTCGGAATATCAAAAATAGCAACATCAAACCCTAATAGATTAGTACTTGCAGGAGTTCTATTCGTGTTAGGGGTTGGTGCAGTATCAGTAATTCTACTATTAAAAAAATTAGGATAAAAACTTGTAGTACGACCTCCTGGAGCATCGATTGGTACACCTGCAGGTTTTAAAGCTGACTTAATCAACAACCCATCTCCTTGAATTCCTAATTCTCCTTCCAAAACAGCAATTCCCATTTTCGCTTTCACTGAACCCGAAGGTATTGTCTGAAAACCTGAAATAGAAATATCTAAAGATTGATTAGTACTCGTAATTGCTGAAAAACCATCAAAAAGCGTAATCATCTTACTTGTCTGGTTTTTTTATCTTCGTAAATAATTACAAGCGTCCATCCTGCGGCATATCCTACTCCTGACCACTCTGTTCCATAAGGAGCCATAATATTTGCCACTGTATAATCTCCTGAAAAAGAACCATTACGAGCGGTACCCTCTGTCAATAACATATTTGTTACATCTGCTCTATAAACATACGCTCGTTGCGAATCTTCTGAATTTGGTTTTAGTGCAAGTTGATGATTCCCATCATAAATCGGAGTTCCTGTAAAGGTTTGATACGCGGAATTAGGTGTCTTAAATTTGACTGAATTAAATTTATTCCGTTCAAATTTTGGATTAACTTGATTATTTACCCGCTCTTGAGTATAGGCGACACTCCAATACAAATATGCCTTATCAACTTTTAAACAAGCTGACGCAGGATGTGACACAAAAGCTGAACTTGAATTAAATGTTGACGGATCTCCATCAACATCGGCATATTCCAGATTAATTGAAGAGTTCCAGCCATGCGATCCTACATAAGGAGTATTTGCAGGTCGTGTGTTTCCTTCATTTAAAATGGAATTTCCGACCATAATCATGTCTCCCTGTAGCGTTTTTCGATAAAGAGAGTTAAAATCCACATGATTTTGACCAAACACTCTGCCACCACCAACAATCGTCAGTAGTAACATAAGAAAAAAAGATGAATTTTTCATATTTATAAACATAGCTTTTTCACTTTATATATTTTTCAATTGCTTTATTTTTCTGCCAAATATTCAGCTGGGAACTCCCTTTACCCCCTCTGAAACTATCCGTATGAAACACTTGAAAGACCAAATGTAGGAACGACAACGGTTAGAAATCAAAATATACAAACTATTTTAATCTCTAACCATTATCCTCTCTCTCAATTTACGTTATTATCGACTTACCCTCAGAATCCAAATACTTCTGTCGGCAAATTCTGGTCGTCTGAGCGTTTCGGTCATAACCACTCCTGCTTCTCCTTTGCTACTGTACGCCTTGTTAAGGTAAACGTACGTCATTCCATTTTCAGGGTGTACAAAAGTATATGCTGTCAATCCAAGCCCTCTAACATTTTGTAAATATTGGTAAGCTCCTTTAGGATTTCTATAAACTCCCGCGATAACGTAGAATCCTTCTGAAATTTTATCATTTGCAATCTTGTGTTCCTGTACTTTCAGACGTTCTTCCAATCGTTGCATAATTGTTTTCGGTTTCTCCTCTGGCTTCGGAGGAGGCGGTGTTGTTTGAGTGGTTGGCGTCACCACCGCTGGTTTTTTCTTCTCTTCTTTGGCTCTTTCAGCAGCCTTACGTTTGTTTTCTAACTCGACCTCTTTTGCTTTTCTGTCTTTTGCTAATTTTTTAGCCCTTGCTTGACGCTCACCTCCGAAATTATAGGCAAGAGTAATCTCATAAGTCCCTCCTAAATTGCTTACATAGGTACCTATGCCTTGTTCGTAGCCAAACCCTGCACTTAGGTTAGCGTTCACATTGAACCCTAAACCTGCTGATACTCCATATTTTTGATCATATCCAGCATGTACCCAACCTAAAGTAGGCATGTCGAGCATTGCATGTCCACCCATTTGAAAATTATCTGCGCTTTTTCGTCCTCTTGCTAACACGGACAAAGTAGCCTCTTCCAAAACTCCACTACCTGCTGTCATCGTATTTCGGTACATTACGTGCCCTGTAAAAGCTTTATCACTAAAAGGTACGGCCATCTCACCTCCAGCTAATGCATAATCAATCAAATTTTCAGCATTCAATCCAAAATGTATCATCCCGAAATTTATATCGAAAGCTGGATTTATATTAAAAATCCCAGTATTGCTAAAATTCGCTAAAAAAGGATCTGATGAATCATTAGCTACAATCTTCCCTTGAGCAATACCACTCATACCAAAAGATGCATTAATCCCTAATCTCAAATAGCTCTCATCTCCCAAACCTATCTGATGAACATAATTTCCTAAAAAACCTGTATTCTGAAACACTCCAATCTTTTTCTGAAATGCCATAACATTAATCACCTCATTATCAGACCATTTTTTACCATAAGTCCCCATAAAAATACTAAAGTTATTTTGAAAATTCATCCACTGCTGTCTGTGATACAATGCCACATGTGACTCTTTGTACCCAAAAATTGGAAAAGCTGGATTCATCAAAAACGTGTTGTATTTTACAGCTGTATGTCCTGGTAAATCATGTGCTAAATAATAGTTATTCTTTTGCTGTGCCCACGAAAATTGAACTAACAACATCAAAATAACCCATGTAACAGTATTTCTATTCATCATCTTCTTTCTCTATCTGAACAAAGTTATGGTACCTTGCTTATCTACTTTATTATCCACTTCTATTATATACATAAAGATTAAGGCTCTTTTACCCAATTCTTTGTATGTTTCAACATTAGGCCAAGTTTTATTGGTAAATCTTGTACCAGAGAAGACTGCCTTCCCTTCTTGCGAATATATGCTTACTTTAACATTATCCTTGTTCAGATAATCCTCTGGAATTTCCCAAAAATCGTTACTTCCATCTCCATTAGGCGTTACCACGTTGGGGATTTTAGAAATTTCAAACACTTCTGCTGAAAAACGTAACTCCACCGGTGAACAAGTACCGCCTATAGTAGCTGTCAACACATAATCTCCTGTTTCTTTTATAATAATTTCCTGTGCGAAAACAGAATTACTTGGCGTACTCCACAGATAGTTTTCCGCTTTACTATTCCCTCCAACAACTTTGATTACCTCTCCTTTCGATGCTGTAACGCGACTGCCTGATGGCACTTCCGAAATTTCTACTCCATCACTATTGACGCGTACTAACTTTAGTGAACTAGGATCAAATACAGAAACTTTCACGATGTTAGTCGACTGTTTGGTACAAGCTCCATTAGAAATCCGCAAATAATAATCACCAACTTCTGTTGCTTCATAGGTTGCTTCTACTGCTCCTTCGATAGGAACTGCTCCCTTATACCATTGATAAGAGAATGCCTCCGAATCTATAGGAGCTTTGATAATAGTTGAACCACCTTCGCAAATTTTAGGACTATCATCATCACTTTCCGAAACTAATGTGATATCCGGAATAGTTGAAAAAGATACATTCAATTTATTTGACGGGTCAATGATCGTTTGGTAAATTGCTAATAGCGAATAACTTCCAGTTAAGGCATCTTCTTTTGTAACAACTAATCCCGTCGGGTCAGATTGTCCCATAATTGGGGCATCGTTTCTGAGCCATTGAAAACTGAAATACTGATAATCAGTCTCATCCCCCTCATTACCTATCAAAACAACCTCACCTCCTTCTAATACAGCTTCTAACTTTTTCAGCTTCAATGTTGTTTGAGTTGCCGTACCATCACAATTTTGAGACTGGACTTCCGCAAATCCTATATTGGGTTTAAGCTCTTTTATCTCTATGTAGCTTTGCAAAGGTAATACAATTTTTGAACCTGCACACCCCGAACTTGAACTTTCTACCTCAGCATGATAAGCTCCTGGTTCCGTAACGGAATAGGTAGGAGCAGAAACTCCCTGAATTTCAGTCCCATTTCTAAACCATTTGATAGTTGGATTATTCATGTTGTGACTGATTGTCAACACATAGGTTTTACCAGGTATAAAAGCTCTTGGGATTTGTGGCAAAACCCAATTTGCCCTGATTTCTCTTTTAACAAGCACTAATGAATTTGACGTAGCAGGACAAGCCTCTGAAGTTCCAGACATTGCCACGTAATAAGTCCCCATTTGGGTTGCTCCATATTCGTAAACTCCTGCTCCTTCAGATACCTTAACACCATCTTTGTACCAAGTATAAGTGGCATTAACGTCAAGTGGCGAAGCCGTCAAAGTAACTGCACCTGCACAAACCTCCAAGCTCGTTTGTCCTCCGTTCAACTGTACCGCATTTGGATCTGTCAACTGTACGGGTAACGAATTAGAACGTTGTATGTTGTTCACCCCCGGGGTAGCTATTTTCAAAGAGTAATTCCCATTTTGAGTAGCCTTATTTAAGGTAAGTTCAAAACCACTGTCATCATCATCGTCATCGTTGTTATCGTCATCATCATCCAAAGCCTGATCGTCTTTATACCATTGATAAGTAAATGCACTGTAACTTGATGCCTCTAACAATACTTCTCCTGAAGGAGTGACAGCAATGATTTTTGCTAATCCTAAAGTAGCTTTATCAAACATACAAGGTTGGTAACCCGAGGACTTATATCGAATCTCCACCTTAAATTCATTCGGACTTTCAAGCAATACCTTATTAGAGGTCTGCAAAACTCCCGCACAACTTCCTCCTTGAGTTACCTCAACGGTGTACTCTCCAGGCTGTCTGGCTTGATAAGTAGCTTCTGTAGCTCCTTGTATGGGGGCTCCGTTTAATTTCCATTGATATGAAGGGGATTCGGCTGTAGTAGTAGCCTCTATTTTTTTTGTCCCTCCAGGCAAAATCAGCACATCACCCTGTACCGTAGCTGAAACCGTGAAGTTTTCTCTGAATTTTATTTCAATTTCATTTGTTAATTCCTCACAAGTACTACCTGGAACAGAAATTCCTAGCTTATAGGAACCAGCAGCCGTGTCATCGGTAGGAGCTGTATAAGTATGCATACCTGCTCCCTGTTGCACTACCGTTCCGTTACGATACCATTTATATAGATAGTTCGAATCGTTAACACTTGCTGTTAAGGTAAAAGGCTGACCTTTACAAATATTATTACCTGAAATCGAGTTGGTTATAACGACCCCGAGACTTCCTCCCATTACTACAGTCACATTGTTTGAACGTGAATTAGACGAACCCGAGCAATAATTTCCATAATCTACAACGGCATGATACGTCCCAGCCTCTGAAACTCGGAGCGTATGCTTGGTTTCACCAGGAATTAAGGTATTGTTACGATACCATTTGTAAGCTTTTTCACCTTTTTTGTTTACTGATATTTCTTGCGAATGCCCTGGACAAAGATTGATATTAGATACCCCTCCGTTTAATTCCATAGGGCTATTTACATTTACATAGTAAGCCGAAAATGGATTACTCGTAATGGAAGATGATGGATTGGTGCTACTAACACGAATCCTATACGCATCGCCATGCATGGTGTTCGGAAACTGAACGTTTACTGAGTATTCAAACTGTGTATTTTGCCCTGTCAACGTTGCTAATGTTACAGGATTTGAAAAATCACCATTCGCATCGGATAACTCAATAATATATTGATTCGTAGCATTGGGCAATGGCGGTTGCCATTTGAATGAAACTCCAAAGTTATTATATGAATCCGAAACACAAGCATCACTAAAACCCAGAGAGATAGACTCTATCCTCTGAGCGTGTACATAGCTTACGAACAAAGAGAAAATAAGCAGTACTAAATACTTGTATGAAATATCTATTTTCATTATTTCAAAATCTTTTTTCACGGTTTATTTGTATTAAACACATGTGACAGCATTGCAAAAGTAAACAAATTAATTGGATATAAAACTATCGGATGTTAGTTTTTGCGATTTCAAAAAATAAGAATTAATAATCCTAAATCGTAAATAGCAGTTATCATACAAAAATAAAATAAAAAGAAAAACATTTAACATATTTTTATTACGAAAAAAGCACAAAAACTTCCGTTTTTTCTCTTTTTTGACATTTTTATGTTTTATCTAAAAACAATGTTAATTGTGATTTCTTTAAGAGTAAGCAGTACTTTAAACATCAAAAAATCTGAAGAATTTTGATTTTTCGGTAACAGTTCAAAGCGTATAAAATACGGTAGAATCCTGAAAAGTACCTAATAACAATCAACTTTATACTGTTGTCTGTTTTGGAAATAACTCAACGGTTTTTGTAATTGTTCTTGGCATATACTTTCTAATATCTCGGCCACTCCTCGCTGCATCGCTACTGAACCGCAAATCATCACCACACCTCCACTCTTTAGGAGATTTGCAAAAAACGTAGATTGCTCTAAAACAATATCTTGTACATATTTTTTCGCCCCCATTCTGGAGTAAGCAATTTGTAGATTCGTCAATTTTCCAACTCGAAGTTGCTCTTCCAAAAATGATTTGTAAATAACCAAAGACCTGTCGTTTTTTCCGCCCCAAAATAGCGTTAACGGTTGATGGGCTTCATTGTCAGCTATCATTCCCAAAAAAGGAGCTATACCTGTTCCTGTAGCAATACAAACCACTGGTTTTCCTTTTTTGGGAAAGTGAAATTCTGGATTTTTATATATCGCCGACTTCAAAAGATCACCTGATTTTAAATTATTTAACATATTGGAAATCAACCCTTTTTCATGTCGTTTCACACTCAGTAAAATCTCATTGAAAGCCGTTTTCCCTATGGAATAGAGTCGTTCTCTACCATCAACCTCTGATGTTATACCCAATAAATCTCCTGATGTAAAACGCACATTTTCAATAGTTTGCAATCGCACTAAAAAAGTTTCATCGGATTGAATAGTTGTTTTTTCTATCACTTTGAATGTGTGTTGTTTACCTTTCTTTTTAGCCAACTTGTTAAAGGGTAAATTTAGTGAAAAACCTTGTTGCCTTGCCCATTCATTCACCCAAAGTGAAAAAGACTCAACAGACTGATTATTAATAGTTTGCAAATCTACTATTTTTTTACCTATGGAGGTTTTCGCTAATAGTTCATCTACTTCATAAGCATATTTGCAGTAGTCGGGATATGCCAAAGATCCAAACCCCACTACTGAATAGGTAAATGGTTTTTGGATCGTATTCTTTTGCCATAAAGATTTAAATTTTGTTGCATTAACAGGCTCATTTCCTTTGCCATAGGTACAAGTCATCACTATTAAATGCTCCATTTTAGGATATTCTGACAAGGAGTTCATTTCTGCTAAATACGATTTTTTTCCTTGACGGATAAGCTCATGATGTACCAAATTAGCAAATCCTAAAGTCGTGCCTCCTTCTGATCCTACCAAAATCACGTATTGACAATTATCTTTCGTGTATGGATTACGGATTTTTGATTTCCTGCGTTTCAATGTTATAACGAATCCTGAGTAGATAAAAAACAAAACGCTAATACAAGATAAAAACAAAATCACAGCCCATAGCACCGTACCCCTACCGGTATGCAATATCATGCTGTAATAGGTCATTGCCTTTACAGTTGACTTAGGCGATTGTGCCAATACTTCTCCTGTAAACTGATTTATAATCAACTCACTATCAATCAATTCTAAGCGATAAGTTTCTTCTACATCTTCAAATATAGGAAAGGTGAGTTTTTTTACGTTTGAAAGTGGGATGTGAAACACCTCAAAATCTGCAATTGACCTATGAGGTTTTTCGTTAATTTGTTCGTAGTCAATATCTTCAAAATCTATTTTTGGGGAGGTAATCAACGAAAAGCCTTCCAAGGAAAGGTATATTCCTGTAAGAGTAATGACAGTTATAGGAAAGAGTAACAATCGACCTAAAAAGGTATGGTAGTGGGGAAAAAATCGTTCTTTTACCAATTTATTGAAAAAGCGTTTCCAACTTTTTTGCTTACGAACAATGAGAATCATTCCTGAAACAGCAATCAAAAACAGTAAAAATGCAGTTACAGCCATCACAATTCTCCCTACTTTTCCCATGAACAAAGAACGATGTAAAGTAGTGGTAAAACTAAATAATTCAGGTCGTTTGTAAGTTTCACCAACAGTTGCTGCCGTTTTAGGGTCTATATAAAAAATCATTGTATCGCCCTGTTCATCAACAACTTCTGTTTTAACAAACCGATTTTCATCAACCTCAAGAGATAATACCTCTGTGTATTTTTCCTTTAATTGTAGTACAGTTTCGAATAGCTCAACATCTTCAAAATTAGAGCTCTTCAGAGGTTTTAATTGATTTGAAATAGGTTCAAATGCTAAAATCATCCCCGTAAGGGTAGCTATGAGAACAAAAAACGAAGCTACTAAAGCTAATACCAAATGTGCATATCTCCAAATGGACAGAGTCATTTTTACAATTGTTTTTATTAAGACTGATTATACATTTATATCAAAAAAATAAGAGTCCTAACGTATCTTCTGCGTCGTATCTCATGTCAAGACCCAAAATTTAACTAAGATTCTACATTATCAATCTAACATTGCCTGTGCAAATCTGTAAGGTTCGTTATGGTTAAGTAAACTAATTTTATTAACCCCATTTTTACGGAATTTCAAACACAGTCAACTTGATTGGGATGAAAAGCAGAAAGATATTGAATAGGAACTCTACAAATCCAAATCAAATTGTTTAATTTTCCGATAGAGTGTCCGTTCTGAAATTCCCAACTCTTTGGCTGTTTCCTTACGTTTGCCTCCATTTCTCTCTAACGATTTGATTATCAACTCTAATTCTTTATCGTGCAAGGAAAGAGATTCGTCTTTTGGAGCTTCCTCATAAACGTACTCTTCCGCATCGTCAATCACCTCGGTAGGAATTGTCGCCTCAACAGGAATGAATGAAATTTCGGGAGTTACCTCAGAAGTATGTTTCTTATTTTCACCATAAATTCGATGGATCAATCCCTTATTATCCTCTTGAACTTGTTGCGAATTTCCTTTTTGTAATAACTCCAAAGTCAATTTTTTCAGATCATTGAGATCGCTTTTCATATCGAACAACACCTTATATAATAATTCTCGTTCGTTTGAAAAATCACTTTCACTACGTGTGGTACCGACTACTGTTGGCAGATTAACTCCCTCGTCAGGCAGATAGTTACGCAAAATTGTAGCAGAAATCTCCCTTTTTTGTTCCAAAATAGAGATTCTTTCAGCTACATTACGCAACTGACGTATGTTCCCACTCCAGCGGTAGTTAACCAAAAGATGTACGCCATCATCAGTCAGTTTTATGGGCGGCATTTTGTATTTTTCAGCAAAATCAGAAGCAAACTTTCTGAAAAGCAGGTGAATATCGTCTTTTCGCTCTCGAAGTGCGGGTAAGTGAATCTCAACGGTACTCAACCGATAGTACAAATCCTCACGGAATCGTCCTTTTTTAATTGCTTCGAACATTTTCACATTGGTTGCTGCCACAATGCGTACATTTGTTTTCTGCACTACCGATGACCCTACTTTGATAAACTCTCCATTTTCGAGTACGCGAAGCAATCGCACCTGTGTGGTAAGTGGTAGTTCACCCACCTCATCCAAAAAGATTGTGCCTCCGTCCGCTTCTTCAAAATATCCGTTTCGAGTCGATGTAGCTCCTGTGAAAGCCCCTTTTTCGTGACCGAATAGCTCGGAATCAATTGTCCCCTCGGGGATGGCTCCACAGTTCACAGCAATGTACTTACCGTGCTTACGCATTGACAATGAATGAATTATCTTCGGAATAGACTCCTTCCCTACTCCACTTTCTCCCGTAACCAATACAGAAACATTAGTGGGAGCTACTTGTGCTGCCTTTTCAACAGCTCGATTGAGTTTAGGGTCATTCCCGATGATTCCAAAACGTTGTTTTATAGTTTGTATGTTTTCCACGAGTTGCAAAATTTAACCGGTCAAATATACGAATTTTAACTCAATGTAACGTCAAAAACAATGTCTAAGATCTATCATTATCTTGTTTTCTACTCGAAAAAAATATTTCGGGCGGCAAATATATAATTTATTTTTTAAAAACAATGATTTTATAAAATATTAAAAACCAATGTTTTACAAACAAAAATATTTATAATTAACTGAAAAACTGACATTTATCATATTTTATTTTTGTGAAAAATTTTATTTTAGCCGAATAAAAAAACGCTACAAAAATGACAATGATTTCTAACATTCCTCTTTACAACCACACAGCAGGTGTTTTCATCATCGGTGTCTTCGTTTTAGTTTGTATCGCCTTTGTTGTGATGACGGTTATGTTTTTCCGCAGTGGGAAAAAAAAGTAATTCATTGAATCTGAGATAAGTTAGTTTCACTGAAGGAATTTTGATAGGGACGCTTTATATTGCGTCCCTATACTTACGGTTCACAGTTCTGTTTCTAAAATCCCTTGAGAATGAGAATTTTTCTGCTCAAAAACGAATAAATCCGTATATTTGCCTTTATGAAATTCACTTTCAATGTTACGATTTTTTAATTACATAACTCAAAAAATTAAGCAAAATCCTATCAAAACTTCTGTTTTTGGAGTTGTTCTGTTGTTGTATTACTTTTCATTGCCAAAAGCACTGTTTCCCGACGATTATTCCACTGTGATTGAAAGTGCTGAAGGAAATTTGTTGGGTGCAAAAATCGCGAATGATGAACAATGGAGGTTTCCTGAGCTTGACAGTGTACCTTATCGATTCAAAAAAGCAATTATATACTTTGAGGATGAATACTTTAGCTACCACTGGGGAGTGAATCCTATTTCGATGACTAAAGCCTTAGTAAATAATTTACAACAAGGAAAAATTGTTCGTGGAGGCAGTACAATCACGCAACAGGTCATCCGTTTATCTCGTGAAAACCAACAACGTACATATTTTGAGAAAATTACTGAATTGATTTTAGCTACGCGTTTAGAATTTCGACATTCTAAGGACAAAATTCTACGGCTTTATGCCTCACACGCTCCTTTTGGCGGAAATGTTGTAGGGTTGGATATGGCAGCATGGCGTTATTTTGGGGTGTCTCCACATCAATTGTCGTGGGCAGAATGTGCAACATTAGCTGTATTACCCAATGCCCCAAGTTTAATTTTTCCAGGAAAAAATCAACAACTTTTATTACAAAAACGTAATCGACTACTCAAAAAACTGCTTGACAATCAGGTTATAGACAACGAAACATACGAACTAGCACTTGCCGAGCCTCTACCTCAAAAACCACATCCGTTACCACAGATGGCTCCTCACTTATTGGAACTCATTGCTAAAAAAAATGAAGGTCATCGCATCAAAACGACTATTGATTTCTATTTGCAAGAAAAAGTAAATCAAATTGTTCGTAACTACTATCACCATTATTCTCAATCAGAAGTTTATAATATGTCGGTACTAGTTACGGATGTGAAAACTCGGAATGTGTTAGCATATATTGGAAATACTCCTACAAATGTTGCTCACCAAAAAGATGTGGATATTGTCCATGCCCCTCGCAGTACTGGGAGCGTGTTGAAACCTCTACTGTATGCGGCTATGCTTCAAGAAGGAGATTTATTGCCTCAAATGTTAATCCCAGACATTCCTACGCATATTTCTGGATATTCTCCTCAAAATTTTAACAACACCTTCGAGGGAGCTGTTCCTGCAGATATGGCATTAGCAAAATCACTAAACATACCATTTGTATGGCTATTGCAACGCTTTGGAACGTATCGTTTTTACGATATCATCCAAAAAATTTCCCTTACGGACATAAAAAAACATCCTGATCATTATGGTTTATCTATAATTTTAGGAGGAGCTGAAAGTAATCTATGGGATTTAACAAGAGTTTACGTTAATTTAGCTTCCGAATTGAATGTTTTCAACAAACAAAGAGCCTATCGAAGTGCCGAATTTCAGGATTTAAACTATGATTTGTCTAAAAACACTATTGATTTTGGTCATTTTACCACAGAAATTCCTACATTGAGAGCAGGAGCTATATGGCAAATGTTTGAAGCCATGAAAGAAGTAAATCGCCCAACGAGCGATGTAGCGTGGCGATACTATGAGTCGGCTCGAAAAGTAGCATGGAAAACAGGAACCAGCTTCGGAAATAAAGATGCTTGGTCAATTGGTATAACTCCAGAATATGTAGTTAGCGTTTGGGTGGGTAATGCTACAGGCGAAGGTCGTCCTTCGCTAACAGGAGCTTCTTTTGCAGCTCCTATTATGTTCAGTATTTTCAACACCTTGCCTAACTCAACATGGTTTAAGAAGCCTCACGAAGACCTTAGAGAACTCTCTGTGTGTGAAGTTTCTGGATTTTTAGCAAAAGAAGAATGTCCCAAAAAAACGATCTACTCAACCATTAGCAATTCCGACAACGAACAATGTAAATATCATAAAATTGTTCATTTAGACAAAAATGAACAATTTCAAATCAATGCCTCTTGCGAATCTCTTGATAAAATCGTCACAAAATCATGGTTTGTTTTGCCTCCTGTGATGGAGTGGTTTTACAAAAAACAGCATGTTAATTACCAAACTCTCCCTCCTTTTAGAGCTGATTGTCAACATAGCAACACGATAAAATCATTAGACTTTATCTATCCTAAGCACGGAAACATAATTTACACGACTAAAGGATTTGGAGGTGATTTACAACCTTTTACAGCTAAAGTAGCCCACAATGAAGGCGAAGTATTTTGGTATCTGAACAGTTCTTACTTGGGCGTTACCACGCATTTCCACGAAATGGACATCTATGCACCAAAAGGAAAAAATATATTACGGATTATCAACACTAAAGGCGAAGAGCGAGTTATTGAAGTGACTGTAAAATAATCATTTATAAATTCTATAACCTTTAAAATAAGAAATAGGATTTGTGGATGTTGTTTCTTGTCGTATATTTGCAGTTCGGATTTAGCTTCTTTTCATACCATGATTGGAAGCCTTTTTATTCGGTTTTTCACTGAAAATCAACTGATTTATTCGATTAACAAACTACATCTGTCAACATCTTTGACGTAAGACCTCGTTCGATGATTTTACCAAACATACATACCCCCCATGACCTACGTCAATTACCGAGAGAACAATTTTCTTTATTGGCGAAGGAAATACGTGACCTCATTATTGATGTGGTTTCACGACAAGGAGGACATTTGGGAGCTAGTTTAGGAGTAGTAGAACTAACAATTGCTCTGCACTATGTATTTAACACTCCTGATGACAAACTTGTTTGGGATGTAGGACATCAGTGTTACCCCCACAAAATACTTACCGACAGAAAAGAAGCATTTGAAAACATACGTCAATTTGGTGGTATCAGCGGATTTCCAAAAATTGAAGAAAGCGTGTTCGATGCTTTTGGCACAGGACATTCTTCAACTTCTATTTCGGCGGTGCTGGGTATGGCTGTAGCATCGGTTTTACAAGGAAATCGAGACCGGCAACACATTGCTGTAATTGGCGATGCCTCTATCGTCAGTGGTATGGCTTTCGAAGCCTTGAATCATGCTTCTACGACCGATGCAAATGTTATTATCATACTGAATGACAATAACATAGGTATTGACCCATCAATAGGAGCTTTAAAAAACTATTTTGAACAGCAGAAAAAGGAAAAAGGAAAAAACGAGTCTTTTTTTAAATCACTGAATATCAAATACAAAGGAATCATTGATGGACATAATATCCCTGAACTTATCACCTCTTTTGAATCTGCGAAAAAAGAAAAAGGTATCCAGCTACTCCATGTAACCACAATCAAAGGTAAAGGTTTAGAAAAAGCTGAAAATGACCAGATTACCTACCATTCTCCTCGAAAATTTGATAAAATCACGGGTGAACAGTATTCAGAAAGTGTGGAACTTCCTGCTAAATACCAAGATGTTTTTGGACTGACTTTAAAAGAGTTAGCCGAACAGAATCCAAAAATTGTAGCTATCACTCCTGCAATGCCAAGTGGAAGCTCTTTGACCCACATGCAACAATCGTTCCCAAATCGAGTTTTTGATGTAGGAATCGCTGAACAACACGCTGTTACATTCTCTGCTGGATTATCCTTACAAGGAATGATTCCGTTTTGTGTAGTCTATTCAACTTTCTTGCAACGAGCGTATGACCAAATAGTTCATGATGTGGCATTGCAAAATATACCCATAATTTTCTGTATCGACAGAGCGGGATTAGTGGGGGAAGACGGGGCAACCCACCACGGTGTTTTTGACATGGCTTTTCTACGGTCTATTCCTAATCTGATAATCGCCTCTCCACGAAATGCCACAGAGCTTCGAAACCTACTTTACACCGCTCAACTCAATGTAGGACAACCCTTTGCAATTCGATATCCACGAGGCAGATGTTCTCAAACTGATTGGCTACAGCCTTTCCAAAAAGTCGAAATCGGCAAAGGAAGACAACTCAAATCGGGAACCAAATACGCTGTTTTAAGTATCGGAAGCATTGCCGATAATGTAACAAAGGCATTGGATTTGTTAAAAAATAGTGAAGAGTATGCTCATTTTGATATAGGTTTCTTAAAACCTTTGGATGAATCACTTTTACACACTATTTTTGCAACCTATACAATCATTTTTACCGTTGAAGAGGGAATCGAAAAAGGAGGGTTTGGAAGTTCCATTGCTGAATTTGCAAACGTTTACAATTATAAAAACAAACTGAAAATCATAGGTTTACCTGACATTTTCATAACACATGGTAATGTGGAGAGATTACAAAAAATAGTCGGTTTAGATTCCTCCACCTTGGCTGAAAAATTCAGTCTACTGTAGTCAGGAGTTTGTAAGAAACAAGCTCTGCTCTACTCCCTCTCCCAAGGATTGTTCATTGTGGAAGTAAGTAAATAGTTGAAAGTGTTTTGTAAAATCAGTAAAATTGGAGATGAACCCCACCAATTTGGCTACATTCACAAAATTCTACGTACAAACTTCTTCTAAAAAAATGTGTAATCACTAAAAAACAAAACCATTAAAAGTACAATATAGAAATGAAAAAAATCTTACTTACTACCCTTTTGCTTATAAACGCTGTCTCTTTTGCTCAAATCCGAAGGGCGAAAGGAGAGATTCAACCTATAAAAACTTATCCGATCCAGATTATTAAAAATCAAAGAGCTATTGAATTTGCTATTGACCGTTTTAAAAAAGAACAAGAAAAATGGTTTAAATTCAATCGTATCAATTTAAGTATCAGTGAAATGGCTTTCTCAAATTGGAGTGCTGGAGGAGACAATTCGGTAACAGCTTTATTAAATGCTCAGTTCAGACGTCGTTTTTCTGAAACAACCTATTTTTGGGATAATGAATTAGAAATCAACTATGGAGCCAATGCTCAAAAAGGTCGAGGGCCTCGGAAAACGGACGATAAATTTTCGATTACCTCTTCCTTTGGTTATCGTGGAAATTCAAAATCACGTTGGTACTACACCGCTAAATCACAATTTCTGACGCAAATTTACAACGGATATGCCTATCCGAATACGGAAACTGCTATCTCTAAATTCATGGCTCCCGCTCACTTTACGCTGGGGATAGGATTGGAATTTGTACCAGATGCCAAACGTTTTAATATATTCATTTCACCAATAACTCACCGAACGCTTTTTGTTTTAGACAAAACCTTAGCTGACCAAGGTGCCTTTGGTGTCGATAAAGCGGAATATGATGCCAATGGAAATATGATAAAGCCTGGTAAAAAAACTAAATCACAGTTAGGTTTTTATGTATCAGGGAATTGGAGAAAAGAAATTGCTAAAAACATGCAGTTGGAAAATCGTTTCAATTTCTATGGTGACTATCTAAAAAATGTAGGAAATATTGACATAGACTGGGAATCAACCCTTAATTTGAAAGTAAATACCTATGTTCAAGCGCGTATTGGAATACATTTGAAGTATGATGATGACATTAAATTCTATTCATATAAAGGTGCTAACGGTGCTATCCATCAATACGGAGCAAGACCCCAACTAAAACAAATGTTAGCTGCTGGACTTTCTTACACTTTCTAAAAAAAAACGTATTAACTCAAAATCATGTTTTTAGAAAACACCACAAATCATTCAGAAAAATTCGGATGGATAGAGGTCATCTGTGGATCTATGTTTTCGGGGAAAACCGAAGAACTCATCCGTAGGTTGCGACGAGCTCAATTCGCTAAGCAAAAAGTAGAGATTTTCAAACCTGCTCTTGACACTCGTTATGACGAAAGTAAGGTCGTTTCACATAACGCTAACGAAATTCATTCGACCCCTGTACCAACAGCTACTCATATTTTACTACTTGCTGATGGTTGTGATGTAGTGGGAATTGATGAAGCCCAATTTTTTGACAACGAAATAGTAAATGTATGTAATGATCTAGCTAACAGAGGAGTACGGGTTATTGTTGCAGGGTTAGACATGGATTTCAAAGGCAATCCTTTTGGTCCAATGCCTGCACTGATGGCTACGGCTGAATATGTTACAAAAGTCCACGCTGTTTGTACTCGTACAGGAAATTTAGCTCACTTTAGTTTCCGAACTACTGACAATGATGGTTTATTTGTGTTAGGAGAGAAAGAAAGTTACGAACCTCTGAGCCGAGCCGCTTTTTTTAAGGCTATGAAAACAAAAAAAGACAATCTCGTTGAAAATACCGAAAAATAACTAAATTTGCCGAAAAAATTAGTATCACATACCTATGGAAATTTTATTTACCGCCGATGCTTTAATCGCATTTTTGACCCTGACATTCTTAGAAATTGTCTTAGGAATTGATAACGTGATTTTTATCTCAATCGTTACGGGAAAATTACCTGAAGAAAAACGCAAAAGAGCTACCCAAATCGGATTATTCTTGGCTATGTTCATGCGTATTGCCTTACTGTTTGCCATCACATGGCTTACCAAAATGAAAAGTACACTTTTTACCATTGACTGGGGGTGGTTTACTGCCCACATTAACGGACAAGCATTAATTTTACTCAGTGGGGGTATCTTCCTAATTTACAAATCAACCAAAGAAATCCATGAAAAAGTAAATCATATTGAACACATTACTGACTCAAAAGGGGCAGGACAAAAACGTTCTGTATCTTTCTCCTCTGTTATCTTTCAAATTTTAATGATTGACCTTATTTTTTCTGTGGACAGTATTTTGACCGCCGTGGGGATGACTAATGGTTTATACCCTGCAGAAGTTGAAATATGGGGAATGCGTCCTGAGTTATTCATCATGATTGCAGGAGTAATTGTTTCCGTAATTGTAATGATGAGTTTTGCTGTTCCTGTGGGTAAATTTGTCAATCGTAATCCATCAATCCAAATTTTAGCATTGTCATTCCTAATTTTGATTGGATTCATGCTAACCACGGAAGCTTTGCACCTTTCAGATGCTGTTTTGGCAGGAGAAACTATCGGAGCTGTTCCAAAAGGATATCTATATTTCGCTATTGCATTCTCTTTAGGAGTAGAGTTTCTAAATATGCGTATGCGAAAAAAAACAAGCTAATAACTGACAAATCTAAGACCAATGAACTTTGGCAAACATTTTGAGTATAGAAAAAAGATAATTTTTAATTTTTTTAATCACTATGATGGGATATTACCTTATTATTGGAGCATTAACTTTGGTTAGTTGGCTGGTTAGTTGGCAGTTAAAACGTAAATTCAAGCACTATTCCCAAGTGCATTTACGCAATAACATGTCAGGTGCGGAAATTGCCGAAAAGATGTTACACGACAATGGGATTTATGATGTGAAAGTTATTTCAACACCTGGAATGCTTACTGACCACTACAATCCGATGAACAAAACTGTAAATTTGAGTGAAGGAGTTTACAATCAACGCAATGCAGCAGCAGCAGTAGCTGCTCACGAGGTAGGACATGCCGTACAACACGCTCAAGCATACAAATGGCTGACTATGCGTTCTAAGTTAGTACCCATTGCAAGTGTTTCCTCTAACTTTTCTACTTATTTGATTATGGGTGGATTAATTTTGTCCACAATGTCAAGTTTTGGAATATATGTCGCTGTTGCGGGTCTGATTATGTCGGCTTTGGCAACATTGTTTACAGTCATCACACTCCCTGTGGAATATGATGCGAGTAACCGAGCTTTGGCATGGCTGAAAAACAAGAATATGTTAGCCCCTCAAGAATATGCAGGTGCTGAAGACTCTTTAAAATGGGCTGCAAGAACCTACTTGGTAGCTGCTTTAGGGTCATTGGCTATGCTTGTTTATTGGGCCTTGAAAATCGCAGCCGCTTCAAGAGAATAAATTTTAAGAGTATTATTTAAACAATCAAATCCCGATTTTGGAAAAACCAACTTCGGGATTTGTTATTTTTTAGGAAAAAGTTTCTAATTTTCGCCACTGTTCTCGAGAAACTTTAATGGATAAGTCGTTTTCCATAAAGACATAGGGCTTTACTATTGTTTTAATAAAAACTTTATTAATAACAGATTTTCGATTATGAGCCACAAAATAGTCAATCTGAGATTCCTCTAACAAAGTAAAGATTTCTTCCCAAGTTTGTTTCAGTTCGTACGAACAATTATTCTTCAAATATAACATTTTCAAACGTGTTCCTTCCTGTTGTAAAACGGCAATAAATTCCGACATAAAAATACGCACCTTTCCCAAAGATGTGTCTATCAAAATACCCTCAGATTCTTTGCTTTCTGCTGAGCTTCCTTTTTTGGAAACCGATTTGATAGCTTGTTTTTCGGCTTCTCGAACATAGCTTTGTAGATGATTCGTTAGGTTTTCATATATGGGTTTAACGATGTATTTATTAACTATTGGAAAATCGTTGATGATTCGTTGAGGGATTTCAGGATTTTCTGACTGATATCCTGTAAAAAATATAACATAAGGATTATAATTTTCAATTGTTGAAATGTAATTCAAAATCTGATATGCATTACCTCCACGAATGCTCCAGTCTGAAAAAATCATTTCTGGAAGATGTTGCGTAATTTTTTCAATCGCATCGGTCAATTCCGATGAAAACTCCAAGGCCTCCCATTGCGGATAGCTTTGCATACGAATACGGATATTTTCCCAAACATTGGTATCGTCCTCAACGACAATATATCGAAATTTCATGATTAATATTTTTTTAATATTTTATCAATTTAATTGAGTTTTATTTATATAAAATAGCCTTTCCTTCTCTTTTTATTAGGGGGGGGGGGGGGGGGGGGGGGGATATATTTTTAAAATTCATATCTTTTCGCATCCGAATAGAAACTATTGTACCAGGATACTCCTGGTCATCAGGATTAAATTTATTAATTCTTATGCTGAAAGCTCGTTCTATCTTGGTATTGATAATTTCTATCATTGCAGCAATATTATTCAGACCTGTACCTCTTCGTTCAAATTCATAGAATTTTTTAGAATGTTCCATCCCTACCCCATTGTCTGAAATCGTGATATAGTAGAAAAAATCATCTTCAGTAAAATCAATATTCAATAAAAATGGAGCTACTTTTCGATGCCGAACACCGTGAAGAAGTGCGTTTTCTACCACCATTTGAAGCGTCCCAATGGGCAGACGATAATCCAAGGGAACTACTTCTACATGAGAAATTTTAATATGTAATTCTTTGACATACAACTCTTTGTAGATATCAATAGTATTGAGTGCTAATTTCCATTCTTGAGCGAATGAAATACAAGGTTGATTCTCTTTTGAAAATAAGTGAATAATGTTAATATTTTCGCCTATGCGGCTAATAATTCGCTCGGCGTGAGGCTTGTCGTACAAAGACGCTCCTAAACTGTTGAGAACGTTCAACATGAAATGAGGACGAAATTGTTTACCAAGGCTAAGCATATTCAACTGAGTTATTTCCTTTTGTTGACGTTCCATTCTTTGTTGGATTCTAACCTGTTTAATTACAATCAACGTTGGGAACAAAAGCAACAAGAACCAAAACCACCACTGTTGCCAGATGAATTTAGTAATCGTGATGGGATATTCATGCACCGAATAGCTACCGTCTTGCTGACAAATTAATACTTGAAAAATATATTGTCCAGGAGATAGATTCTGAAAATTATAGTTTTTTTGTATAGCTATATCTTCTATTTTAGGAGTTTCGCCCTTCTTAACCAAGTGTGAACGCATATACCGAGGCATATTGTCCTTTCCTTGGTAGGTAACTTGAATTTCGAAGGAAGTTTTTGACGGAGAAATCTTTAATGCTTCATCCGTTTTTAAATCTATTACAGATTCTCCTTCATAAAATTGCACACGTGGGGTTACATGAAAAGTAGGTAATTTCAACCATTTTTCGATATCCCATTGGTAAAGCATATCGCTTGTAGCAAACCACAGCGATTGATCTCTGAAATCGGTCAATACGGTATTTTGCTCGGTCACACTTTCTATTTTACATTCCATTGGATTTAGATACCGAACTAAAATTTTCCGATCCTTATGCCAAGTAGCTATGTTGAACAAAAGTACCTTATCTTTAGCTCCCAATACTAACCAATCATTCCACTGATGGATGAAAGTAATCATCTTTCCTTTTACTAACAGAGGGTGCTCAATCCGTACAAAACTTTCAAATCTAAAATCATCTTTATGCTTTCCATTCCAGTAGAAAAGTTCCCCTTGAGAAGTTCCAAACCACAAGGTATCATAAGTATCTTTGAGCATCGCTATAGAACCAAATGGAATGTCTTTTTCCTTAGCATAAAGCGAAATAGCTTGGTTTTTATCTTCTTGAAAAACAGCTAATTGACCTCCAGCACCTGTCCAAATATTCCCGAATTTGTCCTCGGCAACCGTGAGGCACGATTGGAGTTTCATCCCTTTATCTTTACCTACGAACTTCCATTTAACAGATTTGTTTTCAAGGTCTTTCAAAGGTTTATACATCAACCCGTAATTAAAAGTCCCTGTGAAAAACATACCTTTACTACTCACAAAACTGAAATATCCACCAACAGTATCATTCAAAATAGTATATTTGTTTTCATTCTCGTAAAGGAACGTTTGTGCAGGGGCATCAACATAGACCAGCATTTTGTTTCCGACCGACATAGCTCCAGGCAATATACGTTTTCTTTGTTTGGACTGTACTATTTTACGATCGTCAATAACAGAAAAATTATTCCCATATGACCCGACCCAAATCTTACCATCTGGAGATTGTGTGATACTGTGAATGGATTCGGAATTGTCTCCATCAAAAATACGAGGATATTTCTTGATATACGGAAAAAGCCTCCCCAAATGCTGTGGAGTCGACACATAGAAACTGTGACTTTCAGGTGAATAAGAGTTCAGATAACGCAACTTTATATCCGAGCTGACAGCCATAAGTTGTGGTGGAGTTTGTGACAAATCATAAATGCGATATGCCTCTTTCTTTTGCTCTCCATAAAACTTATTTTTTAAATAATGGTCGGACATAATTCCTTCAAAAACAGGAGTTGAAACCCCATCTTTGTAGTGATACAAAATAGTATTAGAATTTTCAAAATAAAAATCATCAGGTGAAATAATATAACCTATCGCCGAAGTAATAAATGGGTAAGTTTTTACCAATTTAAAATTGTCAATAACATCATAAATAAACGTTTTCCCTTCCTCAGAAACTATAAAATAAATGGTTTTATCATTAGATATTAAACGATTTAGGTTATTAAATTCGGTTTTTATATTTTTAAACTGTTTATTTTCAATATCATAAACGTACAACCTTATTTTATTTCGTTGAGTTATATGAATGACAGTGAAATAGATATGTTTTTCATGCTCGACTACGTGGCTAATAAGAAAATCCTCTTCAACATCAAAAGGAAGTCGCTCAATTTTTTCACCACGTTGGCTGTAAATTGATTTTTCAAAGAAAAAATAGGTCACACTATCTTTTTCGATTATACCTGAATATTCGTAGTTTCCATCAAACTTATCACTGATTGTACTAACTGTATTACTTTCCAATCGCTTCAATTTCTTACCATAAGGGGCTAAATATACGCTTCCTTCTGAGTTTATGTGTATAGGTCTAATAGCATTAACGAAATCGTCACCAAAGTTATATTTATTGTAAATGAAAGTATTAGACTCACATATAGGCAATTCTTGTCCATGGATATAACACATCCCAACGAGCAAAGCGCATATTTTAATAAAGGTTTTCATTTAAATAATTTTTAGTACGACATCTTCCTTTTTTAGATGGAAGTATACAAAATCACAAAAGTAGGGGTATTAAGAATTATGTAGGGATAAACTCCGTGATGCTGAATGAAAAAACTCAATCAATCGGATTTGATTCGTTTCGTTCTTTAGTTTTTTTAATTTCCTCGACATCGTTTTCTTCAGGAGTTTTAAATGCTTCAATGGGTTTAGGAGCTATTTTCTGTGCCTCTTCACTAAAAATTTCATTCTGATGGCTGATGCGTTCTTTACCTCGCCAAATGAATTCTTTAAAAAGTAGTTCTTCTTTAGATAATTTTTCTTCAGGGTACAAATTTCCGATAGGTTGTGTGATAAATACCACTTGTGCAATTTGTTGATTTTCATCCAATCTCAACTTTATGTGGCTACAGGTAAGTTTATTGATGCCGACCAATTCATTTCTTTCGGTGTAGACGTACTGAATAGATTCCGTATTTTGAATGAAGTCAATTTGTTTTAATCTATTTTTCTTAAATTTCCCATATAAAACCCTACCTTTCACTTGGTTATATCCATCGCCTAAACTATCTTTTTCTACTACCAAGGCATTGTTAAATACCTTGAGTGAGTCCATTTGTTGAGTTCTTTTATCAGCAATCAGATGTATGTTCTCTCCTGTTATTTGACTTTCTCCTGTCCAAGCTACTGGATTTCCAATGAGCTGTGTAAGCCCGTTTTCTTCATTCGAATGAATGGAATCACATTTGGCTTGTAGGTCAGTTTTGTAGATTCGTGCGTCGTGAAATACCCGTATGTTTCGCTTACCTTCCTTGCCTGTAACCAGTATCTTTTTTCCATGCATATACATTGAATCCCTTTCTACCAAAGTGATTATCAATGGTTTTTTAGTAATAAACATAGAATCTTTTGCCTTATGAACCTCCCCATAATGTCCCTTAACTGTGGTTTTATTAAGGCTATCCAAAATAATTATGTTGTTAGTTGCGGAAGCAAATTGTCGTTTTTTATCGAAATAAAGACTATCTCCTTTGATTGTTTTTAGGTCATAATCAATTTTAGCATTCTGCTTGAAGTACCCCTCCTCACGGCGAGTGTCATAAAACCCTTTTTCACTATATGTTTTATAATCCTTTCCTACAATAGTGGTAGCTCCGTAAAAGTACGCATTTCCCGTGTTATGAAAATAGTCCAAAACCTGAGAATCTACCGTAAAATCCTTATTTACAATCTTCACAGCATTAGTAAACTGATTTTTTTTAGTTTCTATGAAATATTTACCAACCTTGCTCGTTAGCTCGTTTTCAATGTCAGTAATTTTACCAAAGTTGTTGTAGTAAGCCACTTGAGTATTCCTGTCGAGGAATAGCTCTTCAGTTTCTAAAGTCATTGTTTCATTTTTCAGCACCACCTCTTCCTTAGCAACTGCAGTTTTTAGGTTTCCGTTGTAAGAAATATATTTGCTGTTCATTTGCAAAGTATCACCTTGTTGCAAAAGTACATCTCCAAAAGCAATAACCTCATTTCGAGCTTCATAAAGCACTGCCAAATCACACCAAACATCCAACCCTTGATGATGAAATTGCACTCGCTTACCGTCGGATTTAAAGATCGTAGCTCCTGGATATTTCACATGGTCAATGGTGAACTCCCCTCCATAAACAATCTCAATACGCCTTTTTTTTCCTTCTTCTTGTTGAGCAAAAAGACTGAAAGTTGTTACTAAAAAACTGACTATTAAACAGATATACTTTATCATTTGCAAATAATATTTTCTTTGAGTCGGTCACCCCCCGACAACTTTTCCTAACGTAGATTTGGTTATTGTACTTCCACAGAAGAACTAAAAAATATTTTATTAAAATCTGACCTGCACCGACAGACCAAATTGAGGCTGTGCAGTAAATTCATTGATCTCTATAAACGGTTCAAAGCTCAATTTTTCATCAACATTGAACTGTTTTAGATGTGCATCCACATTAGCATCGACAATATTCAGTGCATATAACCCAATGGTTATCAACAAGGAAAGTTCTTGATTTCGACGATAAAACTGTTGAGCTCTCCGCAGTCCATCAGTACTCAATCTTGGCTGTCCATCGGGACGATTACCATAAAATTCATCATCCGTAAACCCCGCGGCACGTCGTTTGTAGGCAGCTTGATAGCGGTTAAATTCGCGTGTGTTAGCGATATAAAAATAAATAGGTGTGCCGATAGCCACATAGACTATCGGCATTTTCCAGTAACTTTTATTGTAGGCTTGTCCTAATCCAGGAAGTATGGCAGCATAAAAAGCTGCTCTTGCTGGTGAAAGAGGATCCGTATTCCACGTAACCTGCCTCACTTCCTTTTTATCCTCGACAGTACTAATTTTCAGTGTATCAGATAAATTGGTTTGCTGGGCCTTGGCTACATATCCTCCCAAAAATAATAGTATCAAAAAAAATCTATTCATTCCCTATTTAATAACCGTTGAATTCGTCTGAAATCTTCTTCCGAACTGAATGGAATGATCAACGTTCCTTTACCGTTTTTGGCTACTTTTACGCTTACTTTTGTACCAAAGAAGCGATCGAACGTATCCATACTTTCAAGCACATAACTAGGAGTAGTTCCTTTGTTGTTTTCTATCTGAGATTTAGGTATTTCTATTCCAACGATATTATTTTCTGTGGTATTTATTTCCGGATTTTGCAACTTACGTACCAAATCCTCTGTTTCTCGAACTGATAAATTATCGGAGATAATGCGTTGATATATCTCAGCTTGGACTTCAGGATTTTCAATGGTAATAATGGCTCTTCCATGTCCCATTGAAATAAACCCATCGCGAATACCTGTTTGAATGATAGGAGCTAACTTCAACAATCTTAGATAGTTAGTAATTGTCGAGCGTTTTTTCCCTACTCGTTTACTCATTTGGTCTTGCGTTAGGTTGATTTCTTCAATCAAACGTTGATAAGACAATGCTATCTCGATAGGATCCAAATCCTGACGCTGTATGTTTTCGACCAGTGCCATGGTAAGAGATTCATTGTCGTCAGCAATACGAACATAAGCTGGAATGGTTTGCAACCCTGCTAACTTTGATGCTCTGAAACGACGCTCTCCCGACACAAGTTGGAATTTATTTACGCCAATCTTACGTACTGTAATAGGCTGAATAACACCCAACTCCTCAATAGAAGAAGCTAGTCCTTGCAATTCTTCCTCATTGAAAGATGTACGTGGTTGAAACGGATTTACCTCAATACTATCTAACTCCAACTCAATGATGTTCCCCACCACTTTCTCAGCGTTCTTATCAGCGATTGAATTAATGTCATTTTCAGGACTATTGCCGAAAATAGCAGAAACTCCTCTCCCTAACGCTTGTTTTTTAAATGCTTTTGCCATTAACGTTGTCTATGCTTTATTTTTTTCGATGATTTCTTGTGCTAAATTCAAATGGTTGGTAGCTCCTTTACTTCCTGCGTCATAGTTGATAATAGTTTCTCCGAAACTTGGTGCCTCACTCAAACGAACGTTACGTTGAATAATCGTTTTGAAAACCATATCGCTAAAGTGCTTCTGAACTTCTTCCACTACTTGATTTGACAAACGTAAACGTGCATCATACATAGTTAACAACAAGCCTTCAATGTCCAAACTTGGATTGAATACTTTTTGAACACTTTTGATAGTGTTCAACAGTTTTCCTAGTCCTTCCAAAGCGAAATACTCACACTGAATAGGAACTATTACGGAATTTGCTGCCGTTAGCGCATTTAGGGTAATCAATCCTAATGAGGGTGCACAGTCTATCAAAATATAATCGTACTGGTCTCTGATAGGCTCTAACGCTTTTTTGAGCATATACTCACGTTGCTCTTTGTCGACCAACTCAATTTCAATCGCCACTAAATCAATGTGAGCAGCAATCAAATCCAAATTCGGTGATTCAGTTTTGATGATCATATCTTTAGCAGGAATCGTATGCTCTAATAATTCATAGGTTCCGTGTTCAACAGATTCTACATCTACCCCCAATCCTGAAGTTGCATTCGCCTGAGGATCAGCGTCAATCAACAATACTTTTTTCTCGAGTACGCCCAATGAAGCTGCTAAATTTACGGAAGTTGTGGTTTTTCCAACGCCTCCCTTTTGGTTTGCAATAGCGATTATTTTGCCCATAATTATTTTTTTATGCTATATTTACCTTATTTAATTTCAATTTTCTGAGTATTTAAACGAACTTTGAGCCATTTTTCTAAAGCTTCAAGCTCCTTTTTCTTCGTACTTTCATCAACATCTTTTTCCCATTCAAAACGAAACACTGGGATAGTATCCGTTTTTTTAAAGTTACTACGCAATTCGTTAGCAAACGAAACTGAAGCTATCAAATCACTTTTAGCAGCAATCTCCTTACTAATTTGATCAAATTTCGAGGCTTCACGCATATATTTGTTTAAAGACTCTAATTTGCTTTGCAATAGTTTTATTTCTCCTTGACTTGAAGCAAGTTGTTCTTTATTGGTATTGTAAAGTTCTGCTATGTAACCACTTTGATCTTTATTTTCACTATCACTCAAAATTCGTAACTGCGTGTTTTGTAGATAGCTATAACTGTTCTTTTGATTCTCCCAAAGAACTCTGACCTCAGGTGATATGCTTACATCTCCAAAAAAAACTAACTCAATATACGGATTTCCATCATTATAATTTGCCTTTGAGAAATCTTTAAGAAAATAGCCTTTTTCACCAAAATCGTAGACTTCTATGCTATTTTTGATGAAACGATTGGCATCTATCTCAAATTTTGATTCTTTCCATACTCCATAAAACGTATATCCTGCAGGAATCATCATCAATGTGGAAACAAAATACGCCATCTGCGAAATACGTTTTCTTTTGGATGAATTGGCATAGACTACCATTGGAATTTTGATAATACGAAGTATCAAAAATGTAGCCAAAGCAATAAAAAACGTATTAATTAAGAACAAATACAACGCTCCTGAAGCTAATTTAAAATCCCCGATTGACAAAAAATAACCTACCGTACAAAGCGGTGGCATCAAGGCTGTAGCAATGGCAACCCCAAAAATAACGCTTGCCATGGTTCCTTTTTTGGCTCTCGCAATCACAAGTGCCAAACCACCAAAGAAGGCTATCAACACATCGCGTATGTCAGGTGCAGTACGTGCTAAAAGTTCAGACGAGGTATTGCTTAATGGAAAAATGTAGAAGAATGTAAAAGCAGAAACCACACTCAAAACTACCATCACTCCAAAGTTTTTCAAAGCTCTTTTCAATAAGTCGACATCGTTCATAGCCAACGCTAATGCCATTCCCAAGATAGGACCCATCAATGGGGAAATAAGCATCGCACCGATGATAACCGCCGTTGAATTTGCATTTAATCCTAACGACGCAATAATAATGGCACAAATCAAAATCCACGAAGTATGTCCTTTCAGCGAAATATCGGCCTTAATACTTTCTATAGTAGCCTCTTTATCAGTCTGCTCGTGAATGTTCATCAAATCTGCCAAAAAATCTTTTATCTGAACAAAAATACTTTTTGGACTCTCTTTAAGCGTATGTTCGTTATTTTGGTTATTTTCCATCATTTAAAATTTAGATGTATGAAACTTTTCTGTTTTTAAAACAACCCTGGTATGTTTGGCAATCCTTGCTTTGCAACAGCTGCCAACTCGGTTTCGTTAATTTGGGTAGCTTTTTCAATGGCTTTGTTCAGCGTAAGTACCAAATAATCCTCCAATTGCTCTCTGTCCTCTAAAAGACTATCGCTAATTTCCAACGATTTAATCTCCCTGTTAGCGGTAATCGTCACTTTAATACTTCCGTCGGACGAGGTCTCGTCAATCAGTACGTGATTTAATCGTTGTTTTGTTTCTTCTATTTTTTGCTGGGTTTCTTTAAGTTTGCCCATCATCCCCATAAGGTCTCCAAACATAGTTCTTATTATTATTTTTTATGTGGACAAAAGTAAGAATTTTTTTTGAAGTAGCAAGTTTAGAGATTTGTTAAAAAAGCCACCGCTAAAGTTAAGTTCTATTTTTCTTTTCGGAAGTATATTGTACGTTATTTTCAATAGCTAAATTGATAATTATATGTAGGTTAAGTAAGTTTTTGAAGTCCTGAACAAGTCAAAATCAATTATTAATCAACAAAGTACGACCTACTATGTAATAGACCTTCCTTTGAAGAAAATTAACGTAAAGGTTGATATCTATTTTTTTAGGATTTCCTCTGTAAATCTAAGATTTTCCAAAAGGTAGCTTCTTCGGTTTTATCAATGAAGACAGTTTCGATAGGGAGATAAAAAATATCCGACAAGCGACTTTCTAAACGTACATAATCCTTTTCTGTGGTAAGTACACGAGGGGATTGTTTGAGTTTTTCGATTTCGGTTTCTGAAAAATGATGATGATCAGCAAAATTCAAATGCTCAAAAGTTGCTCCACATTTATTCAAAAAATTGAGAAGAGGAATGGGATTTGCAATGCCCGTTACCAAGAGAAAAGGTAATTTAATAAATTCTTCTAAATAAACAGATTGATTAGCTGAAATCACTTTTTCTCCATAAGCAATGGTTGCAAAAACCACAGATTGATGTTCTTTCTGGCGTATCTGCGTAGCAATTTTTTTTCGCTCCTGCTGACTGATATGGGGTGGGCATTTAGTAACTACAATGACGTCCGCCTGTTGTACTCGTGAAACAACATCTCGCAAGTTTCCAGTAGGTAAAAGCCAATCATCGGTAAATAAATTTCCATAGGCAGTCAAAACCACATTGATTTTCGCTTCTACTTTGCGATGTTGAAAAGCATCATCAAGCAGGATTACTTCAGGAGGCTGTGGTAAATCCAACAGATGGGATATGCCTGAAGCTCTGTCTGCATTTACCACCAAACTAATTTTAGGATATTTTTTCCAAAATTGAAATGGCTCATCCCCTAAATCGTACACGGTAGAAGTAGTATCAGCCATGACTAATCCCTTTGTTTTCCTCTTGTAACCTCTACTAACTACTCCTATCTTATAGTTTTCCTGTAGATTGCGGATTAAATATTCAACCATAGGCGTTTTTCCTGTACCTCCAACACTGACATTTCCAACACAAATGGTCGGTATTTCAAATTGTACACTCTTCAGAACACGTTTATCGTATGCCAGATGGCGTACCCGCACAACGATGCCGTACAACACTGCAAACGGAAAAAGCATATACCGCAATAACTGTATCATTTTTTAATATCAAAATAAACTTGGAAAGCACAAAAGTACGCAATTCTTAGAAATTATTAGGAATTGAAAAAAAATGATTGTCCGTTTTTTTCTCGTAGAACAGTTACAAATCCTTTTTAAGATAAGGTTCATAGCTTTAATAACTGAGCAATTTACAGATAATAAAAAAACAAAAACTTGTAATAAAAGAACTAATACAGTATTTGAATCCAACAAGTTATTGGTAATGAAACATATCATTAAACAATTATTCTGAAAATTGCCTCCCGACTAATGTCCTGTTTGCCCATTTCAATTTATTCCGTACCTTTGCCTCCTTATGAGTCGAAAAAACAAAAATATCATATTCGAAAACGTTGAAGTAATTGATGCAGGGGCTAAAGGAAAAAGCGTTGCAAAAGCTCCTGATGGACGCGTTATATTCTTGTCGGATGCTATTCCTGGAGATGTTGTTGATGTACAAACCACCAAGAAAAGAACTGCTTATTTTGAGGGATTTGTTATCAAGTTTCATAAAAAATCGGACAAACGCACTGAGCCGGTCTGTTCGCATTTTGGTTATTGTGGTGGATGCAAATGGCAGAATATGAGCTATCAACATCAACTATTCTACAAACAAAAGGAGGTAGAAAACAATCTGAAACGTTTAGGACGCATTGAAATTCCTGAAATGCAACCTATTTTAGGGGTTGAAAATCCGTATTTTTACCGTAATAAAATGGAATTCTCTTTTTCTGACACTCGTTGGCTGACCCCTGAAGAAATCAAAAAAGTGGAAACGATTGACAATCGCAACGGATTAGGATTTCATATCTCAGGTGCATGGGACAAAATTTTGGATATTGACACATGTTACCTGCAAGAAGACCCTTCCAATGAAATCAGACTAAAAATAAAACAGTTTGCTATTGAAAACGAGATGCCTTTTTACAGCCCTCGTCAGCAAACAGGTTTTCTGCGTTCAATGATGATTCGCATTACTTCGATTGGGGAAATTATGCTCGTTATTCAGTTTTTCGAAGAAAACAGGAAAATGCGAGAGCAATTGTTAGACTTCATAATTGAAAGTTTCCCACAAATCACCTCCTTGCAGTATATCATTAACGGAAAGCAAAACGATTCAATTTATGACCAAGAGGTGATATGCTATAAAGGTCGTGATTGCATCTACGAAGAAATGGAAGGATTGCGATTCAAAATCAATGCTAAATCGTTTTATCAGACCAATTCGAAACAGGCATATAACCTCTACAAAGTAGCACGTGATTTTGCGGAATTGAAAGGTAATGAATTGGTGTATGATTTGTACACTGGTACGGGAACCATTGCTTTGTTTGTTGCCCAAAAAGCAAAAAAAGTGATTGGTGTTGAAGCTGTTCCAGAAGCGATTGCCGACGCTAAAGATAATGCTAAAAACAACAATATTAGCAACGTTTCATTTTTTGTGGGAGATATGAAAAATGTTTTTAACGAAGCATTTATAGAGGAAAATGGCACACCCGATGTTATTATCACCGATCCACCACGTGATGGAATGCACAAAGATGTTGTTACTCAAATTTTAAGCATTGCACCTCCAAAAGTGGTGTATGTAAGTTGCAATAGTGCAACCCAAGCTCGTGATTTAGCTCTAATGGATGCAATGTACAAAGTAACTAAAGTACAAGCAGTGGATATGTTCCCTCAAACGCATCATGTTGAAAATGTGGTTCTATTGGAAAAAAGAATATAGTTTATAATTCACATACTTTTGGAGATTCGTGATTAAACCTTTCATCTAAAAATAAAATAAGAGTATTCAGTCTATTTTACCTTGCACAAAAGTTTTCGGTTATTTAATCCAATCATTAACCCGATTAGCATCCAAGCGTAGAAATATAAACAAAAGAATAGTAAATGCCCATAGCCCTGAACCTCCATAGCTGAAAAAAGGTAATGGAATACCTATGGTAGGTATCAATCCAATCACCATACCTATATTTATACAGTAATGCATGAACAAAATTGATGCCACACAATAACCATAAATTCGGCTAAATTTGGAGCGTTGTCGTTCCGCTAAAATAATCAAGCGAAGAAGCAAAAAAGTAAAAATCACAATCACTGTGAGCGTACCTACCAGTCCCCATTCCTCGCCCAAAGTGGTAAAGATATAATCCGTATGTTGCTCTGGTACAAAACTCCCCTTAGTACGAGTACCTTCTAAAAATCCTTTTCCAAAGATTCCTCCTGAAGTAATTGCCGATTCGGACATGTAGGTATTATAGCCAAAGTCACGACGCATCTCACTGATTTTCTGAGGGTCTTGCTCCATACGTAACCATAAACTCAACCTGTTTCGGTGGTGCTGTTTCAAAACCGAATCAAATACAATCGATGTGGAAAACGATGTGAGCAAACAAACCGACAAAAGGATAAATATATTCTGAAAAGGAATTCTATTGGTTCTTCTTTTATACCAAAATCCGTAGAAACCAATCATTAATAAGCAGATGATTACAGCGAAAAGCACACCAAATTTCAAAGTTATAATAAAAACTATGGCTACCAACACCATGTAGAACAACAAAGCAACGTGCATACCTTCACGGAACAGTACAAATGTTAAGGAAAAAAAAACCAGTAAACTCCCTACATCAGGTTGCAGAAGAATTAAAATAGCGGGTAATGCCAGAATAAGTATTGCCTTAAAAAGATCTTTAAAATTCTGTATGTTAGTATGAATATCACTCAAAAACTTTGAGAAAAACAATGCTGTGGCTACTTTAGCAAACTCACTGGGCTGCACAGTGATAGACCCAATAGCATACCACGATAAAGCTCCGTTGGTTTTCTTTCCTAAAACAAATAGTCCCGCTAATAAAGCTAATGAAATAAGATAAAATACAAAAGAAAAATTTTCGTAAAATTTTGAATCTATTGCCAGAATAAAAACAATAAGCAATAGTCCAAGCCCAATAAAAAGCGTTTGTTTTCCGTAAAATTGATCAAGGTCAAAAATAGAAGTTACCTCAGCCTCATTATAAGTAGTTGAAAAAATAGCTATCCAACCAATACTAACCAATAATATATAACAAAAAACGGATAACCAATCTAAATTTTTTATAAGGCTTTGTTTCATAAAATCTAATTTGAAAGTTGTTTTGTTTTTCTAAATAATAGATTTACGTTTTTATCGGACATACATTGAATCTGTGTCTGGTTTTATTCTATTTTTACACAAAGTAATCCGCTATATAATTGAAAAACATAAATTCACTTAGTATTTTCATCGTTACCCCCTATTTGGATTCCATATGAATACCACGATACAGTTTGCGCAAAAAAAATAGAAGAATATGACCTTGATTGAAATATGAACAATATTTTCTAAAATTACCTTTATAACGATGAGGTTCCGACTACATATCCGAATGGAATGTAATTGAAACCTCAAATTTTTAACTCTTTATATAATTACTTTTTTTTGAAAAAATAGTACAAAGCATAGTTCAGAATAAGACCAAACCAACGACTTTTTGGTTTGAAAAAGCTCCCTCCTACGTTTGAAAAAGCACTAGCCATCAAATTCTTAGGAGCTAAGCTATCCGTAAAATTTGAAGTACTGTTCTTCAACTGCAACCAGTCAATTTCTTTTTTGAGTCTCAAGATTTTTAAATCACTTTCAATTTCCTCAAAAGATTGATAAATTCTATTTCTCTTCATCTTCTTCTCCCGCTTTAAAGTATACCTCTGAAAGAGTCCTCAATAAAGGTCTTTCAATCATTTTCTTTCTGAAAAGATAGGCAATACACATCACCAAACAATAAAAAAGTGCCATAACAACAAACCCTAAGGCAATGTTGCCAATCCAAATTCCTATGGCATAGGCAAACGCGAAAGAGAGTGAAAACAATACCAATAGGCTTATCATACCCAATACCAAAATGGATAATAGCCCATAAGAAGTTTTCGCTATAAATCTGAAAACAAACAGCTTGTAGTAAGAAACATTTGTTTCTAATACTTCATTTCCTCTATCGGGGAGTTCTTTAAAAGCCTCTTTTATGTTATTCATCAACTTATTTTATTTTTGCAACTTAGCGTTTGCCTCTTTCAAAGCTGCTAATTTTTTTTCTAAAAAAGTAATCACATCTTCAGCTTTGTAACTCGATTTGGACAAGACTCTGTCCATATTTTCCTCCAAAGAACCTTTGATTTCAGTTGTTTTTAACTTCACCTCCTGCGTTAAATGATCAATTTTTTCCTTCAACTTGTGTGTTGTCTCATCTACTGAATCTTTGATTTTTTTACGAGTATTTTTCCCTTTGTCAGGTGCAAAAAGAATTCCCACTCCTGCTCCAATAGCTACTCCTGTAACTAATGCTAATAATACGTTTCCTGTCTTTGCCATAATAATTTATTTTTTTAAAGGTTTAACATTCTGTTTTTTGTGGCTTATAGCCAAATAATTGCTTTTCTTTGATGATTTCGGAAACCCCACCTGGCAGTAATTCCTCCCAATTGGTTTCACCTCTCTCAATCATCGAGAGAATTTCTCGAGAGAATATGTTGAGATGTGCCTCATCATATCCCTCAATATCCACCACTTTTCCGTTGAATTTGAAAAACTTGTACAATTCTTTCATACGTGGATGCACACGCAAATTCTCACTGGTGATGATTTGACCTGTTTCTGGGTCTTTCATCGGGAACAAATATATTTTAATATCGCGATAAAACAATTTTCCAAATGCCTCTAAAATACCTCCACTCAAATGTCGGTAATATTTTTCATCGAAAATCGCAATCAAATTATTCACTCCCATCGCCAACCCCATTCGCATACGAGTATAATTTGAAAAATATTCTACCACTCGATAATACTCTTTAAAATTAGAAATCAATACTTTTTGACCTAAGGAACACAACAATTTGGCTCTGTCCATAAAATCCTGTTCGTCAATTTCCCCTTCGGCTATCAAATTCGACAGTGTAATTTCAAAAATTACCTCAGTGCGAGACGGATTGACCTTGTTTTCTGCCAAAAACATCTCCAAAGATTTTTGATACATATCCATATTGACCTTGGTCACGGGTCTGAAACTTCCTCGCAAAGTCAGCACATTTTTTTTGTAAAGATGTTCCGCAGGAAGGATATTATTCCCGTCAGGTCCGAACATCACCGCTTCTGTCATTCCATTTCTGATAAGTTGCAAACTCATCAATCGATTATCTACATCCTCAAAATCAGGGCCTGAGAAATTTATCATATCAATTTCAATCAAGTCCTTATCAATATGGTCGTATAAATATTTCAATATTTTTTTAGGCTTTGAGGTCTTATAAAAAGCTCCATAAATGAGATTTACTCCCAAAATTCCTAAGGTTTCTTGTTGTGCTCTGGCTTCAGTTTGGTGAAAACGCACGTGCAAAATGATTTCGTTATACGCTCCATGAGGTTTGGTTTGGAAACGCAAACCCACCCAACCATGTCCTTTATAACGCTTTGAAAAATCAATAGTTGCGACGGTGTTGGCATAAGAGAAAAACACCTTGTTGGGGTGATTATTTCTCGTCAAACGCGTTTCGATGAGTTTGATTTCATAGTCCAACATTTTTTTAAGTCGGCTTTCAGTTACGTAACGTCCATCTTCTTCCACTCCGTACACAGCATCGCTTACCTCCTTGTCATAGGCACTCATTGCCTTAGCAATAGTCCCCGAAGCTGCTCCTGCTCTAAAAAAATGGCGTACCGTTTCCTGACCTGCTCCAATTTCAGCAAAAGTTCCGTAAATATTTTCATTCAAATTAATACGCAATGCCTTGGCTAAAGTCGAAGGTACATCTTCAATGGCTATATCCTTATCTCCTTGAATTATGACGCTCATTTTTTTATGCTTTTATTTTTTCAGGTTAATATCACCTCTATTTCCTAAATACTTTAATTTCTTTTATATAAAACACGGCACACACCCTCTTTAAAACAGAGGATTAGCCTCATTTAAAAAACTATTTGCACAAAAATAGGAAATTCTATTGAAAATTCCTATTTTTGTCGTAAATTTTTTTGCTTTGAAAATTATTTTTTTAGGAACAGGCACATCACAGGGGATTCCCGTCATTGGAAGTAATCATCCTGTAGGATTAAGTAAAAACCACAAAGACAAGCGATTACGAACTTCTGCCCTTATCTCATGGGACAATATAAATCTATTAATTGACTGCGGCCCCGATTTTCGGCAACAAATGCTCACTCACAAAATTAACCATTTGGAAGCAATTCTCTTTACGCATGAACACGCCGACCACACTGCTGGGCTTGACGACATTCGTCCGTTTGTATATCAACAAGGCGACATGCCGATTTATGCCTTACCGCGTGTGATTTCTGAACTGCGACAACGTTTTGACTATATTTTTCGCACTGAAAATCGGTATGCAGGAGCTCCATCAGTAGCTGTCAATGAGGTAAACAATGAGTCATTTGAGTTTTATGGAAAAACTATTCAGCCAATTCATGTGATGCATGGTGATTTACCAATTTTAGGCTATAGAATTGAAAATATCGCTTATATTACGGATGCTAAAAAAATAATAAACAACGAATTAGACAAACTTCACGGACTGGATCTTTTGGTGCTAAATTGCCTACGTGAGGAGATTCACCCCACACATTTAAACTTGGATGAAGCTTTGGAAATTATCCGTATTGTACAACCAAAAAAGACCTATTTCACCCATATCAGTCAAACGTTTGGATTTCATGACGAGGTGTCTAAAAAACTACCAGAAAACGTTTTTTTGGCCTATGACAATCTGATTTTAAACAATATATAAGTATTTAAAATCTAAAAAATCCGTCGGGAGTAGCACAGTAATCCAAAGGAATATCAGTTGAGAAAACCCCTTCAATTTTTAATTCAGGGAGAAAAAATGATAGACCTACCTTTAAAGTAGTTACAGGACAGTTTGATAAAAATCGGTCATAAAATCCACCTCCATACCCGACCCTATTCCCTTTTTGATCGTAAGCCAGTAACGGAACAAACACCACATCTATTTGAGCAGATTGCACCTCAAATCCGTTGGAAGGCTCTGTAATTCCTAAATGATTTTGTCGCAAAATAGTTTGCTCTGTGAGTAAAATATGCTTTAACCTCCCGCTTTCTTCATCTATCTTAGGTAATACGATATTTTTATCTTTTCCATGGAGAATATGTAAAATATATTCGGTGTTAATTTCAAACAATTTGGCTATCGGAAGAAAAATATGATAATTTTCCCTATCCCAAATAGGCATTTTCAATAATTGATTGGCTATTTGTAAACTTTTTTGCTCACGCTCTTCTTCTGAAAGACCTGCTCGAAGTTGTTTGTAATAATTCCTTAACTCTTTTTTGTCCATAAAACATGTTTTTGGAATTAGCAAATATACAAAAAAAGCAAATAATTTCATTAATTAGTTAAAAATAGGACATTAAAGACACGAAAATTATGAACCTTTAATTCGTTTACTCGAACCTTTTTTGAACTTGAAAGTTAGTAAAAAAACATTAAGTTTCCGTAAATTAAATTTTAAACCACATAGAGACATAGAATTAACACTATGTCTCTATGTGGTTTAAATATAATAGCTCTAAAAATATTATTTGATGTGTTTAACCTACAAAAACACTCCTACCTTTAATCGAAGAAAATATCAATAATCAGACTCTTTTATAATCTACTGAATAATAAACCTATTGCCTAAACTCTCCAAATAACATACATTATTTTTCAATTTCAGAAACTCTTCTGCTCAAATTAGAGAGAAAATCATGCAAGTTTGGATTAAACTTCAAAAAAAACGAAAATATGTTTTTTTACTTGTTTCGCCCCATTTCTTCGGGATAAAGCTCAAAAACAGGATTGCTTTGCCAAAATTCCTTGGTATTGATATCCATCACTGTAATACGCCCTTTAAACGCCGCTCCCGTATCAATATTCCATACATTGTTAGCAGACATAGGTTTGTCGGTTTCGAAACGAACAGTAGGTGTATGTCCTATAAAAATTTCGGAATAGAGTTTCAATCTATTTGGATAACGAATTTGTTCAGGCGACATTTCTACCGAAATAGCTAATTCCCAAAGAGTTCTATCCCAATAGAATGCCTTGGGAAAATATTCATACTCTACTCCTCTCAAATTAGTGAACCCTGCGTGAACAAACAATCTATTTTGGCTATCTAACTGATAGTTAGACAACTTTTTCAAAAAATCGATATGTTTTTGCTTGGTTTCTTCAGGGATGGATTCGTAGGCTTTTTCGGTAGCATCTCCTCCGTGGAAATACCACATCTTTTCCATTGATTTTCCAGACAAAAAATCTAAACACAAATCATCATGATTCCCTCTGAGAAAAGTGCAATCGTATTTTTTACCAAAATCTATCAAAAAATCAATAACTTGAGGTGTCTGACTCCATCCATCAGCATAATCTCCTAAAAATATGAATTTGTCTTGATCTTGAATATTCACTCGTTCAAGTACTTGAATCAATGCCTTATATGCTCCGTGAATATCACCTATTACTAATGTTCTCATCTGTGAGTATTGTATTTTAATTTACGCATAATGCGAAGTGTCCGCTTTAAAGCGGGGTAGGATTCCCTATCTATTTCTCTGTATTTGAACCGAGTTTCTTCTAATAACTCTTTGGCCTGTATGTAACCACTTAAATAACACGTCAAAAAAGTGGATGGTAGCAGTTTTAATTTATTCAAACTACTGTTATTCAAATCATTCCCCTCTATTATATTTTTAACTATGGGCATATACTCGTCCCATAAAAGAGCCGATTTTTCAAGATTATACGCAGGAGGAATAAAGACCAACTTTTGATGTATTTTGTATGTTCCATTATTAAAAAACTCGATGGTGAGTGTTTCCAATGGGTGGTATTTTTGTGAAAAATCAGTTGCTAATTCGATATATTCCGTAATTTGGAATGAATTTGCTTGAATATGGATTTCAACCAAATCCAAGGCAGAAAAAAACAGTTGTACTTGTTCGTTAATCAGCTCAATATCAACTCTTGAATAAAATAATTTTCCATCAACACGCTCTGGTTTCCCTGCGTAACATAGCACAAATTGTTCTCTGAAAACGTGATAAAAAGCCTGTAAATCCTTGTGTCGGTGATTTAAAAAATGGATTGTGGCATCAAGAGTATGTTGAATATTATTACTTGAAAGTTTTTCTATTTGCCGAACTGTTTTTAGGTTTACATCGCTTATTTTAAAGGTTTTATCAACAATTTTACTGTTACTACCCTCTCGTTTGAAAATGGTTCCTTTCGGGTATTTCCACACACCTTTTGATAAAGAACATATTTTTTGAGATGATCGTACTGTAACCAAACCAACCACTTTATTTTCAGCAATATCTGGAAAAATAATATTTTCATACATTACTGATGGGGGATTTTCTAAATAGGAATTGACCAGATTTTGAATATGGCTGTCATCGAAAAAATCCACCCCAAAAATTAAGCGTGATTCATCTTCAACACCAACAATTATAAACGCATTATTATAGGGATTCGAATTGGCTAAAGCACAAACTATTTTCAAAAACTTAGCCTTTCCTTCACGATCACTCAAATTGATGAAACGCTTACGATCATAGAAACTGTTTTCGTCGCTATGAGCTAATAGGTTCTTAATTAGTAAGCGCTTATTTATCATATTAGTGTTACTTTATTTTGAGATACTTTACAACATACTTATTTCCAAATCATTACGATCAGGAGCAAATTCTTTTAAAATTTCGATATTTCCGTTAGCCAACCAACGGTGCTTCGGCTTTTCAGTGGCACCATTTAACAATTGATTTTGACTGAGTATGTTTTTAGTTTGTCTAGCAACGGCATATCCAGAATCAATCACTTGAATATTTTCGGGGATAAGTTGCTTAATTTGAGGTAATAAATACGGATAGTGAGTACATCCCAACACCAGATAGTCTATTCCTTCTTCTACCATTGGATACAAATATTTTTTGAGCAAAATCGTCATTTCAGGACTATTAATTTTGCCTGACTCTATGAGTTTTACCAAACCTTCTCCTACCCTTTCAATAAATTCAATACCGTTATTTTGTGCTAAACTATTGCTATTTTTCTGAAATAATTCACTCGTCAACGTCCCTTGAGTAGCTAACACTCCTATTTTTTTAGTGACACTTCCCAAGGCTGCAGGTTTAATAGCTGGTTCAATACCTATGAAAGGTATATGTCTATATTTTTCACGAAGATAGGAAATAGCGTTAGTCGTACCCGTATTACAGGCTAAAACAATGATTTTCACATTATTATTGAGCAAACACTCTGTATTTCTTTCGCATAAAGCAATGATTTCGTCCTTCGTTTTTCCGCCGTAAGGAGCATTTTTATTGTCTGCTAAGAATAGGGTGTTCTCATTGGGCATCAATGCTACGACCTCTTTCCAAATGGTGGTTCCTCCAACACCCGAATCAAATAATCCAATAGGAGCTTGTTTTTTCATAACACAAAAGTAACACTTTTTACCTGAAAAACGAAATAAAGAGTTTTCGTTTTACTTATTCTCTCTTGAAAAGTAGTAGAAATCTTTAGAGGATTTCTGTTCAGCGTCAACAGAAAACCATAATACAAAAAGATGATTTCGGTCTGTTCATCATTCTTTTGCTGTTGAGTGATACCTCTGAGTAATAGCATATTGACTGTCTCGCCTATTACGCCTTTGTGAAAAGCATGACCTTGTTTTAAAAATTCTATAATAGACTCAATTACTACTCTTTTCTTATGTACCGAGTTGAATTTTACCCTTGTATAACTCTGTATCTTTTTAGAAGTATATAATAAATTTGGTATAATCAATGAACTATAAAGTCTTGAGAAAGAAAAAAGTGTTTTTTCCTTCTGAAGCAGTCCTTAATGATCTCACTAAGTTAATTATATTCCTATTGTAAATGCTTTATCTCTCCTTAATTCGATTCGAAAGAATCAATTCAGCCGTTTTTTGACTTGCTCCACTTCCCCCTAATTGATTTCGTAAATCCATATAGTCTTGCAGTAACTTATCGCGATGTGTTGGAGTTAAGAGTTTATCTATTTCAAAACGTAAATTTTTGGTATTCAACTCCTCTTGAATAAGTTCTGTAACTACAGGTTTATCCATAATAAGATTTACTAACGAAATATACTTCAAATTAATCACTCGCTTTGCAATTTGATATGACAGCCAATTACCACGATAACAAACCACTTCTGGGACATTAAACAAAGCTGTTTCCAAAGTAGCTGTTCCACTGGTCACCAATGCACAAGTGGCTACGGATAATAAATCGTAAGTTTTTCCACTAACAAAATATACATTATTATTTTTGATAAATTGCTGATAAAAACCATAATCTTGTGATGGAGCTCCTGCAATAACAAACTGATAATCAGGATAATAATCCACTACTGAAAGCATCACTGAAAGCATTTTGGCGATTTCTTGTTTTCGACTTCCGGGAAGTAAAGCGATAATGGGTCGTTGGTCTAGATTATTTGCTACCTTAAACGCATGCGGATCTATTGGTTCACGATTAGCTATAGCATCTAAAAGCGGATGTCCTACAAAATGAACAGGATAAGCATGTTTTTTTTCATAGAAATCTTTTTCAAAAGGCAATATCACATACATAAAATCTATGTCGCGCTTAATGGCTTTTATACGATTTTCTTTCCACGCCCAAATTTGAGGCGAAATATAGTAATGTGTTTGAAAACCTTGCTGCTTCGCCCACGTAGCGATACGCATATTAAAACCCGGATAATCAATGAAAATCAGTACATCTGGTTGGAAATCCTGAATATCTTTTTTGCAAAAAGCGATATTCTTTAAAATAGTTTTCAGATTGGTGATAACTTCCCAAAAACCCATGAAAGCCAAATCTCGATAGTGCTTGACAAGGGTTCCTGCAACGGATTTCATTTTATCTCCTCCCCAAAAACGTATATCGGCACTGGAGTCTTTGGCAATAAGTGCTTTCATCAGATTGGCTCCATGTAAATCACCCGATGCTTCACCTGCTATGATGTAGTATTTCATCTCTTGTTGGATTGTTGTTTACGTTTGAGGAAATCAAACAATTTATGTAATTTTTCAAATTGAAATAACCCTTTATCCGTAGTAACACGAATGGTTAGATATATTCCTAAAGGAAGTAAAATCAACGTAGAAAACCATGGTGCAATGACAGGGCTTACCGTGTTATTTTCTGCTATATTCTTAACAAACAAACTTATAAAGTAATAAGATAAAAACAGAACCATTGCCACTACAAAGGGTAAACCCAATCCTCCTTTACGAATGAATGCACCTAACGGTGCCGCCACAAAAAACAATACAAAACAAGAAAATGTCAAGGCAAACTTATCACTCAAATTCAGAATATGGAGGTTTAATGTTTTGTAACGATATTCAATGTCACGCTGCCTGAAATCTAAATTATCATACTGACTTTGAGCATTGCTAACAGCCATATCCCATATCTGCCGTTTTTTGTGAGTTTCGAATAGGTTTAGCAGTTCTGAAATATCCTCAACATTGTTATTCTCAGAAGTTTTTATATTTTTTTCAGGTAGAAAAATACCTGTACGACGCATCATACTCCCCCCATGATCAGCTATATGTTGTTTAAAGTCATTCCGCAATGAATCTATAGCGTAGTTCAATTGTCCAACATTCATCATTCGATAAGTAGTAATATTGGTTTTCTCATTAAAATCAACATTGTTCAAATGGGAAAGATCAATATTGATGACATATTTATCAAAATGTACTTTCGCAAAAGGGAAACGCTGTTGTTGGGCATAAGTTTGAGTCTTGATATCTTCGTAATAATTACCATCTTCCAAGATAAGTTGCAAAAAATCACTATTTTTAACATTTTTTAACTCACCTCGTTCTGCAATAATTACAGTCCTGTTCACACGGTCAGGTGATTTTTTATGAATAACCACCTTTTCTAAAAATTCATCATTTTTACCTGATTTTTTATCAACTTTGATACTGATATCATCACCTATATCTGAAAAAATTCCTTCAGCAATTGCCATGGCAGGCTTCACTTTGGCGATGTTTCGGCGTAGGTCAAACAATTCAGTATAAGACACTGGAATTACTACATTTACTAAAAAAAAAGTAAATAAACTCAGAAATCCCATAAAAACCAACAAAGGTCGCATGGCTCGTTGCACCGAAATTCCTGATGCTTTCATTGCTGCAAACTCGTAATTTTCAGCAAATGCTCCAAAGGTCATAATGGAAGAAACCACCACCGCCAACGGCAAAATGATCGGAATCAATTGCGGAATGAAAAATATTAAAAACTTAGCTATAATCCACATCTCCAAACCTCTACCCGCTAAATCGTCGATATATGTCCACAAAGTATGGAACATAAATATCAGAATTAAAACGAAAAGAGTTCCTAAAAAATTCTTTAGGAACTGTGTCAAAATATATCGATCTAATATTTTCATTATGTGTACGTTACTACTTATTTGGACATCTCACATCGTATTTGATTTCCTGAGGTGAAACTACAATTCAGAGATGTAATATCCTTCTTTTTTATATTTTTCTTTATCAAATTTAAACAAATTTGCTGGAATCGGTTGATTGGTTTTGAACGTATTGACCGTGATGGTGGTTTTCGTATTGTTTTTCCCAATTTCGATTAGATTGTAAATATGCTTTGTTTGAACATCAATCCCTAATAAAATTTGTTTTACATCTGATGTTTTTTGAGGTTTAAGTTCCACATATTGTATCTTTCTGCCCCGTACATTTTGTTCAATATCCCATTTGTAGGTGTATCCCTTTCTATAAAATGTTAACATTTTTGAAGGCGTAATTGAAGTTTCCTCTTCCGATGTTGATTCGATTACAACTTCCTCATTTTCGGGAATTATAGTATATGATTTATTACCATCATATATTTTGGTAGCTCCCATATAATTCAAAACATATTTATCCTTAGCCAAAGTTACATTTCCTTTGATTTCTTGATTAATATTTTCGGAAATATTATCTAAATTATACCGAAACTCAATATAAATATTGTCGTAACTTGTCATTTTGTTATACACCTCATCTAATAAAGCCTTCGCCTTATTAGCGTTCTGAGCCTGAGCCACAAAACTACATAAAGTGATAATCGAAATTATTATTTTTTTCATTTTTTTGATGTTTTTCATAATTATTACTATAATGTGGATTCATACGTAAGATACTCCGAAAGAACCGTTTCATATCAAACCACAAAAAAATCTCATTAATAAATTATTAATCCTTCTCTATGGCCGAGTACAAAATTACGTAAAAACGATGCTCTTTAACGACTTACTACCATGAATACCAATTTCCGTTCCAAAATTAACGTCCATTCAACAAATTTTCGAGCGATACGATGTCAGAAACAAGTACCTTTCGGGCTTTACTTCCATCAAAAGGCCCCACAATTCCTGCGTGTTCCAACTGATCAATAATACGTCCTGCTCGATTATATCCTAAACTCAATTTACGCTGTAGGAGCGATGCCGAACCTTGCTGTGCATTAACAATGATTTCAGCCGCTTCTCTAAATAATTTATCGCGGTCAGCAGGATCAAAATCCAACTCCGTAGCTTCACTTTCACTACCTACATATTCAGGTAATAAGTAAGCATCGGGATAAGCCTTCTGAGCTCCAATATATTCTGTAATATGATTGATTTCAGGGGTATCTACAAAAGCACATTGGATACGAATAGGCTCATTCCCTTGAGTATAAAGCATATCTCCACGACCTATTAGCTGCTCGGCTCCCGAACCGTCTAAAATCGTTTTTGAATCTATTTTCGAGGTTACACGAAACGCAATTCGAGCGGGGAAATTTGCCTTAATAATCCCTGTGATAACGTTTACCGATGGACGTTGCGTTGCAATAATCAAGTGAATACCAATGGCTCGTGCCAATTGAGCCAATCGCGCAATGGGCAACTCCACTTCTTTACCTGCCGTCATAATCAAATCGGCAAACTCATCAACCACCAAGACTATATACGGCAAAAATCGGTGTCCTTCATTCGGGTTTAGTTGCCGTGCTTTGAATTTTGCGTTGTACTCTTTGATGTTACGAACCATTGCATTTTTCAACAACTCATAACGATTATCCATTTCTATACAAAGAGAATTGAGCGTGTTGACTACTTTTTTGTTATCCGTAATAATAGCTTCTTCACTATCAGGAAGTTTTGCTAAAAAATGGCGTTCAATAGTGTTGAACAAAGTCAGTTCTACCTTCTTCGGATCTACTAATACAAATTTCACCTCGGCAGGATGTTTCTTGTAAAGTAAAGATGTGAGTACAACATTAAGCCCCACAGATTTACCTTGCCCTGTAGCACCAGCCATCAGTAGATGGGGCATCTTAGTGAGGTCAGCTACAAAGGTTTCGTTGCTAATGGTCTTTCCGAATGCTACAGGAAGCTCCATCTCCGAGTGTTGAAACTTGGGCGAAGTAATCATGGAACGCATAAAAACAGTGGTCGGTTTCTTATTCGGAACCTCAATACCAATAGTCCCCTTTCCTGGAATCGGTGCAATAATACGAATACCCAAAGCTGCTAAGGACAAAGCTATGTCATCTTCTAAATTTTTAATTTTCGAAATGCGAATCCCCGCAGCAGGGACAATTTCATAGAGCGTAACCGTTGGACCAATGGTAGCCTTTATCTGTGATATTTCAATTTTGTAATCTCTAAGGGTCTGAACGATTGTATTTTTATTCTCCTCCAATTCCTCCTGATTGATAATAATACCACTTTCTTTGGGCTCGTTCAAAAGTTCGATGGTAGGAAAACGATAGTCACTCAAATCCAAACGTGGATCGTATTCTCCATAGTTTTCAACCAATTTTTTAGCTAATAATTCAGGATCAACTTCCTCACTTTGCTTTGGTTTTTCTACTTGCAGATCCAACTCTTCAGAAGGAGTATTGGTTATAAAGAAATTTTCTTCATTCTCTTCATTTGTCAAGAAAGGGATTTCTTTTTTATGAGTGAATACATCTAATTTTTCGTCAGGTTTATTATTGTCAATAAAGATCTTTTCATTATTAACATCTGTTGACTTCAAAAAATCATCATTATTTTCCTCAGGATTCGCTGGAACAGCTACTTTCTTTACTAGTTTAGAGGGACTTAAAGTATCCGAAATTTTGACTTGATTGATTTTAGTGAAAACTGTCTGAAACATTTTGCTCACTTTTTCGGGCGTAAGTTCAGCTTTCAAAATAGCATAAAGTAATAGAAATAAGATGAGTAGTAACGCTGTCCCAAACACCCCAATGTAATCTTGAACAAAATGATTGATTTCGTAACCTGAAATACCTCCCAAAATACTAGCTTTGCCTGAAAAAAAACCGAAAAAAGTAGCAATAAAAATCATCCACAAAATTCCCCAAAACCATCGATTGAAAAGAGGCATTCGCAATCCGAATGAAAGTTTTAAACCTGTCAAAAAAGCCAATACTGCAGGAATAAACATCGCAATTCCAAATCCTTTATAGATAAAAAAATGTCCCAAAAAAGCTCCAATTTTACTCACCAAATTCTGAGCTTCTTGCTGTCTATCCCCTAAAGCCAACCAAACACTTTGATCGGTTTGCCAAGTAAAAAGATAAGACACAAAAGCTACAATAAGCATCAGTGAAACAAAAGTAAGAACAACACCGAAAATTAATTTCCGTTGTTTGCCTTTATCCGTCTTTGTTTTAGTTTTTTTATCGGAGTCCTTTTGTTTTTTTTGTGACATTTTTTTAGTTTAATAGGTAGCAGATTGAAAAGTTAAATCATCACGCAAAAGCCTACAAAAGCTACGTGAGATTTTTCAACTTGATGACACTTATGTTTGTTCTACATGTTATATTTTAAAACTACAATTTTGCCAAAGCAGCTGCGTAATTTGGCTCGTTAGCTGTTTCTGCAACTTGTTCGTTGTGGATAACATGCCCTTTTTCATCAATAACAACGATACAACGCGAAAGCAAACCTTTGAGAGGGCCATCAGTAAATGTTACGTGATAGTTTTGAGAAAATTCACCTCTGAAATCGGAAAGCATTACCAAATCATCAATACCCTCAGCTGCACAGAATCTGCTGAAAGCAAAAGGTAAATCTTTTGAAATACAAGCTATTACAACATTATCCAATGCAGCAACCTCTTGATGAAATCTACGTGCAGAAGTGGCACAAACTCCCGTATCTATACTTGGAAATATGTTTAAAACCAGTTTTTTACCCTTAAAATCTTGTAAAGAAACCTCTGATAAGTCTGTTTTTACTGCTTTGAAATCAGGAGCTACTGCCCCTACTTGTGGAAGTTCACCTTGTGTATGAACCGCTCCTCCCTTAAAAGTGATTGTAGCCATAATAATTATTCTGTTTTTTAATCCGTAACCGCAAAGGTACGTAAAAAAAAACAAAAACCAAACTTTAATTTTAGGAGGATTAATTGGGAAAGGATTACATTATAATCAATACATTCGGATACGCAAACAGAAATTTTCACAAGAGATAATTATGTCTGTCAAAAGTAACAAAACTCTAAATCAACAAACAGAAAACCTCCTAAAACGTTATTTTCAGGAGGTTTAACTATTAATATTTTAGAGTTCTACAACTCTAAAGCTGCTTTTATGTTACCATTCATTAGGATTTCAACTGGATTTTCAAGAGCTTCTTTCACGGCTACTAAGAACCCTACCGATTCGCGTCCGTCAATGATTCGGTGATCATACGAAAGAGCTACATACATCACAGGAGCTACAACGATTTGTCCGTTTTTAACAACGGCTCTGTCCACCACGTTGTGCATTCCTAAAATTCCCGACTGAGGTGGATTGATTATTGGAGTAGATAACATTGATCCGAAAACGCCTCCGTTAGTAATCGTAAACGTCCCTCCAGTCATCTCATCTACAGTTATTTGCCCGTCACGAGCTCGTAGTGCTAAGCGTTTTACTTCAGCCTCTACTCCTCGGAATGACAGGTTTTCAGCATTACGGATAACAGGCACCATCAGTCCTTTAGGGCCTGAAACGGCAATGGAGATATCACAAAAATCATACGTAACTTTCTCTTGTCCGTCAATCATTGAGTTTACATCAGGGAACATTTTCAACGCACGAACTACTGCCAAGGTGAAGAAAGACATAAACCCTAAATTCACATTATGCTTATCTTTAAAAGCATCTTTGTATTGGCTTCTAAGTTCGTAGATAGCCGTCATGTCTACTTCATTAAAGGTAGTAAGCATCGCAGTTTCATTTTTAGCACTCACCAAACGCTCGGCTACCTTACGGCGAAGCATCGACATCTTAGCTCTTGTTTCGGTTCGTAAACCTCCTGTAGGAGTTCCCATAGATGGTTTTGAAGCCTTAAGAGCATCTTCCTTAGTGATGCGTCCGTCTTTGCCTGTACCTTTCACAGATGAGGCAGGTATTTCTCTTTCTTGCAATATTTTACGAGCTGCTGGACTTGGTGCGTTAGTAGCGTATGTCGTTTTTTCAGCTACGGAAGCAGCCACTGGTTTAATTTCTTCTTTCTTTGGCTCCTCCTTTTTAGTTTCTGCTTTAGCAACTCCTTCGGTAGGCTTAGTAGCAGAGGTATCAATCAAACAGACTACCTGCCCTACTTTGACAGCGTCCCCTTCCTCTGCCTGAAGCGTAATAATACCACTGGCTTCGGCAGGAAGTTCAAGAGTAGCCTTATCCGAATCAACTTCAGCAATAGCTTGATCTTTAGATACATAATCTCCCGTTTTCACTAACCAACGTGCAATTTCAACTTCCGTTATGGACTCCCCCGGCGAGGGAACTTTCATCTCTAACATAGTATCTTAGTTTTAAGTATGTGTATATTAATTATTGTTAAATAAATTCTTTATTTTTCCAAACAAACTGCTTGTTTCTGATTTTTGATAGATAATGTCTTGCATATCCGATTTTGAAAGTTCAACAATCATATAATGCCCGTCCAATTTCTCGATTTTTTCTTCTGGAAGTCGTTCCAAAAAGGTTTTAAAATCCATATCACCCATGACTTTATAACTATTAGGGTCGTCCTCATCACCTTCAATCGTTACTAATGAAATACGCCATCGACTGATATCCTCTTGGTTGAGTGAGATTTTGGTAATATCAATAAAGGGTGGATATTCATAGGGTAAAATGGTTGGTAAATCTTCCGTTAAAGCATACACACCAATAATACCTTCATTTTTATCTAAACTACTTTCATAGAATCGTTGTTTAGCGAAATAGGCATCCACATACTGATGAGCCTCCACCATTTCGCTGAAATACGTCGCCTTATCATCAGCAGACAATAATCTGTCTATCATTTCTCCATTCAGGCACATTGGATAATTGACCCCAAAAATATATTGCCCCTCTCTTCCTTCATAGCATTGAATACCAAACTCAATGTCTCGTAAATAATCATACGTTATACTATCGGCTTGGTATGTAGTATCCTCTTCATCAACCACTTGCACTCCTAAATATCTTGCCAAATTTACTATAAATTCAAACGCACCTTGCCAATCAGCTTTGGTACTCGGAGTAAAAACCCGCACCTGATAACTATTTAATTCGGCTTGATAACAAACTTCAAATCCTCGTCCACTCACAAACTCTTCTCCCATCAACATACTTCCGTAATGATCAATAGGTGAGTTCATTACATCTAAAAAATGCTCCTCTTCATCATGAACATCGTACTGAATAAAAGTAGGTGGCTGGAGCGACAAAATCTCATTCGGACTCATCACTCGGGGTGCTTCTGTGTTTTTAATGTAAAAACTCCTACTCATGATCAACTATTTTTTATCCTCAATTCCTGATATCTTTCTGCACGATTGTAAAATTGTTTTTTTAATCTTTACCGATTTGGACGTAAGTTCAACTTAAAGTTTTTTGTAATCTTCCTGCAAGGTTAAGTACACAGGGAACAATTATTAACATTAAAATCGTACCTAAAAACATCCAAAATAGCATTTCCGCAACGGAAAAATCACTATACTCAAAAACGACATAAAAAGCGTAAAAACAATAAGGCAACGACAAAAACGATGTAATAATAGCAGGAATATACTTCCTATAAACTATCCATTGTCCTATATGAATGAACAAATGTACAAAAAAAGCTGAAAATACTACAAACCACCATTGATAAATACCCAAATACAAAGAAATAAAACTCATCAAGGATACCAAAACAAAAACGACACACACTGCAAAGGCAAACGTAGAGGTTGATAGTAGAAACATTCCTCCTTTGTCGAATCTTTTTTCTATTCTAGGAAAACGTTTTGCCAACTCTTCCCTATTGTTTTTCAACCACGATTCAAAACCTATGATTTCTTCAAAATCATGCAGCATAAACACGACAGGAAATATCACTACTATTTTATCTAAATCACTCATTTTGAAACAGAACCCTATCAAACTAACAAATTATAGGCTCTTGAAAATCTTGTTCTACACGAAATTTCACATAATGTTGCTGAAAAACAGCTTTCAACCTTTCGATACTTTCTGGTGTAATACCTGTCAAATCCAACCTACGTACTACGTCATCGTGGCGTGTAACTCTCAGCTCTTTTTCCAAAAATTCAACCGATTTGATATCTTCAAAAGAAAACGTTCGTGAGAAAACCAGCGTATTCAACTTTAAGGTAATTCCTCTTTTATTCCACTCAACAGAATTTCTATAAAGAAAGGGAGTCAGATAATATAAGGAGAATCCCAAATATGCTGATACTCGTATGTACGGTCTCAGTATTGAATCTTCTAAAAAAAACCTTTCAAGAAGAAGCATCACCATTGCGATACCTGAAAATACAAATAACCAAAAGCGAAAACTTCTCACATTACCAAAGTTAAAGAACTTTATTTCTTTCATAGTTCAAGTATTTTTAAACGAACATTTGAATATACGGTGGCATACAGTTTACCAAATTTTGTAGGGATATGTGACATCCCTACAAAATATTAAAAATTCTTTTTCGCATCCGCTTTTCTGTCGAAAACCATTGCGATCGCTTCGGCATGGCGTTTTCTATCACGGGTATGGCTTCCTGATGCAGGAGCTGAATAAACGGTATTAGATGCTAATCTCCATTGAACCATATCAAAGAACATCAACATATAGCCGTATGCTCCCATATTTTTAGGTTCTTCCTGAGCCCAAACGTAGTCGTCTGCATTTTTGTATTTGCTCAACACTGCTTTAATTTGATCCACTGGTAATGGGAACAACTGCTCTATACGGATTAGTGCTACATCGTTTCTGCCTAATTTTTCACGCTCAGCATATAAATCATAATAGAAACGTCCTGAACAGAACACCACTGATTTTACGTTATTTACATCAGCTATTGGGTCGTCAATAACCTCTTGGAAATGTCCATTAGCTAAATCTTCAGCCTTTGAAACTACCTGTGGGTGACGTAACAAACTCTTAGGCGTAAACACCACCAACGGTTTTCTAAAATTCGTCTTCATCTGACGGCGTAACAAGTGGTAGAAATTCGCAGGGGTTGTACAGTTGGCTACATACATATTTTTGTCAGAACACAACTGCAAGTAACGTTCAATACGTGCAGAAGAATGCTCAGAACCTTGTCCTTCATACCCGTGAGGCAGTAACATAACCACACCATCTTGATTTTTCCATTTGTCCTCCGTACAACTAATGTATTGGTCAAGCATAATCTGAGCCCCATTGGAGAAATCTCCAAATTGAGCTTCCCAAATGGTTAAGGTGTTTGGACTTGCCAACGCATAGCCATACTCGAACCCTAAAACACCGTATTCGGACAACAAAGAGTTATAAATATGTAACGAACCTTTATTGAATTTATCGTGTTTTTTAAGTTCGTTGAGTAAAGTTATTTCTTCTTCCGTATCTTCCGTTTTGACTACAGCATGACGGTGCGAGAATGTTCCACGCTCCACATCTTGCCCCGTTAGACGAACGTCAAATCCTTCCGAAAGTAGAGTCGCGAATGCCAAATGCTCAGCTGTTCCCCAATCTATATTATCATTTGTATACGCTTCTTTTCTATCGGAAATAATTTTTGTGATTTTATTGATAAATTTCTTATCAGCAGGAAGTTCTGTTATAATTTTCGCTAACTCATCCAAATCTTTTCGGTCAAAAGAAGTATCGAATTTCTCTAACATTTTTTGGCGAGAAGCTATTTCAAATCCTTTCCATTCATCTTGCATAAAAGGTTTTATAACAGTCAGATTTTCCTTACGAGAATTTTCTAAATGCATGTCTAACACTGACTTATAGTCCATTTCAATTTGGGTTACAAAGTCATTGGTAATAACGCCCTCTTCAATAAGTTGTTTTGCATAAATATTTCTAGGATTGTCGTGTTTGCCGATAATTTTGTACAACTTAGGTTGGGTAAAACGAGGTTCATCTCCCTCATTATGACCATATTTACGGTATCCCAACAGGTCGATATACACATCACTACCAAATTGCATACGGAAATCCAACGCAAAGAGAAAAGCATGTACTACTGCCTCAGCGTCATCTGAATTTACGTGTAATACGGGTGAAGAAGAAACCTTCGCTATATCAGTACAATACGTCGTAGAACGAGAGTCTGTATAGTTGGTAGTAAACCCTACTTGGTTGTTAACCACTATATGTACTGTTCCTCCTGTTTTAAATCCGTCCAATTGGCACATTTGCATAATTTCATAAACAATCCCTTGTCCTGAAATCGCTGCATCTCCATGGATAGCGATTGGCAACACTTTACTGCGGTCTCCTGCTGTAAGTCTATCTTGTTTAGAACGTGCAATACCCTGAATAACAGCTCCTACAGTTTCCAAATGTGAAGGGTTATGAGCTAAATTTACGTTAATTTTTTTACCCGATTTGGTAACCAATTCCGAAGAAATCCCTAAGTGATATTTCACATCACCATCGAAATTATCTTCCATTTCATAGTCTTTTCCGTCAAATTCAGAGAAAATATCTTGCGGATTTTTATTGAAAATATTCGCCAACACATTCAAACGCCCACGGTGAGCCATTCCTAAAACCAGATGCTCCACTCCTTGCTCTGCAGCACTCTGAATCAGAAAATCCAATCCTGAAATTAGAGCATCGTTTCCTTCAAGAGAGAAACGTTTTTGCCCTACATATTTCGTATGTAAAAAGTTTTCAAAAGAAGTAGCTTCATTGAGTTTTTTCAAGATCTGTATTTTCTCTTCTTTTGAAAATTGGGTTTTATTGTTGTTACTGAATAGTCGAGTTTCAATCCATTTACGGATCTCAGGCTCACGGATGTAGGTGTACTCCACTCCAATGGAACGGCAATAAATATCGTTTAAAGCACTGATAATATTACGCAGAGAAGTAGGTTGCAGTCCAATCTCTTTAGCCGAATCAAAAGTAGTATCTAAGTCCGCATTTGACAGACCATAATTTTCTATGTTCAAATTCGGAACATATGCCTCACGTTCGCGAATCGGATTTATCTTAGTGAACAAATGCCCATAGGTGCGATACGCATTGATAAGGTTCAGCACTTTGAACTCTTTTTGCAACTTTTCAGAAGCTACACTATTGCCTGTATCCACGCTTTGAGCCATCACCTGTACGGTTTGGTCATAGCTACCTCCATAGTTTTCCTGTGCAAAATCAAATCCCTGGAAAAAAGCTCTCCAACTGGGCTCTACTGCATCCGGATTTTCAAGATATTTTTCGTATAATTCTCCAAAATAAGCCGTACTTGCGGCATTCAAAAAAGAATATTTGTCCATATAAAAAACGTTATTCGTAATAATGAAGTACAAAGATATAACTTACTTTCAAATTTCCGATTTTTTTTGATGACTTTTCAACAGATATTTTTTATGTTTTTTTTAGCAATTATTCAAAATTCTATATATCAACATGTTACAAAGACAGCGGTTCTTTATAAAAATTTCATTTTTTTGCTTTTTCAATTTCGTTTCATTTTGATTTTTTATAAGTAGACTAAAATTGATAAATTATTCGCAACAAGGCAAAACGTGGTAAAAGAATGTTTTTTTCAGAGCCAAACAAATAAATATTTTGCAGTTTTTCAATATTTTTTTACCTTTACCGAGTTATTTTGAAAAAACTATAAAAAATTGGCACGATCGATAGATATATTCAACAGAAGAAGACTGATAACTTCCTATTTTTCAGTAACTATAAGCATAACTTTAGTACTTTTTCTATTGGGATTATTGGGTTTTTTGTTATTAAGCACACAACGTTTAGCAAACTATTTTAGGGAACAAGTTTCTGTAACCATTTTTTTGAGTGATGATGCGAAAATGGCGGATATTGAGCAGTTACAACGTACTCTATCGGTAGCGGAATATGTAAAATCGCTTCAATTTATCTCGAAAGAAGAAGCCGCAGAAAGTTTTAGCGAAGAAATTGGTGAAGATTTCGTCACGTTCATTGGCGACAATCCTTTGCATAATTCGATTGACTTGAGTTTAAAAGCAGCTTTTGCTGAACCTGAAAAAATGAAGGAATTGGAGAAAGAACTGAGCCAACACTCTTTTGTTTCAGAAGTAGTATACGATAAATCGCTCATCACATTGATTCACGAAAACGTAAACCGCATAGGTCTTATTTTACTAATATTCAGCGGTTTGTTTACTTTTGTAGCAGTGCTTTTAATCAATTCATCCATCCGTTTATCAATATATTCAAAGCGGTTTATTATCAAAACCATGCAGTTAGTGGGAGCAACACGAGGTTTCATACGCCGACCGTTCATATGGACAAACGTTCGTTTGGGCATTTTGAGTGCTTTATTCGCCATGGGACTACTCTATGGGTGCTTACGATATATATACATTAAATTCCCTGAATTTCACATACTTGCCAACACAAATGACATGGTAATTGTCTTTACAAGTATATTTGCCATAGGAGTGTTAATCAGTTGGATAAGCACCTACTTTGCAGCACAACGCTTCTTGAACCTAAATACTAACGATTTGTACTATTAAAATATAAAAAATATGGAGGAAGAAAGAAAACATCATTCAGAACTTATTTTCGGGAGAAAAAACTATATCGTAATGGCTATTGGATTAGCAATCATTGCTTTAGGATTTATTTTAATGAGTGGAGGAGGTAGTAGCGACCCTAATGTGTTCGATGCTTCTATTTTTGATTCACAACGCATTCATGTAGCACCAACTTTGGTTTTAATAGGCTTTGCGGTTGAAATTTATGCTATTTTGTTAAATCCCAACAAGAAAAAGAATTAATGAGTGTCATCGAAGCCATAATCATCGCTATTATTGAAGGTTTAACGGAATATTTACCGATTTCATCAACCGCTCATATGGGTTTCACGGCCTCTCTTTTGGGAATGAACAGCGATGATGAATTTTTAAAAATGTTTCAAGTCTCTATACAATTTGGAGCTATTCTTTCGATTGTTATGTTGTATTGGAAGAAATTTTTTGATTTTTCCAACCTTAATTTCTACATTAAACTTGGAAGTGCTGTAGTTCCAGCTTTGGTATTAGGATATCTTTTTGACGAGAAAATCGAAAGTGTTTTAGGAAATCAGCAAGTGATTTCAGCTGTATTAATTCTGGGAGGAATTGTGTTGATTTTTGTTGATCGATGGTTTAAAAATCCTGTGATTTTCGATGAAAAAGACATTTCTTTCAAAAAAGCCATCACCATAGGATTTTGGCAATGTTTGGCGATGATGCCAGGCACTTCACGGTCAGCGGCTTCCATCATTGGAGGCATGACCCAAAGGCTAAGTAGGAAAGCTGCTGCAGAATTTTCGTTTTTCTTAGCTGTACCTACGATGTTAGCCGTAACGGTCTATTCTGTATTTTTGAAAACTTGGGGGAAAAACACCGCAACTCCACAAAAAGGCTATGAAATGATATTGGCTACTGCTGAAAATACACAAGTTTTCCTATTGGGTAACCTCATCGCTTTTGTGGTTGCTTTAATCGCTGTAAAAACATTTATATCGGTTTTGACAAAATATGGGTTTAAATTTTGGGGATATTACCGCATTATCATCGGGATTGTTCTTTTTATTTATTTCACATATTATGGAAAATAATCCAATAACGTAATTTAAAGGTTATTAGAATAGCTTTCTCAATTAAAAAAGATTCTATTTTGTAACACAAAGAACACACATAGTTTTTGTCTTCAACAAAAAGTATGCACTGCCTAATCTTAAAAGAATTTAGAGTTTCGATAGATGTGTTTTTAATCGCAATTTGTAAATCAAATGACATTACTGAAATATATTTATTTTTTGGCAAAATCAACCAATCAGCATGGAGTGCATTCGCCTTTTGTTTACGATTTTATTACAAAATGCTTGTATTCAAGAAAAAAAATAGATGAAAAAGAATCCTATTCTGCAACAATAGAAGGAATTAATCCGAAACAATACAACTTACTACTGAAAAGTATGCGTTATTTCGGAGTAAAAACTGTCTTTGTGGATTCGGAAAATCTAAAAAATGCTATTTTAGGAGCAGGAATAGATGTTTCCGTAGACGTAAAACTAAAGGATAACCAAAAATACGATATTATTTTTTTACAAAATATATCACAACCTTCGAATATCACTTCACTATTGACGTATATGCACAACAATAGCGTTTTGATAATCAATAATTTGTACAAAAATACTCCTACATTGGCATGGCAAGAGTTTACATCGCATCCTCAGGTCACCGCTTGTATCAATATCTTTACACAAGGGTACATTTTTATACGTAATGAACAAGGTAAGGAGTTTTTTTACATTAGAGTTTGAAAAATTATGGCAAGAGATGAACAATTAAAATCGCGTTGGGAACATATCTGTAGAGAATTATCCAAAACCTTTGGCAATGGGGAAATTTTAGATGTAGACGACATTATATATCTTGTTGGTTTACAAGAGTTTGGAAAATTTCATCGGAAATTTAAAAAGGACGATAAAATCAATTTGATGCACATCGCTATCTGTAAGCTATTAGAACCATACGGCTACTACCGTTTTGATTTTGTTGACCCTGATGGTTGGCCTCACTATACATTGGTGGAAGAGTTACCTCCTTTAAAAGCTGGTGAACAGTCTATTCTTATGAAAGAAGCTATCGTACATTACTTTGAGAAAAATGAATTTTTCGATTAGTCAATATGGTTTTCTACAGTCTTATTTTTTTCAAAACCATCTAAAATTTGCTTATATTCCTCAAAGCGATGTTCTCGCACAGGTCTCACAAATGGCTCTGTGCGAAAATAGAGAAGTAGGCAGGGGCTAATATTTTTGTATTTTTCAACAAATTCATATTTAATTAATTCGCCGTTATTGATGCGTTGTTTAATTTTGTTGTGATAAGGATACATAAATTAGCGAATAAATACAGGTTCGTTGATGTTGGTAGTATGCTGTTGGCTAAAACGGTAGCCTTCATAGTCAAACCCTTTGAGTTCATCAAGAGTTTGTATATTATTCTTAATCAAATAACGAACCATTAGTCCACGTGCTTTCTTAGCGAAAAAGCTAATCATCTTTAACTCGTCGTTTTTCCAATCTTTGAAAATAGGAGTGATAAGTTGATTTTTAATTTGCTTATAATCAACTACTTTAAAATATTCATTACTTGCCAAATTAACAAATAATTCGTTAGAATCAAGTTCCTCATTCAAAAATACTGTCACAGATTCTTTCCAATAATCATATAAATTTTTAGCTCTCCCGATGCTTATTTTAGTTCCCATCTCCAAACGATAGGGCTGAATTAAATCCAGTGGTTTTAAAATGCCATACTGTCCGGAGAGAATACGCAAAGAGAACTGTAATCGCTCAACTTCTTTGCTATCAAGAGAATACACATCCAATCCATCATAAACATCTCCATCAAAAACATATACCGCCTGACGGGCATTTTCCAAAGAAAAAGGCAAGGAAAAAGCCTGATTACGCTCCCAATTTAAATTTGCTAACTTATCCGATATATGCATCAAATCAGCCAATTGTTTAGGTGATAATTCCTTCAAGGTGGCATTTACAGTAGCTATTTTCTCAGAAAAAACAGGTTGAGTGTGTTCCTTAGTTGGTATGTTTCTTTCAAAATTCAGAGATTTTGCTGGAGAAATAACGATTTTCATTGTACAGTATTAATATTTAAACACTCCATATTCACTATGGATAGTCAATTTTTTGCTTTCCGATTTTTCTACACGCCCTACAATTTTGGCAGGCACTCCAAAACTTTCTGATATGGCAATCAAATCATTCGCAATTTCTTTTGGTACGTAGAGTTCCATACGGTGTCCACAGTTAAACACTTGATACATTTCCTTCCAATCAGTTTTTGATTCTTGTTGAATAAGTTTAAACAAGGGCGGAACTTCAAACAAATTATCTTTGATAATGTGTAAGTTATCTACAAAATGCAATATTTTAGTCTGAGCTCCTCCACTACAATGAACCATTCCATGAATTTGTGAAACGTCATATTTTTCGAGTATTTTTTTTATGATAGGAGCATATGTTCTTGTTGGAGAAAGCACCAATTTTCCAGCATTGATAGGTGCGTCGTCCACAGTATCAGTAAGTTTTTTAGATCCTGAATACACTAAATCAGCTGGTACAGAAGCATCAAAACTTTCAGGATAATTAGTCGCTAAATACTTTGCAAATACATCGTGACGTGCCGAGGTTAGTCCGTTGCTTCCCATACCTCCATTGTACTCCTTTTCGTAAGATGCTTGTCCGAACGAAGCTAAACCAACGATAACATCTCCTTCTTTAATATTTGCATTATCAATCACTTGGCTTCGTTTCATACGAGCCACAACCGTTGAATCAACAATTACAGTACGTACCAAATCCCCTACATCGGCAGTTTCTCCTCCGGTTGAATGTATGGTAACTCCGTGAGCTTTCAATTCTTCAATAAGCTCCTCCGTTCCATTGATAATAGCAGAAATAACTTCTCCTGAAATTAGATTTTTATTACGCCCAATGGTTGAGGAAAGCATAATATCATTTACAGCTCCTACGCAAAGTAGGTCATCAATGTTCATTATCAGAGCATCTTGGGCAATGCCTTTCCATACGGAAAGATCACCTGTTTCTTTCCAGTAAAGATATGCCAACGATGATTTTGTCCCTGCTCCATCGGCATGCATCACCAAACAATAATCAGGATCATGAGTTAAAAAGTCAGGTACTATTTTGCAAAAAGCCTTTGGAAACAAGCCTTTATCAATGTTTTTTATAGCATTATGCACGTCACCTTTTGATGCAGAAACTCCTCGTTGAGCGTATCGTTTACTTACTTCCATACTGAAAAATTAATCTAAATTTGTAGAGTGCAAAACTACATTTTTTTTTTGCATAAACCAAGTATTTTGTACGGATTACTCTCCTTAGTTTACCTTCTTTAAAAACTCAGTAAATACGATCGAAGCCTCTTAGCAATCATCGTTAAGTAAAATGTTAGAAAAGATCACTATCCGAAGTACGCACGAAATCGAAAAATGAAAAGAAAATAATTTCTGAAAAACATCGTACAAATCAAAAAATATTCAATAATTTTGCGGACAAATTTCGTAATCGCTTTTAATAAAATGACTGCTAAAAGTAAAACTATCAAGTATCTAAAATCTTTCTACGTCAAAGATTATTTGATTATCGTCTTAGGCCTTACAATTTTCACGTTGGGAATCACAGGTTTCATACTCCCAAACAAAATCGTAACGGGTGGGTTATCAGGAGTTTCGGCTATGATTAAGTACGCAACGGGTATCGAAATGTGGATAACTAACTTGGTCATCAATACGGTTCTACTGGCAATTGCTTTCAAGGCCGTTAGTAAACAATATGTTTTAAGAACACTTATTGCCGTGGGGATTCTTTCCTTGATGCTTAGTTTTGGAGAGACCTACTTACAACCTTATTTTACAGCACATCCGCCAGTAGGCGAACCTTTTCTTTCGGCCATTGTAGGAGGTTTATTCTGTGGAACAGGGTTGGGATTATGCTTTTCAGTTAATGGAAGTACTGGAGGTACAGACATTATCGGAGCTTTGGTTACGAAATACTTCAATATTCGATTAGCGAGAATACTGCTAATAGTGGATATTTCAATTGTAATTTCATCCTATTTCATTCTGGGAGGCGATAGCAAAGCATTAGAGAGAACCATCTACGGATTGATTCTACTACCACTGATGTGGCAAATGGTAGAAATGGTAATCAACGGAGCCAGACAGTCAGTTCAACTATTCATATTTTCAAAACATTACGAAGAAATAGCTAACCACATTAACTCCGAAATCAAACGCGGATGTACGATAGTAGATGGTATTGGATGGTATTCCAAAACACCGATGAAGGTTATCATCGTGATTGCCCGACGCACCGAATCTACCTCGATTTTCCGTTTGGTAGGAAGTATCGACCCTGAGGCTTTCATTACAAAATCAAACGTTATGGGAGTTTATGGAAAAGGATTCGACAAATTGAAATAAAAATAGTTAGAAAGAGTATCTACTAAACATTAGATTTTCTCATTTACTGATTTATAAATAATTACCTATTATAAATTTTGAATAAAATCCTGATTTTCTCAGTAGGTTTAAATGTAATTACTCCTAATAGTAACGTTGAATAGAAATAAAAGCAAAACAGACCTTTCCGCAGGTCTGTTTTGTTTTAGATTTTGGTAAAAAGAAAATACCTTTGAACTGAGGTTCAATATTTACGCCCGATTCATCAATTTAGCGACATATTTTCCGATGACATCGAACTCTAAGTTTACAATACTACCGATTTGAAGTTCTTTGAAAGTTGTGTGCTGTAATGTAAAGGGGATAATTGACACACTAAACTGATTTTCAATAGAATTTACAACAGTAAGACTTACCCCATTAACGGTGATTGATCCCTTTTCTATAGTAACATTTCCATTTTCGGACGAATAAGAAAAAGTGAAACGAGTGCTTCCATTTTCATCTTTAATACCAATACATTTGCCCGTTTGGTCAACGTGACCTTGCACAATATGTCCATCCAATCGAGCGTTGAGTAACATCCCACGTTCCAAATTCACCATGTCGCCTACTCGTAATTGACCTATGTTGGTTTTATTTAAAGTCTCCTGAATTGCTGTCACCTTATAGGTACCTCCTTGAATATCAACTACTGTTAAACATACGCCATTATGCGATACGCTCTGATCAATTTTTAATTCAGAGGTAAAGCGACTCTTTACATAGAGATGTAGGTTTGACTGTTCTTGCTCTATGTGGGTGATGGTTCCTAAATCTTCAATAATTCCTGTAAACATAACATTCTCATTTTTAAGATTCTACATATTGTTCAAAATCATTTGTAATTCGATTACAGATTTCTCAATACGCTTTACAATTTTGGAATCGGTAATGTCGCGCCTGAGTTCTGGTTGTTGAAACCAAGTGGTGTCAATTCCTGCCCGACAATGACTAATCTCCAACTGTCTGTTAATCTCAACAATAAAAAAATATTCTGAAGGAAAATAAGCATCTTTCACATCAAAAAACACGATAGATTTAGGCAAATAGAAGTCGCCATATTCGTGAGTTTGATGGATGCGGTCGTTATTCCAAACAACTGCATATTTGAATCCTTTTTCATTGCGTTTCCAAGGCAAAATGGATGTCTTTTGTGGCAATTCAAAAATGTGCATTCCGTCATCAGGAATGAACGTAGTTTTTGATAGTATGTAATCAAAAAGGGGTAATGTAATTTTTTCGTTTTTGAAAGGTTTACCATTGATTTTCCTATCTCTGTAATATACCCTTGGCATGATAAAATTCGATGTTTTAATGACTGGGCAAAGATAGGTAATATCTTTCGATTTTTGGAACGCTTTTCTTTTTTGTTAATATCTTTTTTTTACATACCTTTGAGGCGGAAAAACACAATTCTAGAATCTTTTTCAATACAATTAATTGTAGCTAACTACACCGTTTTTAATGAAATTGAATTGTACTTAATTTTCATAAATGTAACGCCAATTTTCCTGCGAAAAAGGTAAGTATAAAATACACTAACTTTATGTGAAAATACATTTTTATAACCTTAAGCAATTAAAATCAAATAGTTAAACTGAAAATTAAGAAAAATATACCTTTTTATGAGAAAAATTGTCATTTTCGCTTCAGGCTCAGGGAGCAATGCTGAGCAAATTGTAGCTTATTTCAATAAAGAAAACACCGCAAAAGTAAGTTTAATACTATCTAACAACTTGAATGCTGGAGTATTGAATCGTGCTAAACGGTTAAAAATCCCTTCATTGGTATTTGACCGTCAAGCGTTTTATCACACCAATGTGGTATTGGATATTTTGAAAAATGAAGCCCCTGATCTTATTGTTCTAGCAGGTTTTTTATGGAAATTCCCAGAACATATCATTTCAGAATTTCCGAATAGAATCGTGAATATACATCCTTCCTTATTGCCGAAATACGGAGGCAAAGGAATGTACGGGAATTTTGTACATCAAGCGGTTATCGATCATAAAGAAGCTGAAAGTGGCATCACCATTCACTATGTGAATGAAAATTACGACGAAGGTGCTATCATTTTTCAAGCAAAAACCGAAGTGAGTACGAACGATACGGCTGAAACTTTAGCTCAGAAAGTACATCTACTGGAATACGAGTATTTCCCAAAAATCGTTGAGCAGTTATTGAAGTAAGGTTGTATTATAAAAAGTATGATGGTAGTTTTGATTGTCAGGCTGAGCGTAGTCGAAGCCTCGTAATTACAGGGCTTCGACTACGCTCAGCCTGACAGAAATATCCACTTTATTAAAAGTATCATACTTTTTACAACACTTCCTGAAGTAAAATAAAAACTCTGTGAGTTTCACGATGTATCAAAATCATAGGGTTTTGGTAAATTCAAAAGTAAGATAACGTAAAAAATATAAACAATATAAAACAAATTATGAGTAATACAATCCCCTGGCAGGAACGTCCTGCTGGTTCTACTGACGTAATGTGGCGTTACAGTGAAAATCCAATTATCAATCGCTATGACATTCCAACATCGAACAGTATTTTTAACAGTGCCGTAGTTCCGTTCAAGGACGGATTTGCGGGTGTGTTTCGTTGTGATAACAAAGCTGTGCAAATGAACATTTTTGCAGGTTTCAGTAAAGACGGCATTCACTGGAAAATCAATCACGAACCTATTGAAATGAAAGCAGGAAACACAGATTTTCTACACTCCGAATACAAATACGACCCACGAGTAACTTTCATTGAAGATCGGTATTGGGTAACATGGTGCAATGGACATCACGGCCCAACAATTGGAATCGCCTACACTTTTGATTTCCAAGAGTTTTTCATGTGTGAAAACGCTTTTTTACCATTTAACCGAAATGGTGTGCTGTTCCCTGAGAAAATTAATGGTAAGTACGCCATGCTGAGCCGTCCGAGCGACAATGGACACACTCCTTTTGGAGATATTTACATTAGCTACAGTCCTGATATGAAGTATTGGGGAGAACATCGTTGTGTGATGAAAGTATCTCCTTTTGTGGACAGTGCATGGCAATGCACCAAAATTGGGGCAGGAGCTGTCCCTATTAAAACTTCTGAAGGTTGGTTGATGTTCTACCATGGAGTTATTAATACTTGCAATGGATTTCGCTACTCTATGGGGGCTACGTTGCTAGATTTGAAAAATCCGAGTGTGGTGAAATACAGAACAAAACCCTATTTATTGGCTCCTGCAACACTTTATGAAACTACAGGCGATGTGCCAAACGTGGTATTTCCTTGTGCCGCTTTGCATTCTCTTGAAGAAGATAAAGTTGCTGTGTACTACGGTGCAGCCGATACTGTGGTGGGAGTAGCTTTTGGTCGTATTTCCGAGATTATCAAATTTACGAAAGAAAATAGTCTATAGTAAAGAAATCGAAATATTTAATATTCAAAAAGAAGCTATCCGAAAAATTAAATTTTAGCGATCTACCAAAAAAATAATACACTAAAAATCAATAGTTTATTTTTAAAATTTCGCTAAAAACAGACTTTTTTAGATAGCTTCTTCTTTTTTTATTTAGTTAATATTTGTTAACATTGTTTTTTTTCATCACTTTAATTATTAAATTCGCAACACGGAATGATTCCATATAATGTGATTGTATAACTAAAAAAATGTAAGATTATGTGTAGTAAATTTTTTATTTTCCCCTTAGTTGTCCTGTCTGTTATTTTAATCGGATGTAATGAAATGCAAGTACAGGAGTCTGAATACGAAGTTGAAAAAAATCAACAGACTTCCTTTAATAGTTCCATATTTCAAAGAAAAGGAGTACTTGGAAACGACCTACCATGTGGAACAATGGGAGATTTTTCGAATCAACCTTTTGAATTGAGTACAAAGTTCTCTACCTCCAAAAGTTTACAAAAAATGTATCATTGTGTTAACATTGTTTTTTACATTGTAAGAAATGACAATGGTAATGGTGGGTATAATGTTGCTAACATTCCTGCAATTATGCGAAATCTAAATGATGTCTTTAACGAACATAACATTTATTTATTCAACAAAGATGTGAAATTCATAAATAGTTCTGTTTTTTTCGACTTACAGATTGGGAGCAATAGTGAATTTCCTAACTTGATTTATAGTAATAATTCATCTAACGCTATAAACTTTTATTTAGTGAATAGTATTTCAAATGGAGCTAACGAGTACGCTGGTGTAGCAGAAGGTATTCCAAGCAAAAATTTGGTTGTAGCGAATAACTATGCTCTATCCCCTACCTCTGCACATGAGCTTGGGCACTGCTTGAATTTATTTCATACTCATAGGAATATTGGAGAAGGAGGTTGTAATGAAAATATCAATGGTAGCAACTGTTCCTCTTGTGGAGATTATGTATGTGACACACCTGCTGACCCTGGCTTGGGAACAGGAAACATTGATTTTATTAATTGTACATACGTTGGAGGTGGTGGTTATACTCCTCTTGTAAACAACATTATGTCGTATGCATCCACATGTAGAAGTTCTTTTACTAACGGACAAAGTTCACGAATGAAAGCCGCTTTATCCGACTCTTCTGTTCTTCGCCCCGTAATAAAAACAACTTGTAACATCCCAGAAATATTGGGAACTGATACACTTTGCAATGAAGCCACTTTTACCATCAGTAATCTTCCCTCAAATAGTTCTATTTCTTGGGAATCAACACCAAACGGCATAATTTCTCTACATAGCCAGACAGCAAACGGCATAACTGTACAACGAATATTTGGCATGTCTGGTAACGTCACTTTAAGAGCTCGTGTTAATTATCCTGATGGAAATAGAATTAATATTAAGAAGAACATTATATTACTTTCAAGTCCCACTCCTGTAATATCTCTAAATCCTTCAGCCCCTCAATGTATTAGTATGGGTTCTGATCGTTTTTTCTATGCGGAACATTATACAGGAGGAACATACCAATCAATCAACAACAATCCTAATGTAACAGAAATTGATTGGCAAGTTATTGACTTTTCAACATCACCTCCAACCCCAATAACAAATTTTCAAAAATATAGTAATTCTGTAATAAATAGTCATATTAAACTGTTTCTACCTTATAAAAGCTCTGATTACGTGATAACTATCGTACCCAGAGTTAAACACAGATGTGGCTATTGGGGAGAATGGGGACCTGGATATGCTTACTTCATTAAAAGTAATTGTTCTTCTCAGTTTGGTGTGTTTGATGTAAATTATAACAAATCGGAAAAACAATACGAATTGAATTTATCGAAGCAATATGATGCTATTCAGAAAATCGTTTCAAAGAACCTGAATAAAGAGTTGAAGACTTCAAATAAATATAACAGTCTCACTATTTTTGACAACGAGAATAAGATAGTTTATTCTCAAAAATTTTTAGGAAAAATTTCCACTCCAAAACTTTCACAAGGTAACTATACTATCGAATTACTCCAAAATGGGTATATCTATAGACAATCTTTAAACTTAAAATAAATTCTTTAACACAAATAGCACTATTATGAAACATCTTTTTTACAGTTTATTTTTAATTTTGACAGTGTCGTGTAGCAAAAGTGACACAAGTGACTACGCTACAGAGTCCTCTGAAAGGGGAATTATTGGGAAATGGCGTTTGGTAGAAGTGCATTCCAGTGATGGTACGCCTCAAGTGAATAAAGTTGATGTTAGTTCCGAAAATTACGTTGTAGTTTTCGATGCAAACGGAAATGTGGAATCTGTTGATTTTCCTTGCGTAGGGAAATATAACTTTGATTCTAATGCTTCAGGAAATTTAGGCAATAACCTTGTAGTAACATTCGATAAATGCAAATCAAACAAGAGTTTTTCGTATTCTATCAATGGATTGGCAAATGCGCGAATTTCGGATTATAATTACCTAATCCTAAACGTTGCAAACTGTGATGAACCTTGCACAAGAGTTTACAGAAGATTGAAATAATCCGATTTTGAAATCGATTTCACTGAGATAAAAATTCTCGAATTGATTGAGCCTCATACAGGATTTGCCTCATTGAACAAATTCAAAACATTAGTAATTATCACAGTAAATTCAAATATTATTTGGTATTAAATAGGATTTAAAAACAGAAAAGGCTGTCCGATAGTTTTAGGACAGCCTTTTGTTTTATTTTTACTTGTTGTTTACTTTGCAATACCGCTAATTTCGATATCAAAAATCAAATCACTATTGGGAGGAATGACACCTGGAGCTCCTGCTTCGCCATACGCCAAAGCCGAAGGAATAAACACACGTACTTTGTCTCCTACGTTCATCGTAAGCATAGCTTCTCTGAAACCTGGAATCAATCCAGCTGAGGTGTTGTAAGGCACCGGAAAAGGCTCATAACCTTTACCTCTTTCACGAGCAGGGTCATATTTTTGATATGCTTCTTCCACTGATTTAATATTGGAATCGAATAAAGTTCCATCAGTTAAATAACCTGCATAGCTAACCAAAACTTGTTCTGTGTTTTTAGGCTTTACCCCTTCTCCTTTTTTCAAACTAAAAACCTGAATACCTGAAGGATATTTCTTAGCTTCTGATTTTTGCTGAGCGATTTCAGTCAAGAATTGTGTTTTTAAAGCCTGTAAAGCTGCTTCTTTTTCTTTAGCTCTTTTTTCTAATGAAGAAAAATACTCCTCAATTGTGGCCTTTGCATCAAATTTTTTAGCATCTTTCCCATTGCGAATGAAAGTTATTTTATTGATTTTAACATCTTCTTTAGGTCTATCAGCCTGATGCGTTGGAACACTTGCGATAGTGTCTATCACCTCAAAACCTTGAACAGTTTCTCCAAAGACAGTGTGACGGCCGTCCAAATGTGGAGTTGGGACTTCGGTAATAAAAAACTGACTTCCATTAGTAGCAGGACCTGCATTTGCCATGGAAAGAATACCTTTTTTATCATGTTTTAAATGCTCAACAAACTCATCTTCAAAACGATATCCTGGGTCTCCCATACCTGTCCCTGTTGGATCTCCTCCTTGTAACATGAAATTTTTGATAACACGATGGAAAATCGTTCCGTTATAGTAGGGTTTATTTTTGTATTCCGCTTTTACAAAGCTGTTTGTTCCTTCTGCCAAGCTCACGAAATTTGCTACCGTAACAGGAGTTTGGTCATAATGTAGTTTTATAACAATATCTCCCTTACTTGTTTGAATATTAGCAAATAACCCATCACCCAATTTGGAATTTTTCTGTGATTTACAACTGAAAAATGCCAAACTTGTAAAAAACAAAGTAATTAATTTCATTGTTTGCATATAATATAATTTTAAATTAATGTTCTGTATTTTTTGGAGCTATTGTTTGATTTTGCTCCATTTTTTCTTTAGCCTTTTCAATTTTGAACACCTGAATTTTGGCTATAACAGGCTGATTACTTTCTATTTTATTTTTATCTCCTCGATAGCCATACGCGGTCTCAGAAGGGAAGAAAAACACTCCACTCTCTCCCTCTTTCAAAATCTTTAGAGCGGAACGTAACCCGAAAAAAAGTTCCTCTTTCTCAACATGATACGTGTATTCACCATCCTCTTTTTCTTGATAAATTTCGTTTCCTTCAAGATCTGAGATACTGTAATCGTAGGTTACAACATCACCAAATGATGCTGTATAGTCAGATTCTGGATTTTGATTGGTATAATAAAATTTAAAGCCGTGTTGTGAATCAACATAGGTGTTTAGCGTATCTTTTTTGATTATAGAATCAATGATAGCCTCTTCCGCTTGGAGCAACAATTTGTTTTTCTTTGCCGATTCTTTCAAAAAAGTGTTGGTCGTTTTCACGGATATGGGTCTTCGAGCTTGTTTTTCGCCACAAGACACTAAAAATACAACACATATTAAGGATACATAAATGTTACGCATAAATCTGGATTATTAATAACGTTTTTTGATAATTTCAGGCAACACTTCCTTGAAGAAAGCCACTGCTTCTTCAATACTTCCATTGTATTTTCCACCCGCGGCGTTCACATGCCCCCCTCCTTTGAAATATTTTCGAGCAAAAACATTCACATCATATTGGTTTTTCGAGCGAAATGACATCTTTACATAATCTTTTTCTTGAATGAATATTACCGCTAATTTGGTATCTTTAATGGTTAATCCATAGTTTACGAATCCTTCGGTATCTCCTTTCTGAGCATCGTTTTGTGCTAACTCTTCAGCTGATAAAGTAATGTAAGCAGTGTCATAGTCTTTCAAATAAACCATATTTTTCAATGCTATGCTCAACAATTGCAATTTATTGTAAGAATTAGTATCGAATACATTGTTATTTATCTGGCTATTATCGGCTCCTTTTTCAATAAGAAATGATGCTTTTTTGAACGTACTGCTTGTTGTGGAGGCATATTTGAAATTACCTGTATCAGTCATCATTCCTGTGTAAAGACAGGTTGCAATGGTTTTATTGATAAGGTTTTGATCTCCCATAGCATCAATAAATGAACAGACCATTGAGCAAGTGGAACTTGCCTTAGGGTTGGAAAAAGCAATCTGTGCATAACCATCAGGTTCTTCATGATGGTCAATCATGACAAAAGTAGCTTTGGACGTTTCTAAAAAAGGGGTTAATGTATCCGCTCGTTTCAAAGAATTAAAATCTAATGTGAAAATGAGCTGTGATTTTTTGATTTGCTCCCTAGCTTTTTCGGGTTGATTATCATATATAAGAATAGTTTCCGCATCGGGTAACCATTTCAAATTACTCGGAAAATCATTTGGAGAAACAACTGTCACATCACAATTCTTTAATTTTAAATAGTGATACAACGCCAAACAACTTCCTATAGCATCTCCATCAGGATTTTTATGAGGAATGATACTTATTTTAGATTGCTTTTTAAGCAATAGTTTTGTGGACTCTATATCATGTATATTCATAGGGGACGAATGTACGACAATATTTTTAATTTTCGATATAGTTTATATTTTTTATAACGTTTATTTTGAAAGTAATAGGAGTGTGTTTTGTGTAATCAATGGGTAATTTAAGAGATGGAAAATACTATTTTCTTCTCTGAATTAACATTATAGCCAAATGTAGAAACTAACACTTTATTTCCTTACGACCGAAAATGAGGTTTTCTAATGACTTATGGATTTTGTAAAATCTGGAATCTCAACAGGGATATTACCATTTTGTACCGAAAGTTCTGAAAGTTCCGTTATGCACGACCATAAGGCTCCATCGTAAACATTTTGATCCAACGGGAGCCCATTCTTGAGGCAATATACCAAACGATAGTCCATGATGATGTCCATTGGTTTTTGATCAGGAAGCAACTCTCTCAAATATGCTGTTTGCTTCACAAACGGATGTTCATTTTCTTGCATGTATAGCTCCATTTCATGGATTGACAGCTGTGGCGTAGCTCTTTTATCAAAATATATTTGTGGCGTAGGATATTTCTGTACAAAACCATCAGTGCCACTTAGCAAAAAAATTCGTGAATAAGGACGTGGACTAGTAGCATCGTGTTGCAAAAGAATCGTTTTTCCTAAAGCTGTTTTGATGAGCGTCAAGTTCATGTCGCCTGTATACTGAACTTGTGCTTGTGGAGAATCCTTACCAAAGGTATTTTCAGCGTATCGTTGCATTCCAATAGCCAGTGAAGACATGGACACTAAACGCGTTAAATTATCTCCTCGCAAGATGTTCATCGCTTGGCAAATTGGTGCTATTCCATGTGTTGGATACGGATTTCCATTGTGAGTTTGGCTGTACTTCATTCGCCATTCCCCTCGAAGAGTATCGCGATCATTTTGTTGAAAATTCAAACGACGTAAATCGTGAATATACGCCCCTTCGCCGTGAACAATTTCCCCCAGTAGTCCTTTTTGAATCATCTGTAAGGTCATCAATTCAAAATTGTCATAACAAGTATTTTCAAGCATCATGCAATGTCGCTGAGTGGCTTCGGCTGTTTTTACAATTTTCCAACAATCGTCCACAGTCATGGCTAGAGGAACTTCAATGGCTACGTGTTTGCCTTGTTGCATGGCATAAACAGCCATTTCAGTATGCATCTCCCAAGGAGTAGAAATATACACCAAGTCAAGATTCGGTAGCTGACAAAGTTTTTTCCAATCTTCTTTTCCTGATAAAAAAACAGGAGCAACAGATTGTTTTTCAGTGATTTTTTTTGCTTTTTCGATATATTCGGGATAAATATCGCATATTGCCGAAATATGCACATCCAAGCACATATAACGTTTCAACGCCTCTACACCTCGAATGCCTACACCTATGAATCCGATTGAAAGATTTTCAATAGGAGCTACAGCTAAATTAAAAACACTTTTTGTCATTATTCCCCTTTTTTATATTATTATCGCTCATCCGCCATATCCACCTCTACACGTAAGTTATTGATGATAAACTCCTGTCTGTCAGGGGTATTTTTTCCCATATAAAAATCTAAAAGCTGATCAGTGTGGATGGTTTTATCCATCATTACAGGATCTAAACGAATATCCTCTCCTATGAAATGCTTAAATTCATCTGGAGAAATCTCTCCCAATCCTTTAAAGCGAGTAATTTCAGGTTTTCCTTTGAGCTTTTTGATAGCGTTTTGCTTTTCTTCCTCGCTGTAGCAATATATCTTCTGTTGTTTATCTCTAACACGAAACAAAGGGGTTTGCAAAATATATACATGTCCTTCTTTGATAAGTTCGGGAAAAAATTGCAAGAAAAACGTTATTAAAAGCAAACGAATATGCATTCCATCCACATCAGCATCAGTGGCGATGACAATGTTATTATATCGTAAATCGTCGATTGAGTCTTCAATGTTCAAGGCCGCTTGCAGTAGGTTAAACTCTTCATTTTCATACACAATACGTTTGGTCATCCCGTAAGTGTTCAACGGTTTTCCTTTCAAGCTAAACACGGCTTGTGTTTCCACATCCCTTGACTTGGTAATTGAGCCCGACGCTGAGTCTCCCTCCGTTATAAATAATGTTGTTTCTAAATTTCGTGAATTCTTTGAATCGGTCAAATGCACACGACAGTCCCGCAATTTTTTGTTGTGCAAACTTGCTTTTTTAGCATATTCCCGTGCCGTTTTTCGAATACCCGCCAACTCTTTGCGTTCACGCTCGGCTTGTTCGATTTTTTTCTTGATTTCTTCGGCTACTTCCAAATTTTTATGCAAAAAATCATCTAAATGCTTGCCTATAAAATCATTGATATATGCTCGAACTGAAGGCATTCCTTCACCCATTTCAGTTGAACCAAGCTTCGTTTTTGTCTGACTTTCAAACACAGGCTCCATAACTTTAATTGAAATGGCTGCAATTACGGACTTACGGATATCTGCTGCTTCATATGATTTGTTATAATAATCACGAAGCGTTTTCACGAAAGCCTCTCGAAATGCTGTTAAATGGGTTCCTCCTTGTGTTGTGTTTTGACCATTGACAAACGAATAATACTCCTCACTATACTGAGTGCGACTGTGAGTTATAGCAACCTCAATATCATCTCCTTTCAGATGGATAATTGGGTATAGAAAGTCCTCTTCATTATTATTATCATTCAATAAATCCTTGAGTCCATTTTCTGAATAAAACCTCTCTCCATTGAAGTGAATCGTCAGTCCTGGATTTAGATATACATAATTTTTGAGCATACGCGTAATATACTCATTCCTAAACTTATAGTTTTTAAAAATACTTTCATCGGGAATAAAAATCACGTTGGTTCCTCGCCGTTTGTTTGATTCCTCCACAGGGGACTCTTCAAGCAATATTCCTTTCTCAAAAATTGCAGATTTTGATTGGTTATCACGTACCGATTCCACTTTGAAATAAGTTGAAAGGGCGTTTACTGCCTTGGTTCCGACCCCATTCAACCCTACGGATTTTTTGAACGCTCGGGAATCATACTTTCCTCCCGTGTTCATTTTTGAAACTACATCCACTACTTTCCCCAACGGAATCCCACGGCCATAATCACGTACATCCACACGGTTATCGCTGATTTTCACTTCTATAGTTTTACCAGCTCCCATGACAAATTCGTCAATACAGTTATCTAAAACCTCTTTTAAGAGAATGTAGATTCCGTCATCGGAAGAGGAACCATCGCCTAATTTTCCGATATACATACCCGGACGCATACGGATATGCTCCCGCCAATCCAACGATTTGATATTATCTTCCGTATATTGTATATTCTCCATAAGTGACAAAGTATTTCAAAAACTGTGTGCGAAGATACTAAAATTTACATTTGTTCGAAAATTTGAAAATTATTTTTTTCAAATCTGACACCTCCTTACCCCTACTCCATTTCAAAACTGTGGATAATTTTTTGAATACCCTAACTATTTTTGATTGCTTATTTTGTAACTTTGTAGGCTAAAAACATTCAGACACTATGTACTTAATTTTCGATACGGAAACTACAGGTTTACCTAAACGTTGGGACGCTCCCTTTACAGATACCGACAACTGGCCACGTGCTGTGCAAATTGCATGGCAATTACACGACCGAATGGGAAATCTGGTGGAACATCAAGATTTTTTGATTGCTCCTGATGATTTTAACATTCCGTACGATGCTGAAATAGTTCACGGAATTTCCACAGAACTCGCTCAAAGTAAAGGAGTTCCAATTCAGGTTGTTTTTGAAAAATTCAACGATGCTCTGAAAAAATCTCAGTATGTAGTAGGGCAAAACATAGGCTTTGATATCAACATTATGGGGGCGGAATTTCTACGTTATGGGGTAGAAAGCCCATTGACCACAATGCCTATTTTGGATACGTGTACTGAAATTACTGCCGAACTATGCAAGATCCCTGGAGGACGAGGAGGGCGATTTAAATTACCTACCCTAACAGAATTACACGAATTTTTATTCGGAATCCCCTTTGATGAAGCCCATAACGCGACGGCCGACGTGGAAGCCACCACACGCTGTTTCTTTGAGTTGATTCGCATCGAGCAAGGATTTTCAAAAGAGTTTATTACGCCAGAGTATGTTTCCGATTTTCAAAAACACAATCCTACTGAAATTCAACCTATTGGGCTTAAACACATCAATTTAAAAGAGGCCTCCGACAAAATCCGTCAATCTCAAAAAACTGAAGGTGGACTTACTGAGCAACAGATAGAAGCCAACATAGCTCTACTCGAAGATGCTCCTTTTGCCCATTTGCACAACCATACGCAATTCTCTGTTTTACAATCTACTACATCCATCTCCGATTTAGTAAAAAAAACCGCTCAGGAGAAAATGCCCGCCGTGGCTTTGACCGATAGCGGAAATATGATGGCTGCTTTTCATTTTGTAAAAGAAGTGGCAGGATATAACAAATCGGCAGAAGCTAAAAACAAACAGGCCATCGAAAATGGCGAACAACCCACTGAAATTACTATAAAACCAATTGTAGGTTGCGAATTTAATGTATGTGAAGACCATTTGGATAAATCACACCAAGATAATGGATATCAAATAGTTATACTTGCAAAAAACAAAAAAGGCTACCATAACTTAGCAAAAATGGCTTCCATAGCCTACACTCAAGGATATTACTATGTACCTCGAATTGATAAGAAAATCGTAGAACAATATAAGAGCGATTTGATGGTACTTTCGGGAGGAATGAACGGAGAGATCTCGTCCAAAGTACTGAATATCGGTCAAAAACAAGCTGAAGATGCTCTTTTGTGGTGGAAAGAACAATTTAGGGAAGATTTTTACATCGAAATCATGCGACATGGCCAGGAAGATGAAAATCGCGTAAACATAACGCTTATCGAACTCGCTAAAAAGCACCATGTAAAGCTCATTGCAACTAATAACACCTTCTATATCAACCAAAAAGATGCAAACGCACACGATATTTTGCTATGTGTAAAAGATAATGAAAAACAGGCAACTCCTATCGGTCGTGGGCGTGGTTATCGGTTTGGGATGCCTAATGAGGAGTATTATTACAAATCGACGGAGGAGATGAAAGCTTTATTTAAAGATTTACCCGAAGCGATTTTAAATATTTCCGAAGTTATCAGCAAGGTGGAACCCTACGGTTTGGGACGAGATGTTCTACTACCTAAATTCGATATTCCTGCTGAATTTACAGTGGAGGACGACCCCGATGGAAAGAAGGGAGAGAACAACTATTTGCGACATCTTACATACGTAGGTGCAGAAAAAAAATACAAGCAAGGCATTACGGACGAAATTCGAGAACGCCTTGATTTTGAATTATCTATTATAGAAAAAACCGGATATCCAGGATATTTTCTTATTGTACAGGACTTCATTGCTGCTGCTCGGAATATGGGAGTATCGGTAGGGCCAGGACGTGGCTCGGCAGCAGGTTCTGCTGTAGCTTACTGCTTAGGAATTACCAACATGGATCCAATTGAATACGACCTCCTCTTTGAGCGTTTTCTGAATCCTGACCGTGTGAGTATGCCTGATATTGATATTGATTTTGAAGATTCGGGTCGCCAGCTTGTAATTGACTATGTAATAAATAAATACGGGGCAAACCAAGTAGCTCGAATCATCACCTACGGAACGATGGCCGCTAAATCATCTATCAAAGATACGGCTCGTGTTTTAGCTGTTCCCATTGAAGAATCAAACCGACTGGCTGGTTTAGTACCTGATAAAATGCCTTCGCTCAAAAAGATTTTCAATGCCGATGATAAAACCTTGAAAGAAAAAATACGCTCCGAAGACTTCCCTAAGGTCAACGAACTTAAACAGTTATTAGAAGGCGATGATTTGAGTAGCCAAACCATCCAACAGGCAAGAGTTTTAGAAGGTTCGGTACGTAATACGGGGGTTCATGCTTGTGGAGTTATCATCACTCCAGATGATATTACTAATTTTGTACCAATTTCATTAGCAAAAGATTCGGATTTATTCGTTACCCAATTCGATAACTCGGTAGTAGAGAGTGCAGGACTTCTGAAAATGGACTTTTTGGGGCTTAGTACACTCACCCTTATCAAAGATACAGTGGAAATCATTAAATTACGTCAAGGAATTGACCTTGATCCTGAGGAGTTTCCACTGGACGATAAAAAAACTTATGAACTTTTCCAACGAGGTGAAACCGTCGGTATTTTTCAATACGAGTCCCTTGGAATGCAAAAATACATGAAGGAGTTGAAGCCTACTGTTTTCGCTGATCTCATTGCGATGAATGCTCTCTATCGACCTGGCCCGTTGGAGTATATCCCGAGTTTCATTCGCCGAAAACATGGTACGGAACCTATTGTGTATGACCTTGAAGCTATGGAGGAATACCTTAAAGAAACGTACGGAATCACAGTGTATCAAGAGCAGGTAATGCTCCTTTCTCAGAAATTAGCAGGATTTACCAAAGGTGATGCAGACACTCTGCGTAAGGCAATGGGTAAAAAACAGAAGGACGTACTGGACAAGATGAAACCTAAATTCATCAGTCAGGCTGCCGAAAGAGGACATAACCCCGAAAAGTTAGAAAAAATTTGGAGAGATTGGGAAGCCTTTGCAAGTTACGCCTTTAACAAATCACATTCCACATGTTACGCTTGGATTGGCTATCAAACAGCTTTTTTGAAAGCTAACTACCCCGCAGAATTTATGGCGGCCGTACTATCCAATAACATGAATGATATCAAGCAAGTTACTTTCTTTTTAGAAGAATGCAAACGAATGGGAATCAAAGTTTTAAGCCCTGATGTAAACGAATCTTTCTATAAATTTACGGTAAACAAAAACGGAGATATTCGCTTTGGGTTAGGAGCTATCAAAGGAGTAGGAAGAAATGCCGTAGACACCATAGTGGAACATCGTAAAGAAGGAATGTACACATCTATTTTTGATGTAGCAAAACGCGTTGATTATAAAAATATCAATAAAAAAGCCTTTGAGAATATTGCACTTGCAGGAGGTTTTGATTCATTTACGAAAGTACATAGAGCTCAATACTTTCACGCCGAAGCTGATGGAATTCCTTTTTTGGAAAAAGCAATCCGTTTTGGAAGTAAGTACCAAGAAAGTAAGAATTCTGCTCAGATGAGTCTATTCGGAGGCAGTAGCGAAGTAGATGTCCCTGAACCCATAGTTCCCAACTGCGAAACATGGGGTAATTTGGAGCAACTACGCCGTGAAAAGGAAGTTATCGGGATTTATATTTCGGGGCACCCTTTGGATGAATTTAAACACGTTATTCGGCAATATTGCAACTTATCACTAAATCAACTATCTGATTTAAAATCTTTTGTAAACAGAGAAGTAAATGTTGCTGGAATGATTACGGACGTGAAACACAACACTGCTAAAAACGGAAAAGGTTGGGCTTCATTCATCATGGAAGACTATGATGGTGCGTATGAATTTCGTTTATTCAACGAAGATTATTTAAAATTCCGTAACTATTTGATCCCGTCAACATTTCTGTTTTGCAAATTCAAAGTAGAAGAAGGCTGGGTTAAAAAAGATACCAACGAACGGGGTGAACCACGCATAAAATTCATGGAAATGATTATGATGCAAGATGTTCTACAAAAGATGACAAAAAAAGTAGCTTTCGAATTTGGCGTAAATGATATTTCGGAACATACAGTTCATTTTTTTAAAGAGAATATAGCAAAATTTTCAGGAAACTGCCCTGTCATCTACAGGATAAAATCTGCCGAAGAAAAAATATCCATTAGCATGGACAATCCAAATCAAGGTGTACATATTTCGAACGAATTTTTAGATGCCTTAGACAAGGAAAAAATACGCTATCTACTAAACGAACGAGAACCTAAAAAACTCATCGACACCAAAGAAGATTCTAAAACGGTAGAAACTGAAGAGGAGGAAGAGATTCATGAATCATTAGTTGATGATAATGATTAAAGCGATAAAAAACATAACGAAACTTGTAAGAAAACAACCCTCAGTAGAATACCAGAAAGTAAAATGATTGTACTTATTAAGCATTATATAATTCTAATATGGGGAAAAAAAATAACACACTAAATCCGTAAAAACAAAGTAAAAAAGCTCGTATGGTGTCTCGTCCTGAAAAAAAATGATACAGGATTGAACAAATAAAAGGTTGTATCGTAATCCTTTAACTCACTCTGGTTTTACACACCCTTGCTATAATGCAGATACAGACATCAAAAAACTTACTTGGACTCCTAAAACAGATAAACGTAAACGTATTGATTTGATTTATTACAAAGGAAAAGGAATTAAAGTATTAGAAGCCAAACTTTTTGGAACGGATAGTTCTGTTTGTCGGTCAAAGCCTATTAAAGATGATTTTCAGGATACAATTATAAAACCTTTGGGGATATATCCCAGCGACCATAAAGGAGTTTGGATGAAGTTCAAAATTACCCCTTCAAAAAGATCCAAAAAATAAAAAAAGTCATTATACTGTTTAGTAACAAAGGATTAAATCTTTAAAAGTTGAGGCAAACACACAAAATTTAAGACAATATAACAAAAAATGGTGCTTAAAAACCTTGTAAAGCATTGTCTTTTATAGACTTATAAGAGTTATAATGAAAGTGGTTTCATTATAACTCTTATTTTATGTCCAAAACGAATAAAAAATGTCCAGTTTGTGGTTCTAATCACATCATCAAAAAAGGAAAAAGAAATGGAAAACAACGCTTTCAATGTGGAGATTGTCAGGCAAATTTTACGATTAAAAACATTGGTGTAAAAAGAAAAAATCAATTCATTTGGTTCAGAAAATGGATAATGGAAAGGCAAGTCTATAAAACCCTTTCGAGGGATAGCACAATGAGCCAATCTACCCTTCAAAACCTCTTTAAACATTACCTTTCACAAGTTCCTACCCTCAGCATCAAAAGCAAGACAAAGGTTCATCTCTTGATTGATGGCACCTACTTTTCCAATGGATTATGCCTGATACTCTACTACGATTATGACATTCGATATGTGCAACTTTACCGCCAAACCAACAAGGAAAAACTTCGTGATATAAAGGAAGATTTGGAAAACTTAAAGAAGCTGAATGTGGCAGTTTACAGTGTAACCTGCGATGGGCATAAATCTATTTTAGGAGCGGTAAAAAAGGTATTTCCAGAGGTGATTATCCAAAGATGTTTAGTGCATATTAAACGACAGATTAAGAACTATTTAAGTGGTAGCCCAAAACATTTTATTAGCCAACAGCTTTTGTGTTTATCCAAAGAAATTACGCATCTAAAAACCAATGAACAGGCTAACGACTGGGTAAATAGATTTTACCAGTGGTATGTTGAAAATCAATATTTTATAGAAGAAAAATCAATGAATGAAGAAACTGGATTTCAGTGGTTTAAACATAAAAATCTACACTTAGCTACTTATCATATTATCAATGCCTTACCCAATATGTTTGCATATCTGAAAGATAGTGAAATCCCTTATACTACCAATCGTTTAGAAGCCTATTTTACGCATTTGAAAGAGAAATTAACCTTGCATAGAGGACTTCGTTTTGAGGCTAAAAAGAACTTTATAAAATGGTATTTATATTTTAAAAATCAAGGGGGATAAGGTTTTTTTAGCCATAGGGTTCATCCGATAGTTTTAATAAAAAAGGGTGAGAAAAACTCACCCCTAAAACTATCGTTTTGAACATTGATTGTATTGCTGACAATGAACTATGTTCGTAACCTTCGTAAAAGCTATTCGCTTTTTCTCGCTTATTCCTCAGCAGAGCTTGTTTCCTCTTCCAATCAATGTGCGAAATATAAGCATTTTTTATCAATTAAAAAAGCACCATTTTTTACCACATTGCCAAATTTAAAATAATTTTCTGTGCTCAGCATATCTACCACAGGCAAATAGTAGTTTGTCATAAATTCAATACCTCAATTAGCATATTTATTTCAGCTAATTGAGGTACCTACTAACTATGAAAACTAAACCTATCTTCTTAACTATATTTTATCAAACCCTGTGTATTTTCTTAACACTTCTGGGATAACTATACCATCTTCAGTTTGGTAATTTTCTAAAATTCCAGCCAATACTCGTGGCAAGGCCAAAGAACTTCCATTGAGGGTATGAGCCAATTTATTTTTGCCTTCAGTATCTTTATACCGCAATTTTAATCGGTTGGATTGGAACGTTTCAAAATTAGATACAGAACTGATTTCCAACCATTTTTGTTGTGCTGTGGAATACACCTCAAAATCATACGTCAATGCTGATGTGAAGCCCAAATCACCACCACAAAGACGTAAAATACGATATGGCAACTTCAATTCATTTAAAATTGATTTAACGTGTTCCACCATCATATCCAAGGCTTTATAGGAATTATCAGGGTGTTCTACACGCACAATTTCCACTTTATCGAACTGATGTAAGCGATTCAATCCACGAACATGAGCTCCATAACTTCCTGCCTCGCGGCGGAAACAAGGCGTATAAGCTGTACAACATATAGGCAACTCATTTTCAGATACTAACACATCTCTGAAAAAATTTGTGACAGGCACTTCTGCCGTAGGGATAAGATACAAATCATCTAAACCAACGTGATACATCTGTCCTTCTTTATCAGGCAACTGCCCTGTACCGTATCCCGATGCTTCGTTCACCACATGGGGTACTTGAAACTCTTGGTAACCTGCTTCAGTATTCTTATCTAAGAAATAGGTAATCAACGCACGTTGCAGTTTTGCTCCCTTACCCTTATAGACTGGAAAACCAGCTCCAGTAATTTTCACACCCAATTCAAAGTCTATAATATCGTACTTTTTTGCTAATTCCCAATGTGGCAAAGCTTTATCTCCTAAGTTAGGTACTTCTCCCGCTTGAAAAACTACTTCATTATCAGTATCTGACACTCCAAAGGGCACCAGCTCATTTGGTATATTCGGAATGCGGTACAACAATACATTAAGATTTTCAGAAATTTCATTCAAAGCGTCCGATAAAGTTTTAGATTTATCTTTAAGTTCACCTGTTTTGGCTTTTAGTTCATTCGCTTTTTGGGTGTCTCCTGATTTGAATAAAATTCCGATTTCTTTTGAAATATTATTTGATTCTGCTAATACCTTATCTAATTCGGCTTGGGTTGCACGTCTTTTCTCATCTAAATTGATGATGTCATCAACTAAATGTAAGTCTTTGAAATTTCGCTTTTTAAGTCCGTTTAAAACAACGTCTTTGTTCTCCCTAACAAACGTAAGTTGTAACATATTTCGTATACTTTATATTTTAGATTATTGAACTCACAAAAATACAATAATATTTCACAAAGACAAAGAATAACCTCATTTTTCTAAAAAAATTAAGTCTTATGATTTATTAATCGAAAATCATTTCTAAATTTGCGTATTAAAATATTTGAAATGGAAAACAAAGAATTACAATTCAAAACAAATCTTAATTGCGGAGGATGTGTATCAAAAGTACAGAATGAGTTAGATAACGCTTTAGGGAAAGACCAATGGAGCGTTGATACTGATAATCCTGATAAAATTCTACGTGTGAACAGCGATGTTTCTGCTGAAAAGATTATTGAAATCGTAAAAAGTAAAGGATTTAACATTGAATTTTTGGAGTCATAATCCAAAAAAACATTGTTTTTTCACTGACAGACTTTTTTAGAGCGTTGATGTTTCCTGTTTCGGAAAACATCCAACGCTCTTTCATTAGTCTCCTAAGCATAAATATATCACAGGAGTAATATCATCCTCGTAACCTTCAATTTCAAAACCTTCAAAGAAGATATTGTCGCCAAGTTCTTTGTTTTGCAAACAGTTGTGGATATTCCAAAGCAGTTCCAATGCACCAAAAGAATTATTATCTCCTGATTGAAGTTCTGCAATGATTTCCGCTTGATAAAAACCGTTTTGCTCGTTGTACTGATTAAAAATATTGTCAATCGGCTCAACGAATTCCTCAAATGGTAATAAATCTTTCTCGCTTCTAACCCATGCCTCGTAAATAACTTTCACTTTAGATGTTTTGAACAGGGTTGTAAAGGGGTTAAAATAATCTAAATCTTGTTCGATGTACTCGTTATAAGCCCGAACATCATCCCAAAATTGCATCAGCCCCACGTAATTGATTTTATTGAATGCCCATGCTACGCCATCCAAGGCAGCATGATTTTCAGATGGGACAAAATTTTCGCATACGTTCAATCGATTTACATCTACCACTGGAGGATAAGGAATTGCTTTCGCTTCGAATCGTTCAATGAGAGCTTCTGCCATATTTTGCAATTTATAAAGCATCTCTTCCTCATAGAGCGGTACTAAAGTGAAGAATTGAACTTGGCGTCCAGTAGGAAGTGTTACTAAGGCATTACTACGGTCTTTAGTTTCGCTTCCTATGAGCATCAAACAAGTGAACGGAGTATCAGGCAAAGGTTCTCCTGTTGGAATAGTATGCCCCCAATCTAAAAAAGTTTGTTGTTCAATAGGTAGCTGTGCTAAGGTTTTGAGCCATCTGATCGGCCAAAAATCTTTTTCATCATTTCCGTAAACATTCCAATCGGGAGGAAGGTTAATCATTAATTCGGCATTAGTACTCCCTTCATGATCTTGGGGAACGAGCATATCAAAGGCTCCCATTCCTCCTGTTATTAGGGTGTAGTAATTCCGTTCAGGCGTAGGCTTGATGATGTAAATATCACAGGGAATGTCAGATGAAATAAGTTCAGGGAATACATCATCAATTTGACCTATGTTTTCAGAAATATAATTCTTTAAAGTATCTAACTCATCTTCAGTGTAATAAACAGCAGAAAAGTCATCTGTGGTAGTAAACATTAGGGAATTGAGTTTCTCATCATAGACAACAAATCCTTCTTCAATATTTTTAGTAGTGGTATAGAGCCACGACCAAATGTTGGGACTAACATAATCTACGTAATAACTTTGGAGCTTATCCGAAAGGGAAACACTGATCAGCTGCCCAAAGTCTTCTTCATTGATGCTATCAAAATCAAAACACAAATATTCTTCGTTTCCTTGCTCATTATGTTGCATCAAAAACGGAATCCAACGTTGGCTAAACAATTGATTTTTGATAATGTCGTCATCAAAAAAATCATCGGACGAAAATGTTAAATCTTGCCAATTTTCTCCAAAATTGTTTACCACAAATGTTAGCCATCGCTTTTGTAGTTCTTCTACTTCTTGAATGGAAATAAAACGTTGTGCATTATTAAGGAAAAAAACATTGTTATCCGTTTGTCCATCAAAAGTTTTATAAAAATAACGTACGTCCTCAGGCAAATTAATGCCCATTCTTTGCTCAAAAGCATCCAATGTTGTATCTGAAGCTCCTTTGCCGAGTACAGAAACTAAAGCAGGTGCTTTTTCTTGAATAAGTGCTATGAACTTTTCGAACAGAAATTCAAATTTCAAAGCTCCTTGTGGAGCAACTTCAGTGGGTTTCAATCCTTTTTGCTCAGCAATTTTGAGAAATTCCAGTAAATCTTTTCCATTACCCTCAGAGGCATGTGAAAGATGTTCTTTCGCTTTCTCTATATTATCTAAAAAGAAATAGGCATAGCCAATGCGATAGTGCCATATTTGGGAAGGTATATCATCTTTGACGTAGTTAAAGACACTCACAGCCTTTTGCAAGTAAGCACGATTCTCTTCAGAGGGCATCAGCCAATAAAAATTATTGTACGCACGGCCTAATTCACTTAAAACTTGCGATGTTTTTTGTTGTACAGGAAGGTTTTCAATAAATTCAATAATGGCGGATACTTTGTTGTCTTTATCCCACTTTTCTATCTTTGCTAAGATTTGTTTTTCAGTCATAAAAGTTATTTTACCAGAAAAATATATTCTAAGCGACAAAAGTAAATCAAAAAGATAGAACCCGAAAATATTTCAAATAAAACTATTGTGGTATTTTATAAAAGTAGTATCTTTGGCTCTCATAATATGATTTGATATAACCATGGAATATAATTTTGACGAAATCAACGACCGCAGTAAGAGCGATGCTCTCAAATTAGAAGCACTTCAACCACGTTGGGGAAGAACGGATTTATTAGCAATGTGGATTGCTGATATGGATTTTAAAACACCTCCTTTTATAGTGAACGCTTTGAAAAAACGGATGGAATGCGAAATTTTTGGATATACGGCTAAACCACAACAATGGTATGACGCTATTATCAATTGGCAACAAAAACGTTTTGGTTGGAATATCAGTCAAGAGATGATTTCTTTCACCCCGGGGGTTGTACCTGCCCTAGCAATGGTTGTACAGGCTTTTACGGAAAAAGGTGACAAAGTCTTGATTCAACAGCCTGTGTACTATCCATTTTCATTGGTAGTGGAGAACAACAACAGAGTTTTGGTAAACAGTCCTTTGGAACTGATTGACGGTCAATACCAGATCAATTTTGATAGATTGGAAAAAGACATCAAAGGATGTAAGGTATTTCTATTCTGTCATCCTCACAATCCAGGAGGTCGAGTTTGGCGACGTGATGAGCTGGAACGTGTAGCAGACATTTGCCATAGAAACAATGTGGTACTGGTATCCGATGAAATTCATGCTGATTTAACTTTACCTCCGCATAAACATATCCCATTAGGTAGCGTAAGTGATCAAGCTCGTCAAATGAGTATTACGTTCGCATCACCCAGCAAGGCTTTCAATATGGCAGGATTTACAACCTCCTATGCCGTAATTCAAAATCCTGAATTGCGAGAGAAATTCCAAAGCTATGTAGAAGGAAACATGCTCGGCGACGGAAACGTATTTGCTTATCAAACGGTAATCGCTGCTTACACAGAAGGAGAGGAATGGTTAAACAAGCTATTGAAATATATTCAGAAAAACATTGACTTTGTAGTGGACTATGTGGAAAAGAACATTCCAAAAGTGAAATGTATCGTTCCAGAGGCTTCCTACCTGGTGTTTTTAGACTTCCGAGGGTTGGAAATCTGTCAAGAGAGTTTAGTTCATCTGTGTGTTGATGGAGCTAAATTGGCATTAAACGACGGAGCTATGTACGGCAAAGAAGGTGAAGGATTCATGCGTATTAATTTAGCTTGTCCTCAAAGCATTATTGCTCAAGCACTTCATCAGTTGAAAGATGCTATTGAAAAACAAGAAGAATGTGTTTAAAAAGTAGATCCACAATAATGTTCCACCTGATGTAAATTCCCTTGAGGGTGGAACGCTTTTTCTTGCTATCGTATGAAAATTTTGCACAATTTTCCTATTAGGAATAAGGTTAAGTTAATGGTAATTAAATTAATCCTTAGCTAAATTTTTACCCAGACTCCTTTTTTGAGAAAAGAAAAAATTTGTGTGAAGCCTAATGATTAATGTTTATAGAATGATAAAAAGTAAGATTTACACCTTTGTTCTGTTTTGTTTGTTGCCCTTGTGTAGTTACGCACAGGAAGATGAGGATGACGGAATGATTCAAAGTCCTTCCAAAGTGGATAAAAAAAATAGAGACTATGGAGTGAAATATTTGGAAGACCAATTTTATTTGGGACTAACATACAATATTCTAAGCTCAAAAGCATCAAGAGTAGTCCAACACGGTCTTTCCCATGGCATTCATACGGGTATCATGCGTGACATTCCGCTAAACGAACGTCGCAACGTAGGAATCGCCGTAGGGATGGGGTATGCCTATGATCTGGTATATAGTAACATTGTCGTTTTCAGCGAAAATGGTGTGCGAACCTATCAAATTCCCGACGGACTCAAGTCCTTGAATTTGAACAAAAATAACTTTTCATTACACACATTAGAGATTCCTCTGGAGTTCCGATGGCGAACCTCAACAGCGGAAGATCATAAGTTCTGGCGAATTTACACAGGAATGAAATTTGGTTATGTCCTAAAATCCAAAAGTTTTTACGAGCATAACGAGTTGAGTACTTCCTTCTCTAATCTCGAATTAAAAGGAAAATTTCACACAAAACTCTACGCTGCATTAGGCTACAACGCCGTAAACTTTTACGTTCAATACAGCTTGACTCCTCTATTCAAAAATGTCAACACCATTGAAGGGACTTCCTTGAAAGCAAATATCCTTCAATTAGGAGTGATGTTCTATATTTTGTAAAAGGTAAATTTAGAAAAGAATTTCACCTTTTAAAATTCAGTAAGAAAGTCTTAAATTAAGAAAATATACCTAATATGAAAATAATAGCCATGATACCAGCTCGTTACGGAGCAACACGTTTTCCAGGTAAACTCATGAAAGACTTGGGAGGAAAACCTGTAATTGTTCAAACTTTTGAAGCTGTACGTGCCACACAACTCTTTGAAGATGTGTACGTGGTAACCGATGATGCCCGCATTGAACAGGCTATTATTGAAGTTGGCGGCAAAGTCATTCGTAGTAAAAGAGAATATCAGAGCGGAAGTGACCGATTAGCTGAGGCTTGTGAGTCTATGAATGTAGATGTAGTGGTAAACATTCAAGGAGACGAACCATTTACAGCTAAAAAAAACTTAGAGATGCTCATTGAGATTTTTAAAAAAGACACTGACAATCAAGTTGATGTAGCTACTTTAATGGAAGAGTTATATGATTTTGAAGATATAAAAAATCCAAACAACGTGAAGGTAGTTACAAACAACTCGGGAGATGCTCTCTATTTTTCGAGAGCTTGTATTCCTTTTCCTCGCGATGAAAAATCGTTAGGTAACTATTTTAAACATATTGGAATTTACGCATATCGCAAACCTGCATTGATACAATTTTCTCAATTGGAAGAATCAATGTTAGAAACTACAGAAAAATTAGAACAGCTCCGTTATTTAGAAAATGGATTTAAAATTCGTGTAGCCAAAACAGATATCCCTACCATTGGCATCGATACAGAAAGCGACTTGGAAAAAGCTCGAAAAATTTGGAATAGTTTATAAAAACAGAGAAGAAATATTAAATGAAGAAAGGTTACTTAACAGAATGTCAAGTAACCTTTTTTCAAGAAATTAACTATGGAATTTAATTGGGCATCATTCGTACGTAACGGATGTATCCCTTGCCTTCAACCTTGCTTTTCAAACTCTGCGAAGTAAGTTCAAACTCTACATCAGTAGCGTAATATTTTTGGTCTTCCACCGCAGTTTCAAAACGGATTTTGTAGCCTTTATCAATTTTATCATCCTCTATTTCAATCACTTTCACAGCTCGTTGTCCTCCACTAATAGTTTCTCCCGTGATAGCATCGATGGTCTCTCGTTTTCCATAGAACTTCCACCACTCCGGTAAATCACTATACCACTCTGGATCATCACCCAACACCTGCAAAGTCTTTTCATATTTACCCTCGGGATTCAACAAAGAAACCACAATATAAGCCCCTTCTCCATCGTAATTCGTAAGTTGAATCATACATTTATATTTAGAACTTGGTTGCTGTTTTGTGAATGAAAAAGTCACTAATACAAGTGCTAAAATCCCAATTAATTGTTTGATTTTCATAGTAAATTATTTTAAAAAATTAATATTCAATCCATTTAAGGCCTCATTTTCTTGTGCCAAATCATAAGCCGATTCACCAAAATCTGTGGTTACGGTTTTATCAGCCCCTTTTTCAAGTAAAAAGTTAATTATGTCCAAATTTTTAGCCGTCATAATAGCTTGATGCAATGGAGTAAGCCCTTCTTCATTTTTAGTATCAACGCTCACACTTGCTGAACTCGCCTTTTGTAACAAATCTAAATTCCCTTTCTGAACAGCTAAATGATAGATCGTATTACCATTAGCCTGAAGTTGAGCCATGTCCAATCCTTTTTCAAGCAAAATATCCCATTTTTTATTAAAATCTTCTTGGTTACGTGGACTATAGCCATCCACCAAATAGTAAACTAAGGAATTTCCTTTATCATCTTTCACATTCACATCAGCTCCCTTACCAATTAAAAAATCAACTACTTCAGCTGAATTTCGGTGAACAGCTAACGTCAAAGCTGACTGTTTATGATTGTTAACGGCATTGATATTTTGCGTTTTATCCGCCAAGAGGGTAACAATGGGGAGTACATTCGAAGAGGCAGCGTTCATCAACGGACTTTGACCAGAAGCGTTTGTTTGATTCACATCATTTCCTTTTTCGATAAAATATGACAATACCCCTACATCTCTATGTCTGAACGAAAGTATGAATAGAGGTGTTAAACCTTCTTTATCTTTTTGATTTGGATTAATACCTAAACTTTCAACATACTTGAAAAAAGATATATCGTTTGATTTACCTCGTCCTCCTTCAGCAGCTGCAAAAGCTATGTTTTGTCCCTTTTTATTAACAGCCTTTACATCTATTTTCTTCTTAATCAGCTGATTGATAATATCTTGATTACCATAACGAGCCGCATAAAAAATGGAATTATCACCTTTATTATCAACATCTTTCAATGACAAACCTTTTTTGATAAAATAATCAACCTCTTTCAAATCTTTAAGGTGTGGAATCAGCAAGAGCAAAGCTGTAGCCCCATTTTCGTTTCTATCCTTAACATTGGCTCCATATTTTATAAGCATCTCGTAAAATTCAATGGATTTGTTTCCTCTGACAGCTGAAAACAAAAGTGGTGAATACAGATGAGAATCACGAACATCCGTTTTAGCTCCTTTGTCAAGCAAATATTTAGCTACATCCAAACGATTTTGGAATGCTGCCCAAAAAATGTAAGTACGCTTGTCATGAGTTAGTTTATCAACTTCATTGCCTTTGAGCGAAAGTAAATAAACGATAGTCTCAAACGAGGCTCCGTTATTTATAGCCAATGAAGTCGCATCATAAGCTCTTTCATTTAGAGCTACAGGGTCATTACCTTCAGCAATTTTTTGCTTTACCTGTTCCACTGAGGGCTTTGATTTCCAAAAATCCGCACTAAAAAAAACATTATTCTGTGCTGATATACAAGTTGTTATAAACACAAATAAAGATACAAGTTTTTTCTTCATATTAATTCTAATTAAAAACAATTGTGCAAATATAGCTATTTAGATTTAATTTAGATAACATAAAGTCACTTTTTTTAAAATATTTTCTGAATATCCAAATTGTTGGTATTTGCAAATTACCAACACAATTCATATCTTTGGCAAAACTTTTAAAATCTATGATAGCAGAAGCATCTTTAATGGGTTTTTTGAGAACCCTTCTGATTGTTTTACTTGTAATTTTAGGACTTCGGATTCTTATTAGGATTCTAATGCCTTTTGTGTTGCGTTATTTTTTTAAGAAAGTAGAAAAAAAGATATATAACCAATTTCAACAAACTCAAAATCAATATCAAAGGCAAACCGACAGTCGTCAAACCATTATGAATGACGATGCTCGGTCAAAAGAATCAACTTCGAGAAAGAAAAAAGTAGGAGAATATATTGATTTTGAAGAAATTAAATAATTTAGTTTCGAATCAAAAACATTGCGTCAACACAAAATTTTTGCGTATCAATTCTTCATCCATTCCTTTGTAGTATTCCTTTCGATTAAAATCCATTAAATAAATATATTTTATGTAACGACTCAATTGACGATAAACCAATGATTTATGGTTAAAATCTCCGATTACATACAACGGAATACGCTCGGAATCAATTCCTAATTGTTCGATACAGTAAAGCGTGTAAAATAAAAAATCTTCTGTGGTTTCGTAATAAAATCGATTGAAGTGATAAAGTTTTTTATCTTTAAATACCACAAAATAAAAGGAACTTTGTTCCGTATAGGCATACATAATTTGATAGGAATGCGAAGCATAATGCTTAAGCAACATACGCAAAAGAGAAGATGAAAAGTGGTTGTAGTCCACCATTCCATAGTGTTCAATTAAGATATTATTAATCAGAACATCAGGAACATAGACATTTACGATATCAATAGGAATAATTTTATCAACTTCGATAAATTTTTCTTTTAGCCCAGAGGTGTCAATGCTATATTTCAAATAATTAACAGCTTCTTTTTCGTCAGAAAAAAGAGCTTGTGGAATAAGGGTGTAAGCTGGTGTGTTATGTAACACTTTGATATTGTTAAAATCCTGCCTTAAATCTTCTTCGGATTGTAAAATAGTATAGACTTGTTTTTCAATTTCCTGATTACTTTTATTGAAATTTACAGAAAAATTGTAAATTGACTCAACGTAGTTCAACACAGGATTGAAAACACAAAAAGAAAGTCCATCCAAGTTAATTTGAATGGACAATTCTTTAAAATAAGGTTCTAATATATTATTTTCTTGCAGTTTTTGCATCGTATGAAGTTGGCCAGTTACCATTAATTGTGATATCGTCTAATGAACCTACTTTGATTAAATCACCCTTAACTTCTTCTACTGAATTTCTTGCTATTTCAACTTGAACATCATTTTCATCTTGATCCCATAGAACTACTTTCTTAGGCACATACGCCTCAAAAACAGAGGCTTGAACACCATTTCTATCCAACATAGCTGTATTCATTACGAATTGTTCTTCTTTGCTTTTAGCGTGTGGTACATAACGTAAATTCTTATAGCGATCAGAATTTTTGAACAAGGAATCTTTCACAGCTACATAACCTAAGGTATCAACAACAACACCTTGTTTCAACATGTCAATTTTATAGACTTTGTCGTATTCAACCCAACTTGTGTCACGCTGCGAAGTGATAGTGAATTTAGCTGTTTCGATAAATGAAGTCAATTCATCAAAATTAGCTGCATACTTTCCTTTAACAACTCGGTGAGCTTCCTGTGCATCACGAATGTCTTTGAGTTTGCGGATTACTTCTGTGTAACGCTCTGTTTTAATTTTTTTAAACTGAATAGGACCTGTAACTGATTTGTAAATCATGAAGCAGAAAAATAGACCTACTGCCCAAAGTGCGATTTGTAAAACTTTTTTCATTTTTTAAAATATTATTTTATTCAAATTTCTTGACTGGTTAATGCAAAGCTACAATTTTTTTTTGTTATAAAAAGTTTTTTCGCAAAAAAAATTATATTTTTGAGGTCTATTTTTGACATGTATGGATAAAACAACTTTTTACAACGCCCTTTTAGAGGCTTTTAACCACTCCCCTACCCCTCTACAAAATATTGCTTTACAACAACTTAGTATTTTTTTACTTGACACAAAAACAAACAATAAACTTTTTCTACTAAAAGGTTTTGCGGGTACGGGAAAAACATCCATCACCAATAGTCTGATTCAAAATCTTCCAAAAATTAAACACAGAGCTGTGCTGTTAGCTCCCACAGGACGAGCAGCTAAAGTCATGTCTCATTTCGCAAAACAACAAGCATATACAATTCACAAACATATTTATTCCCCCAAAAATCAAAACGGTAGTTTTTCTTATAATTTAAAACCTAATAAGTTCAAAAACACTTTATTCATTGTAGATGAGGCTTCAATGATTGCTGATAATGATGGGCAGTTTTTTGAGCGAAACTCTTTATTAGATGATCTGATGCTATACGTTTATTCGGGGGAAGGTTGTCGATTATTACTGATGGGAGATACAGCTCAGTTGCCTCCCGTAAATTCTCTGTATAGCCCTGCTTTAGATATCCGAAATTTAGAATCTCGCTACCAAAAGGATGTCTCGCATATTGAACTTACAGAAGTAGTCCGACAAGAAAAAAAGTCAGGAATTTTATACAACGCTACTAAGCTAAGAGAGTCGCTAAATCAAACTTTTTATAGCAATTTTGAGTTTCAAACCAAAGGTTTTAAGGACATCATCCGATTAAGAGAAAGTTCTGAAATTCAAGAAGCTATAGAAGACGCTTATAATAACTACGGAACAGAACATACCTCCATCATCGTGCGATCAAATAAACGTGCGGTACTGTACAATAAACAAATTCGAAAGGTAATTTTAGACAACGAGGATGAACTTACGGCAGGTGATTTACTGATGGTTGTCAAAAACAACTACTTTTGGTTAAAAGATTCATCGGAAGTCAGTTTTATTGCCAATGGTGACACTTTGGAAATACTTCGGATTTATGCCTTCCGTGAATATTACGGTTTTCGATTTGCTGAAGTCTCTGTACAACTGATTGATTATCCGAACCAACCTCCATTTGATACTGTCTTACTCTTAAACACTTTGGAATCGGAACAAGCCTCCCTTTCGCACCAAGATAGCCAACGCCTTTACGAGGAAGTACTATTAGACTATGAAGAGGAAACTTCTTCCTACAAAAAGTATCAAAAAGTGAAAGAAAACCCATATTTTAACGCCTTACAGGTAAAATTCTCATATGCAATTACCTGCCACAAAAGCCAAGGTGGACAGTGGAATGTCATTTTTATCGAAAAACCATATCTACCTAATGGTACCGATGAGGAATACTATCGTTGGTTGTACACAGCATTGACACGTTCCACTAAAAAAGTATATTTACTGAATTTTAAAGATGAGGATTTCAAATCATAACTAATTAACCGCATTTTGAATTATTTAAAGTCAAAAAAAAAACGATTTTTTTGTCCTTAAAAATTCTCTATTTGAAAAAAAATATCGTTCTTTGCCTTAAATTACGCTGAAAGCAATAAAATTACATAGACTTATGAAAAAAATTACAAGTATTATTAAATTTTTAGTAGTACCTATGATTATGTTCATTGGGTGCGACAAACCTGAAACTCCGCAACAAGCAGAGGAAATTGACGAAAACGGAATCGTTTTATCTAACGATTTCTACATCAAAGCTAAAGTTGATGGAGAGTGGGTGGTTGTTAAAGGTGACCGATGCACCTACACAATTAACAAGGATGGTAGTATACAAATCGAATCCTATCGTTCAGGAAATGATGCTACTGATAAAACGTTCTCTTTTTCGATAAGTTCAACTACTTTAGGAAATCATAAATTTAGTGATGAAAAAAATGGAGGAACTGGTCTTTACATCGTAAACAAACAACAGTATCTTACCATAGATGACGGAAATGTTGAAATTACAAAATTAGACTCTTCCAAAAACATCATTGAAGGACGCTTTCAGATGAATGTGAAAAAAAATGGAATCGGGGATATGAAAAAAATCACGGAAGGCGTTTTTCGCTGTAAACAAAAATAATCTATACATAATTTTAGTATTATTTTTAAACTTATTTAATGTCATAATTTTATTTTAAAATACATATACTTGTACTTATGGTAAAAAAAATATTTTTAACTTTATGTTTGTTAGCAACTATAAACATCCACGCACAAATTAACAAACAGAAAGACAATCGATTAGAATGGTTTGAAAAAGCCAAATTAGGGATATTCATTCATTGGGGATACTACGGAGTGAATGGAATTACGGAGTCGTGGTCTATGTATCACAAACGGATTTCACACGCTGATTATTTAGCTCAAGGAAAGGAATTTACTGCTTCAAATTATAATCCTGATGCATGGTTAGACCTTTTTGAAAAAGTAGGTGCTAAATATGTAGTATTAACAACGAAACATCATGATGGTGTAGCTCTATGGGATACGAAATACAGCACATTGAGTACCATAAAACACGCTGCTGCCAAAAAGGATTTGCTCACACCTTTCGTGAAAGCCGTTCGTAAAAAGAACATGAAATTAGGACTTTACTATTCGTTATGCGATTGGTCACATCCTGATTATAAACCTGTTACTTTTGAGCGTATCAAAACTACAAATAAATTTTATCCACAAAAGGGACAACAAAAATTATCTCCATGGGAACGTTTTGTCAAATTCAACTTCGATCAATTAGAGGAACTAAACGCATACAAACCTGATCTTTATTGGTTTGATGGCGATTGGGAACATAAAGCTGAAGAATGGAAATCAGCTGAAATCAAACAAAGTTTATTGAAATCAAATCCACAAGTAATTGTCAATTCACGACTCAATGAATATGGAGACTACAAAACTCCTGAACAAGGAGTCCCTATCGTTCGTCCTGAAGGAGCGTGGGAATTTTGCATGACAATGAACGACAATTGGGGTTATTTCCCATCGGATACAAACTACAAACCGATTTCACAAATCGTACGTACATTTGTTGAAGTAATTTCCACAGGAGGAAATCTTCTATTGAACATCGGACCAAAACCAGATGGAAGCATCGCTCCCGAACAAGTTGAACGTTTGGAAGCTCTTGGCAAATGGATTCAAAAGCACAAAACTGCAGTATACGACTCCGAAGCAGGACTACCCTACGGGCATTTCTTTGGACCTACCATGCTTAGTCATGACCATAAAAAAATATACTTATGCTTGTTCGATGCACCTAAAAACTACATTCAGTTAAAAGGAATTCAAACTAAAATAAAATCTATTAAGGTTTTAGGAAGTGGAGAAAATCTTTCTTTTGAACGCAACGGAGGGGCTGCCTGGAACAATATCCCAGGAATATTACGAATTTCCGTACCTTCCGAAAATTCTCTTGATCCTTACGTAACTGTTTTAGAAGTAGAATTAGAGGATAAACTCGTTCTCTATCGGGGACATGGAAACGCAGTAGAACTGAATATGTAATAAAATATTCACAAACAATTTAACTTATTTTAAAAGTAAAAGAGGCTATTCCCAATATGTGGAATGGCCTTCTTGGTATCTATTTGATTTTTCAGCACATACATTTTCTTCTCTGCTTAACTAAATTTACGGAATCCATAGCAACTGACAAGTTTTTTTGTATATTTGCCCTTCACATATAAATGAATATTTACACTGATGAAAAACATACGCAATTTTTGCATTATCGCACACATCGACCACGGAAAAAGTACCCTTGCTGACCGACTTTTGGACTTTACCAAAACCGTTACCGAACGCGAAAAACAAGACCAACTCCTTGATAATATGGACTTAGAGCGTGAACGAGGGATTACCATCAAATCTCACGCTATCCAAATGGAGTACGAATACAAAGGTGAAACTTACATTCTGAATCTTATCGACACACCTGGTCACGTGGATTTCTCGTACGAAGTGTCGCGTTCTATCGCTGCGTGTGAGGGAGCTTTGCTGATTGTTGATGCTGCACAAAGTATTCAGGCTCAGACTATTTCCAATCTTTATTTGGCTCTGGAAAATGATTTAGAAATTATCCCCATCTTAAATAAAATAGACCTTCCTTCGGCAAATCCTGAGGAAGTGAAAGACGATATTGTTGATTTGCTTGGCTGTGACCCTGATGATATTATCCCTGCTTCTGGGAAAACAGGTTTGGGCGTGGAGCAAATCCTCGAAGCTATCATCGAACGCATTCCTGCCCCAAAAGGCGACCCCGATGCACCGCTTCAAGCACTGATTTTCGATTCGGTGTACAATCCGTTTCGTGGTGTGGAAACGTATTTCCGTGTGATGAATGGAGAAATCCGTAAAGGTCAGAAAATCAAATTTATGTCTACCGGAAAAACCTACGATGCCGATGAGGTAGGGACTCTAAAACTCAATCAAGTAGCCAAACAATCTGTAAAAACGGGCGATGTGGGTTACCTCATTACTGGAATAAAAGATGCTCGTGAGGTAAAGGTGGGTGATACGATTACTTCGGCAGTAAATGGCTGTTCTGAAATCATTGATGGATTTGAAGACGTAAAACCGATGGTATTTGCTGGAATTTATCCTGTTGATACTGAGGATTATGAAGAACTTCGAGCTTCGATGGAAAAACTGCAACTTAACGATGCTTCGCTCGTTTTCACTCCTGAAAGTTCGGCGGCATTGGGTTTTGGTTTCCGTTGTGGTTTCCTCGGAATGTTGCATTTGGAAATCATTCAAGAGCGATTGGAACGCGAGTTCGATATGACGGTAATTACTACCGTTCCGAACGTTAGTTATCTGGCGTACACTAAGAAAGACCCTGAAACGCCTATCGTAGTAAATAATCCGTCTGACCTTCCCGACCCATCGAAATTGGACCGAGTGGAAGAGCCTTACATCAAAGCATCGGTAATTACCAAAGCGGATTTTGTGGGGCAAGTGATGTCGCTTTGTATCGAAAAACGTGGGCAAATTACCAATCAGACGTACCTTACCCCCGAACGTGTGGAACTAAATTTTGATATGCCACTGGCGGAAATCGTGTTTGATTTTTACGACCGATTAAAAACAGTATCAAAAGGTTACGCTTCGTTTGATTATTCGCCAATCGGAATGAGAGCTTCTAATTTGGTGAAAGTCGATGTGCTTATCAATGCCAATTCAGTAGACGCCTTATCAGCTTTGATTCACGCCGATAATGCGTACAATATCGGAAAGAAAATGTGCGAAAAACTCCGCGAACTGATTCCGCGTCAGCAGTTTGATATTCCGATTCAGGCAGCAATTGGGGCGAAAATCATCGCTCGTGAAACTATCAAAGCCCTCCGCAAAGACGTTACGGCAAAATGTTACGGAGGCGACATCTCGCGTAAGCGTAAACTCCTTGAAAAACAGAAAAAAGGAAAAAAACGTATGCGACAAATTGGAAACGTAGAAGTACCACAATCAGCGTTTATGGCAGTGTTGAAGCTGAATGATTGATAAGAGATAAAGATTATGGCTAAAAGACAAAATAAAAAATTGGAAAAAAAAGGGAACAAAGTGACCTCTATAGAGACTTATCTTTCTCAAATTAAAACAATATCGGTTTCTGAAAATACTTTTTATAGAGGACATTCTGATAAAAATTATAAGTTGGAGCCTTCAATTTATAGGAAAGATAGTTTAATAAAGAATGAACATTTGATATATCGTGAAACAATTAGTAAAGTTCCCTATGATTTCAATGGGAAATCGACGATAGAATCTTTAGTTTTAATGCAACACTATGGAGTACCCACTCGTATTTTAGATTTAACGACTAATGCGTTGGTGGCTCTTTATTTTGCTTGTATTGATAATAAGGACAGGGATGGAGAAATAATAATTTTTGATGTTCCTCAAAAAGATACTTGTTATTTTGATAGCGATAGAGTTACGGTATTAGCCAATTTAGCAAAATGTGATAATGAATTTTGTTATGGAAAACTAGAATTAGATTTTTTAGAAAACTGTGATCGTGAGCTAAAGACACTAAAACAAAATTTTAATACAGGTAGTTATGATAAAGATTTAGATGTTCACATATATACATTTAAAGAAAGTTTGGATCAGTGTAAAAAAACTGATTACAAAGTTAAATACGATGACTTTAAAAAAGAAATAGATAACTTTAAAGATAAAGAATCGAATCTGGATGAAAACTTAATAAAGCAAGTCAAATATAAGTTAACTGAAACTTTGTGGATTAAAAACAGAACGTTTATTGATGATGAAATATCAGAAATTAATGAGTATTATTTTGGCTATTTATTGCATTATATAAAGGAAGATAAATCATATTTCAAACCAATTATAGACCCAAATGATATAGGAAAAGTTTTCGCTATCAAACCTAAATTGGATAATCCTCGTATAGTAAGGCAACACGGAGCTTTTCTAATTTTTGGAGTAAAAGAAAATAATAAGGAGATGCCTCAAGTTCCTTCAGAATGGATTAAAACAAAAATAGGAATTGATGCAAAATCAAAAGAAGATATTTTAAAAGAACTCTTCCAATTGGGAATAGATAAAAGTACACTATTCCCTGAGATAGACAAAGTAGCAGAGTATATAAAAGAAAAATTTCAAAATCAGTAACCCTTAATACAATTATATTATGCCAGTAAAGTACAATGTCGTGGGACGCAAGAACCCACAAAAGCCCGAAGAGGCTCCGAAGTTTTATGCCAGTGCCAAAGCCGATGGCGAAATCACCCTAAAGGCAATCGCTAAAGAAATAGCAACGGGTTCGACTACCGTTTCGGATACCGACGTATTGGCAACGCTTAACGAACTTACGAAAGTGCTTATAAAACACCTCTCTAATGGAGAAATCGTGAAATTTGGTGATTTTGGAAGTTTCCAAATAACCATCACCAGCGAGGGTGTGGACGACGAAAAGAAATTTACCGCAGCCAACATCAAAGGAAACAAAATCCAGTTCCGCCCAGGTACTGACCTTAAAGAAATGCTTGCTACCGTAAAATACGAAAAGTACAAAAAATAAATCGTAATCCGTGAGAAACTTAAACAGGTACGCTTCCGCTGAAAAACGGGAGCGTACCTGTTGTTTGATAGGTACGCACCCATTGAACAACGGGTACGTATGTGTTAAGTAACAAATGCACATACACTAAGTTGAACGCATTAATCTCACGAACCTATAATATAGTTTTATTAATCTGTAGACTTTAAAACCTCTGCAATATTTGGCGGAAAATAACGGGAACTTTTCATCACTTTGCCATCTTCTCGGTAGATAGGTTTTCCGTCAGCGTCAAGTTTACTCATATTACTTCGGTGGATTTCACTAAAAATCTCGTCTATTTTGTATTGCATTCCGTGTTCGATGATGGTTCCACAAAGAATATAGAGCATATCCCCTAAAGCATCAGCTACTTCGACCATATCATTATTTCTGGCAGCTTCCAAATACTCTTGGTTTTCCTCTGCCATTAATTTAAATCGCAAGTTGATAGTTTCGGGGGTTAGCTCAGTGGTGGGTTGTTGTTTTACTCCCAATCCGAAGGCCGTATGAAACTCGGTTACGGCTTTTAATTTACTTTTCATATCCTTTTTTAGGTGACAAAAGTACATTTATTTTACTATTTTGAGCTACTTCATACCGAAAATATAAACACTTACTCCCTAAATTTTAATGGAGAGACATGGTACTTCCTTTTGAAAGCTGTGGAAAAATGTGACACATAATCATAGCCACAGGCTTCTGCAATCTCTGAAATACTCTTGTTCGTATCCAAAAGAAGTTGCTTAGCTAACTGCATCTTATGATCGAAAAGATATCCGAAAACGGTAGTGCCAAATATCTCTTTAAATCCATATTTCAATTTATTTTCATTCAGACCTACACGACGAGAAAGCTCTGATAGGCTCAATGGAGTATGGAAATTATGCATTAAAAGATGACGCACTTCGTGTATTTTATCAATATCGGATTGGGTCTTGCAATGTTTTTTGGTTTTTATGTGCTGTCCCAAAAGTTGTTGCTGTAGAATAAAAAGCTCCAATATTTTGATTTCAGCATAAGTTTCACAAACATTTCCCATCAAATGACTTTGTTCTAACTGCTGAAGTATTGTATTCATCTGAGAAGTAAGCGGAAGTCCGTTTCTATCTGAAAGAATAAAATTTTTGGTTGTGTTATAAAAAGTATGATGGTAGTTTTGATTGTCAGGCTGAGCGTAGTCGAAGCCCTGTAATTACGAGGCTTCGACTACGCTCAGCCTGACAGAAATATCCACTTTATTAAAGGTATCATACTTTTCACAACACTTCCAAATTTTTATCTCGTTGATACTGATTTAGAATGCTTTCAAATACTTCGGGATAAGTATTGGCAAGATGCAAAAAACGGTCGCTCGAAACGAAAAAACCAGAGAAAACAGTATGATCATTTTCCCTAAAGAGGTCATGCCCCTCCTCTTCCATATCGATAAATAAAACATTGAACATGCCTTGTTTCATGGTCAAATCAATTTTTTTCATTTTCATTTGCACACCGCTGTTGGACTGATTTAGAGCATAAAACCGAACAGATGGAACGGAAGCATTTCCATAAATTTGTGTAGATTCAGAAAAATGAGAATGCCATTTATAGATTGATATTTCCTTCATATTTTTTACATGAAGTTGTATGTTTCCTACTTCATTTTTCAATGAAAGATTAAAATTACCTTCATCTCTTCTTGATAAAACAACATCTTCTTCAACGATTTTATTAAAATCCATTTTTCTCATGGTAATTTCCTCCGTTAGATTAAAAAAAATATCCGTTAGATTAAACTGACAGGCAAAAATACAAACTAATTTTGCAGTCACAAATTTATTTAGAATAAAATTAAATAATCATATGTCAAAGCAATTTTTATCTGTTTTCATTTTTTTTATTTCTATTTTCATTACCTACTCACAAACTCAATTCGGCAATTTATCAGGTTTTGTATTCGACGAATCTACCAAAAAACCACTTCCTGCTACTGAGGTTTACTTCAGAGAATTTCAAAAAGGAGTGATTTCGGATAGTAAAGGATTTTTCCGGATAGAAAAAATTCCGCATGGAACGCATACCCTTATAGTATCTTACCTTGGTTATGAAACTCAAACAATAAAAATTTCCATTGAAGGAGATAAAACCATAAACGTAAGCCTGAAACCAGAGGTAGAATCTCTCAGTGAAGTGGTAGTAAAGGCTCAGAAAAATGAAGAACGTATCTTACGAAACAGTGCCATGACCGTTTCGGTGATTAATTCAAAACAATTTGAAGGTACAACAAGTTCTCTCAACGATGTATTAAACAAAACTGTAGGAGTTACCATTCGCAACACAGGAGGCGTAGGAAGTGCTTCTCGCATTTCAGTTCGAGGATTGGAGGGCAAACGTATCGGTGTTTTCTTGGACGATTCGCCCATAGGATTATTCTCTGATTATGTGTCGCTCTACGATGTGCCTATTGACCTCATTGAACGTGTTGAGATTTACAAAGGCATTGTTCCCGCTCGACTCGGAGGCTCCGCAATGGGAGGTGCTGTAAATATGATTACAAAGGAATATCCACCTTTATACTATGATGTAAGCTACGAAATAGCGTCATTTAATACACACAAAATTCAAATGATGGGTAAGAGTAATCTTAAAGATGCCGGAATAGAGTTCGGAGCATCAGCAAATTACACATATTCGGACAATGATTATGAAATGGATTTGCCCCATCACCGTGGACTTCGAGTAAAACGTGACCACGATCGACATCGCAAAATGCTCATTGGAGGAGGTTTCAAAGCAACCAAATGGTGGTTCGACGAAATATCAATAGAAGCGGTTACCATCCAAACTGACCAACAAATACAGGGTATTGAAACTAACATCAAACACGCTTTCAGCAAGACTAACATGTTCGCCTTCATCAATGGATTTGAAAAAGATAACTTCCTCATCGCAGGATTGGATTTTGATATGAATACAACCATCAGTAGTGCAGAATTCAATTTGAATGACACCTCCATGATGAGATACGACTGGAATGGAACAACCTACCCTTCCAGTGGAGAAATAGGATTATACGCTTCAGACTCTTATCGGAAAAACCTTGCATTAAACAATCGATTAAATCTCAATTACATAATCAGTGAAAATCAAAATATAAACTTCAACTCACAATTAAATCACATCAAAAATTCACCTTTTGACCCTGTAAAAGAACAAATTATAGGCTATCGAACCGATTTTGATAATAAAATGATTAGCTGGGTTGCAGGAATTTCTTATGATTTAAGTAGTCGTAACAAAAAGTGGCTTAATTCTTTAACAGGAAAATACTACCATTATAAGAGCGATGCCAAACAAGCAGGTCTGTTAGGGCTTGGAGGCGTAAAAGACATTAATATTTCCGAAGGAAATTGGGGAATAAATAATGCCATACGATACAATTTTACAGATAATTTCATGATTAAAAGTTCCGTAGCCCATGACGTCCGCCTACCTTCGGACAATGAACTCTTGGGCGATGGATTTTTAACAGCTCCTGCCAGTAACCTATTGCCTGAGCGTGGAACAAATGCTAATATAGGACTACTATTTCACAAAAACACCTTAACAGACAAACGATTGGAAATAGAACTAACAGGTTTTTATTCTTATTTAACCAATATGATTCGATATACAGGAGGGCTACTACAGTCTTTTTATGAGAATTTTGGTGAGATGCGTTCTTTTGGAGTAGAGTTTGATGCCAAAGCGGATATTTTCCCTTCTCTGTACGGATATGTGAATCTTACGTATCAAGATCTTCGAGACATGCGCGATTATGAACCAAATTCGTCCATTCCAAATGTAACTAAGGGTAAGCGAATGCCCAACATTCCTTATTTTTTGAATAATATGGGATTAGAATACCACAAGGAAAATCTCTTTGGCGGACAAAATCAAAACACCCGATTGATGTTAGACAGCTCTTTTATAGAAGGATATTGGTATGATTTTGAGGTAAGTAAGCATCAAGAACGTCGCGTACCTCGTAGTTTAACATTCAATTTTGGTATTGAACACGGATTCAGAAACGGAAAAATATTGCTTTCATTCCGAATGAATAATTTAACAAACGAAAAAGTAATTTCAGAGTTTAATCGTCCGCTTCCAGGGCGTAATTTTGGTCTTAAGTTGCGATATCGAATGTAAAAAGTGAAGAACAAAAGCAACCAAGTACACTTAGAACAGTACTAATTGAAAATACATTAATTAACTTTTAAAAATGAAATACAATGAAAAAAAATGCAATGTTAGTTGCTTGTTTAGCAACATTTTTCGCAGTAAGTTGCGATAAAGAGAATGAAACCCCTGATATTATATCTGGCAAAGGAGAAATTTTGATAGAAGCTACGGTAGTAAATACTGACCAATCAGGAAGTGGCTACATTCAATTGTTGGACGATATTTCTCCAAAAACGGTAAACAATAAAAACGCCTTTCCAGTTGGTCCCAGCATTCCTCCATTTGTACATAAAAATTGGATATTTACCTTTCCAAACTTTTTTGGATCGGACGTTTCCGAATTGACAAAATTTGTTCGTGAAGATGGTGTTTTGAAAAAATCTGCAACCATGCCTTTACCTGGAAACTCACAAGCAACACACCTAACTGTCGTAAATGACACCAAGGCTTATTTAGGACTTACAGGCTTAGGTAAAATATTTATTTTCAACCCTACAACGATGGTAAAAACAGGTGAAATAGACCTAAACACCTATGGTGACCCGAATCCCGAGCCTTCGGGAATGATTGTTCGCGACAATTTACTCTTTGTAACCTTAGGACAATGGACAGCGGGTACTTGGTTTCCACAGGAGAAAGCTGTTGAAGTACTGATAATCAACACCCAAACAGATGCCATAGAAAAACATATCAAGGAAACAGCCTCAGGATTGTCTTTCCCGACCAATCCAGGTGACAGAATCTTGATGGATGAACATAAAAATATTTACCTCGTTTGTATTGGAGCTTTTGGTCAAGTAGATGGATTTGGAGGAGGATTTTTAAGAATCAAAGCCGGAGAAACTGATATTGACCCTACTTTCTCAATGAAATTTGATGACATTACAGTTGCTGATGCTCCTGGGAAAATCTCCTATTTCCTTCCCGCTCGATATATTAAAAACAACATAACCTACGGATATGTGGCTATTAAAGAATATACCCCAGACCAACAAATGAGTCCTTTAGCAGTTATGTATGCTCCTGTAAAAGTAGATTTAAGTAGCAAACAAGTAACTCTCATCAAAGGAATACCTGTTGCCAATGGTTATTCTACAGGAATGGGAATTTATAAAAACAATACATTTTTATTCGGTTCTATTAACCAAACCTCTAAGGGTTTTTACACTTACGACCTCTCTACGGGTAAAGTAAGTACTGAACCTATCATCAAAGTAGAAGGATTCCCTAAGTTTTTCTATTGGTTTGGAGAATAAATATCTTGCCCATGTACAAATAAAGTCTGTAAGGCTTAAGAATTTATACGTTTAGAATCATCGACAATTTCATAATTTTTTCACAGACATGAATATTTTCTATAAAACTGTGGGAATTACAACATCGAAAAGCAACACTCTGACACCTTAAATATCCTTTTTCAGAAATGCAAACCGTTTCCGACTGTTTAAATAATTGAGATTGTCTTGATTATGGTAAGCTTCTCGCTCAAAAATGATGTTGTGGTATGCCTTTTGCCAATTTCGGTATTTGATATATTTAAAAAGAAAATCAAGTACATACCACAGATAAAAGAAGACTACCAATAGTTCTTTTTGTTGTTGGAGGTGTATTTTTTCGTGATTCAAAAACTGTGGATCGTTTAAACACTCCTTTTTGGATACGAATACAAAAGGAAACAGAGTTATCCCTGAGTATCCTTTGGGGACAAGAAGACGATTGACAATGAATTTCATAGGGTTTATATAAAGAAGGCTATCGCAAAACCGATAGCCTTTTTGTATTTTTTACTCATTGTGTAAAAATTTCTTTTTTGCAGTGAGTTCCTCTTGAGTTTCCTTATTATCTTCATCTGGAACACAACAATCCACGGGACAAACCGCCGCACACTGTGGTTCTTCGTGAAAACCAATACATTCGGTACATTTATCCACTACTATAAAATAGAAATCATCGCTCACGGGTTGTTGTACTTCATCCGCATCGACCTGCCTTCCGTTTGGCAAAACCACCCCTCCACTGAGTGCAGTTCCGTCACTGTAACGCCAATCATCAGCTCCTTCATAAATGGCATTATTGGGACATTCAGGCTCACAAGCTCCACAATTTATGCAATCCTCTGTAATCTTAATGGCCATAGATTTACCTATTAAATTCAAAAACTAGGGGCAAAGATACATATTTTCTATATCTCTCACGCTCATTTTTTGAAATTTAGAATGGTTTCAAATTGATTAAATATCTCGATTCATATCCCAATTTTCGAGATATTCGCCTACACGTTGCACAAACATACCTCCCAAAGCTCCATTGACAACCCGATGGTCATAGCTATGCGAAAGCATCATTTTATAACGAATACCTATCACATCTCCCTCGGGCGTTTCAATAACTGCAGGTGTTTTCCGAATAGCTCCAATTGCCAAAATTCCGACTTGAGGTTGGTTGATAATCGGTGTTCCGAAAACATTACCAAACGACCCGATATTGGTCACGGTATAGGTTCCGTCTTTGATTTCATCTGGCTTTAACTGATTGGCTCTTGCACGTTTTGCTAAATCATTGACTACTTTAGTCATTCCTCGTAAATTCAACTGATCAGCGTTTTTGATTACTGGAACAATGAGGTTTCCATCAGGCAATGCAGTAGCCATACCAATATTAATATTTTTTTTCTTAATAATGGTCGTCCCTTCTAATGAAATATTCATCATCGGATAGTCTTTCAAAGCTTTAGCAACAGCCTCCATAAAGATAGGGGTAAACGTAAATTTCTCTCCTTCTTGGGCTTCAAATGCTTTTTTGACTTTATTACGCCAATTCCAGATACGCGTAACATCCACCTCTGTAAAACTCTGAACATGAGGTGAAGTGTGTTTACTATGTACCATATGCTCGGCGATGAGTTTGCCCATACGCGACATCTCAATGCGTTCGTCTCCTTTTTGGAAAGATGTCGCCTTTACCTCTGCTACCTTGTTTTGAGGCAACTCAGCAGACCTATTTACTGTTTGTTTCTCCCGATTTTCTAAGTAGGATAGCATATCGTTTTTAGTTACCCGATTATCTGCTCCTGTGCCTTTGATTTGATCAAGCTCTTGCAGTGAAATTCCTTCCTTTTGAGCGATACTTTTCACCAAAGGAGAATAAAATCTATCTGATTTTAAACCACTTACAACAACATCTGTTTTAGTCACATTCTGCTGTAATTGTTCAATTTCTTTTTCTATAACTTTAGCAGTGGTCTCAACCGTAGGTGTAGCAACAGCTTCTGCTGAAGCCTCCGTTTCGATGATTGCCATAACCTCACCAATTTTCACGACTTGGTCAACTTCAAAACGCAATTCAACGACCACTCCCGACACTTCCGAAGGCACTTCAGAATCGACTTTATCTGTAGCAACTTCCACAATTCCTTCATCGACCTCGACTGTATCTCCTACTTTTTTTAACCAATTCGTTACAATCGCCTCTGCAACACTCTCCCCCATTTGAGGTAGTTTTAATTCGTATTTAGCCATTTCTTGTTCTTTATTTAAAATTTAAAGATTCTTTTTTAATTTGTCGTTCAAAATATTTTTCACAAGTACCTCGACTTTCGAAAAAAAACAATCATAAAACCAAGGAGTTTAAAGAAGTAGCAAAGCCCAAATCCTATCTATTTACCTTCAAGAAATAACTTTTTCAAAAATAAATCGACTGACTCTCTACAATCCTTAATTTTTATCCTTTCAGAGCTAATTCGAACGGAATTCGTTGAGTTATACTTCGTCCCAAAGTAACCTCATCGGCATACTCCAACTCTCCCCCAACGGAAATTCCACGAGCTATAGTGGATATCACCACATCGTACTGTTCAATTTGTTTATAAATATAAAAATTTGTGGTATCACCTTCCATAGTGTTACTCAGTGCAAAAATAAGCTCTTTAATCTTACCCGACGCTACCTTTTCGACTAATGACTGAATGTGTAAACTTGACGGAGCTATGCCATCAATAGGAGAAATTTTTCCTCCCAAAACATGATATTGCCCAAAAAATTGCCCCGTATTTTCAATCGCAATCACATCTCTAAAATCTTCTACTACACATACAATACCGTTTTCCCTGCTCGAATTGTTACATATGTCACAGATTTCTACATCAGAAATATTATGACATTTTTTACAGTACTGAATCTGTGTTCGCAAATTAATCAAAGCTGATGCCAACCTAGCAGATTGCTCCTCAGGTTGTTTTAACAGATGTAAAGCTAACCGCAAAGCAGTTCGCTTTCCTATTGTAGGAAGTTGCGATATCTCATACACCGCATTTTCTAAAATTTTTGACGAAAATTCCATACCGCAAAGATATGAAAAAAGTTTTGAGCTTTGCCTTTTTAAAAATATTTCTTACAAAAAAACATGCTATGTCATTTCTATGTAGTATCTTTGCACATTCAAAAGTTTTATAGTGATATAAAGCCTTTGTAATACATTACGGTTTCGAACGTTTTCTGGTTCTAAAACATAAAATACATCATTAAATAAATAGAGAATTTATGGAAAAAAAATATTCCAGTAATAACACTAACTCACAACGTAGCAATAATTCTTACAAAAAGAGAGAATATTCAAACAACTCATTCCAAAAGAAAGAATATGGAAACTCGGAACGCTCTTCTGACAAACCTTACTACACTAAAAAAGAGTATGGATCATCGGAGCGTACTTACAACAAAAAAGAATACAATTCAGACCGAACTAAAACAAACAGCGGTTTCAAAAAATCGTACAATCCAAACTTCAAAGACACCTCCAACGAAGGGGGATACAGAAAACCGTACAATCCAAATTTCAAAGATACTTCCAACGAAGGGGGGTACAAAAAATCCCACAATCCGAATTTCAAAAGAAACAACAGTTATAAAAAACCGTTTATCAAAAAAAATTACAACACCGAGATTGAACAACAGGACAACACTCTAGAAACTGGGGAGATACGCCTGAATAAATATATCGCCAATGCAGGAATCTGTTCTCGCCGAAATGCTGATATCTACATTGCTGCGGGAAATGTGGAGGTAAACGGACAGGTAATGACTACATTAGGATATCGTGTACAACCTACCGATGTAGTAAAATTCGACGGAAAAGTGATTTCTTCGGAAAAGAAAGAATACATTTTATTAAACAAACCAAAAGGATTTATCACCACTACAAGTGACGAAAAAGGTCGTAAAACTGTGATGGATTTAGTTGCCAATGCTACTACGGCTCGTATTCTGCCTGTTGGACGTTTGGACAGACCTACCACAGGACTTTTATTACTAACTAATGACGGTGATTTAGCAAAAAAATTAACCCATCCAACACATGGTGTACGAAAAATATATCACGTGGTTCTTGACCGTAAGTTAGACTACAAAGATTTTATAAAAATTGAAGAGGGAATTGAACTTGAGGATGGGTTTATTCAAGTAGATGAAATCAGCTATGTGAACGACAAACCTAAAAATGAAATAGGTGTTAAAATTCACAGCGGAAGAAACCGTATTGTCCGTCGTATTTTCGAACATCTGGGGTATGAAATTGAAAAATTAGACCGCGTTGTGTTCGCTGGACTTACTAAAAAAGACCTTCCTCGGGGACATTGGCGAAAATTGACTCAACAGGAAATTATTAATTTAAGAAATATAAAGTAAAAATACTTATTAAAAAAATAGGAGTATCCCATAATCTGTGTAAGTTGAAAAGTTATTCTGAAATTTTTTGAGCCCTTAAAAGCTCAAAAAAAATTTCGGAAATAACTTTTTAACTATTTTTGACCCATAATTTAAACAGATATGATTAACAAGGAAGAATTGCTCAACAGCAAAGAATTTTACAAGTCATTTAAGACTGCTGAGGACTTGACAGGTTTCTTTAAAGAACTCCACAAAAAAGCGGTGGAACATATGCTCAATGCCGAACTCGACGTTCACTTGGACAACGAAAAACATGACAAAACCAAAGATGGAAATTATCGTAACGGACACACTTCCAAGAAGATAAAAACTTCCTTTGGCGAAGAACAAATCCAAGTTCCTAGGGATAGAGACGGTAGTTTTAACCCAATGTTAGTCCCTAAACGCAAGAACGTTATCGATGGTTTGGAAAACATCATCGTATCGTTCTATGCCAAAGGAATGAGCGTAAGCGACATCGAAGAACAAATCCAAGAAATGTACGGCTTTGAAGTATCAACTTCCACAATATCAAGGATTACCAATGCGGTTACCAATGAAATGGTCGCTTGGCAGAACCGCCCGTTGGACGAGCTGTATCTGATTGTTTGGATGGACGGCATCGTTTTTAAAGTTCGTGAGAACTCAAAAGTTGTCAACAAAACCATTTACCTTGCTGTGGGCTTGAATCGAGAGGGAAAAAAGGAAGTTTTAGGAATGTGGCTCGGAAAGAATGAAAGTTCCGCCTTTTGGATGAGCGTTCTCACTGATTTAAAGGCTCGTGGAGTGGAAGATATTCTCATTACTGCCACCGATAATTTAAACGGATTTACGCAAACCATTCGCACGGTTTTTCCCCAATCACAAACGCAAATATGTGTGGTTCATCAGATTAGGAATGCTTGTAAGTATGTGGTTTACAAAGACAGAAAAGAATTTACAGCCGATATGAAACACATCTATACTGCCCCTAACAAGGAAGCTGCCAAGGTTGCTTTGGAAGATTTTGCCCAAAAATGGGAGTCAAAATACGGCTATGCTATCAAATCTTGGTATGACAATTGGGACGAATTGACCGTATTTTTCGATTTTCCGTTAGAGATAAGAAAAATTATTTACACAACCAATCTTATTGAGAATCTGAATGGTAAGATTCGGAAATACACCAAAAACAAGCTGTTTTTCCCAACAGACGAAGCTGTGCAAAAGTCCGTTTTCTTGGCTTTGAGAGAAGCTACCAAAAAGTGGAGTATGCCTATCCAAAATTGGGGGATTGTCTTGAACCAATTTATGCTTATATTTGCACAAAGACTCAAACTATAAAAACTTAACCCCAACTTTTTAACTTACACACTTAGAGGGATAGTGTCAAAAAATAAAACCCTCAAATTTTTATCATACCATTTTTGAAGTAATCATCAGATACTTAAACTTAAAACACATTCAATTTACAGTTTTGAGATATCTGGCATTCATAAAAATTTGAGGGTTCTCTCTATCTACGAAATCCACTGATTCTCGCCAAAGTCAGGTTTGCGTTTTTCAAAGAAAGCGAGTAAATTTTCCATTGAAGATTTATTGCTTGGTTTTATTTGATTGATAATCCATTCTCCTATATTAATTGAGGTAATCGGTAGGATTCTGAACCTGTTGGAAAGTTTTCAGAATAGAAAAACCACTTAATTTTGAATTAAATGTTTTAAAACAATATCTAAATATCTTTCATTAGAGGTCATTTCACTTTTTCTACTATTCCAACTTTTAAGTTTTTCTATGATGATCTCTTTTTCTTTTGTTTTTTCTTCTCTCATAATATAATCTACCGAAGAAAGTAATTCCAAAGCATAATCAGAATAAAATCCTTCCAGAAAATGCATGGTGTCATTAGCAATCTGCTTCAATTCTTCATTACCTTCAATGAATTTTTCCACTTCTTGAAATCCATCTCCAAGCAAATTGAGTGGTTCAAAAGGTTTTTTATTCATATCGCTATATCCCATGATATAGCTTCCGTTCAAGGCATTCAAAACAAAACGAACTTTTCCTGAATAAGGTCCATAAAAATAAGGAGTAAATTTCAACTTCAAATACTTTTCAGCTCCAAACTTTTGAAGGAAATAACATACTTTCTCACTTGAAAATTCAGATACGAATTCTCCTTCTCGTACCAAATCGTATAGTACATATAATAATAAAGCTCTACCTTGTGTCAGTTTTACTCTCTCCTTTTTCAGTTGCTCTTTGATTTGGACAGAGGGTTCATAGATGTAGATTACTGTATCCAAATGGGAAAGTTTTCGTTCTATTATTTGCTTTACTTTATCCCAGTCCAATCCTCCATTTCCTGCCCCCAATGGCGGAATGGCAATACTCTTGATGTTCCTTTCCTTAATGATTTTTACCAAATCATCAAGTCCCCATTCTATATATTCATATTCAGAGGGCTTTTTCCAAGTGGTTTTGGTGGGAAAGTTGATGATAACTTTCTTACCAGAAGTAAGATTCTCATCTTCGGTTACAAACATTTTCCCCACTACCACACTTTTTTCTTTACAGGCTTTTTGATATTGCTTAAAGTTATTCGGGAAAGCATTTTTAAATTGGAGTGCAATACCTTTTCCCATTACCCCAACGGTATTCACCGTATTAATGAGTGCCTGTGCATCACTCTCTAATATGTTTCCTTCTAAATAAGTAATCATAGCTTTAATAATAATATTGATGAATAACTTTAATTTTTACCTCCTCTATACCAAAACTAATCAACTTTTGTTTAGCCACTTCATTATAACAACCAAAGCCGATAATAAAATCAGAAGCTATATCCGCTTTTACTAAAAATTCAGCCTCTTTTTTTCTTTTGATATCTAAATTTTCATCTCCACCCCAATCCCTTGCTTTGATGGCCTTCCAATCCAAAATAGTTTCAATTTTATTTAAAGCTGTTTTATCATACAAAACAGAAAATTTATCTGCAGCGTGTCCATCTGAAAAATATACTTCCGAATATTGGTCAGCCAATTTGCTCGGAATACAAACCAAATATACTATTTCTTCGGGATTTCTTTTAACAACATTATGAAATCCCCTTTGAATAATGTACAGCATAGGCATCCTCAACCAAAAGTAAAAAGGAATAAAATCTCCTAAACATATACGCTTTGCATCTCCATAGTCTAAAGTTCCATTAGTAACTTGAATAGTTTTACTCGCTCGAGTATCAATCAATGAATTATCTCCAATCGAAACATAGTTTACATTAGCATTAGGTGAATTTTTGTGCGTTATTCCATTTTGTAAAATATGAGGAATATTGTCTATATGTGTCATCCTAAATACTTTGATTTCAGATAAATTCATAGTTACTATTTTTAGTAAAATTATCAAATTATTTAACTAATCCACTGATTCTCCCCAAAGTCAGGTTTTCTTTTCTCTAAAAATGCGTTACGCCCTTCTTTAGCTTCGTCGGTCATATAGGCAAGGCGGGTGGCTTCTCCGGCGAATACTTGTTGCCCTACCATTCCGTCATCGGTGAGGTTCATTGCAAATTTCAGCATACGGATAGAAGTTGGCGACTTGGCAAGGATTTCTTGAGCCCATTCATACGCTTCTTGTTCCAAACGAGCGTGAGGCACTACTTTATTGACCATTCCCATTTCAAACGCCTCTTGTGCGGAGTAATTTCGCCCTAAAAAGAAAATCTCACGAGCTTTTTTCTGTCCTACCATTTTTGCCAAATATGCCGAACCATAACCGCCGTCAAAGCTGGTAACATCGGCATCGGTTTGTTTGAAAATGGCGTGTTCTTTACTCGCTAAGGTAAGGTCGCACACTACGTGAAGCGAGTGTCCTCCACCTACTGCCCATCCGTTTACCGCCGCGATGACCACTTTGGGCATAAATCGGATAAGTCGCTGTACTTCCAATATATTGAGTCGGTGTCTGCCGTCTTCACCTACATAGCCCTGATGCCCACGAGCCTTTTGGTCACCACCGCTACAAAAAGCGTGTCCGCCATCTTTGGGGCTGGGACCTTCCCCCGTGAGGATTACCACGCCTACACTCGCATCTTCGTACACGTGATAGAAAGCGTCGTAAAGCTCAGAAGTAGTTTTTGGGCGGAAAGCGTTACGCACTTCTGGTCGGTTAAAGGCGATTCTTGCTACGCCGTTACATTTTTTGTAGGTAATATCTTCGTATTCTTTTACAGTTTGCCAATTCATATGTTGTAATCAATAATAAACAATTTACAATTTATTTAATGAACAATTTTGAGAGATTATACTTTATAAAATTGTTCATTATTAGTTAATTCCCTTTTTTATAATCTGCTAAAAATTGAGCTAAACCACTATCAGTTAATGGATGTTTTAGTAGTCCCACAATTGCGGATAGCGGAGCTGTAATCACATCCGCACCTATTTTGGCACATTGCATAATATGCATCATATGACGAACAGAAGCAGCTAAAATTTCAGTCTCAAATCCGTAATTATCATATATAAGTCGGATATCTTCAATCAGAGTAAGTCCATCGCTGGAAATATCGTCTAACCGCCCGATAAAAGGAGATACATACGTAGCTCCTGCTTTGGCTGCCAACAAAGCTTGTCCTGCCGAGAATACTAGCGTACAATTAGTTTTAACTCCTCTGTCTGAAAAATATTTGATAGCTTTGATACCATCTTTAATCATTGGTATTTTCACCACTATTTGTGGATGCAATTCTGCCAAGGCCGTACCCTCTTTGACAATACCCTCATAATCAGTAGCAATTACCTCTGCAGAAACATCTCCATCGACAATGTCACAAATATTTACATAATGCTTCAAAATGTTATTTGTGCCTGTGATACCTTCCTTTGCCATTAATGAAGGATTGGTCGTTACTCCATCTAAAACTCCTAAATCTTGAGCTTCACGGATTTGATCTAAATTTGCTGTGTCAATAAAAAATTTCATAATATTGCTTATTTGAGTTCAAAGTTTAAGGTTACCTATTCTCTACAATTCATAATGTTTCATCAACATTCGCTCGTAGGTTTTACTTGGTAAAACACGTTTAAGTACAATGGAAAACTTTTGTAAGAAGTTACCTTGTTTATAATGTACGTTAGGATGCTTGGTTTTTATAATTTTATATATTTTTTCTGCCATTTCAATGGGATTTCCTCCCGAATCTACATGCTTATTCATCAAATCTAAAGATTTTTGATATTTTTCTCTATAAGCAGAACCTTCTTTCACAGGCGCATGATAACGTCGAGAAGCAATATCGGTAGCGTAGTCTCCTGGTGCGATAGTTGTCACTTGGATTCCAAAATTTTTTAATTCCATTCGTAAACTTTCTGACATCAGCATTAAAGCTCCTTTACTTGCTGAATAGGCTCCCCGAAAAGGCAATCCCATATACCCTGCTATGGAAGTAACGTTGATAATCAATCCACTTTTTCGATTTCGCATTGTAGGAAGTACTTTTTGAATCAAGTAAATGGCTCCAAAAAAATTCGTAGCGAACACATTTTCAAGCTCTTCGGAAGGTAATTCTTCCACGGCTCCTGAAATTCCTACACCTGCATTATTGATCAGTATGTCAACTTTACCTACTTCAGAGAGAATGCTTTGGATTGCCTTATCGACACTTTCTTTACAGCGTACATCCATAGGCAAAAGCCGAAAAGGTAGAGATTTACCTTCTACATTCCGAGCTGTTCCATAGACAGTAAATCCTTTTTCTTTAAGGAGTAACGCCGTTTCTTTGCCTATTCCCGAAGTTGCTCCGGTGATTAAAACTATTTTTTCGTTCTTCATTACTATTGTCTAATAGCCCTTACCTCTACTCTTCGAGGAGTGCGATTCGTTTCACCCTTTTTAATATGGCTGCTTTCGTTGATTATATTCGATTTATCTCGCAGTATATCAAGAATATAATAATTTGAATATTCTCCTTTTTGAACATAATAATTTCCTTCAGCGTCTATCAGAACAAAACTCCCACAAGGATATTGTAACGGAAAGAATAAATCACGTAATGTTTTATTTTTATCCTCCAGCCAACTGATTTTCTTTCCATAATCTTTGATTCCATCTCGTTCGTTATAAACAAAAAACTGACTTACATCTTTCTTCTTTTGTATTTTTTTCAAATAATCTTTAATCAAAGCATAGTAGCTCGAATCTTCAGGAGAATCATTACAAGGATCCTTCCCGTGATGATAATTTACTACAATAATGTTCTTCTCGGGAACGGATTGACCCGAAAATCCAGACAATTCGGTACGAATTACTGCTAACTGTTCAAGAGTTATTTTTCCTCTTTTAACTCGTTGAACCTGCACGTGCATTACTACTGAATCCAATTCATAGGTTAGGATATAGTGATTATTCGATTTTCTGTAGTCATTGAATTTCTTAGCTGAAATATATTCTAAATCATCGTTCAAATAAACATGCTTTTGCTGTGAAAATACAGGCAATGAAAACAAACACATTACGAAAATCAACCATTGTCTATTCATATCAATTTTTCTTATTATTCACTCCTGCAAATATAAAAATTAAATCCTTATTTTGTTTTTTTATTGCGGAAAAATCAGTTTCAACTGGACATACCTCGGCATATTTTTTTCTTTTTTTTCGGGTATGTTATTTAAGTTTGCCAACGATATTCCTAACAGACGAACTGAATCCTCTAAAAGTTGTTTATAGAGTAATTCTTTAGCATGATAAGATATATCCTCCTCTTTATCAACATAATGCAATAAGGTTTTACTACGGGTATTAATTAAAAAATTACCATACTTGATTTTTAGTGTTACGGTTTTCCCCGCTATCTTTTTACGTTGTAACCGCTGACTTAATTCTTTAGCGATCACTGTTAGTTTTTCTTCCATAAACACCTCACTGGTAATGTTTTTCTCAAAGGTATGTTCAACGCCTAATGACTTTGGCAATCGATATGATTTAACTTCACTCAGGTGGATACCTCGTGCTAATTCATAGAAGTAAGTTCCTCTATTACCAAAATGAAGTTCTAAGAACTCTAAAGATTTTTCTCTCAAATCTTTACCCGTGAAAATTCCATTCAGATACATTTTTTCAGCTGTAACCTTTCCTATACCATGAAATTTTTTAATGTCCAAAACATCTAAAAAACCTTGCACTTCTTCCAAAGGTACCGTTTTTTGTCCATTAGGCTTGTTAAAATCACTGGCTATTTTGGCTACAAATTTATTGACGGAGACACCTGCTGAAGCGGTAAGTCCCGTGGTTTCGAAAATACGCTGACGAATTTCTTGAGCCAAAAAAGTTGCTGAAGGATTATTCTTTTTATTGTGAGTTACATCTAAGTAAGCCTCATCCAAGGATAGGGGTTCTACCAAATCGGTATATTCATAAAAAATAGAGCGAATTTGCATTGAAATTTCACGATAGCGCTCAAAACGTGGTGGCACAAAAATGAGCTGTGGACATAGTTTCTTTGCCTGAACTCCACTGATAGCACTTCGCACCCCGTATCTTCGTGCTTCATAACTGGCAGCTGCTACAACTCCTCGTTCCTTTTCGCCACCTACGGCTATGGGTTTCCCTCGCAACTGTGGAAAATCGAGCTGTTCCACCGAAGCATAAAAAGCGTCCATATCCACATGGATGATTTTTCGCAAAGGTATGTCTGTCAGAGATTCCATTTTATTTACCAAGCATTTCAGTATGCAAAAATATAAAACTTACCAAGTTCAAGCTATTTTTTCATTCTTTCGATTGTCGAATACTTTTGTTTTTAGATAAGCTTTTATGCCCGTTATAAAAATATTTGAGTTTATTAGTTATTTTGATATTCTACTTTTCCCTTAGGTTTAAAAAGAACCTTGGATTTCAAAATCGTTACATCTTCCAAACTTCAAACGTAAAAACGATACTGATACTTGGTTAGTTACGGGTGTGATTGTAGTAATTCATGTATTTTTTGTATATTACCCAGATTATAGCACGAGCCTTGATTTTTCTTCCCTGTATTTGTACGTTAAATGTCGTATAGTCACTTTCAATCCACTCTTCTTCTTCCCTTAACACCGTAAAACGAAAATATTCTGTCTTTTTTTGATTTTTCCAGTACATTCACAAGAAAGACCCACTAAATTATACAAAGAAATTTTACAAAATCAAAAAAGCACGAATAGATAAAACGGTTGAATAAACAACATCTAGAGTAAATTATTTTTCTGAAAAATTCTCTATGATTTTATCCACAATCACCTGTGCCAATTTGGTCTTACTTTCAGCAGTCCAACCTGCAATATGAGGTGTAAGTATTACATTGTCAGCTTCTAATAAATATCTAAACGAAGCAGGGAGTTCATCAGTAAAGAAATCCTCAAAGGACGTTTTCTCGTACTCTAATACGTCTAGCCCCGCTCCTTTGATTTTGCCTGACTTTAAGGCTTCAACCAAATCATCAGTTACAACGCTTTTCCCTCGTGCAGTGTTCAATAACCAGAATGGTTTTTTGAACCTGTGGATGAAATCAGTATTCATCATTTTTGTTGTTAATGGGGTTTGCGGTGTGTGTAAACTCACCACATCCGATTGTTCAAAAAACTCATCCAAGGACACTTGTCGTGCGTTTTCATCGCCTACATTGGGTTTTATGTCATAACAAATCACTTGACAATCAAACCCTTTCAATTTTCGAGCAAACGATTTCCCCATATTCCCGTAACCAATAATGCCTACGGTTTTATAATCTAATTCCGACCCTCGATTTTCTTCACGTAGCCACACACCTCGCTCAATTTCACGATTGGATTTTTTAAACTTATTTAACAGCGCTAATAACATTCCGAGAGTGTGTTCGCCTACCGCATTACGATTTCCTTCAGGAGAGGATATTATCATAACTCCCTTTTGCTCAGCGTATTCACAATCAATATTTTCAAGACCTGCTCCCACTCTGGCAATAAATTTTAAGCGAGTTGCCTTATCCAAAAACAACTTATCAATCGCGAACCGACTACGAAGGATGACACCATCATATTGGTCGATTTTGCTTTCGATTTGGGATTTTGAACTTTTATAATCTTCGTGATTTTCAAATCCATGAGCAGTAAGTTGCTCTATTATTAACGGATGATTCGTGTCAATATGGAGTATTCTCATTCTTTTTCTGTAAATAATCGTATTTTTTCTTCTTCCTTTTGTCTCATTTGCTGACTTTCCGATTCGGATTTGTCCTTATAGCCACATAAATGCAATATGCCGTGAGCCATGACTCGTAATAGCTCTTCCTTAAAAGAAACCTCAAAATCATTAGCATTGTCACACACTCGTTCCACAGAGATATAAATATCTCCAGCAATTTGAAAATCTTCAGTATAGTCAAAAGTAATAATATCCGTTAAGGTATCGTGGTTAAGATATTGTACATTGATTTTATGTAACTGCTCATCGTTACAAAAAATGTAGTTTATATCGCCAATTTTATGATTTTCAGTATTACAAATCATCTTTACCCACGATTTTAGATCGTTTTTCTTGTACGGAAGTTTAAATTTTGTTTCGGAAAAAAAAGAAATCATATTTTTTTATTTAAATAAGCATTAGGCTACTATTTCCATAATTTCAGTAAACATTCGATATTTACCAGTAAAAAACAAAAAACAGCATAAATTGTTTTCTGATTTGGAAAATATTACTATTTCTACCTTATTACACATAAAAAGGAAGTATACTAAATATAAATAGAAGAATAATTTACCTTTTTTAAGTGTAAGTGGTTGAAAAATTAATCAAAATATTTCACCTGACCATGGGAATTCATCACTTGCAGTCACTTTAAACCATGTAGTCTCGATACCAAAATTACTCTAATGATTTTATTACCCTACAAAGCCTGACAAAAAATGATTTTGACAATAGTTTTTTTTTATATATAACAACATTTAGGAGGCAAAGATAGTGTTTATTTAGAATAAAATAAATACCTTTGGCGGAATTATTTTTTGTTATCTAATGCAATCATTTTTGAACTCAATCGCAAAAAACATATTATGAAATCAATTGAACAAATACGCAGTGATTTTCCTATCCTGAACCGACTTGTAAATAACAAACCCTTGATATATTTCGACAATGGAGCCACTTCGCAAACTCCTAATCAAGTAATTAATACCATTGTAAATTACTACACTCAACTTAACGCCAATATCCACCGCGGGGTGCATACTCTCAGCCAGGAATCTACCGATGCCTACGAACAAGCTCGTGAAAAGTTGCGAAAACATTTCAATGCCAAAAAATCATGTGAAATCATTTTTACTTCGGGAACAACAGAGTCCATTAACTTGGTTGCCAACGGATACACTTCTCTTTTGAAATCAGGAGATGAAATCATAGTATCGGCATCAGAACATCATAGCAATATCGTGCCATGGCAGTTTGTTTGCGAACGCACCGGTGCTACACTGAAAGTTATTCCGATGAACGAACAGGGGATTTGGAACATGGAATCCTTTGATAACTTATTGAATTCCAGCACAAAACTTGTATGTGTACAACATGTTTCGAATGCTTTAGGAAATATACATCCCATTGCTGAAATCATTGAAAAGGCTCATCAAAGAGGAGCTAAGGTTTTGGTTGATGGTGCTCAATCCGCGCCTCATATCCAGCCTGATGTTCAATCACTTGATGTTGATTTTTATGCTGTTTCTGCTCATAAAATGTACGGGCCAACAGGGGTGGGTATACTTTATGGAAAAGAAGAATTGTTAAATGCTATCCCTCCCTATCAAGGTGGAGGCGAAATGATAAAAGAAGTCCGTTTCGAAGGTTCAACATACGCTGATTTGCCTTATAAATTTGAAGCAGGAACGCCTAACATCTGTGGGGGTATTGCATTTGGAGCTGCAATTGATTACATACATGAATTAGGTATCGAAAATATAGCCAAACACGAACAAGCTCTGCTAAGATACGCTGTTGAAAAACTAAAAGAACTTGAAGATATTCAACTTTATGGGAATCCTGACTTGAGTAAACGAACTGCAGTTATATCGTTCAATTTCAGAGGAATACATCCGTATGATGTAGGAAGTATACTGGATAAATTGGGTATTGCCGTTCGCACAGGACACCATTGCACTCAGCCTATTATGGATTTCTTTTGCATTCCAGGAACAATTAGAGCCAGTTTTGCGGTTTACAATACCTTTGAAGAAATTGATACTTTTGTCGAGGCTTTAAAAAAAGCTCATATGATGCTAAGTTAAAGTATCAAATCTCTTCTGTTTCGGATGTAATTGTGCAAAAGACCTAGTCGATTGAATTCTGACAATCAGATTTTTATAAAAACGCAAAAAAAAAAAAATGAAGTAAAGTATAGATTTCGATTTAGCTACAGAATTCGCTGAAAAATCAACACATCTTTAAATGTTCCGTTAGAAAAAATCCAATCTTTTTTTATGCCATGAGAAACAAAACCAAGTTTTTCAAAAAGATGTATGCTTGGAATGTTGTCTACAGGGATATATGCAATTAATTGATGTAAATGAAGATTTACTTTACTGTAATTCAATAATTTAGCAAGAGCATATTCTCCTTTACCTTGGCGTTGGTATTTTTCTAAAATGGCGATTCCAACACAAGCTCGTTTGTTCTTAGGATCAAAATCATAGAGGTCAACACATCCAAAAGGCTCTCTATCAGAGGAAGAAATGACGTAACGAAACTGTTTCGCTTCATAAATGTCCTGTGTTGCATTTTGAATGTATTCTTTCAGAAGATACCGAGAAAAAGGCAATTGTGTTTGACTAACTTCCCATAAACTTTCTTGATTTTCAAGTTCATACAAAAAGTCAATATCTTCTGGTTCTAACGCCCGTAACAAACACAACTCGTCTGAAATACAATTCATCTTTTATGTATAAATTTAAACACTTTTTTCTCTTTTACGCTTGACGAAGCTTAACTTTAATTACATTTCTACTTTACCTTCAAAAACAAAAGTAGCCTGTCCAATCAGAAATACGTTTGTATATACTCCGTTTTCAACATCAAACGAAACTCTTAAATCTCCCCCAAGGGTTTGCAGGTGTATGTCTCTCTCCTTTGTTTTTTCTTGGTGATACATGGCAATTGCAACAGCCGTAGCACCCGTACCACAAGAGTAAGTCTCGTCTTCAACCCCCCGCTCGTAGGTGCGTACAGCAAATTTTTCATTTCCTAAAGGAGTTACAAAGTTGACATTAGCTCCACCTTTATCCTTGTACAATTGTCCATAGCGAATGGACGCTCCTTCTGATTTCACATCTATATTATTAACATTTTCAGCTAATTGAACGTGATGTGGCGAACCTGTATCTAAAAAAGTATATGAGTCTTCCTTTCGAATAACATCAACGTCTTTCATCTGCAATTTCACTTGATTTTCATTATTGATTTCGGCATAATGTTCCCCATCAATAGCAATAAAAATAGTTTTATTATCTATGATTTTCAATAATTTAGCAAATGCGACAATACATCGTCCTCCGTTGCCACACATCGTACTTTCTTTTCCATCTGAGTTGTAGTAAATCATGCGAAAATCGTATTTTTCATCATTTTCTAGCAGAATTAGTCCGTCTGCACCAATACCAAAGTGCCGATGACACAATGAGGCAACTAATGAAGTATTTTCCTTGGGAAAATCTGAATTACGATTATCAATCATCACAAAGTCATTGCCTGTACCTTGAAATTTATAAAAATGTATTATCATTTAATTTTTTAGCAAGAATATGATTTTTAAGAGAAATAATATAGAATTTGCAATACAAAGAAAGCAAATGGAGAGGCAAAAATAAGACTATCCAAACGGTCTAAAAGTCCGCCGTGTCCTGGAAGAATTCGACCGCTGTCTTTCACTTTAGCAACCCGTTTGAAACTTGATTCAACCAAATCACCAACAGTTCCAGTAGTAACTAACACAATAGCCAGCACAATCCAACTCCAAATCTCTTTATTACTGTAAATTGAAATTACATAGGCGGTTAGGATAGCTCCGATGAGTCCTCCTACGAATCCTTCAACTGTTTTTTTGGGGGATATCTTTTCAAACAACTTATGTTTCCCAAAGTTTTTCCCCGTTAAATAAGCAAAACTGTCACTTGCCCAAATGATACACAAAATACCAATCATTGTCAATTGAGCCTCACCGACGGAATATGATTTTATGCACTCGTGCTTGTATATTAATGGAATAAAAACACATCCTGCACCAATATACAACATACTAATAATCAACTTATGAGAGTAAGGAGCGTAGCGTAGAGGAGTTTTTCCATAGAAGAGCATGATAGTCAAGTACACATTGGCTATAATAGTAAATAGCAACAGTATATAAATTGAGAAAACACTTACCTGCAAATGAATGAATAGCCACCAAAAAAATAAGAATATCAGATAGACGTGCAATCCTTGAAGTCGAATAAGTTTTTTAAATTCGTACATACATACTAATCCAAAAGACAAAAACAAGAAGTCAAAAGCCCCCTCATCTAACATGATTGCCGATAACAAAAAGAGTATGTAGATAATTCCTGTAGCAGTTCTTTTAAATAGTTCGTTCACAATGAGTTCCTTTTAAATTGGTAAATCTTCTAACAAGATGAGGTAGGTTTTCTTATAGCTTCCTCCATAATTCATTACATCATTTGCTGTTCTGTTTTCGTCAAAACTACGCAAAGTGACCAACCCTGTTGGTTTTTGTTTCGGATATTTCAAATTGATACCACGCATTCCCTCATCAATGCTTTTCACCATTTGGCTGGTTTTAGCCAAGACGATAAATATTTCAGGAAGTTCACTTGTTCTTCGCTGTCTCAACTGATTGGAAGAGAGCATTATACCTCCCATCGATGTGATTAAATATTCACAGGTTGTCAGATAGACATTCGCTGTTTCAACATCATCTGTGAAAAGTGATTGATGCTCTTCAAAAAAATCTACGAGTGACTCGTTGGGCGTACTGATTTTCACATATACACCTATTTCCATTAAAATATTTCTGAAAAAATGCTGTATTTCTAATTCTGAGGTGCAATAAATGAATTTACCCCCATTTTGGGTAAAGTTGATTGCAAATTGTTCATCTGCAGGTAGGTTATCTCCCGACAGTACATTAGTAGCTACAATCTTTTCCTCACCCAAATTCGGTTCACTACTGCGTTTACCAAATATTTTCTTTAAAAAATTCATCTAAACTTATTGTATTTCAGATGTTTATTATTATTACCCAAAACTCTACCGTCGTTATTTATTAAAAAACACGACACTTAATTTCTGTATGATAGAGTTAATAAAAATCTTTCTTTATTCTTTATACATAGAATGGGGTAAAGTTACAAAAAAACTTGATTGTTTTCAAAATAACAATCAAGTTTTTATCATTTTTTTACGAATTAAATAATTTATGTTGTCAAAAGATTTGAGTCATCTACCTTCGTCTCTGTTTTTTCAGTTAATTCCTCTTCCTTTTCATAGGCTCTTTTTCCGAAAATATCTTCCAAATCTTCCTTGAAAATGACTTCTCTTTCGAGTAATAAGTTGGCCAAACTAGTTAGCTTATCTTTATTTTCTGAAAGAATTTGAATAGCTCTTTCATATTGATTTTCAATAATTTTTGAAATCTCTTCATCAATTACATGAGCCGTTTTTTCGCTGTATGGTTTGGTAAAGCCGTATTCCGATTGCCCTGATGAATCATAATAGGTCAGATTTCCTACCTTATCGTTCAATCCATAGATGGTTACCATGGCTCGAGCTTGTTTGGTTACCTTTTCCAAATCACTCAACGCTCCTGTTGAAATTTTGTCGAAAATTATCTTTTCGGCGGCACGTCCTCCCAAAGCTGCACACATTTCGTCTAAAATCTGTTCGGTTCTGATAATTTGTCGCTCTTCAGGTAAATACCAAGCGGCTCCTAACGACTGCCCTCGGGGAACGATAGTTACTTTAACTAAAGGAGCAGCATATTTCAACAACCAACTAACCGTAGCATGTCCTGCCTCGTGGAAAGCGATGGTTCTACGTTCTTCATCGGTAATCATTTTACTTTTTTTCTCTAGACCACCAACAATTCTATCAACAGCATCTAAGAAATCTTGTTTTCCCACAGCTGTTTTACCTTTACGAGCCGCAATCAAAGCTGCTTCGTTGCATACATTTGCAATGTCGGCACCTGAAAATCCTGGGGTTTGCTTAGCTAAAAAGTCTATCTCTAAGGTTTCAGCCTTCTTAATTGGACGTAGATGCACTTCAAAAATCTGCTTTCGCTCGTTTAAATTTGGTAAATCAACATAGATTTGTCGGTCAAAACGCCCTGCTCGCATCAATGCTTTATCTAAGATATCAGCTCGGTTCGTTGCTGCTAACACGATTACATTGGTATGCGTTCCAAAGCCATCCATCTCCGTTAGTAATTGATTTAGAGTGTTTTCTCTTTCATCATTTGCTCCTGTAAAATTGTTTTTCCCTCTGGCACGTCCAATAGCGTCAATTTCGTCAATAAAAATAATTGCAGGTGATTTTTCTTTGGCTTGTTTGAACAGGTCACGTACTCGTGAGGCTCCCACTCCTACAAACATCTCAACGAAATCAGACCCTGAAAGTGAAAAGAACGGCACTTGGGCTTCACCCGCTACGGCTTTTGCTAAAAGGGTCTTTCCCGTACCCGGAGGCCCTACCAATAAAGCACCCTTTGGAATTTTTCCTCCCAAAGAGGTGTATTTATCTGGATTTTTAAGGAAATCAACTATTTCTTGAACCTCTTCTTTAGCACCTTCCAAACCTGCTACATCTTGGAATGTTACGCGAACTTCTCTTTTTTCATCAAAAAGACGAGCCTTTGATTTTCCGATACTGAACAATTGTCCACCTCCACCGCCTCCGGCCATTCGTCGCATAAAAAAAATCCACAACCCCACGATAAGAATAAATGGTAATAGTGTAACTAAAAAATCAGAAAACACGTTCTGTTGTGTTTTATTTTCACGAGTGGTTGTTAAATTGTTTTCTTGAACAATCTGGTCAAAACGGTTTTCAAAATTGCTCAAATCACCCAATTCAAAACGATATTGCGGACTTTCATTCTTTGCACTCGTTGTTTGTGATAGCATATTTCCACTCGGACGTACATCCTTATGTTCTTCTTTTTTCAATGCTTCATCGGTCAAATAAACATTAGCTTCTTTGCGATTGACGATGGTTATCTTTAAAACATCTCCGTTACGCAAAAAGTCTTCAAATTTCGCCTGTGGAATTTCTTTGGGTTGCATCCAAAAACTACCTCCCGAATAGAAATTAAATCCTAATAAAATCACTATAAGTAAGGCGTATACCCAATAGGCTGAAAATTTAGGTTTGTTTGTTTTGTTCTCTGCCATATTAATAGTTAGTTTCTATATTTAAAAATTTAGCATCTCCCCACAATCCTTCAATGTCATAATGTTCACGGATTCTTTTTTGAAAGATATGCACCACAACATCTACATAGTCAATCAATATCCATTCTGCATTCATCTCTCCTTCCACATGCCATGGTTTTACATGTCCCTCAGCTTGACTTACAACTCGTTGTACTGCTCCCGAAATAGCACTCACTTGGGTGTTTGACGAACCGTTACATAAAATGAAATAATCGCAAACAGAGTTTTCGATTTCGCGTAAATCCATGATAGTAATGTCCGTCCCTTTTACTTTTTCAATACCTTCGATAATATTACTAATTAGTTGATTAGATGTAATCTCTTTATTCTGTGTCATTTATTTTTAATAATTTCTATTACTATGAAATGGCAAATATACTGTTTTTTCGGAGATAATCACTTAAAAAAAATATAAAATTTGAATTTCTGAAAAAACACAAAAGAAATTGTTACTTATCCTTAGCTATCAGATTAAGAATGGATAAACAAGAGTTTTTTTTGAAAATTGAATTTCAATAGCACTTAAATTTTGATTGAGTTATTACGGAATGACATGTTTACACAAGTAGAATTTAGCAAATACACATGTTAAAGTTTTGTTATTTTTTTAAACAGTTCAGGTGATATTTTTGACCGTTCGTGCAAGAAAATTACCGTTCATGCTCAATTTTCGACCGTTCGTGTAAATTTTAACATTTCTATTTTTATGCAATATTTGCTGCTTTAAAAGAAAAATCATTCCTTTGTAGTGTGAAAATAAAGATAAAATTAACTAAAACGAAGTAATAAAACTAACGTTTATGTAATTGTAGTAAGTTTTGGATTAAGTATAAATTTAATAATAAATTATATATGAAAAATAAATTAAAATTTAGCTTTATTTTGTTAACAGCAATTTTAATAGTTGTAAGCTGTAAAAAGGATGATTCAAACACTTCTGAATTCTATGTAAAAGCACAAGTAGGAGGTGTGGAACACGAAGCTTCAGGTGAATATTGTTTTTTTATTGATACAGGCTTCGGAGTTACGATAACAGGAGGTGACAAATATGCTTTCATGATTCCTTCGATGGAAGTGGGTACATATAAATTTTCTGATAACATAGTATCTTTCGGAACTGTTTATATTGATGGAGTTTATGGAGGATATACGGATTCAACCGATGGAAGTTTAATTATCACAAAATACGACAAGGACGCAAAAGTGATTGAAGGAACTTTTCAGTTTGTTGGAACGAACGGAGATATTACAAAGAAAGTTACTAACGGTTCATTTCGTTGTAAACAACAAGATGTGTCAAAGTTAAAACCGTAATTTTAAGCTAAAAAACAATAAGTCAAATACTTGAATTTTAAAAATGTTATAAATAAGTTGTTTAATTAAAAAAAGAAGAAAATGAAAAAAGTTGCTTTAATTGTAGCCCTTGTTTTAGGGTTTGGAATGGTTGCTCAAGCACAAACTAAAATTGGTATCCACGGAGGGTTTGATGTAGAGGGAAAAAATCCCATAATCGGTGTGAATGCTGAGATTGGGATTATGGACAAACTCACGGTAGCTCCTGATGTAGGGTATCTTATGTTAGATAAAGTTGAGGGAGTAAATTCCCTTGGGTTAGAGTTCAATGCCAATGGTCATTACTACTTCTACGACAAAGATACTTTTAAGTTTTTTGGTTTAGCAGGAGTTGGATACAATTATTTTAAATCAAGTTCGGAAATCTTAGGAGTTAAATACGAGTTTAGTGGAGGGAATTTCGGAGTGAATGTTGGAGCAGGTATGTCTTACGCTTTATCCTCAAACTTGGATCTTTTCAGCACAGTGAAATACACCATTAGAACAGGGTCTTCTCTTGGAGTTCATGTAGGTCTTAGATATGCTTTTTAGTAAATTTCTCAACAAGTTCTTATAGTTAGACTAACATCTCCTTTCGGTTTTTTATCATTAAATAATAATACCTTAAGGAGATGTTTCTTAAGAAATTATGCTAAAAAGATTTAAAATACAATGTAATAAAAAAATGAAGCATATGAAAAATTATTTAAAATTTAGTTTTTTCCTACTGGCAGTAGTCGTAGCTGTTGTGGGATGTAAAAAAGATGATTCTGACAACACGGGCGAGTCTGGAAGTTCTGATTATTACGTAAAAGCAGAAGTTGACGGTAAAAAACATGAAGTTACAGGAGCAACTTTTTGTTCCTATACAGTTTCTGCGGGAAAAATTAGCGTAAATGGAGTGAAAGGTAACGAATTTGTTTTTGCACTTACAGCACCTGCCAAAGAAGGTGTATTTAAATTTGGGGGAGAAGAATTAGCATTGGGAGGCGTAACTTTTGGAAATGACAGATATACTAGTTTGGCAGATGGAACAATAACCATCAAAAAATTCGATGAAAAAGCAAAGATAGTTGAAGGTACATTCGAATTTAACGCAAAAAGTGATGACGGTAGTGTAACCAAAAAAGTAACTAACGGTTCATTCCGATGTAAATCGTTGTTATAATTGATTTTTCTTTCGAGGAATGATTATTTTGATTACATAAAAATAAATTAAAAACTCTATCCGAAGGAAAATTTCACACAAAGGCGTAACCGAAAAGCCTATAATAGAGTAGGATTATTTTAAGTTTTATCATATGAAAAAAATATTTTTGCTATTTGCTCTTTTCGTATTAGTTGCGAATTTTGCAAACTCACAAGATATGCCTGCATACATGTTGAAAAATCCTTGGGTTCAAGGAGGAAAAGAAGGGAAGAACTATGCTGTAATTATTCATACGGATTTATCTAAAAAAGAGTTGATTACTTCAACAATAAATCGTTTAAAGGATTTTGGAATAATAGACTCAAAAAAAGAGATTAAAGTAGATCAAGTTGATGAAAATATTAGCCAATTTTCATTCCCTGTGATTTTTTTGCAAACTATGGCAAAAGATAGAATGATGGGTATGGGACTTGTACGATCACCTCTTGAGATTTATGCCGAATTGCATTTTGAATTCCATAACACAGGGGGATTTTTACTTGCTATTAAGAATTTAAAAAATAAGAGACTTACTCTTTTAAGAATGTACGACTCTTCATCTGATTCTAAAAATGAAGCTTATAATGAATATAGAGCAGAGTACGACACCACGTTGATGAGTAAATCTCTTTTAACTAGTATTTTGGTAACATTGAACGGAAGAAATGTTGATGAAATGAACAAAAGAATGACCGACTATCTTGCCGATGTAGAATCGAAATTCAAAACATACGAAACTTTGGTTAGTCAGGGAGATGCTGCTTGGTTTGATGGACAAGAACTTGTTTCGCATTTTGATGCAATAGATTTTCCTGGTAAAAAGTATAGTTTTCCAATGATAAAAAAAGCAGTTGAAGAAGAACGTTTAATTGATGTTCCTGAAAAAAGATGGGAAGAACATATAAGACCTTTTTTTGATGATATTTTTAAATATTTAGCTTTTAGCCTTAAAGGGAAAATACATGCAGTTGCCGAAGATGGTGAACCAACTTGGGAAATTGTAGAAGGACTATTAGTGCCTACTGACAAGAAGTTACAGAAAAAATATTTGAAAAACAAGCAAGAATATTGAAATAAGCCATGAAATTACGCGTTTTTTCAGTCCTCGTTTCATTATTTTGTGCCGTAAATCTCACGGCACAAAGTTTTGATTCATTAAAAAAGAAAAAGGCTTCTAGTTATAATGTTGAATTAGATAAATTGTTGGAAAAAAATGACGTGGAGGGTATGGCAAAAATACTGTCTGAAAACCCTGCAATGGTTAATGATGCAACAAAATCGGTAGAGAGAAATAGATATCGTTCAAAAATCTACTATGAGAATGTGCCACTAATCAACGATGCTATAGATCGTTTACTAAAAGGTAATCTTTCTGTCCAAATGTGTGAAGTAATCATTAAATCGGGTTGTGATTTAAAAACTCCTACTCCAATCATTGACAAACCTCCCATATACTTACTACTTGATTTTATAGCTACTCATAAAAAAGAGATTTGCACTGATGCTGAAAAAGTGTTAGAAGCCATGGTGAACCGTAGTGATTTTGATATTAACCAACGATATCAAACACTGCTTCCTCCTTTGGCGTATCTTATACGAGAGAATCATGCTTTTTTAGGAAAATTTAGTTCAGAATATATTTCAGATAATGTCATTCGAATTTTTATCGAAAAAGGAGCCTCTGTGCATACTTTTGATGCTGAAGGAAATTCGTTAATGGCTTTTGCCACACAAACTAATAATGATTACGTACAATCGTTTTTGGTGGATAAAGGTATTGATGTAACACAAGCTGTAGAAAACGGAAAAGATGCGGTTTACAAAACCATTGAAAACGGAAAAATTTCATTATTAAAACAGATCCTTGATAAGGGATATGATTTGAATATCAACACATTAAAAAACAACCCTGATACTTTTCGTAAAAACAAAGAAATGTATGATTACATTGTTGATTTATGTGCTAAAAAAGCTGAAAATTATGAAGATATTATTTTATTTCGGGAGAAATTTCCTGAACATAAAGTATTAGTACAAACAAAGTACGAACGTCTGGCTACAACTTGTTCAAAAGATGCTATGAGTTATGAAGATATCATGGTTTGCCTTTCAAAATTCCCTGATATGACAGCTTCATTTAAACCTAAACTAAGTGCTTTTTACAAAAACGACTGCCTCATTTTAGAAAAAATCAAAAATAAAATTTTTGCTCTTACCGAAAAAGGATATGTTTTTATAGAAAAAGATAATTTTGTAGATAGATTTATAACCTCGTATAGTTCTTACGACCCAGACAATAAACGAGCTGTTGCTCAAGAACTCAGCCGAGTGATGGCAGTGTCTGAAATAATAAGTAGACCTATTAGAAAAGAATATCTTTATTACTCCCACGTATATGAGGAAAGACGATCCTTGTTAGGAATTGAATATAACGTAGCAAAAATTAGTGGCGTTAAAAAGCCTCAATTGGATAAAGGCTTACTAAATTCACATATAAACATGATGACTAGCGCAATAAATTTATGTCGCAAACCTTCAATGACTTCTCTGCGTCCTTTCTTTATCAAAGCAGAAGAAATTTTGATTCAAAAGCATGATGATATAGTAAACGCGTACAATAAACAAGTAAAAATATACAACAAAGAGATTAGCTTTTTTGAAGAAAGAAACGCTCAGATTGAGGCAATGGAAAGAGAAAAAGAGCTAAAAGAACAAGAAGAATGTAAAAAATGTGCGATAGACTTTGACCATCCTAAAAATAGATTGCCAAGAGATTATACTGATTTTCTTGGATTTTCAGATCAAAATCCAGGGCGTATTTATATGAAAAACGGAGATTACTATCTTTTTTGGCGCAACAGTAAAGGTAAGTGGCTCATTAAAGGATTTATATTTGATGACACCTTTGAAGACTACAATGATTTATTAGATCATTTTATAAAAAAATGTCAAGAAGAATATTGTAATTAATCAAACAAATAGTAATTCAAAACCTGACACTTTCCCTCTAAGTGTGTAAGTTAAGAAGTTACTTCTAAATCCATATCATTTTATAAAAAACAAACAGAGAACTACCTTAAAACATACAATTTCAACGAATTAAAAAAATAAAGTAGATTGCGAATGGAATGCAATCTTGATAAAATTGGCTTATAATCGTCATTCGTTGTTATAATTGATTTTTCTTTCATAGACAAGTCTTTATTGTTAGACTTTGATTTCCATCTCCTCATGATAACTGTTATCTGAGGAGATGTTTTTATGATGTTACACTTGAGGGTTAAATGTAGTCAATCACAACTATCCGAAACTTTTAAAATAAAAGTTGCCTGAGAATGTCGTATATTTGAAAAATCCCCATTTTTTTTTAATTATGGCACTCTTCAGGCGAAGCAAAAATACAAATAAACCCGTAATCAGACAAATTTTAGATCTCATTCCTACGCATATTTTAAGAGCGGAAATCGCTAAACATCAGTCCGATAAAGGAAAATCTGCCTATAAAACTCGCGATCAATCGGTGGCACTAACTTTCGGACAGCTGAATAAATGCTATACGCTATCCGACATAAGTTGCGGATTATCAGTAAGTAGCACTTTCCTAAGCGATCTCCAACTCAAACAAAGTCCCACAAAATCAACAATGAGTGATGGAAACAAAGTAAGACATTATGGAGTATTTAAAGATTTGTATTCCAGTCTTTTAAAGTACTACAAACACTCTTTAAAAGCCAAACATCAAAGTCATATCATCGATGAAATCCAAAACCACAAAATAAAAATCATTGACAGTACTACCATTAGCCTGTGTTTAAGCCTTTTCAACTGGGCAAAATTTATTCACAAGATTTTATTTGTTTCAAAGGTGTTCATGATACGCTTCGCTTGATTCGGACAGCTAAAGGCGGACTCAAAATTCACACCGTTTGGGACGATCAACTTGGATTGCCTGATGAAAAAGACCACGACATCCTCAAAGATGAAATCATCGTTTTGACTTCAAAAAAGGCTATGAAGCAAAATTTACAGATAAAAATTTTTCTTGGCACAAGTGAAAATGCGGTGAAATCACAGATTTATGTAGCTTTGATTTGCGTCTTCTATTGGAGTTGATTAAGCGATTTCATAGCGATAAAAAGACTGCATTTAGTAATTTTTACGAGAAAATAAGGGTCTGTCTGATGCACTATCTGACGCTGAGTTATGTCTGCAACGAACTGAAACACACCGTAAAAAAAGCAAAAAAACTACCTGAAAACACACTCTTTGACAGAGATAATTCCGCACAAAAAACAAGTCTGCCCTTATAAATAAAGGGTTGACAAGGGTTTTTATGTCGTTTTCAAAAAACTTTCGGACGGCTGTGGTAGCCAATGTAACACCTTCAAAAAAAATTTGTTCAAAGCGAACCATTTACGTATATTTGCAACATTTGTAATTAAAAACTTCAAGTTATCAAAAGATTTCGTAAAATAGCGTTCCGAGTAATGTGGATAACCCTTTTATTTTTTGGGGTTCTATTACTTTTGTTGGCATTGCCAGTAACTCAAACGTTCATAGCCCAAAAGGTTGTTAACAGGCTTAACCAAGATTTTGATGTAGACATACAAATCGAGAAAATTCATCTGAAATACAATGGAGATGTAGCTGTTAAGGGGGTCTTGATTAAAGATTTTCGTGCTGATACACTTATTGCAACCAAACAGCTACAAACGTCGATTTTAAATGTTAGACAATGGATTAAAGGTGATTTGTACTTTGGTGATATTGAAGCAGATGATTTGGTTTTTCATATGAAAACCCACAAGGGAGATACTTTGTCAAATTTAGAGGTATTTGTATCAAAATTTGATTCAGGAGAACCCAGTTCAGGCGATTTTGTAATGAAGGCAAAAACCATACGGTTGAATGGGAGCCATTGCTATATTTCCGATGAAAATCAAGAAAATCCAATACTGTTCCAAGCTGAAAACCTTAATATGAAACTTAAGGATTTCCAGTTGTTAGGAGCTAATGTGTTCTTTGATATGGAACAAGGAAGTTTTATATTTGATAAATCATTGAAAGTTAGCAATCTACAAACTTCTTTTTTCTACACCGATACTTTGGTACAGGCTAAAGATATGATTCTCAAAACCGAAAAAACAACAGTTGAAGGTACATTGAAAATATATCCTCATGAAGGAGGCTTTGGTGATTTTGCTGATAAAGTGGTGTTAGATGTAGAACTTCCTAAAGCGACCATTTCTACTCGTGATTTGAATACTTTTTACGATGGATTTGGAGCAGGTAAATCATTAATAGTTAATGATTTACATTTTAAAGGAACTTTGAATAAATTTGTAATAGATCAAGGAAATATTACGTACCAGAATACGCTCATTGGAGGAAATTTATCCTTTGAAAACCTATTACGAGAAGATAAAAAAATCATTATTCAAGGCAAGGGAGTGAATTTCGAATCTATTTATAATGATTTGGCAACTCTGATGCCTGTGGAATTAGGACAAAATATACCTGTGGAATTGCAGAATTTAGGAATGTTTTCACTTACGGGAGATTTTGTATATGGCACTTCGCATCTGGATGCTAACCTAAGGATGACTTCGCAACGAGGAAATGCAACTTTTGAAGGAAAATTAAGCAACTTGGAGCAAACGGAAAATTTAGCATATGAAGGGCGAATTTCAACACAAGCATTTAACATAGGGGCTTTAATAAAGCAACGTATTTTAGGGAATTTGTCGGCTGATTTGGTAGTTCAAGGTAAAGGAACCGACTTTAAAACCATGGAAATGAATGCGTATGGAAAGATAAATTCTTTACGATTTAATGGATATGACTATAAAAAAATTAATATTGAAGGAAAGTTAACCAAGCAATTGTTCAATGGTTTGGTAGTAGCTAATGACCCTAATTTGAATATGAAATTTGGAGGATTAGCTGATTTCTCATCTATAAAACCTACCTTTGATTTCAAAGCAGACATTCAAAAGGCGGATTTGTACCAGCTCAAGGTATCCGAAAGTGATACGATTTCAAAACTAAAAGGAAGGGTGCATATAGACATACAAGGAATTGAGGTTGATGACATTGTAGGGAAGGTTAGCTTTGAAAATGCAGTATATGAAAATTCGCATAATATTTTTACTTTCAATGATTTTGATATTACTTCTACCATTTATGATACAGGAGAGAAAGAAATCAAAATAAATTCAACTGATATTATTAGCGGAAGTATTCGTGGAAAGTACAAAATGGCGGAGATGAAAAAAATCATCCAAAATGCTTTGGGAAGTGTTTACATGCACTACAATCCATATAAAATTGATGAAAATCAGTATATAGACTTCAACTTTAGTATTTACAATAAAATTGTAGAAGTTTTTGTACCAGAGTTGAAAATTGGAAGAAATACCACTCTCAAAGGAAAAATTGTTCCAGATGATGGAAGTTTTAAAATGCAACTGAAATCGCCTGAAATTAATGCCTTTGATTATCAAGCAGATGGGTTGAAACTTACGGTAGATAACCAAAATACGCTCTATAATGCCTTTTTTGAAGTTGGAAAATTAGATTTAGGAATTTATGACATAAAGGATTTTAACCTCATTAGCCGTGTGGTCAATGATACTTTGTTTTTCCGTTCCGAATTTAACGGAGGTGAGTCAGAAAAAGACAATTATCAGTTAAATTTCTTCTATACCTTAAACGAGAAACAGGAATCGAGTATCGAATTTAAAAAGTCAGAAATCAATTTCAGAGGCAATCAATGGTTTATCAATCGTGAAAATGCTGAAGGAACAAACAAGGTGACTATCGACCGTAAAGCGGATACCATTAAGATCCATAACTTTAGAATCGCTCACCGTAACCAGCATGTTAATCTTAGTGGTGTGTTAACTGATGAATATAAACAACTACACACAGTGGCAAACAATGTGTCGCTTGATAAGGTGTTACCCGAACTTAAAGGATTAAATCTGCAAGGAACTCTCAACGGTCACTTGTCGCTGGTACAAAAAGGAAAATTGTATTATCCATCATCGGATGTGTTTATCCGAAATTTTCGTTTGAACGGTTATGACTATGGAGATTTAGAAGCTAGTATTTTCGGAAATGCGGATCTTTCTGCTTTCAAACTCAATGCTCATTTTGTAAATGGAAAAACACAAGGTTTCCAAATGAATGGAGATATTAAGCTTGATTCTAACAAAGGTACTTTTGTAGATGTTGATGCCCATTTTAGACAGTTCAATTTAGCTCCTTTCAATCCGTTTTTGGAGGGTATTTTCTATGATCTACGAGGAAGTTTGGTGGGAGATATAAAAATTGAAGGAAGTATTGAAAATCCTACGATGAACGGAGAACTTGCTATTGAGAAGGGAGGAGTTGGAATTACATATCTGAATTTGAATGCTGATATCAACGATAAAGCAAAAATTTTTATTAGAAATCAAACTTTCGAAATTGATGATTGGACACTTACCGATACAGCACATAAAACCCAAGCGTTACTCAATGGTAGCATACGTCATAATAAGTTGTCGGACTGGTTTTTTGATTTGAACATCAAAACATTAGGTGATAAATTCTTAGTTTTAAACACAGGCTACACCGATGATGCTCTTTTCTACGGAACAGGATTCATTAACGGAAATGCATCCATTCGTGGAGCGTTAGATGAGTTAGTGATTTCGGTCAAAGCGGTTACCCAAGAGGGGACACAGTTTAAAATTCCATTGAGTGATATGGAAAGTGTAGGGGACGATTCTTTCATTACTTTTATTGAAAAAGAAAATCCGAAGGTGAAAAAAGAACGTGTTTTGGAGTCAGTTAAAGGGCTTGAACTACGTTTTGAAATGGACGTGTTACCATCAACTGAGGTTGAAATTATTTTAGATAAAAAAACGGGAAGTAACTTAGTGGGAACAGGTGCCGGAACCTTACTTATTGAAATCAATACTAATGGTAAGTTCAACATGTGGGGTGACTTTATTACCTATTCAGGATATTACAATTTTAAATTTGAAAATCTGATTGATAAACGATTTACCGTGCTTCCTGGAGGTTCAATTTCATGGAGTGGTGATCCGCTAAAAGCCGTGTTGCGAAATTTGAAAGCTGCCTATACTTTGAATGCCAATCCAGGAGTGTTGTTGGAATCTTCGCAATACAATCGAAAGATAGCTACTCAGGTCATTATCAGTCTCGAAGGAGAGTTGATGCAACCAGAACCCGTTTTTGACATTGCTTTCCCTGATAGTGGGCAAGGTTTGGTATCGGAACTTAATTATCGTTTGGAAGATAAGGACAGAAAACAACTACAAGCCTTTTCACTTTTAGCTCAAGGTTCCTTTATGAGTGAGCGGAATACGGATAATCGTTTGGTAGCCTATAACTTATTTGAAACAGCAGCGGGGCTTTTCAATCAGTTGCTGTCGGATGAGGACAATAAGCTAAATTTAGGTGTTTCTTACGAAGCAGGAATGGTTGATAGTTCTTCTGACATAACCAATGACGACCGATTAGGATTTACGATTTCTACACAAATTACTGATAGAGTTCTCTTTAACGGGAAAGTAGGTATTCCTGTTGGAGGGGTGAAACGCACTGCCGTAGCAGGAAATGGAGAAGTAATATTCCAACTGAACCCCCAAGGAAATTTGACAGCTAAGGTGTTTGTACGAGAAAATGAATGGCAAGAGTACTTGGTGGACAGAATTGGGTATGTTTACGGAACAGGTATTACCTATAATGTTGATTTTAATACGTTTAAAGAGTTGATAAATAAGGTTCTCGGAAGAAAAGAAGAGGAATAGAGCAAATAAGAAAAAAAAATCGTTTTATAGCTACAAAAACACAATAGTTCAAAAAATGAATAAAAATTTGAATCCAAATAAAGAAAACTATTCGGCTCAAGAGTTGGATATTGAACGAGCTTTACGTCCGTTGTCGTTTGACGATTTTGCGGGACAAGAAGCTATTTTGGAGAATCTTACTGTATTTGTAAAAGCAGCTAATATGCGAGGAGAGGCTCTTGATCATACTCTTTTTCACGGTCCTCCTGGCTTGGGAAAAACCACTTTGGCTCATATTTTAGCTAATGAGTTGGGTGTGGGCATCAAAATTACTTCAGGGCCTGTACTCGACAAACCAGGTGATTTGGCAGGACTTCTAACAAATTTACAAGAACGTGATGTGTTGTTCATTGACGAAATTCACCGATTGAGTCCCATAGTTGAGGAATACCTCTATTCCGCTATGGAGGATTACAAAATTGATATAATGATAGAATCAGGGCCTAATGCTCGAACAGTACAAATTAATTTGAACCCTTTTACTTTGGTAGGAGCAACCACACGTTCGGGATTACTTACCGCTCCGATGCGAGCTCGTTTTGGTATTCAAAGCCGATTGCAGTACTACACTACCGAACTACTTGCTGACATCGTCCAACGAAGTGCTTCGATTTTGAAAGTGCCCATTTCAACGGAAGCTGCTATTGAATTAGCAAGTCGAAGTAGAGGAACTCCACGTATTGCCAATGCGTTGCTGCGTCGAATCCGAGATTTTGCCCAAATCAAAGGTAACGGAAAAATTGATATGGAAATCACCCGCTTTGGATTAAAAGCTCTTAATGTTGATGCTCATGGTTTGGACGAAATGGATAATAAAATACTTGCTACTCTAATAGATAAGTTCAAAGGAGGGCCTGTAGGTATAACTACCTTAGCTACAGCTGTTTCGGAAAGTCCTGAAACTATCGAAGAGGTTTATGAACCATTCCTCATTCAAGAGGGATTCATCGTGAGAACACCTCGTGGTAGAGAGGTTACCGATTTGGCATATAAACATTTAGGTAAGGTAAATCCGAATGTACAAGGAAAATTATTTTAAATTATGAGAAAAATATGAAACTAACATACGTATATGTCTTTTTGGTTTTCTTGCTATCTTTTGAACTTATGGCTCAGGAAGATAAAACAAAAAACGAAGGAATTACCTTTAAATCAATGCGTTCTACCAAAAAGAAAGACAGTATTACTTTCACAGCAAACGACTATAAAATAATCAGCTATATGCGTGATACTATAGCCGTCGATACTACTTTATCCATAAAGAAATACTATAAAAGTAATGTTTGGCAGAAAGATATATTTGGAAAAATGCCTTTCTCAAATATGGCACAACCATATAATACAATGGTTTACGACCATATTCAGCAGGACTATCTTGCTTCTATGGGTGCTGAAGCTAAAAAACAACTTTATCTTACTACTGAAGATATAAAATATTATCTATTACCCACCCCTTTGACCGAACTTTCTTACCGTTCAGGAATGGAACAAGGACAGATGGCAAACGCTTTATTTTCAGTAAATTTAAAACCAAATATTAATGTTTTTATTGGATACAGAGGACTGCGTTCTTTGGGAAAATATCAGCAGATTTTGGTTAGCAATGGAAATCTCAGAATAGGAGGTTCCTACATATCTCCGAATAAGAAATATACTCTCTTTGCCCATTATGCAGGACATGATATTGAAAGTCAAGAAAATGGAGGGATTACTTCCTTGGAGCAGTTCGAATCTGCCGACAAGCAATTCAGGAATAGAGCTGTAATGGATGTGAATCTGTCGGAAGCTACCAATCTACGTGAAAGTAAACGTTATTTTTTTCAACAGGATTACGCTTTTTTACGCAATCGGGATTCGTTAGCTTCCTACAAGCAGATTCGTTTGCGTCATCGGTTTTTGTACGAAACCGAATACTACAAGTTTAACCAAGCCTCAGCAAGTGAGTTTTTTGGAGAATCTTATGTGTCTGCTAATATCAACGACCGAATGCAGTTACAAAAGATGATTAATACCGTGGGTGCTGAACTTGAGTTGCCTTATCTGGGAAAAACATTCGTGTACGGGAATGCTTATTTCTATAATTATTTTTTCCGTAATGCTTTTTACAAATCGGGAGTACTGCAACGCTATCAAATTAAGGATACTGATCTAAGTTTAGCCATGCAATGGAATAAAAAAGTAGCTGGATTTGTAATTGATGCTGAAGGGGAACAGACATTTGTGGGTAAAATGACGGGAACCAAATTGCACGGAAAACTATCCTATAATTTTGATAAAAAAAATGGAATCACAGCTGGAATAAGCCTCCATTCGACAATGCCTAATTTCAATTTTTTATTGTACCAAAGTGATTATAAGAACTACAATTGGGATAATTACGGTTCTTTTGGTAAAGAAAATAGGCAAAGTTTGTACGGAGATTTAAAAACTCAATGGGGAAATGCTTCCGTAAGTATTTCAAACATAAACAATTACACTTTCTTTCAACTCCAACCTGCTCAGAGAGATGAACGGGAGCAATCGGTTCCTGTACAATATTCGGGGAATATACAATATCTGAAAGTCAAATTAGAAAAAGAATTCGCTTTTAGAAAATTCCGATTGGACAATACAGTTCTTTACCAGAATGTAGTTCAGAATGACTTAGTATTGAACGTTCCTAACTTTGTTACACGCAATGCCTTCTACTACGCTTCGGATTTATTTAATAAAGCGATGTACTTAGAAACAGGTTTGGGATTAAATTACTTCACGAAATATTATTCCAATCGTTACAACCCTCTTTTAGCAGAATTTGAAGTGCAAACCACTGAAAAAACGGGAGGTTTTCCAATGGTCGATTTCTTTTTGAATGCAAAAGTGCGAACCATGCGGATATACTTTATGATAGAACATTTCAATCCCTTTTTGATGGACAGAGTTTTTAAAAACCCACAGTATAATTACTATTCAGCACCACAGCAACCCTATCGTGATGTTATTTTACGTTTGGGAATTTCGTGGAATTTATTTTCGTAAATTACCTTTGGCATCATCTTTTGACAACAGAAATTTTTTTAAAAAAAATACACTCCTTTCCAACCTCTGGAAAGGAGATTTCGTTTATATGGATAGAAAAGCAAATGAACTTATGGCGAAAACCATCAATATAGCATTCGAACAGCGACATGTCATCGAACGTGCTAAGCAAAATGACCGTTTGGCTCAAAAACAACTCTATGACGCTTATGCTCCTACTTTATTGAGCATTTGCCGACTATACATCAAAGATGAACATTTTGCTGAAGATATTTTAGTAAAAGCCTTTTTTAAAATACTTACTCATTTACATGCCTACGAAGAAAAACAACACTTTTTTGCATGGATGCGAAAAATTATTGTAAATGAATGTATTGATTTTCAAAGGAGTAAAATTCAAAAAGTAACGTATTCCGAATGGGATGATTCTTTAGATTCTTTAGATGAATTAAGTAGCAACCATCAATTTGAAGAGGAATATATTCAATCATTTATTGATGAATTGCCTGTCGGATGTCGTCTTGTTTTCAACTTGTATGTATTTGAAGATTATGATCATAAACATATTTCCAACGAGTTAGGCATTTCTGTTGGAACATCAAAATCGCAATTGGCATATGCTAAAAAGTTATTGAAAGAAAAATTAAACAAAAAAACAATTCACAATGGAAAATCATCTGAAAAAAAATATAAAAGAAACTTTTAAGAACCGAACTATCACTCCCAAACGCGATTTGTGGAGTGAATTAGAACAACAGCTTGATCAACAACAGGCATCTACTATGCGAAAAACAAGATACTATGCCCTGGCGGGTTGTTTAACGATACTAATTGCTGTAGGATTATGGTTTATGAAACCATTTTCTGAAAATCAAATTATTGAAAATCAAATTGTTAAATCAGGGGTGAAGTTAGAGAATGAGATAAAAAATCAGCCAGAAAACCTGAAAGAAACATTTGATGTAATATCTCAAAAAGCTATTGTTATTCAAGATAGTAATTCCTCCAAAAAGACTAATTCTTCTATTAAAAATCAAAGAGATAAGGAATTAGATGCTTATATAGACGAGGTGTTGAGTGATGTGTCAGCAGATAAGATGATCGCACTGCTCAATCAAGATGTATCCTTTGAGAGTAAAGTAGATAGTATCTATCAGGCGATGAACTTTCAAAATATTTCTGCCGAAGAATTGCTGTTAATTGCCTCAACAGAAATAAATATAGACCAATACGTTGAATCAAAAATCAATGTCGACACAATGTTACAAGAGTCTGATAAAGAGACTTTTAAAGACCGTATAAAACAATTTTTCGACAAAGTTTCTACCGAATATGACAAATTGAAATACGCACTTTCTAATGATTAATCTAAAAAATATATACCAATGAAAAACACAATTTTAGTAACAATTACTCTTTTATGTTTAGGGAGTTTAAAAGCTCAAAAAAAAGAAAATCAAGCTATTGAACAAGCAAAACAAGCCATAGACTCTGTTATTACGGCTGAGAAAAAACTGTTAAAACAAAAACTTGTTTTGATTGATGATATGGTGGACAAGAAAGAAGTGTCCAAAGATGAAGGCGAACGATTGCGAAGACAAATCGCCGAAGAAAGCCGTAGGAACATACAAACTAAAACAGCCTTAGAAAGGGAGAAACTCATTACTATTTTAAGATCTAAAACCATCGCAACGGATTCAATTGTAAACAGTGAAGCCTATATGAAAGCCCTTGCTAAATTAGATTCATTGATAGAAAAACCAGTGGAAGAAACCCAAAAAAAGGATACTCACGAAAAAATTGTGATAAACGATGAAATTTACTACATTAAAGCCACAGGAGAAAGAGCAGAGAAAAGTCAAATTGTAAGAATATACAACCGTTACCGTACGTCCAAAGGAGGATTTAACTTTGCTTTGGGATTCCACACGCTAAATGGTAGTGAAAACTTTGGAGGGGATAAATTCAGAGTCTGGGGGTCAAAATCGGTTGAGATTGGTTATTCTCGAAATGTTAGGGTGTTTAAAAACAGTAATTTACTTCATCTAAATTATGGTGTATCATGGGTGATGAACAAATTAAAAATGAAGAACAACGATTACTTTGTAGCCAATAGTGATGGTACAACCACCATCGAACCATTCCGAACTTCACTAAATAAATCAAAATTTAAAAACTTTTATTTGACTCTACCTGTAAATTTGGAAATTGACTTAACGCCAAGCTATGAGAAAAATGGGAAAACGTATTATCCCTATAAAAGAAACTTTCGTGCAGGAATAGGGGCATACGTAGGTGTACTTTTAAATTCCAAACAAGTGTTGTGCTACCAAGAAAATGGAGGAGTTCGTGATGTAAACAAAGGGAATTTCCATGTAAATGACTGGATATATGGAATTTCTGCTCACTTCGGTTACAGATCTTCGGTATTCTATGCCAAATATAATTTAGTTCCACTATTCCGAAACAATTCAGTGAAAGAATATCCATTATCCTTAGGCATACGTTTTGGCGGATAAAATTGTGCATATCATGTAATTTTCTCATCGAAGGAAGCGTTTTAATTCTTTTATATGTTTTCTTACAATAAAAAAATACATTTAATTTGCGAGATTCGAAAATAAGTTGCATATTTGCAACCCTAAATGAGAGGAGGTGTATAGACTATGTTAATAATACCAATTAAAGACGGAGAAAGCATTGATAAAGCTTTAAAACGCTATAAAAGAAAATTTGACAGAACAGGAGTTGTGCGTCAACTTCGTGAAAGACAACATTTTACAAAACCTTCTGTAAAAAGAAGAAGTCAATTGCAACGCGCTCAGTACATCCAACATTTGAAAGATCAAGAGGAAGTATAATGAAAAAAAAGCGTATGCTATTGTAAAATATAAAAGCAATATAATCAATTGGTTATATTGCTTTTTTGTATTTCTCTATCCAATTTGAAATTAATCAATGGAACTCACTTTTTTATACGAAAACACCCCTTTCCCATCAGTTGAAAAAGCGGTAGAAGGCATAGTAGCCTTTGGAGGAAATCTGACCTGTAAACGACTACTCGAAGCCTATCGCAAAGGAATTTTCCCTTGGTATAGTGACGAAGAACCCATTCTATGGTGGTCACCCGATCCACGATTTGTACTTTTCCCAAAAGAGTTACATGTTTCTAAAAACATGAGAAAGTTACTAAAAAAGAAACCTTACAAAGTGACTTACAATCAACATTTTAAAGAAATCATCACTCAATGTGCCAGTATTTCACGTAAAGGTCAAGATAGCACATGGATTCATCCTGAAATAATTGAAGCCTACATCGAACTCCATCATCAAGGGTTTGCCTATTCGGTTGAAGTTTGGGAAAATGAGGAACTTGTTGGGGGACTTTATGGCATTAAATTGAACGGGATTTTTTGTGGAGAAAGTATGTTTAGCAAACGAAACAATGCTTCTCAGTATGGCTTCATTGTCTTCTTGCAAGAACATCCCGAAATTGAATTAGTCGATTGTCAAATTCACAGTGAATACTTGGAAAAAATGGGAGCTAAAGAAATTCCACGTGCTACTTTTTTAGACATTTTGTCCAAACTAATAGAACAACCATAATTTATAATTCATAATTAGACATATTATTCCTATATTTGCCATCTGTTTTTTGTTACTATGGAAAAAAATTATAGAATGTTAGCCAAAACTTTTTTTGGTTTTGAAGATATTTTAGCTGATGAGCTTCGGAATTTAGGAGCTACAAACGTTGAAAAAGGAGTTCGTGTAGTATCTTTTGAAGGAGATAAAGGATTTATGTACAAAGCTAATTTGTGTTTGAGAACTGCCTTAAAAGTCTTGAAGCCAATTACTAAATTTTTTATCCGAACAGACAAAGACTACTATCAGAAACTGTATGATTTTCAATGGGACAGATATTTCTCTGTTAATCAAACGTTTGCTATTTCTGTTACCTTACAAACGGACATGTTCAACCATTCTCAATATGTTGGTCTACGAGCTAAAGATGCCATAGTAGATAGATTTCGTGAAAAAATAGGGAGACGCCCAAATGTAGATACATTACACCCTGATTTACAACTACATATACATATTCAAAAAAATGAAGTTACCGTTTCATTGGACAGTTCAGGGGCTTCGTTACACCATCGAGGTTATCGCTCGGCGACCAATATAGCTCCCATCAACGAGGTACTTGCCGCTGGAATTTTATTGTTGAGTGGTTGGCAAGGTCAATCTGATTTTCTGGATCCGATGTGCGGCAGTGGTACATTTTTAATTGAAGCAGCTATGATCGCCTGCAATATCCCTCCTAATATCCATCGTCGTGAATTCGCGTTTGAGAAATGGAACGACTATGATGCTGATTTGTTTGAAAAGATTTTCGACAGTAGCCTAAAAAAAACGAGAGAGTTCAATTACCAATTAGTTGGCTATGACAAAGCTCCATCGGCAGTGGCGAAAGCTAAGGAAAATCTAAAAAATGCGAATCTGTCGGATTATATCGAAATTCGTCAGAAAAATTTCTTTGAAACTGAAAAAGAAGATAAAAAGAGACCTTTATTTATAGCATTCAATCCTCCGTACAATGAACGGTTACATATTGATGTACAAAAATTTTACGAATCAATTGGGAACACGCTTAAAAACAAATATCCAAACACCGACGCTTGGTTCATCACTTCAAATTTAGAAGCATTAAAATTCGTAGGATTACGTCCATCCCGAAAAATAAAGCTTTTTAATGGGAAGTTAGAAAGCAAACTTCTCAATTACAAGATGTATGAAGGAAGTAAAAAGGCGAAATTCGACCTGTAGAGACACAGCTTTTGCGTCTCTACAGTTGATTTGTCTAACTATTAACTATTTTCTCTTGTCGATTGATTGACTCTTGATGGATGGCTTTGTATATTTTTGAGATAAATTCTTCACTCAATCCTCGTTGCTGTCCTTCGACAATCATCTTTCCTAAAATGGTGTACCAACGAGAGTTTTGAAGTACCGCTACGTTTTTTTCACGTTTTAACTTCCCAATACTGTCGGAAAAGGTCATACGTTTCTTGAGAAGGTCAAGCAGTTGATCGTCAATAACATCAATGTTTGAACGCAATTCAGTCAGAGTATTTTGGTAATCTTCTTCCGAAGCTGTTTTGTTACGCACCTGCAATTGTTTGATGATTTCCGTTAGTTTTTTTGGGGTAACTTGCTGAGCCGCATCACTCCATGCTTGATCTGGAGAAATGTGTGTTTCAATCATCAACCCATCAAAGTTGAGATCTAAAGCAGTTTGCGATACATCAAAAATCATCTCACGATTCCCCGTAATATGCGAAGGGTCACAAAGTAACGGAAGATCAGGAAATTTGTTCTGCAATTCAATTGCTATTTGCCATTCTGGGATATTTCTGTATTTTGTTTTTTCGTACGTAGAAAACCCTCGATGGATAACACCTAAGTTCTTAACACCTGCGCGTTGCAAACGCTCTAAAGCTCCAATCCATAATGGTAAATCTGGATTCACTGGATTCTTAACTAAAATAATTTTATCTGTATTCCTTAACTCATCAGCAATTTCTTGAATAATAAAAGGACTTACGGTGGAACGAGCTCCTATCCAAAGCATATCAATGTCATGCTCTAAGGCAAGTTTTACATGGTCTTTGTTGGCTACTTCAGTAGCTACTTTCATACCCGTTTCTTGCTTTACTCTTTGCAACCACTTCAAACCTAAAGCCCCAACTCCTTCAAACATGCCAGGACGTGTACGAGGTTTCCAAATACCTGCTCTAAAGAAAGATACTTTAGTGTTTTTCAATTCCCAAGCGATGCTTAGCACTTGCTCTTCAGTTTCAGCACTACAAGGTCCAGCAATCACCAACGGATGTGGTAACTGCAAATCATCCAACCATTTTCTGTTTTCTTCGGTTATGTTCATGTCAAGTTTTTTGTGTATAATTTCTATAAAATAAAGTAATCGCCAAATAAAGTTTGGAGACTCACAATATCAAAAGAATTTTTTATTTCAAAATCTTAAGGCACAAAGATAATTAAAAAAAGCATATATGTTTACAGTCAAATCATTATTTTGCTAAAAATCACAATTTTTCTGGTTCTATTTGTTTTTTCGCATACATGTAAATTTATAGTACTTCTTAATAGTAAAGTTAGATGTTGACAAAGATATGTTATTGATGAACAATATTTTACCCTCCCAAAAAGATGTAGCTTAAAACTTTCAGAACCATAAAGTTGTTTTTCTTTTTAGAAATTTGTAACTTTGAGGCTTTAAAAAAATATAATTATAATTCATTACATACGATGAAAACCATAGACAATTTTAATTTCAAAGACAAAAAAGCGTTGATCCGTGTGGATTTCAACGTGCCTTTAGACGAGAATTTTAAAGTAACTGATACAACGCGTATCGAGGCAGCAAAACCAACCATCGAAAAAATATTGAAAGATGGAGGTAGTGTAGTTTTAATGAGCCACTTAGGTCGTCCAAAAGGAGAAAGAAATGACAAATACTCACTCAGACATATTGTGGATGAAGTTTCTAAAGTATTAGGAAAATCTGTTCAATTTGTTGACGACTGTGTAGGTGAAAAAGTAGAAAAAGTGGTTGCAAGTCTTCCTGCTGGAAGTATTCTTTTGCTTGAAAACCTACGTTTCTATGCTGAAGAAGAAAAAGGAAACGAAGAGTTTTCTAGCAAATTGGCAAAATTGGGAGATATCTACGTAAACGACGCTTTTGGAACAGCACACCGAGCTCATGCCTCGACCACAATCGTTGCAAAATTCTTTCCGAATAACAAATGCTTCGGATATTTATTAGCTAAAGAAATCGAAAGTATTGATAAAGTGATGAAATCAGGAGAAAAACCTGTAACTGCTATTTTAGGAGGTTCGAAAGTGTCTTCAAAAATAACCATCATCGAAAATATCTTGGATAAAGTAAACCACTTGATTATCGGTGGAGGTATGGCATATACATTCATTAAAGCACAAGGAGGTAAAGTAGGAAATTCTATATGCGAAGATGATAAATTGCAATTAGCATTAGATATTTTAGCAAAAGCGAAAAGCAAAGGAGTTGAAGTGCATCTACCCGTAGACGTGGTTGCAGCCGATGATTTCAGCAATGATGCTAAAACACAAGAAGTGGATATTACCAACATTCCTGACGGATGGCAAGGATTAGACGCAGGTACAAAAAGTTTAGCGAATTTTAAAGAGGTTATATTAAAGTCAAAAACAATCCTTTGGAATGGGCCAGTGGGAGTTTTCGAAATGCCTACATTTGCTAAAGGAACTATCGAAATAGGTAATTTCATTGATGAGGCTACCAAAAAAGGAGCTTTCTCACTTGTGGGAGGTGGAGATTCAGTAGCAGCTGTGAAACAATTTGGTTTTGAGAACAAAGTAAGCTATGTTTCTACAGGTGGAGGTGCCATGTTAGAAAGTCTTGAAGGGTTAGTACTTCCAGGAATTCAAGCAATTTACGAGTAATCTCACTAAATAAACATAAAAAGAAACGACAATTCCCTATATAAACTATAAGGGATTGTCGTTTCTGCATTGTACTCAGATAATATAAAAATAATCCTATGAAAACTTTCAGTAGGTAGATTGCATAAATAGTTACATATTTCATATCTTTGTCCACATAAATTTTGTATATAAATGAAACTAAGAACTGTTTTGAACCTCGGACTGATTTTATTAGTTCTCGCTTTTTTCGTAACTCCTTTGGGATATGAAAGTAAGATAATCTTACAACGGATATTTTCCAGCTCGGTTGAAGTTCTTCCTACCAATGAACAATATAAAATTGACTTTGATTGGAAATTAAAAGACCGAGATAATAAAGAGTTCAACTTTTCTCAGTCAGAAGGAAAGAAACCTTCCTTTGTTTATTTCTGGTCATCGTGGAGAGTTACCAGTGTTGCCGATTTATCTGGCATACAAAAGCTCTACAATGACTACAAAGAGAAAGTTGATTTCTATATAATTACTAATGAATTGCCTTCTCCGGTAGAAGAATTAATGTCCAAGAGAGGCTATAACTTTAAAGTGACTTATTTAATCATAGGTGAGAAAATGCCTTTTGATGCAGAAAAAATACCTTCGGGATATATCATTGACAAACACGGAGTTGTCCGAGCAAAAAGCGAACGAATTGCAAATTGGAATAGTGATAAAGTTCGCAGTTTGTTAGATACCATTTCAAAATAGCTTTCAACAAAACTCTAACTATTTTTCAACCACTTACAGATTAATAATAAGAAAATCTTATACCAACATACGTATAATTTAATTGTATATATGTTGGTATTTGAATTATATGTGCTATTTTTGCCAACAAAACCTGATATATATCATATATTTAGCTTTTTTTAGAAAGTAATCAAAACATAAAACACAATGATTCAAGTATCTGAACAAGCAAAAAAGAAACTAATTTCCTTAATGGAAGATGATAATTTCGACCCTACAACCGATTTTGTACGTGTGGGCGTAAAAAGCGGTGGTTGTAGCGGACTTTCCTACGAACTAAAATTCGATAAAACTACTGATGCCGACGATAAAATATTTGAAAACAACGGAATACGCATTGCTGTAAACAAAAAAAGTTTTCTCTATTTGGTAGGTACAATCCTTGAATATTCAGGCGGACTTAACGGAAAAGGCTTTGTATTCAACAATCCCAACGCTAACAGAACTTGCGGCTGCGGAGAGAGTTTTTCGTTGTAAGATTATTATTCATTCAAAGATTTAAAGATTAAATAATTAAAAAAAAATATGGCGCAGGAGTTTGAAAGTTTTAGAGTCTATAAAGAAACTTTAGCTCTAACCCAAAAAGTCTTTGAATTGTTAAATCATCAACATTTGAAAAATGAATTTGAATTTTCTAATCAGATGAAACGTGCTATTTTATCTATTTCAAATAATATTGCAGAAGGTTCAGAATATAATAACAACGCACAATTTGTACGATTTTTAAAATATGCAAAGGGAAGTTGTGCAGAAGTAAGAAATATGCTTAATATTTGTAACAAAATTTACCACATCAATACAGAAGATTTAAAAGAGCATTGCAGAGAGATATCCGTTCAGCTTTCAAAATTTATTGATTATTTAAAAAATAATGATAACAAACGGAGTAAATAATTGATTAAACCTAACAGGATTGATTCTCTCCTCATTTATTTTTTTAATCTTTTAATCATTTAATTTTTTAATCAAAGAAAAATGGCAAAATACACAGAAGACGATTTACGTGACGAACTACAAACCAAGGAGTATGCCTATGGTTTTTATACCGATATCGAAGCCGAAACATTCCCAAAGGGGCTCAATGAGGAAATTGTAATTGCGATTTCCAAAAAGAAAAACGAGCCTGAGTGGATGACCAATTGGCGTCTTGAGGCTTTCCGCATTTGGAAAGAAATGGAAGAACCCGAATGGGCAAATGTAAAATACGAAAAACCTGATTTCCAAGATATTTCGTATTATTCCGCACTCAAGCAGAAACCTCAATACGAAAGTTTAGATGAAGTAGACCCAAAACTTCTTGAAACTTTTAACAAATTGGGTATTTCCATCGAAGAGCAGAAACGTTTAACAGGCGTTGCCCCTGTTGCGATGGACATCGTGATGGATTCCGTTTCGGTGGCGACAACTTTCAAAAAGACGTTAGCAGAAAAAGGAATCATATTCTGTTCTATCTCCGAAGCCATTCAAGAACACCCCGAATTGGTGAAAAAATACATCGGCTCTGTCGTACCTAAAACCGACAATTTCTATGCTGCCCTGAACTCGGCGGTATTTTCCGATGGGTCTTTCTGTTATGTACCCAAAGGCGTTCGTTGTCCGATGGAGCTTTCTACGTATTTCCGAATCAATCAGGCAGGTACAGGGCAGTTCGAGCGTACATTGGTAATTGCCGATGAAGGTAGCTACGTGTCTTATCTTGAAGGATGTACCGCTCCGCAACGTGACGAAAACCAATTACACGCTGCCGTAGTGGAGCTGATAGCTTTGGACGATGCCGAGATAAAATACTCTACCGTTCAGAATTGGTTCCCGGGGGATAAAGATGGTAAAGGAGGGGTTTTCAATTTTGTAACCAAACGCGGGCTATGTGAAAAGAACGCCAAAATATCTTGGACGCAGGTCGAGACAGGTTCCGCAGTAACTTGGAAATATCCATCGTGTGTGCTCAAAGGTGATAATTCGATTGGGGAATTTTACTCCATCGCCGTAACAAATCACTTCCAACAGGCGGATACAGGAACTAAAATGATTCACTTAGGGAAAAATACGCGTTCAACTATTATTTCAAAAGGAATTTCTGCCGGACAATCGCAGAATTCTTACCGAGGATTGGTGAAAGTTAGCCCGAATGCCGAGAATGCACGAAACTTCTCGCAGTGTGATTCCCTTTTGATGGGCAACGAGTGCGGAGCTCATACCTTCCCGTACATCGAGGCGAAAAACAAAACCGCTCAAATAGAACACGAAGCTACAACTTCAAAAATCGGGGAAGACCAAATTTTCTACTGTAACCAACGCGGTATCGACACGGAAAAAGCCATCGCCCTAATTGTAAACGGCTTCAGCAAGGAGGTATTAAACAAACTTCCGATGGAATTTGCCGTAGAAGCTCAGAAACTATTGGAAATCTCTTTGGAAGGAAGCGTCGGATAGGTCGAGAGGCTCGACACCCAATAATCTTTTTCAAAAAGAAAGATGAAAAAGCCAAGTTTCAAGCTATTTTTCACAGAAAACAACCATAACAAGGCGTTAATACAGTAGGGGTGTATTGCAATACACCCTTACATCGTTTAAAATAATGTAATATAAAGCATTTCCCTATATAGATAAAGTGTATTTCATCAAAATATTTTGTTTTTCTATAAGGGATGAGACAAATCCCTAAAGGGATGGAACATTTTTTATCAGGGATAATGTATTTCCCTAAAGGGATGAGCAATATCCTTAATGGTACAAGGCATTTCCCTAAAGGGATGAACAATATCCTTAATGGTACAAGGCATTTCCCTAAAGGGATAGAGTGTTCCCCTAAAGGGATAGAGTGTTTCCCTAAGGGGATAGAGTGTTTCCCTAAGGGGATGAACAATATCCCTAAAGAGATGGACAATATCCCTAATAGTACAAGGCATTTCCTTGTAGAGGCGAAAGATATTTCGCCCGTATATTGTGTAGGACGATATGATATAAAATATTTCCCCGTAGGGGCAAAACATCTTTTGCCCTTACATTGTGCATAGTGATGTGATATGAGATGTTTCCCCGTAGGGGCGTATTGCAATACGCCCGTACATTATGTAAAGCGATTATGATATAAGATATTTCCCGTAGGGGCGTATTGCAATACGCCCGTACATTATGCAGGACAATATGATGTAAGATATTCCCCGTAGGGGCAAAACATCTTTTGTCCTTACATTGTGCATAGTGATGTGATATGAGATGTTTCCCCGTAGGGGCGTATTGCAATACGCCCGTACATTATGTAGAGCAATTATGATATAAGATATTTTGCCCGTACATTGTATAGAGCAATGTGATATAAGGTGTTTTTTAAGCAATATAGATATAAATTAACATCAGCAGAAATACAATCCACGTTACAAAAACAAAAACTGTTGATAAATACGTTCATAAAAAGCTGATAATAAGTAATATTTGGCTCGATATTTGCTTGTTTTTTTAATGGAATAGCCCAAAAGCTAATGGATAACAAAGGTGGAAGGCTTAAACGGAATATTAACCATTAAAATCGAATTATTATGGCAAGGAAATCGTATGCAGAAAACATCAAATCTGTAAAGTTAATGATTGACGGGCTTAGAAATCACAAGGATAATCTACCCGCAGGGATTGATGAGGCTTTTATCAATGAGTTGGAAGCCTTAAAAAACAAAGTCGAAACCCTAAACAGCGAACAAGAGAAGCTCAAAGCCGATTTAAAATCGAAAACTGAGGAGTTCGATAAGCAACTCAAGCTGCTTACCGACAAACAATCGGTTGCTCGGAAAAGAACCAAGATGGATTATCAGCAAAGTCAGTGGCGAGAATTTGGCATTGAGGATAAAAGATAAGTCCGCAAGGTGGTACAAAACAAAAAAATGTAGGGGCGGAAAACATTTCGCCCGTACATTGTGTATAGCAATGTGATATGAGGTGTTTTCCTGTAAGGGCGTATTGCAATACGCCCGTACATTATGTAGGGCAATGTGATATGAAATATTTCCCCGTAGGGGCAAAACATCTTTTGCCCTTACATTGTGCATAGTGATATGATATGAGATATTTTCCCGTAGGGGCATATTGCAATACGTCCGTACACAATATTTTCCAAACAAAGAAAGGTAACATCACACCTTAAATAAAACCAAAAATAACTGACATATAACTACTATTACAAACATAACGATTTATGAAACAAGCATTTTTATTCATCACACTTTGGGCTTTGGTAAGTACATCTTGCAGCAAAGCAGAACATACTGAACCCTCAAAAGAACAAGAAATCCCTAAGCCGGAGCAAGAAGCTCCAAAAGGAAATATATCCAAAGAGAAGGTCAAACAATTTTTCGTAGAACACCTATCGGGTAAAATGACGTCTTTTCAAGAAGGGAAAACCTTGTCGCTTACTGAAATAGCCCATACGCAACAAGAAATTTGGCAAAGTTGGAAAGAAGCAAACCAAAGTTTTTCTGAAGAGAAGTTAGGAGATTTAGCTCCTCTTACCAATGCTACTCAAGGCAATCGTTGGCAACTTCCTGCTAACTTGGAGGCAAATGCTACAATGCCTTTCTATTGGGCTTCCAAAGGTAATCAACCTGAAAAAGGGTATCCGCTTTTTGTGTATATGCACGGGTCGGGCGATAAACATCAGGAGTGGGCTAACGGAAAGATTCTTGCACAACGCTTTGAAGATGCTCCATCTGCCTATTTCATTCCGCAAATTCCCAATACGGGCGAACTATATCGTTGGTGGCAAAAGTCAAAACAATTTGCTTGGGAGAAACTACTCCGATTGGCTTTTCTTTCAGGGAAAGTAGACGCTAATAGAGTGTATTTCTTCGGAATATCTGAAGGAGGTTACGGAAGTCAGCGATTAGCTTCTTTTTATGCTGATTATTTAGCGGGAGCAGGTCCGATGGCAGGAGGCGAACCACTCATAAACGCTCCGGTAGAAAACTGCCGAAATATTGCTTTTTCACTCCGAACAGGGGCAAACGATAATATGTTTCATCGGGATTTATTTACTCGATATGCAAAAGAAGAATTTGAAAAGTTTAAAGCCGAAGACCCTCAGGGATTTGTACATCATATTGAGTTAATTCCTAACAAAGGACACGGAATAGACTATCGCCCTACGACACCTTGGCTAAAGCAATATACACGTAATCCGCATCCGAAAAAAGTAGTTTGGGAAGATTTCCCAATGGACGGCATCTACCGAAAAGGATTTTATAACATTGCCATCAAAGAACGTGGAGCAGAACGTGTGCGTTACACGATGGACATCGTTGATAACAAAGTAAGTATCAATGTTGATGAAGTTACTTATCAGGGAATTGAAAGAAATCCTCGTTGGAAGTTATTCACGAAATATCAAAAAACGCATATTCCTTTGCAGAAAGGAAAATTTGTTGTTTATTTGAACCAAAATTTGGTGGATTTCAGCAAAGAAGTCACTGTTGTAGTGAATAATAAACAAGTTTTCAAAGGAATGCTACAATCTGATGTTCAACACCTTGTCAATAGCTGTGCTACTTTCTTTGACCCTGAAAGAGTATTCCCTACTGCTGTGGAAGTACACTTAAATTAAAATAGAAAATAAATTAAAAAATCAATATATAAAATGTTAGAGATAAAGAACTTACACGCCTCTGTAGAGGATAAAGAAATTTTAAAAGGCATCAACCTGAATGTAAAAGCAGGTGAGGTTCACGCCATTATGGGACCTAACGGAGCAGGAAAATCCACGCTTTCGGCAGTGATTTCGGGCAATGAAAACTTTGAAGTTACTGAGGGAGATATCATTTTGGAAGGAGAAAGCATTTTGGAAGACGCTCCCGAAGAAAGAGCCCACAAGGGAATATTTATGTCCTTTCAATATCCTGTGGAAATCCCCGGAATTTCCGTTACAAACTTCATAAAAACTGCGGTAAACGAAGCGAGAAAAGCTCGTGGTGAAGAGGAAATGCCTGCGGCTGAACTTCTAAAGAAAATCCGCGAGAAAGCTGAACTTTTGGAAATCAACAAAGATTTCTTATCTCGTTCGCTCAACGAAGGTTTTTCAGGGGGAGAAAAGAAACGTAACGAAATCTTCCAAATGGCAATGCTTGAGCCAAAAGTCGCAATATTGGACGAAACAGACTCCGGATTGGATATCGACGCTCTTCGTATCGTGGCAAACGGAGTAAACAAACTAAAAAGCCAAAACAATGCGGTAATTGTTATCACACACTATCAGCGTTTGTTGGAGTACATCGTTCCGGATTATGTTCACGTACTTGCCGATGGAAAAATCGTGAAGTCGGGCGGAAAAGAACTCGCTCTCGAACTTGAAGAAAAAGGCTATGATTGGCTGAAATAAAAACAAATCAAACAACAAAAGGTTTAAAGCGTTTGCTTTAAACCTTTTGCTTTTTGATAACATATTCGAGCATTAAAACAAATTGATTTGAAGAAGTGTAATTTGAAGGGGGGCATTAAAGCGAAGTTTAAATTGATAAGTATAAAAATGTTTTTGTAATTTTGGCTTTTCTGAAGATGAATCAAAAAGAATAAAAAACGATTAAAAATAGTAATATGGCAAGGATATTAACAGGCATACAAAGTACAGGAACTCCGCACTTAGGAAATATTTAGATGTCAAGTATAAAACATCTCTATTAATTTCTACGACCTTTAAAACAATCAAACAAAACAAACAACTATGAAGAAGGTATATTTAATGATTTTGTTTTTAACTTCATTCTGCGGTTTTTCACAAACTGAAGAAGAGGTACGCAAAGAACTTGAGGAACTTTTTACCAATTGTAAAAATACAAATCCTAATGATATTCTTCCCTTTTATGTGGATAGAAAATTAGGACTTATGAATAAAAAAACGATGCAAACCCTCGTTAAGCCAATTCATACCAGTATTTACATTGAAAGTTTTTCTCCGATTAGAGGAAAAGTGATTTATAGTGTATTTGATGAGCATTATTACACATTTTCGGTAGATAAAAACTGGAAAATTTCAACTAAAGAAGAAATAAATTACAGTTGTGTTTTATATTCTCCTTCTTATAAGAAACCAAAATATGAATTTGTACCTTCAGATAAGTTATCAAAAGGGTTTCAGATAAAAAACAGAACTGTATTTTTCGCCAAAGAATATGAAAGTTGTAGCTATTTTCGAGATAATGATATTTTTAAGTATAAAGGAAAATACTATTTAATTGTATGTAAAAAAGTTGAAGATGGATATTTGTATGCTATCATAGACCAACAAGGTAATATTTCAGAGCATTTTAATTACAAACATTCGTGGATTGATGTAAACAAATATGCTTCCAATGAAAATGACGTTTGGTTTAAAGTTCAAGATTCGGCAATGAGTAAGAATAAAGTAATAGGCTTTATCAATATGTCAGGAGAAGAAAAATTGAAGAATCAAGTTCCTGATGATATTTCTGCCTTAACGGTAATTTTCGGCTACGGAATAGCCAAAAATATTAATAAAGAAAATTATGCTGTTGTGGATTTGGTAAAAATGGAATGGGTTATTCCTCCGCAAGAGAAATTGGTTTTCAGAGACTTAATTATAGACACTGACAAGAAAGTTAATCGGCACGATATTAAAAATCGGGCAAAATATCGTATTCTGATAAGTACAGATAGCTATTCAAGAGATTTTTATATGGACTTCAGCGGAAAAAAATTCCTTCCGAAAGAGTTTGACAACCAAGAAGAAAACCTAACTCCAGAAACATTTGCCCAAAATAAGATAAAAGACTTCTTCAAAGACTACGATGCGAACACAATTGGCAATATTTTGTATTTCCAACGAGGATTTGACACAGGATACATTGATGCAGAAACAATGGAAGAAATCGTTCCGCCTTCAGGCAGTCCAATCTTAATACAAGGGGAGCTTTCTACTCCAAAAATAAAAGGGAATTTCTATTCTCACAACGGATTTTTTGAGTTTGAATACCACCCTACAAGTGGCTTGGAACTGAAACCTTACAAAAAATATGCTTCTCTACATCCAATTGGTGACCTAAACATAGAGGAAGTAAAAACAGAGATAAAGACCATTTATGTTGAGGAAAAACCCAAAAAAGCAACTCCCAACAACAAGAATTTTGAATATGTTGATATTATTACTCATAACGGAAACACCTATGTTTTAGCTCGAAAGTTATCAAAAGAAAATTCTATGATGGGAATTGTTAATGCAAAAGACAAACCTTTGCCTTCTTTTGAGTTTGAATACGAAACGATTGAGCAAAATACGTTTGCAAAAGATAATATTTGGTTTCTGACCAAGAAAAAAGGAGAAGAATACAGCCATTTTACGAGTATTTCGGGTGATACAAAAACTCTGTTCATCAAGGAAATAAAGAAAAAACGATTAGGATACGCCATTGCAGAATCTATAAATAATACAATGGGAGTTATTGACCTTACCACAATGCAATGGGTTATCAAACCTCAAAAGCAGTTACATTTTTTAGATTTCAGACATACTTCAAAAGAAGAAATTGACACGCAAAACATTGAAAACAGAACAAAAGCAATGCTATACATTCTCGTATATCAAGATGATTATCAATACTTCATTGATTTGAAAGGCAAAAAATATATTCCCGAAAAATATTTGAAGGAATAACTCTTAAAAATATACATATTATAAAATTCACAGCCGTCCGAAAGTTTTTTGAAAACGACATAAAAACCCTTGTCAACCCTTTATTTATAAGGGAAGACTTGTTTGTTGTGCGGAATTATCTCTGTCAAAGAGTGTGTTTTCAGGTGGTTTTTTTGCTTTTTTTACGGTGGGTTTCAGTTCGTTGCAAACATAATTCAGCGTCAGATAATGCATAAGGCACACCCTTATTTTCTCGCAAAAATTACTAAATGCCGTCTTTTTATCGCTATAAAATCGCTTTACCAACTCCAACAGAAGATAGCAAATCAAAGCTACATAAATCTGTGATTTCACCGCATTTTCACTTGTGCCAAGAAAAATTTTTATCTGTAAATTTTACTTCATAGCCTTGTTTGAAGTCAAAACGATGATTTCATCTTTGAGGATGTCGTGGTCTTTTTCATCAGACAATCCAAGTTGATCGTCCCAAACGGTGTGAATTTTGAGTCTGCCTTTAGCTGTCCGAATCAAGCGAAGCGTATCATGAACACCTTTGAAACAAATAAAATTTTGTGAATAAATTTTGCCCAGTTGAAAAGACTTAAACACAGGCTAATGGTAGTACTGTCAATAATTTTTATTTTGTGATTTTGAATTTCATCGATGATATGACTTTGATGTTTGGCTTTTAAAGAGTGTTTGTAATACTTTAAAAGACTGGAATACAAATCTTTAAATACTCCATAATGTCTTACTTTGTTTCCATCACTCATTGTTGATTTTGCGGGACTTTGTTTGAGTTGGAGATCGCTTAGGAAGGTGCTACTTACTGATAATCCGCAACTTATGTCGGATAGCGTATAGCATTTATTCAGCTGTCCGAAAGTTAGTGCCACCGATTGATCGCGAGTTTTATAGGCAGATTTTCCTTTATCGGACTGATGTTTAGCGATTTCCGCTCTTAAAATATGCGTAGAAATGAGATCTAAAATTTGTCTGATTACGGGTTTATTTGTATTTTTGCCTCGCCTGAAGAGTGCCATAATTGAAAAAAAATGGGAATTTTTCAAATATACGACATTCTCAGGCAACTTTTATTTTAAAAGTTTCGGATAGTTGTGTATAAAATTCTAAAAAACACAAGATTTCTTTGGGAGTTGAATCTAAACAACAAAAAAACAGTTTTATTTTACCTTATTTCACAAAAAAATAATTACCTTTGCGCTCAACATGGTTCGCAAAATAACAAGCATATTATTAACTATTTTCATCCTATTTTCAAATTCAGGATGGGGTTTTGATTTGCATTTTTGTCAAGAACAGCTAACTCACATTTCATTCAAATATATATACGCAACAGATAATGAGGACATATGTTCTTCTTTATCAAAAGATTGCTGTATTATCTATGATGATAATCTTTCATCAAGTGAAGATCTTCACGACGAATGTTGTGATGGCGATTTTTTCGAGTCATCGGATTATGACAACGGAAAAATTACCACAAAATCTTTTGAGTGGCATTTGTATCCATGTGTTTTAACACAAATATCAGTCGCTCAACCCCCATTTATAATAACCAAAAAAACAAAAAAAAGCATTCCTGCATTTTATGTAGATTCGAATGCTCCTCCTCTTTATAAGCTATATTGTCAGCTCGTATTTTATGCATAATTTTACTTTTTAGTATGATTGCGTCAAATTCATAAAACATTTTATCTCATTGATAATATGCTTTTTATGACTTCATGTACATTTGATTATAATTTAAAAAGTAAAAAATACATAAAATACAAAATAATAATGAAAAAATATATATTTATGCTTTTAGGCATTTTGCCTATTGGCATTTTTTCCCAAGAGTATGTAAAAGGAAACGTTTTTGACCAAGAAAAACAGCCTATGACAGGGGTAAATGTTTATTGGGAAGGAACTTCCATAGGTGTTTCTACTAATGATGAAGGTGGATTTACAATAAAACGAACTCAAAAAACGAATGTATTAATCATTAGTTACATAGGATTTGAAACAGAACGATTAACCATAACTTCATCAACCCCTTTAGAGGTTATATTAAAAGCTGAAAACAATCTAGACGAAGTGGTTGTGACTCATAAAAGAGCCACCACTATTCGTGCTAAATATCAAATTGCTAATTTACAAACCATGAGTAGTGGTGAACTTTTAAAAGCTGCTTGTTGTAACCTTTCAGAAAGTTTTTCTACAAACCCTTCTATTGACGTAAATTTTTCAGATGCCGTAACAGGAAATAAGCAAATTAAAATGCTTGGACTTACAAGTCCTTATATCTTAATGGCAGAAGAAAACATACCCACGCTTAGGGGGGCTCTACAAGCCTATGGAATGTCGTTCGTTCCTGGTACTTGGATTGAAAGTATTCAAATTACCAAAGGAGCAGGAAGTGTTATCAATGGATATGAAAGCATCTCAGGACAAATTAATTACGAATTTTTGAAACCTGCAACTGATATTCCTTTCTTTTTGAATTTATACGGCTCACAGGACAGTCGATTCGAAATTAATGCTCATTTGAATCATAAAATTTCCCCTAAATTAAGTACCTCTATCTTAACTCATGGAAATATAACCCGCCAAAAAAATGACCATAATCATGATGGTTTTCTTGATATGCCAATAGGCAATCAAATCAATGTATTAAATAGATGGCAATATACTGATAATGAGAATGGTTGGGTAAGTTTCTTAAATCTGAACTATATGAAGGATGAGCGTCAAGCTGGGCAACTAAACTTTGACCCTTCAAAAGAAAAAAAATCTAAAAAAAATTGGGGAAGCGAAATTGATTCCGAAAAGCTAAGTGTTTCAAATAAAATAGGATACGTTTTCCCTGATGCTTCGTACAAAAGTTTCGGATTCCAAAATGCGTTCTTATCCCATCGTCAAAACTCGTATTTTGGTATGAATCAATATGATATACATCAAAAAAGTTGGTATTCAAATTTATTATACAATTCGATCATCAGCAATACGAAAAACAAATTTGCTACTGGTTTCAATATTGTTTACGATGATTTTTACGAATGGATTGACTCAAATTTTGAAGCAAATTACTCTCGAATTGATAAATCAATAGGTGTTTTTTTTGAATATACGTACGACAATTTGGATAATTTGAGTTTGGTAGCTGGAGTTCGTGCCGATAGTCATAACCATTTAGGAAATTTTATCACACCTCGATTCCATTTACGATATATCCCTTGGAATGAATCAACTTTGCGAATTTCGGCAGGAAGAGGAAAACGAATGGCTAATATTTTCGCTGAAAATCAACATCTTTTCATATCAAACAGAGATTTCAATATCATTCAAAAAAATGATAAAATATACGGTTTGAACCCTGAAATCGCTTGGAACTACGGAATTAGCTTTCTTCAATCTTTCCATATATTAAACCGCAAAGCGGAATTTGTAATTGATTGGTACGGCACTTCTTTTGAAAATCAAGTAGTTATCGATTTAGATAATTCTCCTCAGCAAGTTTGGTTTTATGATTTAGAAGGGAAAAGTTTCGCCAATTCATTTCAAGCGGAATTTAGTCTTTCTCCAATACAAGGATTAGATGTTAAAAGTGCGTACAAATATTACGATGTTAAAACACAATACATTAAAAATCAAATGGAAAAACCGCTAACTCCAAAACATCGTTTCTTTGTGAATATTGGATATGAGACCGAAGAAAAGCATGAAAAAAATCATAGTAAATGGAAGTTTGACTTCACCTACAATTGGATAGGAAAACAACGACTTCCTTCTACAAAACAAAACCCAACACCTTATAGATTAGAAGATTACGCTCCTTCTTTCAGAATTTTTAATGCTCAAATAACCAAAGTTTTTTCACATAACTTCGAAATATATCTTGGAGGCGAAAACATAGGTAATTATAAACAAGATAACGGAATTTTAGCTGCTAAAGATCCTTTTGGCTCATTTTTTGATGCTACAATGCTGTATGCTCCAGCATTTGGCAGAATGATTTATGGAGGTTTACGCCTAAAAATCAGAAATTTTAAACACTAATTTAAATTTATACCCATTTATGAGAAATATTTTATTTTTAATCACAAGTTTACTCTGCTTAACTTTAGTAAACGCACAAGAAACGAAAGAAATCAACAAGAACAAAAAAGCAGAATTCCCTGTGGGTGGGAATTGCCAAATGTGTAAAAAACGTATTGAAAAAGCTGCTTATTCGGTTAAGGGGGTGAAAAGTGCAGATTGGAATGTAGATAGCGGGAACATGAAAATAGTTATTGATGAGCGTAAATGTTCGGTGGAAGATGTACAAAAAGCGATTGCTAAAATAGGGCATGATGCGGGTAAAATCAAAGCTGATGAAAAAACGTATGAAAAACTACATCATTGTTGCTTATACGAACGATTACCTGAATAATTCAGTAAAAAGTTCCATATAATAAAAATTTAAAAGTCTCGGGGTTTGAAGTAACCAAAAATATAGAATCAATTCCCGAGTACCTTTTTTATCATTGATAAAATCATCAGAGAAATGACCAATACATATATTTTAGCTATCGAATCTTCGTGTGATGATACCTCTGCAGCAGTTCTAAAAAATGATTGTGTACTCTCAAATGTTGTTGCTAATCAAGATGTTCACCGAAAGTATGGCGGTGTAGTTCCCGAATTAGCTTCTCGGGCACATTTGCAGAATATCGTACCTGTAGTAGACCGTGCGTTAAAAGAAGCCAGAATATCACAAAACGAACTATCAGCAATTGCATTCACACGAGGGCCAGGACTAATGGGATCACTATTAGTCGGCACTTCTTTTGCTAAATCCCTTTCAATGGGGCTCAACATTCCTCTTATTGAGGTGAACCATATGCAAGCTCATATTTTAGCTCATTTCATTGATGAGGGAACTAAAAAACCTGAATTTCCTTTTCTAGCGATGACTATCAGTGGTGGACATACGCAAATAGTCCGAGTTGATAGTTTTTTTTCTATGGAAGTCTTGGGTGAAACTTTAGATGATGCTGTAGGAGAGGCTTTTGATAAAACTGCTAAAATTTTAGGTCTCCCCTACCCTGGAGGACCTCTTATTGATAAATATGCAAAAGAAGGAAATCCGAAAGCCTTTTCTTTTCCAAAACCCCAAACAAATGAATTGAATTTCAGTTTTTCAGGATTAAAGACAGCTGTATTATATTTCGTCCAGAAACAGACAAAGGAAAACCCCAATTTTATTAAGGAAAACATGCCCGACATCTGTGCTTCGGTACAACATACCATTATCGACATACTAATGTCCAAGCTAAAAAAAGCAGTAAAACAGACTAATATAAAACAGATTGCCATCGGTGGCGGCGTGTCTGCCAATTCTGGTATCCGCGAAACATTACAATCTTTGGGAGAAAAATACGGTTGGGAAACCTACATTCCAAAATTTGAATACTGTACAGATAACGCTGCTATGATTGGCATTGTTGGATACCATAAGTATAGAGAAAAACTATTTACAAGCCAAGAAGTTACAGCAAAATCCCGCTGGGAACTTGGGAAAGAGCATTGATTCTCAAAATATTCAACCAAATTGTGATTGAGGTTGATTAAAAAGAGGTGTGACGTCTACTTTTATTAGGAATATTATCTTTATTCATTGAAAAGATTTATAAACAATTTCGCCAAAGTTATGATTCTTGAGAATCATAACTTTGGCAACAATTAGAATACATTTTCCAATTCAGTGATTGTTAGTTCCTTATCTACTTCTATAAGCATTTAGTGCTTCGATAATAATCTCACAACCAATTTCGATTTCTGCTTCAGTCAATGTCAATGGAGGCGACAGACGAACGGCTCTTCGCTCAAAAAGTAACCAATAGACTATCAGTCCTTTATCTTGACAATAGTTAACTACAAAATCAGCCATTTCAGCCGATTGCAAGATTATTGCTAACATCAATCCTCGCCCGTTAACACTTTCAATAAATGGGTGTTGTAAATATTTCCGAAATAGTTTTTCTTTCTCTACAGTTTGTGCCATAAGATCGGTAGTCAGCAACTCTTTTAAGGTAGCTAAGGAAGCAGCAGCTATGACGGGATTTCCTCCAAAGGTAGTAATATGTCCCAATTTTGGGCTGTGGGATAACAACTTCATCAACTCGTTGGACGCTACAAACGCTCCGACAGGCAATCCACTCGCCATTCCCTTACCGATGGCGATGATATCAGGTACGAAACCGTAGTTTTGGAATCCAAACAACGTCCCTGTACGCCCAAAACCTGGCTGAATTTCATCAATAATAAGCAATGCTCCTACCTCTTCACAGCGTCTTTTAACTTTTACTAAATAGTCATTTTGCGGTTCTATGAATCCTGCTCCTCCTTGAATACTTTCTAAAACAACTCCTGCTGTACGGTGAGTAATTTTCTGAATATCAGATTCATTATTAAATTCAATAAAATCCACATCAGGCAATAATGGACGAAAAGGTTGCTTACGCTCTTCGTACCCCATCAAACTCATGGAACCTTGGGTATTTCCATGATAGGCATTTTTAGCTGCTATAAGTTGGGTACGTCCCGTGGCTCGTTTGGCAAGTTTCACAGAGCCTTCGATGGCTTCCGTTCCAGAATTTACTAAATAAGTAGTATTCAAATTTTCAGGCAGATGCTCTGCTAACAATTTACAAAAATCTACAGCTGGTTTTTGAACATATTCACCATAAACCATCACATGCATATAGGTTTCGCACTGTTTTTGAATTGCTTCCACTACCTTTGGATGGCAATGTCCTAAAGTACAAGCCGAAACCCCTGCTACAAAATCTAAATATTTTTTACCATCAGTGGTGAAAATATAGTTTCCCTTGGCATGTGAAACCTCCAACAACATCGGATAGGGCGATGTAGGAGCTTGATATTTTAAAAAATCTTCTTTTTGGGATATGTTTGACATAAAAATTCTTATCAACGCACGAAAAGATTGGGAGAAAAACTTTCTTTACCTCCCAATCCTCTGAATTAGTTTATTAATTACAAAAAATCAAATAAATGAATACCAACAGATTACTTCTGTGTTTTACGCAACCATTGGTTCATATCTACTTCTTTAAATATGATATTGCGTAAGTCGCTAATATCTACACGTGTCTGTTCCATTGTATCCCTATGGCGCAGAGTAACTGTATTATCCTCTTTAGTTTGATGATCAACCGTTACACAGAAAGGAGTCCCTGCGGCATCTTGACGGCGGTAACGACGACCTACGGCATCCTTCTCGTCATAGGCTACGTTGAAATCATATTTCAAATCATCAAAAATTTCACGGGCAATTTCAGGTAGTCCGTCTTTTTTCAACAAAGGCAAAATAGCTACTTTGGTAGGAGCTAATACAAAAGGCAAACGTAAAACGGTTCTGGTTTCGCCTCCTTCCAAAGTTTCTTCCTGCAAGGCATTTGAAAACACCGCTAAGAACAAACGATCAAGTCCCACGGACGTTTCTAATACATAAGGCACGTAGCTCTTATTTTCCTCTGGGTCGAAATATTGTAATTTTTTACCTGAATATTTTTCGTGATTACTTAAATCAAAATCAGTACGCGAGTGAATACCTTCTAATTCTTTGAATCCGAACGGAAACTTGAATTCAATATCGCAAGCCGCATCGGCATAGTGAGCCAATTTTTCATGATCGTGAAAACGATAATTTTCTTCCCCTAAACCTAATGATAAGTGCCAATTTAAACGCGTCTCTTTCCAATAGTCATACCATTGTTGTTGCGTTCCTGGTTTGATAAAAAACTGCATTTCCATTTGTTCAAACTCTCGCATACGGAAGATAAATTGCCGTGCAACTATCTCATTTCTAAATGCTTTACCTGTTTGAGCGATTCCAAAAGGAATTTTCATACGCCCTGTTTTTTGCACATTAGAAAAGTTTACAAAAATTCCCTGTGCTGTTTCAGGACGCAGATATAGATCCATTGCAGTGTCCGTGGTAGCACCTAATTTTGTTCCAAACATCAGGTTGAATTGCTTCACTTCTGTCCAATTTTTGCTTCCCGAAATAGGACACACGATTTCCAATTCTTCTATCAAGGCTTTTACATCGGCTAAGTCTTCATTTTCAAGTGATTTTGCCAAACGCTTCAGAATACTATCCGCCTTTTCTTTATATTCAATAACTCGAGCATTAGTAGTTACAAATTGCTGTTTATCAAAAGATTCTCCAAAACGCTTTGCTGCCTTGGCTACTTCTTTTTCTATTTTATCTTCAATTTTTGCTACATAATCTTCGACCAACACATCAGCGCGATAACGTTTTTTAGAATCTTTGTTATCGATAAGAGGATCGTTAAATGCATCAACGTGTCCTGAGGCTTTCCAAGTGGTTGGATGCATAAAAATTGCTGCATCAATTCCTACTATGTTTTCGTGCATTTGCACCATTGCTTTCCACCAATACTCCCGTATGTTTTTCTTTAATTCCACTCCATTTTGAGCGTAATCATATACTGCACTGAGTCCATCATATATCTCACTTGATTGAAAAATATAGCCGTATTCCTTGGCGTGTGAAATAACTTGTTTAAATAATTCTTCTTGATTTGCCATTTGTCCTAATATATTATGGTGATAAAAAATATATTTTAACTGCAAACTTAGTAAATATATTTCAAAAATTATTATATTTGCCGTAGATAAAATAACAAAATATGTCTTTTTCAGGTTTACTATCTGTGATATTTCCTGAATACTGCTCAGGATGTGGTCAGGTTTTAGGACATGAGGAGACATTTCTGTGTATTTATTGTAGAGGAAAACTCATTGAAACACAATTACATTTGCACAAAGACAATAGATTGTTGGAACGGTTTTACGGTCAATGTGAGTTGTTTGGAGCTACCTCTTTGTTTTATTTCCATAAGGACAGTGTGGTTCAGCATTTGATTCACCAATTAAAATACCAAAAAAAGGAATCTATTGGTGGGTGGTTAGGCGAATGGTTAGGTGAAAAAATAAAAAACGTTCCTCATTTTCAAGAAATTGATGTAGTTATACCCGTTCCGTTGCATAAAAAAAAGTTAAAAATGCGAGGATACAATCAAGTAGCTCTTTTTGGACAAAAGTTGGCTCAAATTTTGAAGGCTAACTACGTAGATGATGTACTTATAAAAGTGAAAGCCAACACTACGCAAACAAAAAAAGACTTATGGAGTCGTTTCAAGGATAGTGAAAACATTTTCTCAGTACAAAATACTGAAAAAATTGAAAATTGCAAAATTTTATTAGTCGATGATTTAATCACTACGGGGGCTACTATCGAAAGTTGTTACACCCAATTGGTCAAGGCTAAAAATGTTAATATAGGAATTGCCTCAATGGCATACTCTCTGCTTGGGCACTGAATAAAAAAAATAAACCTAAATAATAATATTATTAATTTAAAATTTTAGTATAAATGAAGAAAATCGTAAGAATCGCAACAGCTACATTGTTTATGTTTGCTATAACTAATGTTCAAGCTACAACTTTGGGTGAAGAAGTGAACGTGTCAATTGAAAAAACGACACAGGATCAGGATGGAGTTAAACAAGATAAAGAGAAAAAATCTTGTTGCAAAAGTGGAAAATCGAAAGATAAAGAATCTTGTTCCAAAGAGAAAAAATCTTGCTCTTCTAAAGAGAAAAAATCTTGCTCTTCTAAAGAGAAAAAATCTTGTTGTAAAAGCGGAGCAGCAAAAGACAAGGAGTCTTGCTCTAAAGAAAAAGAAGTAAAGTAATTATTTATTGAAATGTAATTTTTAAGAGGCCACCTTTTTGTAGTGTGGCTTTTTCTATACCTCAATAAAATAAAAGACAAAAAAGTATTTTATTTGAAAAATAATTGTATCTTTGCGCAAGATTAAATAAATTAAACATGGAACTAAAAGACAAAACCATTGGAGAGATTGTAGCTGAGGACTTCCGGACAGCCGCTATTTTCAAAAAATACGGAATTGATTTTTGTTGCAAAGGCGGAAGAACTATTACAGAGGCCTGTGACAAAAAAGATTTAAATGAAAATCAACTCATCAATGACCTAAACACTATCACTAAAGAAAAAGATGATTCTTTAAAAGTAAATGATTGGTCTCTTGACCTTTTAACAGATTACATCGTCCGTAAACACCACAATTACGTTAGAGAGAAAACGCCTTACTTGTTGCAGTTTTTAGATAAACTTTGTCGAGTTCACGGCGGCAGACATCCTGAATTAATTGAAATAAACAAGCTATTCACAGAAAATACGTACGAATTAGAAAAACGTATGGAAAAAGAAGAGCAGATTTTATTCCCTCTCATCGGAGAATTGACACATGACCAACAAAATAATCAAGCTTTTCTAAACCTAAATTTTGAAAAAATCACAAACACAATCTCAATAATAAAAGAAATGTTTACTACGGAGGCTCATCGTTTTGAATCAATTTCACAACTAACTGACAAGTATACACCTCCTATGGATGCTTGTAGTACTTATCGTGTAGCTTTTGCAATGCTCCAAGAGTTTGAGGAAAATTTACTCCAATCTATTCATTTAGAAAACAATATACTCTTTCCGAAAATAGTTGATTTAAAAACTCAACTAAATTAAGTTCAATATTAAATCTGTTTGAGTTTCAACACTCAAGCAGATTTATTTTGCTTAATTTAAGATTTTTACTCTTGAACATTACAAATTTTTCTTTCTCTTCAATTCAAAACAGCATATAACTTTTACATTAGTAAGAACTTAATTTTTAACACTTTTCTTTTTACAGTATCGTCTATTCTCTTCTTTACAATAAGAAAAAAACTTTGTCAAAATCAAAAGATTTCAACAAAGTTTTTCTTTTCACCTATTGATATTCAATTACATATACGCTTCAATTGGAGCACATGAACAAATCAAATGACGGTCACCATGCGCTTCATTTACACGACGTACAGTAGGCCAGAATTTATTTTCTGCAATATACTCCAGAGGGAAAGCAGCTTTCTGACGGCTGTAAGGTAAATTCCAAGTATCGGCAGTAATCATTGACAAGGTGTGTGGTGCGTTTTTCAGCACATTAGCCTCATCTGTTGGTGTAGCCTCTTCAATCTCTCGACGAATAGAAATCATGGCACTGATGAAACGATCTAGTTCATTTTTACTTTCACTTTCAGTAGGTTCTACCATCAAGGTTCCTGCCACTGGGAAAGAAACCGTTGGAGCGTGGAATCCGTAGTCCATCAATCGTTTTGCAATATCAGTAGCTTCGATTCCGTTTTGTTTGAACGGACGACAGTCCAAAATCATTTCGTGGGCAGCACGTCCTTGCTCTCCCGTATAGAGGATTTCATAGTAATTTTTCAAATTTTCTTTCAAGTAGTTAGCATTCAAAATCGCATAACGTGTAGCGTTTGCTAATCCTTCTGCTCCTAGCATTTTGATATAAGCATACGAAATCAAACATACGTAAGCACTTCCATAAGGAGCTGATGAAACTGCTGTGATGGCTTCATTTCCTCCTGTTGAAACAATTGGATTCGTAGGCAAGAAAGGTGCTAAATGTTTGGCTACACAAATAGGTCCAACTCCTGGCCCTCCTCCTCCGTGAGGAATAGCGAATGTTTTGTGTAAGTTTAAGTGGCACACATCTGCTCCAATAGTTCCAGGGTTGGTAAGCCCCACTTGTGCATTCATGTTTGCTCCATCCAAATAAACCTGTCCTCCATTTTCATGGATAATATTAACAATTTCTACGATTGATGATTCAAACACTCCATGCGTTGAAGGATAAGTAATCATCACTGCAGCTAAATTATCTTTATGTTTTTCAGCTTTTTCTTTTAAATCAGCAACATCAATATTTCCGTGAGCATCCGTTTTAGTTACTACTACTTCCATACCTGCCATTACTGCTGATGCTGGATTGGTTCCGTGAGCCGATGAAGGTATTAAACAGATGTTACGATGTCCTTGTCCATTTGAGATATGATACTGACGAATGACCATTAATCCCGCGTATTCACCATTTGCTCCAGAGTTAGGTTGTAACGATGTAGCCTCGAAACCTGTGATGATGGACAAGGATTTTTCTAATTCCGTGAGCATTTCTTGATATCCAAGAGCTTGATTTTTAGGCACAAATGGATGTATGTTTGCCCACTGTCCCATACTCAAGGGCAACATTTCAGTAGCGGCATTCAGCTTCATCGTACAAGAACCTAATGAAATCATCGAGTGATTCAATGCTAAATCTTTACGCTCTAATTTCTTGATATAACGCATCATATCCGTTTCGCTGTGGTATGAATTAAACACAGGAGCGGTTAAAAATTCTGAGGTACGCACTAAATCCGAAGGAATGGCGTTCGCTGTATCCAAAGTAGTTACTTCTTCTACTGATTTTCCAACTACTTCTGCAAAAACAGTAATGATTTGGTTCAACTCAGCAACTCCTGTAGCCTCATTAACAGAAATCAAAACAGTGTCTTGATTTGGATAAAAGAAATTTATTTCGTGTTTCTCCGCAATAGTTTTTACCTTTTGTGCATCTGCTTTGATAGAAATGGTGTCAAAAAATGTTTTTGTTGTAACAGTAACACCCAATTTTTCCAAACTGTTTTTCAATGTAACTGCCGTTTGGTGGATTCTTTCTGCAATAAACTGCAATCCTTTAGGACCATGGTAAACGGCATACATTCCTGCCATTACTGCTAATAACACTTGTGCTGTACAGATATTTGAAGTCGCTTTATCTCGTTTGATATGTTGCTCACGAGTTTGCAAAGCCATCCGCAACGCAGGGTTTCCATCTGCATCAATGGTAATCCCGATAATACGACCAGGTATTGAACGTTTATATTCTTCACGGGTAGCAAAATATCCTGCATGAGGGCCTCCATACCCTAACGGAATACCGAAACGTTGGGATGTTCCAACTACAACGTCAGCACCAAATTTTGCAGGAGCTTCCAATAACACTAAACTCAACAAATCGGCAGCAACTACTACTTTAATTCCTAAATCGTGAGCTTTGTTTACGAAATCCGCATAGTTAAACACCTCTCCATTATTAGTAGCAGGATACTGCACAATAGCACCAAAATAAGTGTCGTCCAATGTGATAGTTTCGTGATTTCCAACCACTAACTCAATTCCGAAAGGATTGGCACGTGTTTGTAAAACAGAAAGTGTTTGTGGCAACACTGTTTCTGAAACAAAAAATTTGTTAGCGTTATTCTTTTTTTGTTCACGTGAACGCAAATCAAACACCATTGCCATTGCCTCTGCTGCCGCAGTTCCCTCATCTAAAAGAGATGCATTAGCAATCTCCATGCCTGTTAATTCAATAACTACAGTTTGATAGTTCAACAAAGCCTCCAAACGACCCTGTGCAATTTCTGCTTGGTAAGGAGTATAAGCCGTGTACCAACCTGGATTTTCAAAAATATTTCGCTTAATCACAGAAGGAGTCAATGCTTCGTGATATCCCAAACCGATATACGATTTGAAGATTTTATTTTTTTGAGCTAATTCAGTAATATGTTGTAAGAAATGATGTTCGCTAATACCTTTTGGAAGATTTAAAGCAGATTTCAAGCGAATGTCTTTGGGAATTGTCTGATCAATAAGTTGATCTAAACTTGCAGCACCAATGGTTTGTAACATTTCAGCCGCGTCTTCTTTTGAGATACCGATGTGGCGTATGCTAAAATTTTCTGTATTCATAATTATAAATAAATCTTTTGAAATTAAGCACAAAGCTACGACTAAAAATATAATTTTGCAAGAAATAGGCAATGGATTTTAAGAGAGAAAATGGTCATTAAGAAGAAAGAGGACCTGAAGACAAATGACTTTCAAATCAAAGAATAAAGTGTATGCATGTGCTTGATCATATCATCGAATTTTGAAAAGAAAGACGATTTACATACACACACTATATGTCATAAATCAATGAAATTAGGAAAAGTCGAGGTAAAACACTGATCTCTTGTTCACTAATCAAATAATCAGACGTTGTTTTTTGATAGTTTACTTTGGCATCTAACAGATTGTGAATTTTAACTTCAACGCCCAAAGGAGATTTCTCTTTTCGATACAAAACGCTTACTTTTAAATCATTATATTGGTTTTTAGCATTCGTTTTTATGAGATTATGCCATTTGTAGGCAATATCGAGCGTACAATTTTTCACAGCACTGATTTTGGTTTGAATTTGTAAGGATTGCCTTTGAAAACTATCCGAAAAATTACTTTTAAATTGGTTAAATTGATGTGAATACCCTACGTTAAACTCGTAGTTTTTTAAGGATAACGTTTTGATTATCAAATTTATTGATTGAACATTATGAGAAATATTCGATGATTTTGTATTTATATTACGATTGTAATAAAATCCTCTAAAAGAAGAGGAAATTAAAAATCGGAAAACGCTTATTTTTTTGTTTGCCATCAGATTGAAAAACCACATCTTTTCGGGAGTTTTCATCTGTATGGGACTATAAAACTGATTGACGTTTTGCTGAACCATGTCATAACTGATAGGGTTATTCTTTTGGGTGTAATTAAATAGTGATGTTAGAAAGTAATTTTTATATATATTTGATTTGTAATACATTAAATTAAAAATATGATACTCTTCATTACGCAATAAGCCATTCCCTTTGAAGAGCATATTAAAATCCTTCAAAGTGTAATGTTCCGTTAGATTATTGAAGCTGGGTAGTTCATTTGTGAGTTTATAGTTTCCTTCTACAGTTTCAGAGGAATTAAAATCATATTCAGAGTTTACCTCTGGTTCATAAGCCCATTTATTAAAAGATACATTTCCTATAAGTGACTTGTTTTCAAGTTGATAAAACCTTATTTTGTTTGAGAAACGATTTATCCATTTACCTATTTTTAGCTTATATTCAACATTGAAAAAACTATCATTTAACAAGTAATCAACAGAATTAGTGAACACAGATGAAGTAAAATCATTCGTACTCCCATTTGTAAGTGATTGGAAACTGTGCAATTGATGAGATGCTGTTGATAAGTTATTCCCAATCGAAAAGTAAACATGGTTTCGGTTGTCAATTATTCGATATTGTTTATATAACAGATTGAATAATTGATTATCAGTGCGTTCTATACTTGAAATATCATACGAATTATCTACTGAAATAGGCAGCAAATCATTCATCATTGGCTTATTAGAAAGCCATTGATTATCAATATATTTTCGTTCAAAAGAGTGATTAACAACAAAGGTAGTTTTTAATTTTGCGTGATGAGACTGATGTCTTTCGAGATATTGTTTCAGGTCAATATCAAACTTTTTTTGAGGGAAATATATGTTTTGTGATAAATTGTAGTAATTTGATAGCAAGTCACTTATGTCCTTACTCTCAGTGATATTACTATGGATGTTATATTTCCATTTTGTTCCAATTTTTGGAGTGAAATTCAACTCAAAATTGAACATAGCGAGATTATTTCTGAATTGTTTTTGTTGTTGCCTATTTTCTAAAATATTCGTTTCCAGATAATTATAAAAATAGTTTCTTTTTTCTTCAATAGTATTTTTATGTACAATGGCATATGCAGAGATATTAAATTTACTATTTAGAATCAAGTTTACGTTGAATGCATTCAGTAAAGATTCATTTTTTATTACATTGTTATTTTCGGTTGTGAATTCAACCAAATTATCTTTCCTGTGAGGATTTTCGATGAAAGCACTCATGCCTCCTTGAAAGCGTCGGGCATCTTCTTTTGAAAAAACATGAGAGCCAAAATTGTTGTAATCTCCAATATAATTAGCACTAAAATCAGGTGAATACGAAAATAACGCAGCATGAAGCAACCCGTAGTCAGCATTTCCATACCCCGCCTGTAGGTCTCCAAAAATAAATTCTTTCTTATTTTTTCGCAATTTTATATTGATCGCAATTTCCTTATTATCAGTCACATCCTTTAAAAAACTGACTTGGTTGTAATTCTCTATAAATTGAATTTTATCTACCGCATCGGCAGGAATGTTTTTCACTCCCAAAGTGGTACTTCCGCTAAAAAAAGGCTTGTCTTCAATCAATAAAGTACTGACATTCTTCCCTTTGAACGTAATATTTCCTTGCGAATTAACCTCTACATTAGGAAGTTTTTGCAATTGCTCCTCTAATTTTCGTTCCTTGCCTGTGGTAAACGCTTCGACCAAGTAAGTGGTCGTATCTTTTTGAAAAGTTATGGGACGTTGGTAGGTAACCTCAACATCATCCAAGGTTTCGGTGGAAGGAACTAATCGGAAGTTATGAATAGTCACTCCCTTAGTAGATTCATACACAAATGTTTGTAAAGCAAATCCTAAATAAGAAACATTCACTTCGTATGTGACTTTTGGTTTTAATAACAGTCGATATCTCCCTTTTTCATCCGAAATGGAGAAAACGGGAGTGTTGTCATCATGCTGTTTCGGAAAAGCAATGACGTTGGCATTCTGCAATGGATTGTTCAAAGTATCTGTTACATACCCATTTAGCTCCTGTCCAAACACTGAAACACTAACAAAACAGAAAATAAAAAAAAAACAGTATTATTCCTTAGATTCTTCAATTAAATTTTGGTAGTTTAATTTTAGGTTTTTGTAATATTCGATGTAGTATTTGTTCATTTCTTCGGAGCTAACAACTCTCAAATTTGGTGCTTTTTTTACTTGATTTTTTTTGCTGAATCGTAGTTTTTTGAAGCGGTAAGCATAAAGAAGTTCTTCTTTAACGCCTATCTCCAAAATAAGACCAGGCAAACCAAAAAAACCTACAGGGCCATAGGAATAGGGAAATTCAGGAGCATACCAAGCTATGAGTTCTTTGTTGTAATATTTTGCGGTGGCTTTATGTACAAGATATTTACCAATTTTTTTCGTTTCGGAGTGTATTTTCCAGTCATAATTTCCCTTTCTTCTAAGGACTTTTTCTCCATTATAGTCAGTTGGAAGAAAGGACGCCTTTTCTCTATTGGAAACAAAAATATCCTTTTTCAAACCAAAAGCTGCCATGGCATTGTTATCATCGTATCCCATAATAGCTGGAAAATACGAATTTTCCTCATCAAAAAAAACCTCTATCTCCATTTTATTCAGAAGTAACGCATTTTCTTCTGTATTTAACTGAAATTGTTCGGAGTTTTTTTTCTTTTTCCCATCAGGATTTTTGGTAACCACTAATTCGTAAGTGATTTTCCCTTTTTGTTGAGCTTTTAGTCCGAATATAGGTAGAAGTATTAGTACAAAAAGAATATTTCTCATATGTTTATACATTAATTTCAACTTTAAAATAGGCTGTCCTTAAAAGTCAATTCTAAAGAAAAGTTTATATTCAACATCCTGAATATAAACACTTTATTTTCTTCAATTATCAAAACTTTACTTTTCGGACAGCCTCTTTTTGTATTACTGGTCAGCAGGGTTTGTTTCAGAATTGGGTACAAATTCAATGCTTTTATTGAGCTTTTCCAATTTGGTCTCTACCTTACTAATGTTTCGTTGTATTTTTTGCATTTTTCTTTCGCTTTTTGCCAAATTTCTATTAGCTTTTTGTGCCTTCTTCAAAGCTGTTCGTGCTCTTCGTGCTTTTTGAGCTGCATCCGAAGCGTCATCAGAATTTGAAAAAGAAGAAGTTTTCTCGTCGGCATTAGCATTTATTTTTGCTACTTCATCACGAAATCCCGCTGTTGCGATACGTTCTTTTTCTAATTCAATTTTTAAGTTATTAAGTTTGGTATTCAAAGATAAAATTTCCTCTTTGGCTTCCAAACGCTTCAATTCTGGTGATTTTGTGCCTCCACAAGCTGTTAGCATAACTAATGCTAAACCTAAAAACAAGTTTCTTTTCATAAAATGATTTTTAAATTTGTTTTACAATGATACGAAAATAATTTTATAAATTAGAACTCATCTCGACTTTCTCTTTTGTTTAAATTTTCTGAGTCCTAAGACGATAAATGCAAGGTAATTAAAACCTACCCAACTACTTACGGTAGTATCAAAACGATTTAAAACCGAACGAAAACTATCCATCCAAGCGTTGCTTCTTTCAATGGCGTAACGCTCTTTATAGAGTTTTTTATCGAAATAATGTTCCGTTTCAGAGGGTGATTTTTGGTTTCTTTTGTTTTCACAAATATTGGCTATGATACCTTCTGAGGCGGTTATTTTCCGAAGATTTTCACTGTCAAAACCTGCATCAAAATTCACAAATAAACCCTCTGTGGAGATTTCAGCCTTTTTCAAAATAGATGTAATTTCTTGAAAATGAGTCTCTATATTATACAAGTCGTGATGCTCGCCAGATATAGGCTGAGACATTGCTAACATCAAACCTTGCCTGTCGGACAAGAACAAACTATTCGTTGTTTTTGCTTTTTTACGAGCTTGATATCCTACTTGTTCCCCTCCTTTTTTTGCGGGTGTTTGGCTACCGTCAAAATCGCAACTTGAACAATCTATTTTCGATTTGTTTTTCTTCAAAATTTCTACCCAACAAGTCTGCCAAGCACCTTCTTCACACCATTTCCGGTAATGCCCAAACACGGTTTTATAGCTCGGAACTACCTCTGAAAATAATTGTTTCAGGTCGTGTTTTAAAAAGTATGATGGTATAAAAATTTGACAATCAGGGAATAAAGTTGTATTTTTGTTGAATGCTAATAACAATTACACTCCATTGCCCCAATTGTCAAAGCACAAAGATAGTCAAAAATGGGAATAAAAAGAACAAAAAACAAAACTATCTTTGCAAAACCTGTAAACGCCAATTTATCGGCGATCATAATCTGACCTACAAAGGTTGGGCTTCGCATATTGCTGCGAAAATTCTCTTGCTTTTGGCAAGAAATGTAGGTATTCGTGATATTGCTGAAATTGAAAAAGTTAGCATCAAAAAAGTACTTTCGGTTTTGGTAAATTTCAATCGAGAAATCAAACCCAAACAAAACAAATACAAATCGTTACAAGTTGATGAACTTTGGACTTTTGTGGGAAAAAAGAAGAATAAAAAGTGGTTGATTTATGCTTATTCTGCTGAAACAAAGGAAATTGTAGCGTGGGTATGGGGCAAACGAAACATAAAAACAGCCCAAAAACTTCGTGAGAAATTGAAGAAATTGGGCGTTAGTTTTGATGAGATTTGTACAGACAATTGGGAAGCTTTTGCGTCTGTTTTTCAAGAATATACACATAAAGTAGGTAAAAAATACACTACTGATATTGAAGGAAACAACACACTTTTGAGACATCGGATACGCCGAGCGGTGAGGAAAACTTGTTGTTTTTCAAAAAAGTTTGAAAACCATATAAAAGCCTTTGAAATTGTGTTTTTCTACATCAATTTTGGGTGGATTTGAGTATCATACTTTGGGAAACACTACCCCTTGTTTGTTTTCAAAAAGTCAAGATAGGTTCTTATATTTTTTACACTTATTTAACTTTTTAATTGCTCTATTTTGTATTTTATTACTAAAAATATTTGTTTTGTAGATAAGTGTTAGTATTAATGACCAATTCACCTTTTACTGATCACTGAAGGTCTACCGTCATCTGTTTCAATACAATGTGAAATCCAAGCAAAACGAAAGTAATAAAAACAAAAAATAAAATCATCAATATTTTTATTTTTCGAATTTTATTCGTATCTTTATACACGAAAAAGGAAGGATAAAAAACTAACGAGATTTATCATTCCGAATGAACTGATTATTAATGTGTAAAAACTGATGAAATGAAAAATATTCTTGTTACTACCGATTTTTCTGAGAAATCAATCGCCTCTTTGAAAGTGGCAATTGGTTTAGCGAAACGCCAAAAAGCACAAATTTTTTTGTTGCATGCTCTTGAATTACCCTTTAGATTGGTAACTCAAAGTGAGGTTTCTATTCCCGAAGCTATGTATTTTCTAAACTTATCAAAACAACGTTTCTCTGACATTAAAAAAGAAATTGGTGAGGATGTTGAAATTAAGGATATTATAGAAACACAGCCATTAACGGATGCCGTTCAAGAGGCTATTGAGAAATATAATATAGATTTGGTGTTTATGGGTTCCAACGGGGCATCCGGCTCTAAGGAGCTTTTCATTGGATCAAATGCCGAAAAGGTGATTCGTTCGGCGAGTGTTCCTGTGTTGGTAATCAAAAATCCAGAAGAAAAATTACAAATTAAGCACGTTATGTTCGCATGTGATTTTTCAAAAAAATTCTTAAAACCATTTGAGAAAGCAGTGAAGTTTGCAAAATTGTTCAACGCTAAGGTTGATTTGGTGTATGTGAACACTCCATACCAATTTTTGACTACTACGGAAATTAACGAACGTATGAAAGAATTCCTCTCATCCACGGATAAGGTGTCGGCTAAGAAATTTGAAACACATGTTTACAACGACATTCGTGTAGAAACAGGAATTTTGAACTATGTTGCAGAAAATAACGTTGATTTGGTTTGTATGTTCCCAAGTGGACGCCGTGGTATTGCTCACTTCTTCAATGGAAGTATCAGCAGTGATTTGGTAAATCATGCAACAAAACCTGTATTAACCATTAAACTATAATACAAAAAATGTAAAAATGGCGCTTTTTTTTCGAAAAAAGCGCCATTTTTTATTTAATCATCTCATTTTACTAAAAATCAATCCTTTTAAAACAGTTCTTCCGCATCAATTGGGATTATTTCTGTGGAGTGTTTTTCAAAATCTCTAACAAATATTTCCAGAATTTCTGTACAGAAGAGATGCTTACCTTTTCATCGGGTGAATGAGCTCCTCGGATAGTAGGCCCAAAGCTAATCATCTCCATTTCAGGATAGTTTTGCCCTAAAATTCCACATTCCAACCCAGCATGACAAGCTACTACATTAGGTTTTTCACCAAAAAGGATTTCGTATTGCTCTTTGAGAACCTTTAATATCGAAGCATTGACATTTGGTTCCCAACCTGGATAACTCCCTGTAAAGGTTACTTCACATCCTGAAAGTTCGAAAGCTGAACGCAACGCATTTGCTAAATCGAATTTTGCTGACTCTACAGACGAACGTGTTAAGCATAACACCTTGATTTCTCCGTCCTTGATAATTACTCTTGCGATGTTATTGCTCGTTTCTACCAAATCCTCTATGGTTCGGCTCATGGCATATACTCCGTTATGGGCAGTGTAGATTGATCGCAAAATTCCTTCTTGTACTCCTAACTCCATTACCCTTTCAGGCGTAGCTATGTTTTCCAACGTGATAACAAGTTGCGGTTCAGTTACAGCAAGTTCGTGTTGAATAGTTTTAACAAGTTGTTGAAATTCAAACTGAAAAGCCTCATTTTGCACCTTATCTACTACTATGGTCGCAACACTCTCTCGCGGGATAGCGTTACGCAAACCTCCTCCATTAAGCTCGGCTATTCGAAGTCCAAAATTTTCAAATCCGTCGAAAAGTAAGCGATTCATAATCTTGTTAGCATTCCCGAATCCTTTATGAATATCCATTCCGCTATGCCCACCTTGTAATCCTTTTACAGTTATCATATAGGAGGTTACGTTATCAGGCGTTTGCTCTTCGTCATATTCGCGATAGGCAGTAACATCCACTCCTCCAGCACATCCTATGTCGATTTCATCATCTTCTTCAGTGTCTAAATTCAGAAGTATATCACCTTTGAGCAACCCTCCCTTGAGTCCAATCGCCCCAGTCATACCCGTTTCTTCATCAATAGTAAAGAGAGCTTCAATGGCAGGATGAGCAATATCAGTACTTTGCAGAATTGCCATAATGGCAGCCACACCAATTCCGTTATCAGCACCAAGTGTAGTTCCTTCTGCTTTAACCCAATCACCATCAATTCTCATTTTGATACCTTCCGTGTCAAAATCAAAAATAGTGTCGTTATTTTTTTGATGCACCATATCCAGATGAGATTGCAACACTACAGTTTTGCGATTTTCCATCCCTTTGGTGGCTGGTTTTTTGATAATTACGTTACCAACTTCGTCTTTTAATGTTTCGAGGTTCAGTTTTTTTCCAAAATCCATCATAAAAGCAATAACTTTCTCCTCCTTTTTTGATGGACGTGGCACTGCATTAAGATCTGCAAAATTCTCCCACAAAGCCTTTGGATCTAAATTTCGTATTTCTGTACTCATATAATGTTGTTTAATAAATTATTTTTCGTATATGCGTACAAAGTTAATCATAAAAATCTGTACTTTTGCAAAAAACAAAAGAAAAGTCACTTTTTAATACACGCAAATAAACCAGTTTATAGCGTATCGTTTCTTTGGAAATTGAGGAGTGAATTTTAGTGCTTTAGAAGTTAATTTGCTACTTGGCTGCTCTCTTAATTTGCAAAAATATTTCAAATCTATATACTAAACCTTAAAATCATCAATGAAACTCAAGTATGTTTTTTACATTTTTTTTGTGAGTATCTGGATTGTTTTTCGCAACAATTCTGAATTGACCGAATCCATTTACAGTACAGGAATATATCCATACATCGCCATCATTCAACATTATACATGGGGGTGGTTACCGTTTTCATTCGGTGACATTTTTTACACAATTTCAATAGGTTACATCCTTTATTTTATCCTGAGAAAGGGCAAGAATCTGTGGAAACGCCCACTTTGGTTTTTCGATAAATTACTTTTTTTTGTAGCGTTGGTGATGTTTGCTTTTTTCTTCCTTTGGGGGTTCAATTATTTTCGAAAACCTCTGTCCGAAACTTTACAGATAGACACAAAGTACACCGAAGAAGAGCTTTATAAAGCTACACAACTATTTGTTAATGAAGCAAATAACCTGCATAAAATCTTAGCAAAAGAGGATTCTGTTAAGGTAGATTTTACGCTTTCTCACAAAGAAATATATAAACTTGCATACCAAAGTTATCCATTAGGTTACGAAAAAATCACCGATTTTGTCAGTATAAAAAGCGTTAAACCTTCCCTGTACAGCGCCTTTTTGACCTACATGGGCTACAGCGGTTACTTGAATCCATTCACAAACGAGGCTCAAGTTAATGGAAAACTCATAGGCTACTCACTTCCAGTTACAGCCTGTCACGAAATTGCTCACCAAATGGGGTATGCCGCTGAGGATGAAGCTAATTATTTGGGATATTTATCTGCACAAAAAAGTGAAAATCAATATTTTAAATACAGTGCTTCGCTGTTTGGCTTACGTTATCTGCTGAACGAAGTCTACAAAGTAAATCCTGAAAAATACGACGAATTTACATCGAAAGTTAACAAGGGAATTTTCAAAAATTATAAAGAAGTTCGGGAATTTTGGATGCAGTACGAAAACAAAGCTGAGCCAATTTTCAAAGCCAGTTACGACGCTTTTCTAAAAGCAAACAAACAACAACACGGCGTACAAAGCTATAACTTAGTGGTCGGCTTACTTATAAAAAATAAAATAAATAATTGACAAACAGAGTGTTGCATAATTCAATTACCACCACATCACACGTTAACAACGTCTATTACTATCATTAAAAATATTCTGTCTGTTAATTTCGCTTACAATTTTATTTAATATGGTTATACATTGAGACAAATCACTTTTAAACACTTAAAATGTTAAAAATCAGCGGTTAATTTCATAATAAATGACAGAAAACAAAAAAATATGTGATTTTGAATAAAAAAACATGTGATTTTTCTGTGTAATTTGAATTTAAGTAGTATATTTGCTTACAAAATTCCATTTAAAATAGATGACAACAGAAGTAAAACAAGAAGGAAAATTTTCATACATTGAAAAAGGGGAAGGAACCCCAATAATCCTCTTACATGGGCTGATGGGCGGATTAAGTAATTTTGAAGGTGTAATTTCTTTTTTTTCGAAAGCTAACTATAAAGTAGTGATTCCTCAGTTACCCTTGTTTTCAATGTCTTTACTTACCACATCTGTTAAAACTTTATCGAAATTTTTACACAAATTCATAAAGCACAAAAATTTTGAGGAAGTAATCCTGTTGGGGAACTCCTTAGGCGGACACGTTGGTTTACTTTATACTAAATTACACCCAAATCGTGTGAAAGCCCTTATATTGACAGGAAGTTCAGGTCTTTATGAAAGTGCTATGGGCGATGGCTACCCTCGCCGAGGTGATTATGAGTTTATCAAAAAGAAGTGTGAAGAGGTGTTTTACGACCCTGCTATCGCTACCAAAGAGATTGTAGATGAAGCATTTAGAGACGTCAACGATCGAGGAAAACTCATCAAAACATTGGCTCTTGCTAAAAGTGCTATTCGCCATAATATGGCAAAAGATTTACCAAAGATGACAACTCCCGTTTGCCTAATTTGGGGCAGAAACGATATTGTAACGCCACCGCGTGTGGCTGAGGAGTTTCACGAATTATTACCCAATTCAGAGTTATTCTGGATTGACAAGTGTGGACATGCCCCTATGATGGAACATCCAGATAAGTTTAACGAACTGCTAAACAGTTGGCTTATTAAACAGAATATACATTAAATTAAGAAGGAAAATCACTAAATACAGTGATTTTTCGCTTTTAATCCAATAAACTTTTAGAAAAAAATGATTATTACCAAAGCAGAATTTGTTGTCAGTAATTCCGATGTAAGTAAATGCCCTAACGAACCACTTCCAGAGTATGCCTTCATTGGAAGATCAAACGTAGGGAAATCTTCGTTGATTAATATGCTCACAAACAACAAGAATCTGGCAAAAACTTCTGGCAGACCTGGAAAAACACAACTTATCAATCATTTCAAAATCAATAATAATTGGTTTTTGGTAGACTTGCCTGGATATGGATATGCACGTGTTTCAAAAAGCACCAAAAAAGTATTTCAAAAGTTTATTACACAGTACTTTGAAAAACGCCATCAGTTGGTTTGTGCTTTTGTTTTGGTAGATGTGCGTCACGAACCTCAGAAAATCGATTTAGAATTCATGCACTGGTTAGGGGAAAATAGCATTCCGTTCGCAATTATCTTTACCAAAGCCGACAAACTAAAACCCAATGCTATTGAGCGAAATGTAGAAGCATACAGACAAACTCTACTGGAAACTTGGGAGGAATTTCCACCATATTTTGTCACTTCATCGGAGAGCAGATTGGGAAAAGAAGAGCTATTACAGTATATTGAAGATATCAATAAAAGTCTGCGATAGTACTTATGAAGAGAAGAAAACGAATTAGTCAATGTCCAAATTGCCAAACGATGCTCTCGGCACAGGATAATTTTTGCCATAATTGTGGACAAGAGAACCATTATAATGATTTCTCTATCAAAGAATTAACAAGTGATTTTTTTGGGTCGTTCATCAACTTTGACAATAAAATTTGGAACACACTCAAAACAATCTTACGCCCAGGACAAATTACCAAACAATACGTAGAAGGAAAACGTATTCGTTTTGTACCTCCTTTCAAATTGTATTTATTTTTTTCCTTCATTTTCTTTGTGATTTTGAGTTTTTCTTTTCAAAAAGCTTCACATTCGGGTTTCATGCAACGTCTGTTCACAAGTATTAATAAGTCGGTAACGTCCACGCAATTGAAAATTACGGAGGCTGAATATATGCAACTAAAAGATGCAAATTCTGACCAAATTAAATCATTTATTGACAGTATTTTCAAACATAAAAACAAATGGAATAATCTAAACAGGAAAACTTTCAACAATTGGGCGGATAAAAATATATTCTCAGATTTTCGAGTAGGAGTTTTGGATAATCAATTTAGTATAGGAAGTCAAAAAATTGCTTCCAGCTATGTAGTATTTCTCAATAAAAAACCTGAGTTTGATACTATTTGGGTGGGAAGATATCAACTTACTCTCAAAGAATTAAAAACCGTTTACGAAAATAGTTCCCAAACAGATTCCTTAATTACAACAAAATGGAAAGAGCTTGACCGTTTTGAACATATCAAGCTCCGCAATTTGATCAAGCAAGTGGGCGTTTTTACCTTCGGAACTGTAACCCAGATGACGGAGTTTACGGATACACAAATAGCGAAATACTTATCTATCACATCCTACACTATGCTTTTAATGATGCCTTTTGTGTCCCTATTGTTGCTTATTTTCTTTCGAAAAAAATACAAAAAAATGTACATACACCTAATTCATTCCTTGCATTTGCATACGGTAATCTATTTATTTACAAGCATTTTGATGGGAATATTTTTATGGAGTGGACTAAATACCTTTTTTTGGATATTGTATGTAATTTGCATAGCTGGACTGGTCACTTATTTTACAATTTCTAACAAAATTTTATATGAGGAACCCATTTCGAAAACTATATTTAAATCATTGATACTCACATTCTTGTACTTTGCAACATCTTTCTTTATTGGAATGTTAATCGGATATGTTTCAGTTGCGTATATGCAATAGCTCAATACGGCATTTTTTTGTCGTACTGAGCTATATTACAAAAGTTAAAACAACTTGATACACAGAAAATTACATGTATCAAACGTGTTTTTTGTAACTAAAACACTCCATTAACTTTATAGAGCATTTTTGATAATATCTTCGATGATTTCAGGGTTCACCAAAGTAGTTGTATCGCCTAAGTTTGACACATCATTAGAAGCTATTTTTCGTAAAATACGACGCATGATTTTTCCACTACGGGTACGAGGTAAACCAGTAACAAACTGTATTTTATCTAATTTAGCAATGGCTCCAATTTTATCAGCTATGAGTTGATTGATTTCACGACGCACATTGTCATGCACACGTGTTTCATCTTTAAGAATCACAAAACCGTAAAGAGCATTTCCTTTGATGTCGTGAGGAAAACCTACAATGGCCGACTCTGCAACAGCAGGATGTTCATTGATAGCATCTTCGATAGGAGCTGTTCCTAAATTATGACCAGAAACAATGATTACATCATCCACACGTCCCGTAATTCGGTAGTAACCAACCTCATCACGAAAAGCTCCGTCACCCGTAAAATATTTTCCTTCATATGCCGAAAAATAAGTGTCAATATATCGCTGATGATCTCCATAAACGGTTCGAGCCATTCCCGGCCAAGGAAATGCAATACACAAATGTCCTTCTCGAGAATTTTCAGTAACTTCTTCTTTATTTTCTTGCATCAGAACAGGGAAAATCCCAGGTAAAGGAAAAGTGGCGTAGGTTGGTTTGGTTGGTGTTGCAAACGGAATAGGAGCAATCATGATACCGCCTGTTTCGGTTTGCCACCACGTATCAGTAATTGGACAACGTTTTTTACCAATGTGATCGTTGTACCAGTGCCATGCCTCTTCATTGATAGGCTCTCCAACCGATCCTAAAATTTTTAATGATGACAAATCGTATTTCTGAGGAAACTCCAACGACTGCTTAGCTAAGGAACGGATTGCAGTTGGAGCTGTGTAGAATTGACTAACTTTATGTTTCTCAACAACTTCCCAAAAACGTCCAAAATCAGGGTAAGAAGGTATACCTTCAAAAATTACAGTTGTAGCTCCATTCAAAAGTGGCCCATAAACGATGTAGCTATGTCCCGTTATCCAGCCAATGTCGGCCGTACACCAATACACGTCGCCATCCGAATATTGAAAAATATTCTTAAAGGTAAAAGCTGAATAGACCATATATCCTGCGGTTGTATGTACGATTCCTTTAGGTTTGCCCGTTGACCCTGAAGTATATAGGATAAAAAGCATATCTTCAGCCTCCATTGTTTCAGCGGGACAAAATTCGGAAGCCTCTTGAAATAAAGGTGCTAACCACATATCACGATTAGAGTGCATTGTAACTTGTTGGTGCGTATGTTCCACCACTAACACTTTTTCAACACATTGACATTCTTTAAGAGCTTCATCAACAATATTTTTTAAAGGTATTGTTTTCTCTCCTCTCAATCCACCGTCTGCCGTGATAACCATTTTACAGTCAGCATCATTGATACGTGATGCTAATGAAGACGATGAAAACCCTGCAAAGACTACCGAATGTACAGCTCCAATTCTCGCACATGCTAACACAGCAATTGCTAGTTCTGGAATCATTGGAAGATAAATGCACACGCGGTCTCCTTTTTTTATACCTTGGGATTTCAGTACGTTTGCCATTCGGTAAACATTTCTGGCTAAGTCATTGTATGTTAACTTCCTAACAGGAGCTTTAGGATCGTTTGGTTCCCAGATAATCGCAGTTTGTTCGCCTCGATGTGCTAAATGTCGATCAATACAATTCTCGGTGATGTTGAGCGTTGCTCCTGAAAACCATTTTACCTCGCTTTTCTCTTTATCCCATTCTAACACAGAGTCCCATTTCTTACGCCATTGGAAATTGTTATTGGCAATAGTTTCCCAAAATTCAATGGGGTCATTTTGAGAAAGCCGATAAATATCGATATATCTTGCCAAGGAATTAATGTTGTAGTAACGTTCGTTCAAGGCTTTGAGCGACTCGTGGATTTTCTGTGAAGAGTTCTCTAAATTTTGAAGATTTCCGGTAGATTTTTTTTCGTATTTCATAATCAGAATCAATTTGTTTGCGATAAAAGTAAGGATATTTTTTGAAAAACCAAAAAAAAAACGAAGCGAATCGAACAAAATCGAATAAATATATTCTTCTCCCAGCAACCCTACTATCACAAAAAACTTATAATTCAAATTAATTTCATATCTTTGCTCCCTAACTAAAAAAAAGTAAAATTATGTATCCACCAGAGTTGGTAAAACCAATGATAGAAGAGCTAACAAATGTTGGTTTTCAAGAATTAAAAACGGTTGATGCCGTTAAGGAAGCATTGAAACAATCGGGAACAACCTTAGTTGTAGTGAATTCGGTATGTGGTTGTGCGGCACGTAACGCACGTCCAGCAGTGATTGAGAGTCTTCAAAACGCAAAAAAACCTGATCATTTAACAACCGTTTTTGCAGGAGTTGACCGTGAGGCAACGGAAGAAGCTCGTAATTTCATGTTCCCTTTCCCTCCATCATCGCCTAGCATAGCTTTATTTAAAGATGGAGAATTAGTGCATATGTTAGAGCGTCATCACATCGAAGGACGTTATGCTGAAACTATTTCGGATAATTTGAAACAGGCTTACGACGAGTTCTGTTAATCAGAAATCCACACAGGTGTTAGAAAAATCAAATTTGTATAGCACTATCATTCCGAAAGAGCGAGGAATTTTTGTAAGTCGATAATGCAAATATTCCTCGCAAATTTGGAATGAAACCAACCCTTTTGGGATAAACTGTTTTATTTTATATCCTATGAAAATAATATCCTACCCGCTTAGTGCTTTGCATTATCTCATTTTTGGGAGTTTACTTCTTATTTTCCATCCAATACAATGGATTGCGATTCACGCTTTTGGTAGAAAAACGCATAAAGCAGTAGTCGATTTTTTGAATTTCTTGTTAGTACACGTAATGTGGATGACAGGCAATCGTTCTTATTTAACATTTGAATCTCCTTTACCTGAAAACACACCGCTGATTTTTGTTGCCAACCACCAGAGTGTGTATGACATTCCTCCCTTGATTTGGTTTTTACGAAAATATGCGATTCGCTTCGTAGGTAAAAAAGAATTAGGCAATGGAACTCCAAGTATAACAATAAACCTACGCCATAATGGCTCAGTATTAATTGACCGAAGTAAGCCACAAAATGCTATACCTCAGCTAATAGAATTTGGTAAATCATTACAAGCAAACAATGATGCTGGGTTTATTTTTCCTGAAGGAACACGAAGGCGTGACGGAAAACCAAAACCTTTCAAAACCAAAGGATTAGAAGCCATTATGTCACAAATGCCTGATGGATATGTAGTGCCTTTGACAATTAACAACTCATGGAAAGTACTCAAATACGGTGCTTTTCCAATGGGATTGGGAAATAAAATAACCTTTTACGTGCATACACCCATAAAAATAGATCTAAACAATATCAATCAACAAATCGTGGAGGTTGAAAAATTAGTCGTTTCGAAAATAATTTAAGTGTAAAAGCAAGTTCTAAGTTGCTTATTAAAAACAACGGTATGGAATGTAGTTGCTAATAATCTTTACTTATTCCATACTCTTTAACAATAAACAGTAGTTTTCGCATAAGAAAATATGAAAAAAGTTGTAGTTGGTTTAAGTGGTGGAGTTGACAGCAGTGTAGCTGCCTATTTGCTACAACAGCAAGGATACGAGGTTATTGGACTTTTCATGAAAAATTGGCATGATGATTCAGTAACAATCTCAGATGAATGTCCATGGTTAGAGGATAGTAATGATGCACTATTAGTGGCCGAAAAGTTAGGAATTCCGTTTCAAACGGTTGATATGAGTGAGCCTTACAAGCAACGTATCGTCGATTACATGTTCAGTGAGTATGAAAATGGACGTACTCCAAACCCTGATGTGCTGTGCAATCGAGAGATAAAATTCGATGTTTTCATGAATTTAGCCCTCAGTTTAGGTGCTGATTATGTGGCAACAGGGCATTATTGTCGTAAGGAGGAAGCGGATGTTGAAGGAAAAAAAATATACCGACTTTTAGCAGGAAAGGACAGTAACAAAGACCAATCCTATTTCTTGTGCCAATTATCTCAAAATCAACTAAGTAAAGCTCTTTTCCCAATTGGTGAGTTACAAAAATCTGAAGTTCGTGCCATCGCGTCCGCACAAGGGCTGATAACTGCTGAAAAGAAAGACTCGCAAGGCTTATGTTTTGTTGGAAAAATACGTCTTCCTGAGTTTTTACAACAACAATTACTCCCGAAAGAAGGAAAAATTATTGAAATTCCAAATGATTGGGAAGGATATACAAAACGGCATCAACAGTTAAATTTTGAATCGTACGAAAGTGAGTTAGAATTTCGTTCAAAGCGTTTTACGTATCAGCCTACTGATGGAAAAGTAAAAGGAAAGCACCAAGGAGCTCATTTCTTTACAAAAGGGCAACGGAAAGGACTGAATGTTGGAGGTACACCTGAGCCACTTTTCGTTATAGAAACTGATGTAAATCAGAATATTATCTACGTAGGTCAAGGCAACACTCACCAAGGTCTATTCCGTTCAGCACTGTTCATCAGAGAAGAAGATATGCATTGGGTACGACCTGATTTGGCTCTAAAAACAGGAGATAGTAAGGACTTCATGGTACGCATTCGTTATCGACAACCGCTTCAAAAAGCCACTCTCCACAAGGTAGCTAACGGGCTGTACATTGATTTCAAAGAGCCACAAAGTGCTATTACTGAAGGACAATTCGCAGCGTGGTATGAAGATGACGAGCTTATTGGAAGCGGAGTAATTAATTAAAAACCAAAAAGATACGCTTATGAAATTACTTAAAAGAAATCCTTTTGGACATATTTTATGGATAAAACGTTGGGTAATTCGGGTTTTTGGATTCATCACACACCGACGCTACAACGGAATCAATCAACTAAACATACAAGGCTCGGATATCATCCGTCAATTGCCAGAAAACAATGTCTTGTTCATCTCTAATCATCAGACTTATTTTGCCGATGTGGCTGCTATGTTGCATGTTTTCAACGCAAGTTTAAAGGGACGAAAAGACAATCTCAAAGGCTTTGGTTATCTGTGGAATCCAAAACTGAACATATATTACGTAGCGGCCTCTGAAACGATGAAATCAGGCATATTACCTAAAATTTTAGCATATGCAGGAGCCATCACCGTTGACCGAACTTGGCGAGAAAAAGGTAAAGATATCCAAAGAGAAGTGAAACAAAGCGATATTGAAAACATAGGGGTGGCACTTGATGATGGATGGGTCATTACCTTCCCTCAGGGAACAACATCTCCTTGGAAACCAATACGCAAAGGAACAGCACATATCATCAGGCAATATAAACCCATCGTTGTGCCTATTGTCATTGACGGATTTCGCAGATCGTTTGACAAAAAAGGAATAAACTTCAAGAAAAAAGGTATTCAACAATCCATGGTCATTAAAGACCCTTTACAGATTGATTACGAAAATGAAAGTGTAGAGCAAATAGTTGAAAAAATAGAATTGGCGATTGAGCAACACGAAACATTCAAAAAAATTAACTCAACAACATAGCTTTCTGAAAACGTTTTCTTCAACGTATATAAATTTAACGTATTTCTCGTTAAGATAAATTTAAGATTTACAGATATTTTTTATTCTTATTCATAAAATTATCATAAAAAATAATTTATATGAGATTGTTTTTGCAAAAAAAATTGTCTAATTAAGGTTTTTTTTAGACTTTTGCCCAGAGATGATTTTCAATTATTTTTAAATAAACAACTATGGAAGAGAAAGAATTTTTAGAAAATGAAGAAATTTTTTCAAAAGCATTAAGAGCTGGAAGAAGAACTTATTTCTTTGATGTGAGAGCTACACGTGCAAAGGATTATTATCTGACAATCACAGAAAGTAAAAAATTCACACATGAAGACGGTTCTTTCCATTACAAAAAACATAAAATCTACTTGTACAAAGAAGATTTTGAGCCATTTAAAGATATTCTCAATGAAATGACAGGCTACGTTTTCGAGGAAAAAGGTGAAGAAGTTATTTCAGAAAGACACCAAAAAAATTTCAAAACAAGAGCATTTCAAGGCTATAGTATGGATGGCTACAACTCTACCATTAATCTCAACTTTGAAGATTTACAATAATATTTTAACAAAAGTTTGTTTTCTTTTTGAAGACAAACTTTTTTAATTTTATTTCATAACTTTTTCAACTCCTGTTCCAAATTCTTAGCAAGTCCAAAGAGATATTTGAACTGTTCCAGATAGAGTTGGGTTTCACGCTTTGAAATTGGACTTTGTTTTGAAAGCTCCTGTTTTTCAATAATATTTTGAACAGATTTATGGAAATTTTCTACGAAAATTTCATAATTCTGAACATTTACAGTGAATTCGTTTGTAAGCAATGCTAAATTCATTTCGAGCGATGTAATGAGATCATCTATCGCTTGGTTAAAAACTTCTTTTGGGAAAGTTGTTTTATGAGCTTTCAGACGAACACCCAAGGAAGCCACAGACGAAAGGAACGACTGCTGGATTACGATAATCCCGTAGGTTAGGGCTGTTTTATTTCGCTTCGATTTAGGCTCTTGCATCATCCGCTGGAAAGTAGCATTGAGATTGGAAAGTGCTAAAAATGCTTCTTTTCGAGATATTTTATACGCATTGGTAATAACTTGATCTGTATTAAAAACGGACTTCACTTGCTTCAAATAGCCAATGTTTGCGCGAATGGATTTCTGAATAGCATCGCCATAGGTTCGGTATTCCCACGTAGGCAAAATCAGGTAGTTAGCCACGAACGCAAGCCCTACACCGATAGCCGTATCGAGTACTCGATCGTGAATCACAGCATAAACATCGGGCGAAGCTAATGCAAACATAAAAATAGCACTAATGGTGATGAAAATAGAAGCGTACATATAATTCTCCTGCATCAATCCAAAAGCAATAGGCATACAAAGCACCCCAACATAAAGATGTAAAGTCGGATTCGGAAAGAGATATATTACCGCAAAAGCGACTACTCCACCTAAAATTGTTCCGTAAATTCGATTGAGCGACCGCTCTTTGGTGAGCCCAAACCCAGGACGCATAATGATGAACAAAGTTAACACAATCCAATACGCATTACTAATCGAAAAATAATCGCCTATTAGAAAAGCAATTAGAGTTATTATTGAAATTCGAATGGAGTGTCTAAAGAAAGATGATTGTAACGAAATATGATCTTTCAGTCGTTTCCATGAATAGCTTTGGGAACTTACAAACTTTCGATAGCTCTCTTCATCACGTTTGCCTATATTACTTTGGTAATAATTTTCAAAAATAACTCGTATGTTTTCAATAGAATTATACTGATTTTCAATATAGATGTAAAAATTTCGAATAGTTAATACTTTTTCTTTGTCCGAGTCTCTATTGTTTTGCGTCTTAAACTCATTATTTTTTTGTTGTATGAGCAACAACTTTTCTTGTAGCGAATTATCCAACTGAACACTCTTGCGAGAACCAATATAAACCGACATTTGTTGTAACTGCCGAGAAAGTTCTTCTAAAAAATCGGAATAAAATCGTAATATATCCTTATTTTCAGCAAATTCCTTGTCAATTTTTTCATATTGCACAGGATTTGCCAGAGCTAATTCAAAAATATCCACCAATTCAATGAACATTAAAAATTGTCTCTGCAAATAATCGGTTTTACCTGATTTACTACGTGAATTGAGAATAACATCACGCAATTTTTCGTAATTTTCATTCAGAAAAGTCTGTAAATCAATCATTTTTTTAAATCCCTCATCTCTGTCCTCGGACAGCAACAAACGGGCTCGTACCGAAAAAAAATCCGCTGTAAGCGAAAAACATTTACCCAACAATTGCTCACTGTATTGACGCGGTTTTATCCATAAATAGAACATAACTAGCAAGATATACCACACCCCACCGATGAATATATACAATAGATGTAAAAAAATGCCTTCGCCTTGCTCAATGTGCGATAAAGTTGATGCAATACTGAATAATCCTGAGAAAGCTACCATGGAAGCTCGATGCCCATAAAGGGAAATATAGGCATTGAAAAACGTTAGTAAAAATATGGTTATCAACAAGATATAAAAGTATGGAAAAGCTAAATTCACGAAAAGGCAACTCATCATTGCCAAAAGTGTTGCCACGAGTAACCCTCCGATGTGATGCTTACGATTTCCAGGAATATCACTCGGTGAAATAGCAATAATGGTTAGCCCTATTGGGAGACCTACTTCCAAAGCATTAAAGTACCAACCTATTCCAATAGGTACCATAACTGCTATAGTTTTGAGTATGCCTTTGAAGAAAGAAAAACTTTTAAAAAAAGAAATGATTCCTAAATACATTTTTTTTGAGTATATTCGCCACAAAAATACGAAAGTTTCTCGTCGAAAGATCTCACAACCGAGAAAACTTCACTAAGGTTAGTTACTCCAAGAGGAAATTTGAGTAAAGCTGTGGAGAAAAGTTACGTTTTTGGAGTTATTCTATTTATGGTAAAAGTATTCAGAATCAGACGAAAATAACAATGGAAAAAGATATCAAAAAAACAGTGGAAACGCTGACTAATGGAGGAACAATACTTTATCCAACGGATACAGTTTGGGGGATTGGTTGCGATGCCACTAATGAAGCAGCAGTAACTAAAATTTTTAGTATAAAACAACGAAACGAAAGCAAAAGTTTGATCGTTTTGGTAGATTCTGAACAAATGTTACGTGATTACACAGAAGATGTTGCTGATGTAGTGTTTGATTTTATTAAAAAGAACCCTGAACCTACAACAGTAATCTATCCAAAAGCAAAAAATTTAGCAAAAAATGTTATCGCAGTAGATAATTCGATTGGAATACGTTTAGTTCAAGATGATTTTTGCCAAAAAATCATCCGACAGTTCGGAAAACCGATAGTCTCCACTTCAGCAAACATTAGTGGCAAACCTACTCCAAAGATTTTCAAAGAAATAGAAGCCGAAATTATTCATAACTGCGATTACGTGGTGCGATATCGCCAAATGGATACAAAAGTAAAGTCACCTTCTCGATTGGTGTTTTTTGATTCGAACGGAAACATAGAATTCTTAAGATAAGATTATGAACATATTGAATACCAAACAAATACGTTACGACAAAGCCTATATGCGAATGGCTATGGAATGGGCTAAATTATCACACTGTAAGCGTAAGCAAGTGGGGGCAATCATCGTTAAAGATCGAATGATTATCTCCGATGGTTATAACGGCACTCCAACAGGATTTGATAATTGTTGTGAAGACAACAATGGAGATACGAAATGGTATGTACTTCATGCTGAAGCTAATGCAATTATGAAAGTTGCGGCTTCAACCCAATCGTCAGAAGGGGCAACACTTTACATTACCATGTCGCCTTGCAAAGAATGCAGTAAACTCATCCACCAATCGGGGATTAAACGAGTTGTCTACAAAGAACTTTACAAAGATGATGAGGGAATTGATTTCCTCAAAAAGGCAGGTGTAGAATTGGTACATCTATCGGAAACCGAAGATGTTTAACCTACAATCATCCCTGCAATGGTTGCCGACAAAAGAGACGCTAACGAACCACCTAAAACGGCTTTCAATCCAAATTCTGACAATGTTTTCCGCTGTGTAGGAGCCAACGAGCCTATGCCTCCTATTTGTATGCCGATTGATGCAAAATTAGCGAATCCACAAAGCATATAGGTTGCGATGATAATGGATTTGTCGTACATTAAATGTGAAGCAGAAGCCACGTTCTTTAAATCTGCTAACTGCGTATATGCCACAAACTCAGACGATGCCAATTTAACACCTAACAATTGTCCCATTAGCATCATGTCCTCTTTAGCTACTCCAATGAGCCACATCAGAGGTGAAAATAGCACTCCAAGAATCATTTCCAATGACAGAGACTTGTAGGAAGTATTCTCACTAATGATTGTATTAAGCGAAGTAATATCGCCAATCCAACCGAAAATGTAGTTTATCATCGCAATGAAAGCTACAAAAACAAGTAGCATAGCTCCTACGTTGGCAGCTAATTTTAATCCCTCGGTAGTTCCGTTAGCGATAGCATCCAATACGTTTGAACCTACATTTTCTACCGATACTTTGGATTCATTTGAAAAATTCTCAGTTTGCGGATACAATATTTTTGAAATAACAATGGCTCCTGGTGCTGCCATCACAGATGCCGCTAGCAGATGCTTCGCAAATATCAATCGCAACTGAGGATCGTCTCCTCCTAAAAATCCGATATAAGCAGCTAAAACACCTCCTGCAACAGTTGCCATACCGCCAATCATGACCAATAGCACCTCTGATTTTGTCATTTTTTGTAAATATGCTTTAATCATTAGGGGAGCTTCTGTTTGTCCTAAAAAGATATTTCCTGCTACCGATAAACTCTCAGCTCCTGAAATTCCTAAGAATTTGGATAGCACCCATGCCATTCCTCGCACAACAATCTGAATAACACCCAAATAGAAGAGAAGCGAAGTTAGTGCAGAGAAGAAAATTATGGTAGGTAGAATTTGAAATATGAAGATAAACCCGTAAGTGGACGCGTCTAATAATCCACCAAGAAGAAATTCACTTCCCACTTTAGTAAAGTCTAAAATAAGAACAAACACCCCTCCGATTTTCTCGAAAATCGCTTGGACAAAATCAACTTTCAACACACCAACAGCCAGAGATAATTGCAAGGCGAGTCCAATTCCAACAGTTTTCCAATTGATTTTCTTTCGGTTACTACTAAACAAATAGGCTATAGCCAATAAAACCACCATTCCAAGAACTCCTCGCCATAAACTCTCAAAGGTAAATCCTTGGCTTGGAATTGTTTGTGACATAACTTCTGAACTTTGAGCCTTTCCTATCCATGGGAAAAGAAAAAGAAAAAGAATTAGTATCGTTCTCATACGTATATTTTTATTATTCTACATTAGTCAAGTTTTTCAAAATTCGCTTTAATGAGTTTTCGTAGACTTTGTAACAATCGTATTGCCCCAACATATGATTATAATCATTAAAATAGTGATAAAAACTCATTTTACGCCATTCTTATTTAATAAGTGCTTCTATTTTTGTGTTAATCATCTGTTTCTCTTCGAGTTATCTCATCACGCAACTCTGCCGCTAATTCATAATCCTCACTCTCAATACATTCCTCAAGCATTCTCTTTAACTCACTCATTGAATATCGTTTGAAACGAGCTCTTTTCTCTTGTATTTTTTCATCATCCTCAATGTTAAGAGTCGGAGATTGAGGTTGTGGTTCATTGGGTTCAGGAATGTAAATTCCTGCCTTCTGTAATATAAAACGGTGTGTAAAAATAGGTGCATTGAATCGTAAAGCTAATGCAATGGCGTCACTGGTACGAGCATCAATAATATGCTCCTCTCCATCTCGTTCGCAAACCATATTGGAGTAAAAAATACCGTTTTCTAATCGATTAATAACTACTTTAGTAATATTTACATTGAATTTTTTGGCGAAAATCTTAAATAAGTCATGCGTCAACGGGCGTGGAGGAACCACATTTCGTTCTAATTCCAATGCAATTGCCTGAGCCTCAAAAGCACCGATGACGATAGGCAATTTCAAATCGGACTCTAACTCATGTAGGATCAAAACAAAAGCCTCGTTTTGGGAATGACTATATGAAATTCTCTTGATGTAAAGTCTAACAAAATCCATACGTAAATTAAAAAAATGATTCGAGGTGTAAAAGTAATACAAAAAACACAATTTCGGAAAGTTTTTTCACAAAAAAGAGAAGGAAAATTAAATAATTTTTACTAAGTGTGGCTTTTTGATTTACTTAATCATTTGGATATCTGCATAATCGAAATAGTAAAGTCAGTTATTGTTTCAGAAGTAAATAACCTCTGCATAAGAAACTGCATCGTATCCTTGAAGTTTTTAATAAACAAAAATCAATCGACTACTTTACTCGTAATCGATTGATTTTTAAATGTTATATAAATTTACTGCAGTTCAATCACCATTGCTGTTTTTCCTGCTATTTGTAAGTCCTTTTGCAATGTAATATTTTTGCCTGAGATAATATCTTTTCCTCCATAGAACCCTTTTAGACTTTCATCAAAACGATTTAAATCAAGCATTTGCGTTTCTTTATTTTGGTTAATAATTACCATAACCGATTCAGTTTCTGTGTATCGGAAATAAACGTACACTTCATCCTGAGGCAGATATTGTTTAGTTTTTCCGTAGTGGATCACAGGTTTTGTTTTTCGCCAATTGAATAATTTGGACGTAAAATCAAAATATTGTTTCTGTTCTTCAGTTCGTTGAGCTGGTGTAAATGCATTTTGTTTATCATCAGCCCAACCTCCTGGGAAATCCTGACGTATGTAAGCATCTCCTTTACTTTTATCACCTCGCATTCCAATTTCGCTTCCATAATAGAGTTGAGGGATGCCTCGAGCTGTAGCTAAAAGAGTCATTATCAATTGGTAATCTTTTACATCTTGATAGATTTCATTAATACGTGATGTATCGTGATTTTCAGCAAAAATCAATAAATTATTAATATCCTTATACAAAAAATCGTTTACAAAGTTATCATAAATCTGTATCATTCCTTTATCCCACGAAGGAGTCGCGCGAAAAGCCTCTCCAATAGCGTCGTGCAACGTAAAATCCATAACAGATGGCAAATACGTATTATAACTTTGAATGGCACTGATAGGGCTATCTTTTTGCCAGTACGATATTTGTGCTTGATCGTGTAGCCATACTTCTCCTACAATATTAAAATTAGGATATTCATCCATAATAGCTTTCGTCCACCGAGCAATTGGTTCTTTATCGTTGTAGGAATAAGTATCCACTCGAAGTCCATCCAAATCGGCATATTCTATCCACCATATTGCATTTTGTATTAAATAATTCAACACCAAGGGGTTACTCTGATTTAAATCAGGCATTGATTTTACAAACCAACCACTGACACAATATTTTTTATCAAATTCAGAAGTATTTACGTCCATTTGTGTACTCATGCGGTAGTTACTTTGAGCATAACCTGGGAACTGATGAATCCAATCATACGTAGGTAAATCATCAATCATCCAATGTTTCCAACCCCAATGATTGGTTACGTAATCTTTGATAAGTTTCATTCCGCGTTTGTGCATTTCCGAAGCAAGTCGCTTGTAGTCTTCATTAGTCCCGTAACGTGCATCTATTTGGTACACATCACTTTGTCCGTAGGTGTGATAAGAATAAGTTTCATCGTTGTCCTCGCACATTGGTGTACTCCATATGGCAGTAGCTCCCAAGTATTTAATATAATCCAAATGATTTATAATCCCCTGAATATCACCTCCGTGTCTTCCCCCTGGGAGTTTTCTATCGGCCTTTTCATTGAGTTTCGGATTAGAATCATTTTGCGGATTACCATTAGCAAATCGGTCGGGCATCAGTAAATAAATGACATCCGAACTATCGAACCCTTTTCGCAATGCGGAATCTTCGCGACGTTTTTTAAGTTCGTAATTGAATGTAGTTATTTTTCTTTTTGAATTAAGCAATGTGATTTTGTAATTACCCTCGGGTTTATTCTTAGTATCGACAGTAACAAAAATATAGTTTAGGTTCTCTGTTTTGGTAACATTCACTATCGGCAATTCACTTTCGACTGAAAATTGTCCGATGTTCTTACCGTAAAGCATTATTTGTAATTCACTATGGTGCATATCTGCCCACCAAAACGGAGGTTCAACTTTCTGAATCTGAGCAAAGATGGGTAAGCTAAATAGAAACAGTAACGCTCCGAAACGTTTTCTGATAAAAGATGCTGTGTTATTTTTCATTATCAATGTATTTTTAAAATTTGTGAGGCTAATTTACAAATTACAGAACCGAAATACAAACATCTCACGTCTGAATGGGTTTAAGAAAAGGTTGTAGTAAGAAAATAATAACAAAGTTTAAATCTTTTTAACAAGACGAATTATCTCCGATTTTTAATAATTCCGTTCAAAATAATTGAAAGAATCATCACTCCCGATGCAACGTAAAATATCGGATTCATGTTTTCCGATTCGCCAAAAATGAAATAGGCAAGAATAATTCCATACACAGGCTCTAAATTGACGGCTAAAATAAGCGTGAATGGAGAAATATGTCGCATCAACCGAATGGACTCAAACATTGGATAAGCGGTAAAAACACTGGCTAACAACAAGGTCCACCAGAAATCATTTACAGAAATATGCGAAACTCCTTCCAAATCTCCCGAGAAAAGGTAGTAGATGGTAAGCATGAAAAAACCTCCGAAAATTTCATAAGTAATGATGTTTGCTGAAGAGGTTTTCCCATGTACACGACCATTAAAAACACTGAATACAGCTCCAAAAATAGCACATAAAATACCATAGATAATCCCTTCCTTATAGCGCATTTCCGTTTTGAAAATGAGCAACATACAAGTAGTAATTACAATTCCCAAAACAATTTCAGTCCAATCAATACGCCTACGAAATACTAATGGCTCAATGAAAGCTGCAAACAAAGTAGCTGTAGAAATACATGACAGCGTAATTGACACATTCGACACTTTGATAGATTGAAAAAAAAGCAACCAGTGGATAGCCATCAGGCTTCCGATACCAATAAGTCGTACAGCCAAACTTCGTTCAATAAAAATACTTTGCTTTTGGAACACAGCAACAAATCCTATCAAAATTATCGAAGTAAAAAACATCCTGTACCAAACCAAATGGTAGGCATCCAAACCAATAAGTTTTCCTAAAACTGCGGTAAATCCCCAAAGGAAAACAATAAAATGTAAACGTAATTGTGGAGGCATTGCTTTACAGACAGAGATCTAATTGTCGCAAAAATAGAAAATATCTTTATTTTACAACATAAAAAGCACTCTTTATACTATTGTATTTACTGAATGTTATTTGCTTTTTATCAACTAAATGAACCTTGTCATAAAAAAATTTCCTTTAATTCCGTACCAAACATCAGTGCTTTTTCTCCAAAAAGATTATGACTAAGCACTTGAAAATGAGGGATATCTTTTGTAATGAAATCCAACAAATCCTGGGGATGTTGAGTTTCGTGATGTAACGCAAAAGTTACATCCGATGGAGTGTTTAATACTTTAAAAATTCGAGTATTATTGATTTTTTTTGAAGCTTCTACTTTTGGGATATAATCGGTTTTGAGCCAATTGAACCACAACTCAAAAATTTCATTACTAACTACTACGGTTAAATTATAAACGTACATATAGAAAAACATTTTACGATACGGAAAAATCATTCACATGAACAAAAAACACGTAACTTACTAAATATGAAAACATAAAATACAAGAAAATTCGTAACTTTCACTTTCTAACTAAAATCCTAACACTATCTTTGCAATTGAAAAATAGATTAGAATTCCTAAAACATCGTTACTAGTGGTGATAAAAGGTCCTGTAGCCACTGCAGGGTCGATACCTCGTTTATGTAGAAAAATCGGGATAAAAGTACCGATAATAGCTGCATTCACAATCACGGTAACTAACGCAACGGCAACAGTAGTGCTTACCATATAATCAGCTTCGAAAAGAAAATGGCTCACCAAAATCACAATAGCCGCAATAGCCAGTCCGTTGATGAGTCCCAACATGAATTCTTTTAACAATCGTCCCCAGAGTTGACTATCAATGGAGTTATTGGCCAACCCTTGCACGATAATAGCAGAGGATTGCACCCCCACATTTCCAGCTGTAGCTTGTATTAAAGGGATGAAAATCAATAATATAGGAAAATTATTCATCGCATCCTGAAATCCGTTAATGATACTAGCAGCCCCCAATCCGCCAAACATTCCAATCAATAGCCATGGTAGACGGGCTTTGGTAAGTTTCCAAATACTGTCATCGGCTTCAACATCGTGGGTAATCCCTGCAGCTAATTGGTAATCTTTTTCGGCTTCCTCTTTGATAACATCGACCACATCATCAATGGTGATACGCCCGACCAAGCGTTTCATCTCATCCACTACAGGAATCGCCTCTAAGTCATACTTCGACATAATGTGAGCCACGTCCTCAGCACTGTCTGTAACATAGACGTAATCCACCTTTGGTATATAGATATCCTTCACATTGGAACGTGTGGAAGTTGTGAGCAAATCTTTGAGTGATAAACGTCCTTTCAAAACATCATTATCATCTACCACATAAATTGAATGTACTCGTTTGACAAACTCAGCCTGTTCACGCATCTCTTTTACACATTTGAGTACATTCCAATTTTCGTTTACTTTCACTAACTCCTTTGCCATCAACCCCCCTGCGGTATCTTCGTCGTATCGTAATAAATCAACGATATCTTTGGCGTGTTCCACATCTTCGATGTAAGAAATAATCTCAGTTTTTCGCTCTTCGGGAAGGTCTGAAATGATATCGGCAGCATCGTCGGTATCCAACTCAATCAACTCATCGGCAATTTCCTTGGCGGATAATTTTTCGAAAATTTTGTCACGGAACTCCTCATCTAATTCGGTGATGATGTCAGCAGTTTTATCCTTACCTATCAAACGAATGATATAAATCGCTTGATCAACATCGAGTTCATTAATAATTTCAGCAATGTCCGCATAGTGCATCTCTTCGAACAAAGAAATTAACTCTCGATTGCGTTTTTCTTCAATGAACATTTCAATTTGTTCAATGATTTCATCAGTAAGTTTAAATGTTGCCATAGTTTTCTGCTTTTATAAGAAATTTTTAATGCCCAATATGTTTAAAAAAATTAGAAATTAGTCATTTTACGCTAAAATCAATCTTTAAAAAACTAACTTTCAAAATTTCGACCTTTAGTGGACAGTAAAAACGCATAAAAAAATATATTGTAAAGAATACAATAAGATAAAAACAATCTTCAGAGAACAAAGTTGTAGTCGTATAACATACCAAATAATGATAGAATTACATCCTCTTGATTGTCAAAGCACAAAGATAGTAAAAAACAGAAAAAATCCTACGCAAAGCATAATTATCTTTATGAAGAATATGAACATCTATCGTTATACACTCACAACGAACTTACACATCATCTGTTTATCAACCATTTAATAAAGTATTCAAAACTCTTATAATCAAAAAAAATATTCTGAATGACTTTATGAGTGCAATCCAACTCCGTACATTTTCTTCATTTTTAGGTTTAACATTAGCTTTTTGTTTTTTTCTTCCGTACTTTTGCGATGAAACCAAAATTAATCTCTTATGAATAAAATATCTTCTTTCCTGATGATGATGTTATTGTCTTTAGTGGCGGTAGCACAAAACCAAAAACCCTTTGTAATCCCCGAACTTCGAGAATGGACGCAATCCGATGGTGCGTTTACTTTATCAGAAAAAACAACCCTTTCGGGGGATGAAAAATCAAGTGAAATCGTCAAAATTTTTGCTGATGATTTCGAAACAATGTTTGGCAAACAACTGAAAATAAAAAGTAACGACGCTAATATTCATTTCGAAATAAATCCATCCATATTGAATGATAAAGGCGAGGAAGCCTACAAAATAGAAATCGGACAAATAGTAAGAGTAAGTGCTAACTCTCCACAAGGACTTTTTTGGGCAACACGAACGCTATTGCAACTTACCGAGCAATCTGCTCAATTACCTTGCGGAACAATTGTTGATTATCCAGACTACCCGATGCGTGGATTTATGCTCGATGTAGGACGTAAGTTCTTCACCTTAGATTACCTAAAATCGGTAGTAAAAACAATGGCTTACTACAAGATGAACGTATTTCAAGTGCATTTGAACGATAACGGATTTAAGCAATTTTTCAATGATGATTGGAACAAAACCTATTCGGCATTCCGATTGGAAAGCTCCACCTTCCCTGGACTTGCCGCTAAAGATGGATATTACACCAAGGAGGAGTTTCGTCAATTCCAAATAGACGCTCTAAAACAAGGGGTTACTGTAATCCCTGAGATTGATGCTCCTGCTCATACCTTGGCATTTACGCACTATTTACCTGAAATAGGAAGCGATGAATACGGTAAAGACCACGTAGATCTGTTTCACCCCAAAACCTATGAATTCTTCGACAAATTGTTCAAAGAATATTTAGAAGGAGAAAAACCTGTATTTGTAAATCCTTTGGTGCATATTGGTACGGATGAATACAGTAATAAAGACCAAAAAGTAGTTGAAAAATTCCGTTATTTCACAGATTATTATATCAAATACGTAGAAAGTTTCGGCAAAAAAGTAGCTCTTTGGGGAGCTTTGACTCACGCAAAAGGAGAAACCCCTGTGAAAGTAGATGATGTTTTGATGCTTTGCTGGTACAACGGATACGCCGAACCACGTGATATGATAGCTTTGGGGTACGACGTGCTTAGCGTCCCTGATGGATGGCTGTACATTGTTCCTGCAGCAGGATATTACTATGATTATTTGAATATCAAAAACTTATATGAAAAATGGACTCCTGCCATGATTGGAAAAGAAGTATTTGAAGAAAAACATCCACGCATAAAAGGAGGTATGTTTGCCGTATGGAATGACCATGTGGGTAATGGTATCAGCCAGCAAGATGTTTACCACCGTTTATTCCCTGCTATGCAAACACTTTCAGTAAAAATGTGGGATGGCAAAAACACGACGGTTTCCTTTGAGGAATTCGACCAAAAACGTCACTTACTGAGCGAAGCTCCTGCTACAAATTTACTTGCACGACCTGCAAAATCCAAAAAAGGAGTAGTTTTCGAGGTGAAAAAACCAAAGCAGAACAAAAATCTAAACCAATCCCTAACGGATATAGGCTATGACTATCGTGTGAGTTTCGACATCTTAGTAAAAGAAAATCCAAAAAACACTCCTCTGTTCACGTCTGATCATGCTACTTTCTATTTGAGAGACAAAGACGGAAAAATAGGATTTAGCCGTGATGGATATGACTACCAGTTCAATTACACTCTGCCAATCAATGGTTTACAAAAAGTAAGCATCGAAGGAACCAACAAAAGCACTTCACTTTTTGTGAACGGAAAATTAGTGCAAACTCTTGGAATCATCCCGCATAAGGACGATGCTCATCTAAAAGAAAAAGCACGAAAATGGATACAAACCTTAGTCTTTCCTCTCAAAAAACTTAACAAATTCAATGGAAAAATTCAGAATTTGAAGGTAGAATACTTGTAGAAATAATTAAAAGTGACACGGGATTCAACAAATTAGTAACAAAACCACAGTACAAACTTAGATATTTACACTGTGGTTTTATCACTAAATTTTCCGACAACTGAATATACAAAAAGCACTTCATCGAAGTTCTTAATACTTTGATAAAGTGCTTTTTATGTAGTTTACTTGGATAATAAATTACCGTTTAATTTGTATATAACATTTACGAATATGAGCCTTTACTCTGAAAAACTTTTCTCAAATGTTTTTAGATCAGTAACCACAATTATCGGATTTTCTTCGTTATCTACATTCAATTTTTCTTGCTCACCTTCCGAAACTACAAAGTAGAACATATCATTTTCAAAATATCGAATCCAGCCTCTTACTTCCTCTCCGTTCACAGAGATTGGAACTCCAGGCAATTCATCAGGAGATGATATAGTGTTACGATATAAAAGCTTTTGATTTTTCACATTCCATATATCGTCATATTTTTTATTATCGTAATAATAGGAGAGAAATAAATAATCCCCCGCCAACGTAACAAAATCATTCCAAATGTATCGTTGTTTTTCATTTTTTCTACTGAGATCATATTGAATTTCATCAGGAATCTGTAAATTTCCTTTTTCTAAAAATATTTTAGGAAACATCCCCCCATTTTTACTTTGATAAATAATCGGGGCGTTGTAAAAAAAGATATTGTTTTTGCTTATTTGGAAACTTTTAATTACGTTAAAATCTTTTATATTAAATTTATCTTTCCTTTCAATTATAGAATCCTTAACATTCCAATTTTTATCATAAATGGTAAATTCAAAGTTCGAAAGCATATCGTTGTAAGCAATAAATCTATCCGAACTTAATTCAGTAAATGACCATAAATGAACGTTTTTCTTCTCTTCTATAAAATTCCCTGAAAAATCATATCTTTTAACAGATTTTCTGTGCAAATCATACACATGAGCTTCTTTTTTATCAAAATCGATCCAACTATACGTATTCTCAATATACTCCTCTGGGCCATTTCCCATACGTGAAATCTTTGATAAAAATTTCCCCTGCGTATCAAAAAAAATCAAACTATTTCCATTTCTAACAACAATATATTCATCGGTAACACCCTCAATATATGCACTTCGCAAAACTGATCTTTTCGTAAACTCCAGTGGAATCATTTGAGTAGCCTCCAAAGGCTTTATAGACAATTTTTCAACACCCATTGATTCCTTCAAATCAAGTACTGCCTCATATTCTGCTTGTTTCTCCGTATGACTTTCACAAGACACGAATATCACAAGAAAAAAATAACACAAATTAATTAAAAATCTCGTTCCCATCTTTGCTGTATTCTATAGATTCTATTTTTCCGTTTTTCAAAACAATCCTGTACGGATATATCTTCATTTCTTTAGCTGTTATCTTTATAAAATCATTACTTGTGTCAACATAAGAATTATCCAATGACAACTTAATTTTGTTTCTCAAATATTTCTCTGAAGACACTTGGGTAAATATAAAAAATACACTTTTATGATTTTCCTTTGTATAAAACTCTTCTGCTTCACTAATGCACCCTCCACAGCCTTGATTGGGTATAACATAAATGGTATGTACCTTATTCAAATCCAAATTAGGAATCTTCTCAAATTCCCTATAATAATTTGAATAATCAGAATCACAACTAACGAGTAAACAGAAAAACAAATAAAAAATTATTTTTCTATATTGCATAATTCATAGTTTTTGAAAATCAACACATCTTCGGAAGATTGAACAGGAACTTTAAGACCTTCTTGATCAACATAAATGGCATATCTATAATTACTTAGACATTTGCCTACAAAGGTTTCCCCTATAATTTTAAATGTCTTATCAAGAACAATTACAGATATTTCCTTAGACCATCCAACCATTCCTTCGTAAACGGTACCCTGCTCGGCTATACGATAGTACACCTCCCGAAATGGATCAAAAATAACCCTTGAATAACTCGGCGTTTCTGCAAAATGCCTCACTTTTGTTTCTGCATCAATCGGAAACATCTTGGGCGATTTCAGATATTTAATGGATTCGATAAACCTACTCCCTGCGTAAAACGACACTTCTTTTTCAAGATTATCTATGTCATATACGTATAGTGAATGCGAGGCTGGAAAACTGATGATGATTCTTCTTTCCTTAGAATTATAGTCGGCATATACCCAACGGAACAATCCTCCTCCGAAATTATGTTCATACTCTTTCGGATAAGCAACAAAGCAAGATAATTTCTGCGTTTCCAAGTCATATACTCCCATAACTCTTCTGTTTTCTTCATTTTCATCCGAATATTCTCCGCTGATGTTACCAAAGAAGTATACTTTGTTTTTATCTTCTATAATTGGGCTTGTTTTTGTTATGGGAAGAGGGAAATATTTTATAGTTTCCTTTATTTTTAAATCTTTCACAATTCCTCCCAACGAATCGACTTTAAAAAGCCTATTGCCGTTATAATCAACAGCCCATAAAAAACCTTCTTTACTTGAAAATGAATTTATATGGCGTTTGCGTACAGGAATCTTGTCATACAAAACGTCTTTTTTGTAACGATAGACCGTATCGGAAGCATAAAAGGAAAAGATTTGTTTCTCTAAATTATAGTCGAACGCCGTCATGATATGCGAAACTGATGAACCAAGAGGGTACACAACACTGTCCGTTGCTCTTAATTCAACAGTTTCGGTTATTTCACCCGATTTTATGTTTTTAATTTCCCCGTATTCACTTGTACAAGCGGTCATTACGAGTAAAACAAACACAAAACTAAAAAACGTAAAATGCCTATTGCAATACTTCTCCTTCTTCCTCATATTCTATATTTTCTTTATACAACCGGAGAACACCGAAGAATTCTCACAGAATAACTTGTCTCATCAGTTGTACAATCCCCCTTATATGTTACAAAGGTAAGCAAAAAAAAAAAAAACGAAATTTTAACACATTATTTCTTAAGAATACATTCACATTTTAGTCTATACACGTAAAAGGAATATCGAATTTTGTAACATTTTCCTCCATAAAATTATCTTTATGAATTGAGCACACCTTTTCCTTTAAAGGCGTTTCATAGAACGATTCTTCTGTGTACCGCTATTTCAGGATAAGAAACAAGATAAAAAAACAAAAGACTGCCCCGGAAAACGTTAGGACAGTCCTTTTTTGTTAATCTACTGCATATTCTTCGCTTCGATACTCAGCGTAGCGTGTGGAACAGCAAGTAAGCGACGTTTGTCTATAAGTTTACCAGTTACACGACAAACCCCATAGGTTTTATTTTCAATACGAATCAAAGCGTTTTTAAGGTCACGAATAAACTTCTCTTGACGAATAGCTAATGCTGTATTTTCCTCCTTGCTGGTTACTTTGGATCCTTCTTCAAACGCTTTAAACGTAGGTGCCGTGTCCTCGGTGCCGTTGGTCGCACTGTTCATATAGGCACTCTTCAAAAGCTCTAAATCATGTTGAGCCTTTTTGATTTTTTCTTCGATAAGAGCTCTAAACTCTTCCAATTCCTTGTCGGAATATCGAACTCTAATATTTTCTTCCATAATATAATTATTTTATTTTTTATCGTATTTAACATGTTTCCTTATCTTCGGAATAATAAAAGCCCAAATCAAGGCGGTGATCACTATCATCACAGGAATTAAATCATGATCTTTATCAAAAAGGAAGGTACTCCATACCATTCCTGTTAAAAAAAAACCAAGTATTACTCCCAGATAGGCTTTTTTTCCTATCAACAAACTTCCTATTTTTAATTCTTTCATAATAGTTTTTTCAAGCAAAAATCAAGTCTTAGGATAATAAATAACCAAGCTACTCATATTGATAAAATTCTGTGTTTAACTTTTTCTATAAATTCTTCATAATCATTTAAAATGATGCCATTCCTAAAAGATGCACTGTCAATAGATGCTACATTTATTTCTAAATTTTCGGATAAAGAGTAATGTTGTATATAATCATTTTTATGTATTATAGTTTTTTTCATTTCTTTAATACTTAGCACATAAATTAACATTTTATCAGGTGTATGCAAGTACATTCTTACATTATCCGCAGATAAAATTTGATATTTCTTTATCTGATGAGTGTTAAAGGTTTCCCACCTGCTGAATTCACCGTTGTTTTTATAATAAGGCAATTTTTCGGGGATAATAAATATTTGAAAATAAGGAATATTTTTACTACGAATATTCGCTGTTTCTCCTAACATATTTTCAAAATAATTATTTGAATTCTGAGCGTAATTTTGTTGGATAAACTTTACCCCAATTCCTGCAAGAGGAATATTTTCTTTTAAAATAGTAATATCTACATTTTTGTCAATATATCTACCTTGTATTTTTCCTTCTTTGCTATCTCCAAAACCTAATGATTTTACTTGAAAATTTGCACTTAATCTATTTGATAAATCATTTGCTATGGCTCCGTGTAATATTTTTAGCTTTTCGTTACTACGAGAGCCTGTGGTCAAAAATTTCAAAAAAGCTTTTTTTACAATTTCTAAAAATTCGGCATTATTCATTTCAAAATAACGTATTTGGATTTTTATAATTGATTTTATACTCCTTTATCTGCTTGGTAGAAATGGATTTATACCCTCCTGAAAAATCTTTTCCCATAATACGGATATATTTATAAAACTCCTGCGAACCTAACACATCTTCCATAATCTCCCACTGTGAAAGTTCATTTTTTTGAGTGATAAAAATCCCTGAATATACAAAAACATCTTTGGGCAGTTTATGAAAAATAACTTTTCCATTTACCAACGTATTTACCACTATTTTTTCTTTATGAATGGTCTGTATTCCCTGACTTCGTCCAAATTCATACCACAACGCTCCTTTATCCATATCTCGTTTTTGAAGTTCTTCTTTATGAGAGAGCAAATATTGATAAGCCTTAGGATAATTATCACTTAATTTCTCTTCTGAAATTACAACAAAACGATTTTGAACCTTTTCATATGGAAACAAAACCCACTCTATCTCATCTGTATTACCTTTATAACGAGACCCTTTTACGATTTTGTTCAAAATAGATTTTTCAACCTCTACGCCATTAAACAAACAATACTTTTCATCTTTTTCAATGTTTTTACTGATAAAAATTTTATCCCTTAATGTGGCAAATCCGTATTGAACATCAAAAAAATCTCGTAAAGCGGCTGTTCTATCATTAAATAAAGTAGCGATAAACTTACTATCTATTTTATTGGAAAAAGACCACTTTTTGTCCTCTAATTCTTTAAAATTGATAGTATTAACTGAGATTATTTTATCATTTTTTAATTCCTTATACTCAAAAAAATCCTTTGATTTTGAGGTGTCAAAAATAGAAATTGCCGTATAAGTTGAAAAACCTTGAAATACTTTATTCGATTTAAAATCAATGAGTGTAGTCAATGTTTTTTGAGCTTTTAAAAACTGCCTGAAACTTTTATACGAGGTATTGTGCAAATAACTATTCGGCGTAATGTAGCCTAATTTTCCGTCAGATTTCAAAACCTTAAAGCCTAATTCAAAAAACGACAAATAAATATCAATTGTTCCCACCGAAAAGGAAAAATTTTCTTTTAAAAACGCTCTTGTCTCTTCATCTAAATTATGAATACGAATGTACGGTGGATTGCCTAACACAACATCAAAGAATTTTTGATAATCTTTATACCACAATAAAGTATCTGTGTTAAAAACTTTCCATTGTATGTGATAATTTTCAGGCAACAATTCAAAAACCAGTTTATTAAGGTTTTCGATACATTTCATATGTTCCTGTTTATCTACTTCAACACCATAAATATAGGTTTGTAAATTTTCAACAATTTCACTTGAAGGAATTTTAGCTTTTTGAGCTTCAAAAATATATCTTCTGACAATCTCACACAAAAAAGCCCCATCACCACACGAAGGCTCCAAGATGTACTTATCTAAAACAAACTGCCCAAAATACCCTGTTTCGTTAAGTATTTCATTGACAATCCATTTCGGAGTATATACTTGTCCTAATATTTTTGATTTTTGTTTCATTAATACAAAAACTCTATAATTTCTATAAAAAGGTCTACACTTTCTCCACCAAAATCTTCGTTACAATATCATCAAACTCGATAGGTTCACCTGAAACGTTTTCAGCAAACGTAAGTTCACTAGTAAGAGTTTCACTTTTGATGTACTCCAAATTGTCTGAAACAGCTTCTTCCACCGCTTTTTGTTTTTGAATGCAAATATTGATTTTATCCGTAACATCAAAACCGCTATCTTTTCGGATATTTTGAATACGATTCACTAACTCACGAGCGATTCCCTCTTTTCTCAACTCGTCCGTGATATGAATATCCAAGGCTACCAACAAATTCCCTGAACTTGCCACAAGCCACCCCTCGATGTCTTGCGTGGTAATTTCTACATCTTCAATGCTTAAAGTTACATCTTTTTCGGCTAATTTTATAATAATTTCACGATTTTTTTCAATATTCTGAACATCTTCTTGCGTAAAATTCTGTATTTGAGCAACTACCAATTTCATATCTTTCCCGAAACGAGGTCCCAAAGTTTTGAAATTCGGTTTAATTTGCTTCACTAAAGTACCCGAAGCATCTTCTAAAAGTTCAATTTCTTTAACGTTTACTTCCGATTTTATCAAATCGGCAACTGCTTCAATTTCCCTTTTTTCAGCTTCATTTGATACAGGAATCATAATTTTTTGTAGCGGCTGACGCACCTTTATCATTTCCTTTTTACGAAGTGAAAGCACCAAAGATGAAATGTTTTGAGCGTTTTCCATTTTGCTCTCCAACGACCTATCAATAAACGATTTATCTGTTGTAGGGAAAATGGTTAAATGCACACTTTCTGCCGTTTCCTTTTGGGTTCCTGACACCAAATCTCTGTACAATACCTCTGCGTAGAACGGAGCTACCGGAGCCATTAGTTTTGCCACGTTCAGAAGACAAGTGTACAAAGTCTGATAAGCCGAAATCTTATCTTCCTCATATTCACCCTTCCAGAAACGTCTGCGGCACAAACGCACATACCAGTTACTTAAATTCTCTTGTACAAAATCCGAAATTAAACGCGTAGCACGAGTAGGCTCATAGTCGGCAAAAGCTTCATCTACTTTTTGGATAAGGGTATGAAGTTCCGACAAAATCCAACGGTCGATTTCAGGGCGTTTTTCTAAGGGAATTTCCTCTTCTTTGTATGTAAATCCGTCAATATTAGCATATAAAGCAAAGAATGAATAGGTATTGTAAAGCGTTCCAAAAAACTTACGACGCACTTCGGCAACTCCCTCCAAATCAAACTTTAAGTTATCCCACGGATTGGCATTGGAAATCATATACCAACGTGTGGCATCGGCTCCATATTCTTCCAAAGTGGTGAACGGATCGATGGCATTGCCCAAACGTTTAGACATTTTTTGTCCGTTTTTATCCAAAACTAATCCGTTGGAAACTACATTTTTGTATGAAATCCCATCGAAAACTAATCCTGCAATCGCGTGAAGTGTATAGAACCACCCGCGTGTTTGGTCAACTCCTTCGGCGATGAAATCGGCTGTTTTCCAAGTGTTTTCAACCATTTCTTTGTTTTCGAACGGATAGTGCCATTGTGCGTAAGGCATCGCTCCCGAATCGAACCAAACGTCAATCAAATCGCTTTCGCGTTTCATCGGTTTGCCCGATGCTGAAACCAAAATGATTTCATCTACTACGTTTTTATGTAGGTCGATTTTCTCGTAATTCTCGTCAGACATATTTCCTACCTGAAAATCAGCAAAAATATCTTCTTTCATCAATCCTGCAGCAATAGACTTCTGAATTTCAGCCTTTAACTCTTCAACAGAACCAATGATAATTTCTTCTTTTTTGTCTTCGGTTCGCCAAATCGGAAGCGGAATTCCCCAATAACGCGAACGCGACAAATTCCAATCGTTGGCGTTTTGTAACCAATTTCCGAAACGTCCTTCACCGGTGGCTTTGGGTTTCCAATTGATATTTTTATTTAAGTCGAAAAGGCGGTCTTTCACGTCCGTAATTTTGATGAACCAAGAATCGAGCGGATAGTACAAAACGGGTTTGTCAGTTCGCCAACAATGCGGATATGAGTGGACGTATTTTTCCACCTTAAAAGCTTTATTTTCAGTTTTTAACAGAATTGCCAACTCTACGTCCCACGATTTTTCTGGTATCCTCTCCCCGTCCCTCTCCGAAAGAGAGGGAGACTCATCGTAATATTCGTTTTTGATGTATTTTCCGCTAAAAATTTCAGGAACATTTTCGCCTTTAACAAACTTTCCTTGCAAATCCACAAGTGGCACAAGATTGTCGTTTTCATCTTTGATAAGCATCGGCGGAATGCCATTTTCTTTGGCAACGCGAGCATCATCGGCACCAAAAGTCGGAGCGATATGTACAATCCCTGTTCCGTCTTCCGTAGTTACGAAATCGCCTGTAATTACTCGGAAGGCTTGGTCGGCATTTTCCGCAGGACTAAACCACGGAATGAGTTGCTCATAGGTAGTCCCTTCTAAATCAGAACCTTTGAATTCGGCAAGGATTTGGTAAGGAATATTCCCCCCTGCCCCCGAAGGGGGAGTTTTAAAATCTTCTTGTTCTGAAGTCTCAAAAAATTTCTTTCCGAATTGTTTTGAAACCAACACTTTTGCCAAAACAATATTGATTGGCTCAAACGTATATTGATTGAAAGTTTTAATCAGCACATAATCAATATCTTTACCAACAGCCAAAGCGGTATTTGATGGAAGCGTCCAAGGTGTGGTCGTCCAAGCGAGGATAGAAATTGGAAGTTTACTATAATCTGCCTCATCATAATCCGCCCAATGCAAAGCACCACCGCAAGAAGCCCCTGCAATATCACAACTATCAAAAGGATTGGATAATTTTTCTCTGAGTTTGTTACTTAACTTTTTCACACGGAATTGAGCCACAATCGTAGTATCGGAAACATCACGATACGTTCCGGGTTGGTTGAGTTCGTGGGAAGAAAGTCCTGTTCCTGCCTTTGGCGAATACGGCTGAATGGTGTAGCCTTTATATAGCAATCCTTTGTTATAAATCTGTTTCAAAAGCCACCAAACCGACTCCATATATTTGGATTTGTAGGTAATATACGGATTTTCCATATCCACCCAATATCCCATTTTTTCGGTAAGGTCGTTCCAAATGTTGGTGTAACGCATTACGGCTTCTTTACAAGCCTTGTTGTAGTCTTCCACCGAAATTTTCTTTCCGATGTCTTCTTTGGTAATGCCCAATTCTTTTTCCACGCCAAGCTCCACAGGAAGTCCGTGCGTATCCCAACCTGCTTTTCGTTTTACTTGAAATCCTTTTTGAGTTTTATAACGACAAAAAATATCCTTAATCGTACGTGCCATTACGTGATGAATGCCCGGAAGCCCATTTGCCGAAGGCGGACCTTCAAAAAATACAAACGGCTCTTTGCCCTCACGCGTTTCAATACTTTTTTCAAAAATATTATTTTCTTGCCAATATGTAAGTATCTCTTTGGCAACGACTGATAAATCTAAGTTTTTGTGCTCTGTGAATTTCATTTCTACTTCTAATTCGTTGTAATTGAGTAATCCTTCATTCTCAATAAAATGAGGATTATTTTAAAGTGCGAATTTACTAAAAATTCCGAAAAATGATATGTTTTTTGAAGTTTTTTTGTTGAGAGTGAATTCAACAGCCTTTTGTGGTGATAAATAGTATCAAAACCGCACCATCGTTCCGAAATAGAAAATCCGTTTTTCAAGGAAGAGATGATGATTACTTTTAAGTCAATTTAATGCTTGTTCGTATTTTACGATTTAGAAATTTTTTATTTCATTGTAAATCTATTATTGATTTACCCATTTCATGAAATCGTCAAAAACGGTCATAAATTCCCGACTCCACTCTTCATTTTCATTTTGAGGAGGTCTTGCAAAAGAATGATTATAATCGGGATATATTTTAAAGGTTAAGTTATCTTTACTATGTCTGATAAATTCTATTGGAATTAAAAGGCTACTTTCGATAGGGACAGATTCATCTTTTCCTGCAACAGCCACGAGAACAGAGGTTTATTGATTTTTAATAAATTATGTATTGGAGGTTCAGCAAACTGAGCCCATCTGCGATATGAATTCTCTAACCATTGTTTTTCAGTGTCATTTGGATGCTTTTCTATATTTCTAATAGTTGTAAATAAATTATTCAAAGAGTCATTTACTTGATTTTGTGTTAATTTACCTTTTTGAACTTCTCTTTGAATGAATAAAGCAAAATCATAATATTGGGTATTTGCACCACCCGCCCAATATCCAATGTGTGTTACTTTTTTGTTTTTATGTCCTAATTTAGCTACTACATCAGAACCTTCCGAATGCCCAATTATTACGATTTTATCAGGATTTTTTATCCATTTTTTGGTAAGTTCATTAATTACATTCTCTCCTTGCCAAACTCTGTAATTTAAAGATTCGTTTTCATAAAAGATATTATTAGGCTTGTAAGATTCTTTGTCGGCAAAAAACGGAACACCTTTTTTTGAGATTGTTACAAAAATATATTCATCAGGAATCTTGTCCAAATCAAAAGGAACAGAAGAGTACAGATAGGTAAATCTCTGAATTTTATTATTTATAGCACCATTTTCATTAACTTTGATTGTATCCTGTTTTACAGTTTGCATAAATAGAGGATTACCACCAGAACCGTGAAAGAAAATAATTATGTTTCTTTTCTTCTCTATTTCACCTTTTGAATAAATATGATAATGGATTGTATCGGATTTTGTAAGAATTCTTTTGTGCTGATAATCATTGACTTTTGGGTCGTACTGGCCAAAAATCCGCAAAGGCATCAAAGCTAAAATGACTAACAGAAATCTCATTTTTGATATGTTTTCAATGGTTAAAATTCTGTACAAAAATATGAAAAACTTCAAAACCTTACCATCGCTCCAAAGTAAAAAATTCACTTTAAGAAGAGGTTTGTGTTATTTTAAAATGATTTTATCTCAAAAATAATTATCTCCTGCGTAATTTTCTGTAAAAAGAATCCCAAGATTCAAGTTTAATAGGTAAATTAAAAGTTGATTCAAAAGAATGTCTTTTATAGCTTTCTTCTAAATCATCTTTGGTTCTTCCTCCTATTACAACACTATGAATATTAATATCTTTGTTTTTATCTACTAAAATATCTTGACAAGGTCCCATCAAAGAGTTAAACAGACGCTCTCCGTTAGAAACTCTTTCTCTATACTCGTGAACAGATTCTCGGAATGATGAGATATTTCGGTAAATATAATCAAGTCTATCACGAATTTGGTTTATAGCAATATCTAATTTATGGTTGAATTTTTTATAACCTTGAGTTAATAAATTAAAATCAGCCCCTTTAATTTCTATTAAAAAGACATCCATTCTTGATCTGCCAGTAAAAAGTACAAAATCAACAGTCCCTTCTCCCACAGGAAACTCTGAAAAACAAATATAACTATCATTCGGAGAAGCATAAATTTCCGCAAAAAAAGACTTGTCTTTTTTTAGGAGTTCTAAAAATTTCGATTCTATTGAATGATTATCAATAAGTTCTCTCAATTCATTTTTTGAAATCATATTGTTTTCAATTTCAAATTGCCGTAAGATATATTCTGGCTGTACTTGATAGGGAAGCCCTAAATGAGGAGAAATTATTGTTCTAAATTGTTCGATTTCCGCTAATAGTTGAGGATTTTTAAGTGTTAGATTATTGATTTCATTTTCATCAGATTCTATTAGTTTTAAAACTTGTGGTAGTGTTATTGATTTCCATTCTGTATTGTTTTTTGGGTCTATATTAACAATACTAAAAGTATGAGTTGGAACTTCATAATGTTCTATAAAAATACTCGTTTTAGGTATATTATATTTTTCTGTTAATGTTTGGTAAATTGCTTCTATTGAGTTAGTTACTGATGCAGAAGTATTTTTAGTATCCAAATCTGTAATTAAGATAATTACATTTAAATTTGAATTAACAAAAGTTCTTATTCTACAAATCCCATCTCTAATAAGACTATTAGATGAATATCTAAGTATATAATCATTAACTTTCATCTATTCTGTTATTTTTGGTAAAATCAAGTATAATATGTTTTAGTACTCCTATTTCGGTATGTTCGGATTCGTAGTAGAAATTAGCAAAAGAATTTAAGACTGGTTTTAATATTTCTTCTTTTTTGTTGTCTTTTATGATGAGTTTATTGATTCCAACAATAGTTAGGTCTAAATTTCCTTCTATTAAATATCCTAACATACATCGCTCTTCTATTGGATATTTTTTTGAAATATATCTCTGCATTCCTTCGCTGATATAGGCTCTTTTTAATTTAGAATCTTTTTCTTTGAGTATTTTAGCTTCCATAAAATACTGGTATCTCTTATCTTTTGATACTTTAAAGAAAACTAAATCAACTCTTGGTAGCTTATCTGAAAAGCCTTTTGTAAGATTTTCGGTACAGGAAAGGAGTTTCTGTTCTGTTTTGCAGGTAATTCCTACGGATAGAGAGTATGGATTTTCATTGATGTAACATTCTAATGTTTGTGAAAAATCATTTTCTTGCCAATCCGTTTGGTATTTTTTATTGACATAGACAACTTGATACGCATCAACAAGCAATTTGAAACAATGCTTTTCAAAGGCATTTTTATAGAGATTACTAATCATTGCCATCGTGTACTCCGTTTAAGATTTCAAGAATTAATTCGGAAGCATCTTCATAAGCCATTGATTTAGACCAAAAACGGCGTTGATTAGGGCGAATAATAAAAATATCATTACCTATCGTATAATTGAGTTTCTTTCTGAAATAAATATTTTTAGATTTCTTTTCCCATAGATATTGGTCTATTTTTTTTAATTCCTTTCCGATAAGTTCATTAGAAACAGAAATTTCCTTTTTCTGTTCATTATGAGTGAGTTTTATCATCATTAACGGCGATGATTTTAAGTCATTTGTATATATCATTGCATTTGCAAATAAGCCCTCTTCATCAAGAAATTTATTAAGCTCTGATGTTAAGATTTGAGCATATTCTTTGGGTTGGTCTTTCAAAACAGGCCTCAAAGCTGCCGATTTTACTTGATTATAAAATAAATCAACGGAAAATTTTATGCAGTCATCAATTAGTGTTTTGTCCTTCTCTGATAGCTCTAAAATATCGTTAAGGATAATATCATCTATTTCCTTCTCAATATTTTTTGAGTGAATATAATTGAAATCACTTTGAATGACACTAATTAATTCATTAAATCTGCCATCTAAATTTAATTTTGCTTTTTCATTAATATCCACAGGCATTGGTAGTGTCAATGTTTCATTCGATTGCACTCTTTCCCTTTCTATTCCCCAAGAAGCAGATGTTAAGGATAAATAATATTTTGCAAATGTAGAATTGATTAAGCAGCACCATAGTTTCAAATTAAAATCTTCTTTATCAAATGACGAAATACTTAATGCTGCTGTATGATACGATTGATAATCTATATAACTTGCACAAAGATTTCTATTCTTTTCACCTTCCTTAACTAATAAGTAAGGAGGTTTAAAAATATTTTGGTTAATATTTCTAAATACTTTATTTGATAACTTAAGTGCATAAGTTAAGGTATAATAGCGTTGTACTTCCGAAATATTTATAATCTCTTTTGGAGAAAAAGTCTGTTTTTTTTTCAATTGGTCAGTAGATGGAGCGTGTAATCCTGAACCAAAGCTATAATTATCTTTATGTTTTTCTAAAAACTCTTTTATTGATTGTGTGTATTTCTTAGAAATATTCTTTATGAGCGTCCAATCACTCATTCCACCCCACATTGTTATTTTCCAAATTTTGGTATCCGATTTTTGACACTCTTCCCTTGGTAAAAACTTCACATCTGTAAAATCAATATTTAAACCCTCAACCAAATTGGTTTTTACATAAGTTTTTGGAGCATAATAAACAATGGTATCAGAAATAATTTCAGGTTTTTCTTTCTGATAAAAAACTATAGAAACAGGTCCTACGGCATCTCCAAACAATTGTCCTCCAAAAGTTTTAGGAACTTTTCTTAAGATTGAAAAATTATAAACTTTTTCTACATAACACTCTTGAAATAACCATTTTCTAAATTTTTTATAAGGATTTTTTGTATTGGTTAAAACTTTTGTATTAAAAATCAATGCTATTTCTCCTTTTGGAGCAAAAAGAGTTGCTTTGTGCAAAAATGGTAGTACCTTTTCTTTAGCAAAACCTTTTTCATCACAATATGTTCTGATACTATTTTGTAAGCTTTTTGTGCCAAATGGAGGATTGCCAACAATTAAATCAAAGTTTTGTAGCTCTTCTATGTGAGATAAATCAGAAATGGTATCTCTACAAAAGAGATTTTTACCTCTTTTTTGTTCATCAGACTCTTCAGGGTCATTTATTAAATATGGAAGTTTGTAATTTGCATTTTGCCATAGATTTTTAGGGTCTAATTTATCTACCAAAGCTAGATACAAACTAAATGCAGCAACCTTTATTGCTTGTGGGTGAATTTCAATACCAAAAATATTTTCCTTTAATATTTGAACTAAAATATTGAAATCCGAAAGATTTTTGAGATTATGAGCCTTTTCATATCGTTTTACTAATCGTTTGAAACTTTCAACCAAAAAAATGCCCGAACCACAACTTGGGTCTAATATTTTTACATTGTATTGTGTTTCATTATTATTGACAGGAAGTTTTTCATTCAAAATAAATTCAACCAAAGAAGGTGGAGTGTAATAAGTTCCTGAATTTTCTTTTAAGGTAGGATCAGTTTCAGCCAAGAAATTTTCGTAAATCTCACTTAATAATTCTATTTGAATAATATCAAAATTAAATAATCTCCAATCTTCAAAAAGTTTTGTTTTAGGTGTATTATCATTTCCACTAACAAAACATTTTTTTATAATTTGAAGCTGTTCTATTGATATTTTTTCAATTATTTGATGATTAGAATCTCTTTCCAAAGTGAAAATATTACCATTGAAATGATTTTCAAGCCTTTCGAATAATTTATAAGTAGTTGCAACATCATCTAAAATATCAAAATAAGATTCAGCCCCTTTTTTGATTTGACTATAAAAATCTTTTTTGGCAGCCCCTCTATCTTCGAGATATAACAGAAATAAAGAACGAAGAACTATCTTATGGATAAATTCAACTTTTAATCCGTTGTTTTCCAGTTGTTTTGAAGTATTAACCAAGCTGCTTACTAAGTATTTATCAACTCGTTTTTGCAGATTGATTTTATCTTTTATTTCTTTTGCTTCTTCCGAAGTCCAAATAATTCCTGTATCAATAGAAATTCTGGAAAACAGCTTATTAAGTTCATCTAATTGCTGTGTATCAGAGTATTTATAGGCTTTAATTTCAATTTTCTGTAATTCATTTTGATAATCAAAATCTTCTGTGGTTACGATAAGAGGTATTTCGGCACAATTATAAATTCGTATTTCGATTTCGGAGTACACATAAAGAAATAGAATTTTTTTATAATTCCATATTTTTCGTTGTATTTCAGTTATGTTCTTTAGAGTTTCTATATCATTAAAGTTTGAAACTTTTTTTAGAAAAACGGCTGGAAAACTACTATTAGTTTCTTCATCTGTATTAAAATAAACTAAATCAACATCAATTTTTTTCTCCTTTATTTCATTTAAGACAGCAAACTCACTTTCTGATATTTTTTCATTATCAGAATAAACAAATTTTGCTCTATGCAAATCAAGAAAACTAATTATATCCCCCATCAAATCGCTCAAAAAAAGTATAGAGTGTGCCAACGGCAAAATTACAAAATAATTATTGATTTAATAATTTCATTGTATTTTATTTTATATTTTTTCAAAACCGCACCATCGTTCCAAAATAGAAAATCCGTTTTTGGAGGTGGTTGTAATGTAAATTTGTGTAATTCGAATTGTAATACACCGAAGCAGAATTATTGAAATTCAATAAGTTATTAACTGAAACAAAACCAATCACAGCAGTTTTTCCAATGAAGAAAAGTCGGTTTGCTGAAAAATCCAAGCGTTTATAATGAGGCATTTCAGCGGAATACCAATCGCCGAAAATCGGTTGAAAATCATTGGCTTGTGGATTAAAAACTGCCGACTGCACAGGAGTAAAACGATTTCCCGGACGCGTGGCAAAAACCAACGAAGCCGTAAACCATTTCGGATTTTTGTAAATTAGTTGCGACTTGATAAAATATTTTAAGTTTAAAGGGGTGTTATATTTTTGATTTCCAATAGCATACTTCTGATTTAGAAAAGTATTCGATATTGAAAAAGAAAATTGATGATTCAATTTAAAATCCACAGAAGCCTCACTTCCAAAGATTTGTGTTTTATCAAATTGCTCGTAATGATTGGTTACAATATCGCCTTTATCTGCTTTGAAATATACTGATGTAGAAATGTTAAATTTCTCATTTTCAAAAGAATAATCCAAAGCAATTTGATGACTGCTCAGCGTATTGAAATTGCGAATAATATAATTTGGTGTAGTATAGCTGTGGTATTTTCCTGCACTGAAAATCAACCGATGCTCGTTATTTGGCGTGTAATTGGCTGAAAATTGGTAACTTGTGAAACTTTTGGTATTTTTATGAAGAAATATATTTTTTCGCAAAGCCGATGAAAAATTCCATTGATTGTTAGGCGAATAATTGGCATACACATAAGGTTCTACATAGAAAAAATCAGTTGTTTTTTGATTGGTAAAAGTCGGGCTCTCAGGCTTTAAACTGAAATAAAATTGAGGTAAAATTTCATTGTAATGATAGCGAAATACGGAAGCATCTACGCCATATTGCATACTAAACACTCTCAAAAACTGAGTTTTAAAGCTCAAACCATTGAAAAACTGAATATTTTTCACTTTGGAATCAATGTTTCCAAATTTGAATTCCGAGTGGGAAAAATCTACCATCGAAGCCCAACGAATTTTCGTTTTCTGCGTAAAATAATCCAAATTATTCACCGAAAAAAAGCGTTTTTTGGAGGCTTCAACATCACCTGAAAAATTCAAAGAACGATTCAAAACCGAATATTTTTCATCAATAAAATAATTAAATGTGTTGAAAGACAGGTTTTTATTGATTTTTAGATGTGTGTTTGCTCCCAAATCGAAAGTGGAAAAATGCTGCAGTTGGTCTAAACTTTTTCTGTTCAACCCGATAATAGCATCACTAAACTGATAATTGGTGTAAATTTGCGTAAAATTGTTTTTACCGAGTTTCTGATTTCGCATCAGTCCAATATTGGAAAGAGCCAAAGAAAGTTGTGTAAATTCGCTAATAGGCTGGGTTTTAGTTTCTATTTCCACCAATCCTGCACTTGAATTACCAAAACTTAAAGGTGGATTACTCGAATAAACATATTGTTTATCAATGAGTTCAGTATTGAAAAGTGAAAAATTTCCCAAGCCATCATTCCGACTGAAACGGACGGGATTTAACACAGGCGAACCATTGAGATAAACCCTTGACCTATCGGGACTTCCGCCTCTAAGTGAGGGGTTAGCACTCTCATCTGTATTAGTGGAAGCAGGAAGTGTAGTAATGACTTTGAGTGGGTCGGCATTGGCGGCAGGATTAAAATAAATATCTAACGAATTGAGTTTCTTCACCGCAAATTTTTCAGAAATCGGGTCTTTTTTCACGATAACTACTTCTTCTAATTGGTTGATTTGGAGACTGTCTTGTTGAGCTTGTACAAAACTGAAAACAAGTAAATTAAGTAATAAAAATAGTGTTTTCATTATTAAAATTTTAAAAAGATTAAAGGAAATAACTTGCGATATTTCTTATTTTTTTCGACCTTTGTTAGCTAATTTTAATTATCATTTTATGAGTGAAAAAGAAACGAATGAGTACGGAGGCTTACTCAAAAAAAATCCTAAATTGGGAGTTTTAGTGTTGATTCTCATAGGAGTAGCATTTTTAGTTTATGCTTACATAACACATAACGACCTGACACAGTGGGAACAAGAGGGCGGAACGCGTCCGATGAATCGTCTTTTTGCTGTGGTGTATGATATGGTGGGCGTTTGGGGCGTTACTTCACTTTTGGCGACAGGAGGATTTTTCTTTTTCTACCAAGCCTATACTGCTTATAACAAATTGTTAAAGAAATAGTTATTTAAAAGGGCAAAATAAAATTGCCCTTTTTTATTTTGATTTTTCAGAAAACTTTTCGTGGAATTTTCTCTCTAATTCATTCGCTTTTTCTTTCTGATTTTCAGAAGAGTACCATTTCAAAAGACTTTGATAGGCTTCCCTTTTTCCCCAAGTAGGTAAATAGTCGGAATTTTGGTTTGGTTCAGGGAGTGAAATGGCTTTTAAAAGCGAAGTTTCTGCTTTTTTGCCACCGCCGTATTGCTTGGGAATATTGGCGTCATAATTGCCTTCCACATAGTACAAACGCGGATTTTCTTTTTCTAAACGAAAGCCTTTTTGCAGATTTTCACGAATTTTGGTATCAATCTGCATCGCTTCCATCTGATTTTTCATAAAAACAAACGATAAACTCAAATTATTGGCTAATAGGGCATATTCTTCGGCGTTTTTATTTTTCTTATCTTGCAGAATATCAATGCTTTTTTGATTGTATTCACTCGCTTTTTCTTTGTTATCTGTTTTCAAATAGAAAATGGTTTGATAAAAATTCAAATAAGATTTCCAATACAAATTCCATTGGCTATTTTCCTTATTTTCAGAAAGCTGTTTTTCCAAATTTTCTAATGGAAGTCCGTTTTTTATAGTAAAAGCCTCGCCTAAAGCGGTTTCTATTTGTTGTTGAATGCCATTGAGCGAAGACTGATTTTCTATTGTCTGAATTTCAGATTGTTGTGTACTTTGAGCTTGTGTATTGATTGCAAGAAATGAGCAAATCACAGCAAAAACGATGTTTTTAAAATTTCTGTTCATTGTATTTATTGTTTATAAATTAGTTTATTTTGTAAAGTAAAATTGTAAAAAAATATTATTTTTCCTCTTTCTCCATCAACTCTTTGATTTTACGTTCTTCCCATTGTTTAGAAAAAAATAAGTTGGGTAGAAAAACTGAAACGGCATTGAGTACAAGTCCGAGCCCCCAACCAAAAATGACCCATAAGCACCACAAGTTATTCGGAGTTTGATAGAGATTCAGTCCGACAAGGAAGGCATTGACTACGACATAAGTCGCCAAATGATGGTAGAATTTTTTGAGTTTCTTTACTCGTTTTTCTGCTTTTCTGTAAGCGTTTGGTTCTGTTGTGTTCATTACATTTAAGTTTTAAAATTATTTCAAATATCCCTTCAACGCCTCTACATATTCCTCAAAGGCTTGTAGTCCCTTGGCGGTAAGGGCGAGTTCGGTATTGGGGTAATTATCTTTAAATGATTTGGTTACACTGATGTATCCCGCTTTTTCGAGTTTGCTAATCTGCACACTGATGTTGCCCGAAGTAGCTTGGGTAACTTCTTTCACTCGGTTGAAATCTGCCTTTTCTTCCGAAACCAAGAGCGACATTATCGCCAACCGCAACTGCGAATGTAAAAGAGGATCTAAATCTTTAAACATTTTTTCTTTTTTTATAATCGGAATATAACTGAATGCCAGGAATTAAAAATAAAAGTGCTGCTAAAACCACGGTCATCAATATAGAGTGATACCCGTAATTAATAAACAAAGTACTGTACACCAGTGCAAAAGAAATCAGCGAGGTGCTTACCCAAAGTCGATTTTTGAGTTGTAATGCCGTTGCCAGAGAAGCCATTGCAAAAGGTAGGTATATCAGTACAATAATCCACTTGGAAGATTGTGTAAATCCGCCCACCATTGCACCTATTCCCGCTACGAGCCAAAGCCAGCCCATCCAGTCGGTGCTTTTGCCTTGTTTTTCGGCTTTTATGCCTTCTCGCATTTTGGCAACAAAGGTAAAAACAAATCCCAAAGGCATCAAAATAAGCCACACGAGTCCCGATTTACTGAAATGAAAATCAAATTGATACATCAGGAAATGTATAGTTCCTGCTAACATAATGAGTATGCCCCAAAAGATGAAGAAAAATCCATTTTGTTCGTATTTTTGTTTTCGCTGATTGATAATCTCTTGAATGATTTTTAAGCTGTCATTAGGCTGTAAATGTTCCATTTTTATTTCTTTTTAGATTTATGATTCTACTTTTAAATTTAGTTTATTCTGTAAACAAAATTATCAAAAAAAATAGTTACTTGACTTTTATGATGCAAATATAAATAAGTTTATTTTATAAACAAAATATTTTTCAGAAAAATAGTTCCTTTATGCTATACCCAAGACTTGACTAAAAAAAGAGAGATTACCCGTTTAGGATAATCTCTCTTTCACTTATTCTGTCAGTGGTTACTTCTTAATATACAACCAACTTCCTTTCGTATGTTTCTTGTTGTTGTTATCGGTGTATTCAATGATATAGTAATATGTACCTTGTGGCAATTTCTCAGGAGCTTCAATCGTTACTCGTCCGTTTGAAATCGCTCGGAATACTCTATTAACATTATCATAGCCCTTCGTCTCAAATACCTTAACTCCCCAACGATTGTAAATACGAACCGTATTATTAGGATATCTCTCTATACCTTGAATATGGAAGTAATCATTCAATCCATCTCCATTCACAGAAATACCATTGTGAGGAATTACATCATTCAACACCGTTATCGTTACCTTAGCTATAGAACAGTTACCCATCGTATCGCAAAGCTCATACTCGAAACTGTCTACTCCTGCATAACCTCGGTTAGGTGTGTAAACAACCTCATCATCTGACGGATCATTAGTCGTTCCATTGTTATTGATAACAACCGTTCCGTTTTTAGGTTGCGTAACAATAGTCAAGGTTCCTTGCGTAGGCACATGCTCATCATTAGATACTACTTTAACCGTAACAGGTGTATCAACTACCGTCTGTTCAACATCATCTTTCGCTACTACAGGTGTCGTTGGAGTTGTTACCTCTGTAACTACTATCGTTACTGTAGCAGTATCGCATGTAATCGTTCCTGATTTTGTACAGATGCTATAACCTATCGTATACGTTCCCGTTGGCGTACCTGACGGCACCATAACATTTCCTGTTACAGGGTCTAAGTTCGGTACGATTGCTCCCGTTGGGGTTGACGTTACAGTTATCGTTACATCAGATGTTGTTGGTGTGTTCGTACCAAGCCTATCATTATCCAACACGTTTCCTACTGTTTGCGTGTTGGTCGAAGTCGTAGCTGTAAAGGTATCTGTATTCGCTGTAGGCGTAGCTACAACTCCTTTAACCGTAATGTAAACCGTAGCTTCATCACATGCCTGTGGAGTTCCACTATCACAAACTCTATACGTAAAGGAGTCTGTCCCTACAAAGTTCGTAGTCGGTGTATACGTAAACGTTCCATCTGTACTCAAACTCAACGTTCCATTAGAAGGAGTTGTTACCACTGTAGTAGTTACTGTATCGCCCTCTGGGTCGGTGTCATTATTCAACACATTTCCTACTACTGCTACATTAACATCTGTATTGTAAGCATCGTCATTAGCAACTGTAATATTAGTTGTTGTAGATACCACAGACACATGTACTCTCGCTGTTTTACAAGTAGACGTTACATTACCATCACAAATGATGTAAGTGAACTCATCTTCTCCTACAAAGTCTGTTGTTGGTGTATATGTGAATGTTCCGTCAGCATTCAAGGCAACTGTTCCATGAGATGGATTGGTATGTGTCGTTACACTGAAAGTATCTCCTTCTGGATCAAAGTCATTCGACAACACGCTTATCAAAACACCTGTATTTACTTTAGTAACAGCTGTGTCATCATTCGCAACCAAACTATTGATTCCTTTCGGTAATACTTGGATACTTATCGTAGCTGTTGCACATGCCTGCGGTGTTCCGTTATCACATACTTCATACGTATAAGATACCGTTCCTACAAAGTCTGTCGAAGGAGTAAACGTATATCTTCCGTCTGCGTTCAACACAAAGGTATGTCCTCCTACTGTATTTGTTTGTATTGTCCATACTTGCGTATCTCCCTCAGGATCTAAATCGTTCGTTCCTACACTTCCTGAAACCGGTGTATTAACATACGTATTGTTAATATCATCTTTCGCTATGGTCGTATTTGTTGGTGTTACTACCTCCGTAACTGTTATTACTACAGTAGCCGTAGCACAAGTAATCGTTCCTGATTTTGTACAGATGCTATAACCTATCGTATACGTTCCCGTTGGCGTACCTGATGGTACCATAACATTTCCTGTTACAGGGTCTAAGTTCGGTACGATTGTCCCTGTTGGGGTTGACGTTACAGTTATCGTTACATCAGATGTTGTTGGTGTGTTCGTGCCAATTTTATCATTATCCAACACGTTCACTACTGTTCCACTTTGAGTGGTCGTTACAGTTACTGGGTCGTCAGTAGCGGTGATTACCGTAGGGGTTACAGCTGTAACTACTATCGTTACCGTAGCTGTGTCGCATGTAATCGTTCCTGATTTTGTACAGATGCTATAACCTATCGTATACGTTCCCGTTGGCGTACCTGACGGCACCATAACATTTCCTGTTACAGGGTCTAAGTTCGGTACGATTGTTCCCGTTGGGGTTGACGTTACCGTTATCGTTACATCAGATGTTGTTGGCGTTTTTGTACCAAGTCTATCATTATCCAACACGTTCACTACAGTTCCACTTTGAGTGGTCGTTACAGTTACTGGGTCGTCAGTAGCGGTGATTACCGTAGGGGTTGTTACAGCTGTAACTACTATCGTTACCGTAGTACTTGTACAGTTACCCGTATTTATCTTATCACAAATCGTATAAGTACCTGTGTACGTGCCTGATGGCGTGTTCGGTGAAATCGTTATGTTTCCGTCCGTACCCATTGTGATATTAGGATGTGTAAACACCCCTGGGGTTAAAATTACAGTTGACGTGCTTACTGATTCCCCTCCTAAACTATCGTTATCAAATACGTTACCCACCGTTTGGATCGTGTTTGTTGTGGTAGCCGTATAGGTGTTCGGCAACGCTACTATCGTAGGTGCTGTTACTGTTACTGTTACCGTAGCTGTTTTGCAAGATGCTGAACCCGTAGCAATACCCTTAGGACACAATTCATACACTATCGTATAAACTCCTGCAGGGGTATTGGCAGGTACTTCTACATCTCCCGTAATGGTTGATAAAGTAGGGGTCACTCCCGCTCCGATAGGGGTCGCCGGTTGTTTAACTCCTATATTCACAAACGAAGGCAATACAGGGGTATGACCATTAATAGCATCATTGCTCAACACATTACCCACTACCCTAGGAGTAGCAATTGTCGTAGCCGTATAGGTATCGTTAGCAACTGTTAACGTAGGTGTTCCAACTACAACTTGTACTTCCGCAGTATCACAATCCGTAGAACCTCCTGACAAGCATATCTCATACGTTATCGTATAAATATTCGGTAAAGTCCCTTGAGGGATCGTGATATTTCCATTTGTATCCAAAGCAGGTACATTCGAACCCGTAGGATTTTGGATATTGCCGATAGTTACCAAAGTAGTCGTAGCCGTTTGCGTCCCTACCTTGTCATTATCCAATACGTTACCCACAGTTTGAGTTACCGTGGTATCCGTGATCGAGTAAGAATCATCCGTAGCTACTACTTTCTTAATCGTAACAGTCGCTGTAGCTGTATCGCAAATACTTGTATTTGCCTTATCACAAATAGTATACGTAAACGTATGTGTACCCGATGAAGCTGTATTTCCTATCGTTAACGTACCATCCGAATTAAGTGTTACTCCAATTGGTAAATTCGTAGATGTCACACTTACCGTCGCACTCGTTGGTACTACTCCATTCAACTTGTCGTTTTCAAACACTGTCTTGGTGGTCGTTCCTACAGTTTGAACTCCAAAATCATCATCAACAGCGTCGATATTCTTAATCGTAACAGTCGCCGTAGCTGTATCGCAAATACTTGTATTAACCTTATCACAAATAGTATACGTAAACGTATGTGTACCCGATGAAGCTGTATTTCCTATCGTTAACGTACCATCCGAATTAAGTGTTACTCCAATTGGTAAATTCGTAGATGTTACACTTACCGTAGCACTCGTTGGTACTACTCCATTCAACTTGTCGTTTTCAAACACTGTCTTGGTGGTCGTTCCTACAGCTTGAACTCCAAAATCATCATCAACAGCGTCGATATTCTTAATCGTAATAGTCGCCGTAGCTGTATCGCAAATACCTGTATTTGCCTTATCACAAATAGTATAAGTAAACGTATGTGTACCCGATGAAGCCGTATTTCCTATCGTTAACGTACCATCCGAATTAAGTGTTACTCCAATTGGTAAATTATTTGAGGTTACACTTACCGTCGCATTCGTTGGTGATACTCCATTCAATTTGTCGTTTTCAAACACTGTCTTGGTGGTCGTTCCTACAGTTTGAACTCCAAAATCATCATCAACAGCGTCGATATTCTTAATCGTAACAGTCGCCGTAGCTGTATCGCAAATACCTGTATTTGCCTTATCACAAATAGTATACGTAAACGTATGTGTACCCGATGAAGCTGTATTTCCTATCGTTAACGTACCATCCGAATTAAGTGTTACTCCAATTGGTAAATTCGCAGATGTCACACTTACCGTAGCACTCGTTGGTACTACTCCATTCAACTTGTCATTTTCAAACACTGTCTTGGTGGTCGTTCCTACAGTTTGAACTCCAAAATCATCATCAACAGCGTCAATAGTTATTAATCTAACAAACGCCGTTTTAGTCGATATATTACCAAAAGTATCTGTTGCTGTGATGGTTACCGTTATCGTATTACCTGTTACATTACACAAATCCATAGGCTTAACTGCAGAGTAATTGTTTGTGATAGTAGCCACCACTCCACAAGCATCAGTCACATTAACACTTGATAACCAATTACTTACCTGAGTGTCTATATTCGGTGCTTCACAACTAATCATCAAATCTGCTAAATTATCAATTACAGGAGCTTGAGTATCATCAATAGTGATGGTTACTGCAACTCTACCACTCTCACAACCCTCTGCATTTACTTGGCTTACGTATTTAGTGGTAACTGTATTAGCCGTTACATTGCGTGAAACTGTTGGTGTGGCGGCCAGTTGAGTAGATGACGTAGCCGTATCATACCAACGTAACGTATGTCCTGCCGTTGGAGTTACCACAAAGGTTACTGTATCCGTAGAAGCACAAAATATTTGATTGGTAACCACAGGAGGTGTCGGAACAGCAAGTGCTGCCTTAGCTTGGAAAGGTGTAGAGGCTACTGTACAAGTTCCATTTCTAACTTCTAACGTATAACTTGTTCCGAGTACCATACCTGTAATGGTATTCCCACTTAGGGTAGCAGTGTTCGGGGTTAAAGTATAAGTAAAATTGCTATCGTAGTTAGTGATTGTAGCCGTCGTACCATTTATTCCACATTGAGCATTAGCCACTTGTACCACAGGGACACTCGGTGTGGCATAGATATTCACCAACACATTAGCTTTCACACTTTCGCATTGCCCTGCCTGTGTTTGTGTTGCCTGATAGGTAGTTGCGTGTGTTAATGGCGTAACATCGTTCAGTAGCATATTTCCGCTATAAACCTTAATAGTATTGAAAGCAGTAGCGTTAATACGTTTTTTCAAATCCAAAACAGTGGCTGCATCACAGAAATTTTGTGGCGTAGCTACCGTAAAGGCAGGAGAAGGCTTAACTGTTACCGTTACGGTTTGTGTAGCCTCACAGCCGTTAGTTCGTCTTACAGTTAGAGTATAAGTTACGGTAAGCGGTGCCGAAAGACTTGATCCTGAATAGGTGAAAATTGGATTCTTCACAACAGCACTTGATAAATAAGCCAAAGCTCCCGGTGTTACTGCTTCCCACTTATAATCCTCATAATCAGGAGACTCTACGTTATAAACAATTTGTTGTCCTACTCCTTCGCAAACCTGGAAATCAGACACCAAACCTGTTATTTTAGTAGGTGCTTCGATGATTTTTTCCAAATCCTCATTACATAAACAAGGATTCGACGAACTTCTAATTGCCAAATGCAAACGGCATAGTTTATCCTGTGGTAATAAAATTTGAAGCGTTTGCTGTACAGAAGTTGTGTTTGCGGGAACACTCAAATTAGTAAGCGTAAAATCCTGTACCTTTTCAGCATCAGTGACATTTCCGTTATTATCAACATCATCAAACAAGGTTACCACTAAATTTCCTGTATAAGCAACGCTAGATGTATTCTCTATCTTGTAAGTTATGTTTACTCTTTCTTTATTGCTTTCTACGGACGAAGTAAACTGAATGTCCTTAATTCTAAGTTCCGCTCGATCCATTGGAATAACCACTTCGCCACGCTGACGGGAAGTTTCAACAGTTATTGAAGGGCAATTCATTACTCCACATGGTATTCCACTTACTTTATCAACTGTATAATACTTTAACTTTTGAGTTACTGCACAATTTTCAATTACAAAATTCGCTTTTTGACGTACTTCAATAGTATAGGTAAAGAAATTTGTGTCTTGCATACCCGCAGGAATCGCAATATGTAACTCGGTTTCTCCATCTCCAACAGAGGTAATAGGAGTAGTTGCTAAAACAGGATCAGAAAAAGTAGCTCCAACATTTTTTCCTGTTGCTACAAACGTATCCGGTACGTATTCAAACCCTTTCGGGATACGTACGATCACCTCTCCACCTGATTGGGTTGCTACAAAAGATGTGGCTCCTGGCTCTCTTGTAATAACATGTTTTCCTTCAAATTTAGCAAATGAAGGAGGTGAAAGAGCCAAACCAACGCAGTAGTTAGCATTACCGCTAAGTTTTTTCAAAACATTATCTACCTTGTATTGATTGGAAACTACACCAGTTATACCTGCCGTAATCACTGTATTTTTGTCTCCCTCCACTTCATTACCACAAATATTGAATCCAGTCATGTCTACATCAAAAGACGAACCTGAAACAAAATCGCAATCGGGTTGAACATTAAAGGCTACTCCCACACGTCGGTTATTTTCAGTACCTTCAGCAATACTTCCTGGTAATATATTTCCTGCTGCTACAACTCCTGAAAGGTCATAGGTTATCAGATTACCATTTACCGAAGGTGTTAACGTATAATTATTGGAAGAACCATACGGATAGGTTACCACAAAATCCGAAATTAATAGCCCTGCTTCTTTAACAATAACCACTTTAGGTTTTTCAATGTTTCCTTCCCCCGCACTATTAATGATATATTTATAAGGTGTTTTTGAACACATTGCAATCGTATTCGAATTACCTCCCACACCTGGATTAGTGTTTTCGGGAGTAATTTGTATCACACTTTGTACCACATTGAGTGTATAAGTTACCTTGTTTTCATTACAAGTATGCTGATACCCTCTTATAGGATACTCGGAACAATTCCAACCTGCATATACATCAAAAGACGTATCGGCACAATTGGTCATTTCAAATCTGATTTTATACTTCTTCTTAGCCCCTTTAGCCAAACCAGCTTGACTCAAAAAGAACATGGACTCACCAGAAATACCCGTTTGACGGAGAACTGGTATATTAGTATTGGAATCAATTAATTCTAATACTTTAACTCCTTGTACATCAGGGATTGATAGCCAAGTATAAGGAGCATCCGTCAAACTGGAATTGTTTAACTCTACCTCTACTTCTTGTTGCTTGGTGTTTACACGAAGTGTAAGGGGAGTTACAGAAGTTAATGCAACACCTGGTTTTTCAGAATAACGCAAGATTCCTTCCAATTTTTTATTTTCAACTTTTTCTCCTCCATTTGCTGCATAATGGTAATAATAATCGTAGTAATTAATCTCAGCTTTTGCTTTTTCAGTATTATCAGTTTTTGAACCACACGAAGCTTGAAGCGTAACTTTTAAAGTAGCATTATAATCATTCTCAACGGAAATTTCACCTGCGTGAAGATGTTGAGGATTATTTCTGTCAGTAGGGTTGGTAAAAGTATACACCTTATTAGTTCCATTGTCGGTTGATGAAAAATAACTTGTAATATCCTTGTAACCAGAAACTACGTGAGCGTCTTTTTGTCTAAACTCGTATTCGATTTTAACGATTTTATAAGAGCTGGGATAAGTCAGCTTAATATCTTTTATCAAACGACCAGGGCGAAACTCTTGAGAAAAATAAGTTCCTGCTGTATTTGACCTACGTGCCATATACACTTGGTTGGAACCAATGGCAGTTTCTACACACCCTTTTATATTATAGGTGTTTGTTCCCAACAACTCATAAGTCCCTGCTACATAAAATGTTGGTATTTGTTTCATACCACAATATTTTTTATTGGTAGCGTGCGTATAAAAGTAAGATTCGTTAGATGATTGAACATCATAAGCGGTATTTTTAGAACCCGCTCCACTGGTAACTTGGTATGTAGCTACAACTTTAAATTGGTCGCCATTTCTCATCTTATCAGATGGTAAGTAAGGCGTTAGATTCCATAAAAATCCGGTATTTTCGCCACTCCAATTTTCTGTCGACTTAATTGGGAATGTACTGTTTGCCTGTAAGGTTTGATTTACTATTTCAACACCTCCACGCATGATGGTAAACTTCAAACTTTTTGGCACCAAACGAGTTCCTTTTTTCACTTCCCAATGGTAGTAAAGATCATTAAAATTCCCTTGAGCTTCACCTTCGGCAGTAACTTCAATATCATCTAAATACAAGGCTCGTGATAACTCCAACTCATTGGTGTAATCGCTACGCTGCATTCGTTCATTCATTGTCCAATCTTTCCACCCATAGGAATTCTCAGCTCGTTCAGTTTTCGTGCTTACCATACGAGGTGCATTATTACAGCCAGTATCAGGACAATCATAGGCTATCTGTTTTTTACTACAAACAAACTCCATAGCGTACTGATGTGATTTTCCATAACTATCTATATGATATATAGTATATTCAATCTCTCCAGAATTAACACCAGTACAACTTACTAATTCCAAATCAAAAGCAATATATCCTTTTTCCCACGTAGTAGAAGTAAACGTATGAGAAAACGTTGTTCCAGCCGCCACATCTGGTAAATCAACCTTTATAGCAGGATCTGTACTATTTGTATCATCGTAAGAGTAATGCGGTTTTTTAACCAAACGCACATTTTTCATTGACAAATTGGGAGGTAATTTAACTTGATACGTGTATCCTACAGGCGTATATCCCCAATTTTTTCCTTGCTCACGCTCAGCACTACTATAAGAGTGATTTCCAAAAATTAAATACGCTGAACGTGGTTGATTCAAAGAAAGAACATCTGGCAATTTTGAAGAATCTAAAATTCCAAACATAGTCCTACTCATTGCAGCAGTCATTGTTATTTCAGGAGAGGATATGCTTTGTGCACAAGCATCCTTATAATCAAATAATGCTATTGGGTTTATAGAAAACTGACCAGATTCATGTTTTAACAAACAATTAACAGGAGCTACTTTTTTAAGTTTAAATCGAAGCGTAACCTTTGCATTTTTTGGCCAATCATCTGCATAACCATCCCCATCGATATCCGAAAGTCCAATATTTTTTCCTGCCAAAGAAGCTACATTCAATTCTGATATATCACGAAGTGGAATTTCACGTGTACGAAAAGCAGGATTATTAGCTTCATTTTTAGAAGGTAAAGGAGTAGTGGGAATAGGAATTGCAATCTCTGTTCCATCAGTAGCGACAATTCGTAAATCCGAAATTTGATGCTTGTCAAATGCTATCCACGAATACTCTCGATATTTAAATAATACATCATAAGCTGTGGCATTTCCAGAACCATTATTTAAAAATGTCACATTATATTGTCCTACTTCATTTCCTCCAAGTCCATCTATCCATGTAAAATAAGTCTCATTTCCGTTATTCATTATCGTGATATTCGGTGTTCCCGATTCGACGTTAATGGTACGTGAGTTGGAAATCGTTTGATAAAAATCGTTTTGATTTTGAGAACTACCCCACATAGCAAAATACTTATTTTGACGGTTAGCAGCACAACCCGTTACTGTATAATTTTCTGTAACAAGAATACTGCCATTACGAGCCACACCAGCAGGTACATTTACCTTATACAGTTGTAAAGAAATAGACGTACCCGCAGGAGTAAAAGTTGCTACTGGAGATAAATCCATTCCTTCGTAAGAAATTGAATTACCCGTAATTCCAGCAGGATATTGCACAGCGAAATAAATATCTTTCACAATACCATCTCCCGTATTTTTAATTCTAAATTTCTGAGAGCTTGTCCCAGATGCATTTTCATGTGTAGGAAGGGCTGTAGTACTTTCCCCTTCTATTGCTAACACAGGATATTTCAATATGTAAGGATCGGTATGTGCGGGTGCAACTGCATTCCCGTCCACGCTCATTGTTATTTCATCCTTTAATCCTGAGTTAAGAGACTGCATAATTTGTGGTGTTACTTTTTTGGCAATAGAAAAAGTTGCCTCTGAAGCTCCTGTGATACCTGTGATTTTAAATACAGGTCTCCGTGTATCGGAAATATTGTACTCCTGTACAGGCAATCCACTGACTAAAGTTAAATTACCATCGTAGTGCATTCCTTGTGGGAAAGTGACAGTAATAAGTGCTTCTGAGGCAGATGTCGAAAAATTTGCTCTCACAGTCAAGATACCTGCCTTAAAACCATTTTCGGCAATTGATTGCCCTCCTGAAGTTGTTACTGGAGTACCTAAACTTTGAGCCATTCCTTGCCCTAAACCGAATAACAACAAAAATAATTTTAAAATTAGTTTTTTCATAAGTAAAACGTTACGTTTATTTTTAGCCCCAAATGTGGGTAGTGAAATGGGTACAAAATTACGACAATTATTCCATAAACGATATATATACACTCATCTTTTGCATTTTATTAACCCAAATTACAGATTCAATAAAAATACTGAAAAACTTTCCAAGATAAATCTTAAAAATTTAACAATTAGAGATTAAATTATTGAGAAATAATTTTGCTTATTAAAATTGTAAAAGTAATAAAGCTATAACCATTCATGTTATTTATTTCTTATGTCACTCTGTAAAATTTTTATGAAGTATATTCAAAAGTGAATTAGTAGAATGTAGTAAGTCCTGCAAAACGAAGAAAACATATCAATTCTTCGGTTTCTCAAGACTTGACTAAAAAAGAGAGATTACCCGTTTAGGATAATCTCTCTTTCTCTTATTCAGTCAGCGGTTACTTCTTAATATACAACCAACTTCCTTTCGTATGTTTCTTGTTGTTGTTATCGGTGTATTCAATGATATAGTAATATGTACCTTGTGGCAATTTCTCAGCAGCTTCAATCGTTACTCGTCCGTTTGAAATCGCTCGGAATACTCTATTAACATTATCATAGCCTTTCGTCTCAAATACCTTAACTCCCCAACGATTGTAAATACGAACCGTATTATTAGGATATCTCTCTATACCTTGAATATGGAAGTAATCATTCAATCCATCTCCATTCACAGAAATAGCATTATAAGGTATAACTTCATCCAACACCGTTATCGTTACCTTAGCTATAGAACAGTTACCCATCGTATCGCAAAGCTCATACTCGAAACTGTCTACCCCTGCATAACCTCGACTAGGTGTGTAAACAACCTCATCATCCGACGGATCATTAGTCGTTCCATTGTCATTGATAACAACCGTTCCGTTTTTAGGTTGCGTAACAATAGTCAAAGTTCCTTGCGTAGGCACATGCTCATCATTAGATACTACTTTAACCGTAACAGGTGTATCAACTACCGTCTGTTCAACATCATCTTTCGCTACTACAGGTGTCGTTGGAGTTGTTACCTCTGTAACTACTATCGTTACTGTAGCAGTATCACAAGTAATCGTTACTGATTTTGTACAGATGCTATAACCTATCGTATACGTTCCCGTTGGTGTACCTGACGGTACTGTAACATTTCCTGTCGATGGGTCTAAGTTCGGTACGATTGTTCCCGTTGGGGTTGACGTTACAGTTATCGTTACATCAGATGTTGTTGGTGTTTTTGTACCAAGCTTATCGTTATCCAATACGTTTCCTACTGTTCCACTTTCTGTGGTCGTTACAGTGACTACATCATCAGTAGCAGTGACTACTGTAGGGGTCGTTACCGCTGTAACTGTTATTACTACAGTAGCTGTGTCGCACATAATCGTTCCTGATTTTGTACAGATGCTATAACCTATCGTATACGTTCCCGTTGGCGTACCTGACGGCACCATAACATTTCCTGTTACAGGATCTAAGTTCGGTACTATCGCTCCTGTTGGGGTTGACGTTACAGTTATCGTTACATCAGATGTTGTTGGTGTGTTAGTACCAAGTCTATCATTATCCAACACGTTAACTACAGTTCCACTTTGAGTGGTCGTTACAGTTACAGGGTCGTCAGTAGCCGTGATTACCGTAGGGGTTGTTACCGCAGTAACTATTACAGTTACCATAGCTGTGTCGCACGTAATCGTTGCTGATTTTGTACAGATGCTATAACCTATCGTATACGTTCCCGTTGGAGTACCTGATGGTACCGTAACATCTCCTGTTACAGGGTCTAAGTTCGGTACGATTGCTCCCGTTGGGGTTGACGTTACCGTTATCGTTACATCAGATGTTGTTGGCGTTTTTGTACCAATTTTATCATTATCCAACACGTTCACTACTGTTCCACTCTGAGTGGTCGTTACAGTTACTGGGTCGTCAGTAGCCGTGATTACCGTAGGGGTTGTTACAGCTGTAACTATTACAGTTACCGTAGCTGTGTCGCACGTAATCGTTCCTGATTTTGTACAGATGCTATAACCTATCGTATACGTTCCGGTTGGAGTACCTGACGGTACCGTAACATCTCCTGTTACAGGGTCTAAGTTCGGTACGATTGTTCCCGTTGGGGTTGACGTTACCGTTATTGTTACATCAGATGTTGTTGGCGTTTTTGTACCAATTTTATCATTATCCAACACGTTCACTACTGTTCCACTTTGAGTGGTCGTTACAGTTACCGGGTCGTCATTAGCGATTAACACTGTTGGTGTTACTACCTCTGTAACTGTAATCGTTACTGTGGCTGTACTACAAGTTACTGTACCTACTTTTGTACAGATCTTATAACCAATTTCATACGTTCCTGATGGTGTTCCTGATGGTACGGTTACATCTCCTGTTACAGGGTCTAAGTTCGGTACGATTGTTCCCGTTGGGGTTGACGTTACAGTTATCGTTACATCAGATGTTGTTGGTGTGTTCGTGCCAATTTTATCATTATCCAACACGTTTCCTACTGTTTGCGTATTGGTCGAAGTGGTAACTGTAAACGTATCGGTATTCGCAGTGATATTTAATACGCTTGGCACGACAGGAATTACAATCTCTATCGTTGAATTCGCACAATTGGAAGTAGCATTACCTACACCATCTTTCTCACAGATTGAATATGTCAATGTGTATGTCTTGGTCTCGGTAGCTGTTGTCGATGGAATCAATAATTTACCATCAGTATTAATCACCACTCCTGTGAGTCCTCCATCAGTCAATAACGTTACACTTACCGTACCGCTATTTGGTGTCAATCCGTTCAAATCATCATTTGTAAAGACACTACCCACAGTTTCTCCACCTGCGGTCGTTGAAGTGAATGTATCCGAATTTGCTGTAATAGTTGATACGCTTGGAGCTATAACCGTTACCGTTACCGTAGCATCATCACAATTATCAGGGGTCGCTCCATTCTCACAAATCTTATACGTCAACGTATAAACTCCGCTCGAAACATTCGTTCCTACCGTTACTTTTCCGTCGCCATTCAACGTAATACCCGTTGGGGTAATAAGCGGTGTAAGGGTTACCTTACCTACTTCTGTGCCTATAACCACAGGCGTACCATTGAGCTTGTCATTACTAATAACCGTTTGCGTAGTCGTGCCACCCGATACTACCGTACCTAAATCATCATTATCAGCTACGATGCCGTTTTGAACCGTTACCGTTACCGTAGCATCATCACAATTATCAGGGGTCGCTCCATTCTCACAAATCTTATACGTCAACGTATAAACTCCGCTCGAAACATTCGTTCCTATCGTTACTTTTCCATCACCATTCAACGTAATACCCGTTGGGGTAATAAGCGGAGTAAGCGTTACCTCACCCACACCTGTGCCTATAACCACAGGCGTACCATTAAGCTTATCGTTACTAATAACCGTTTGCGTAGTGGTACCTCCTGATACTACCGGTCCTAAATCATCGTTATCAGCTACGATGCTGTTTTCAACCGTGATCGTTACCGTAGCATCATCACAATTATCAGGGGTCGCTCCATTCTCACAAATCTTATAGGTCAACGTATAAACTCCACTCGAAACATTCGTTCCTACCGTTACTTTTCCGTCACCATCCAACGTAATACCCGTTGGGGTAATAAGCGGAGTAAGCGTTACCTGACCTACTCCTGTGCCTATAACCACAGGTACACCATTGAGCTTGTCATTACTAATAACCGTCTGCGTAGTCGTACCACCCGATACTACCGGTCCTAAATCATCATTTTCGGCGACTATGCCGTTTTGAACCGTGATCGTTACCGTAGCATCATCACAATTATCAGGGGTCGCTCCATTCTCACAAATCTTATAGGTCAACGTATAAACTCCACTCGAAACATTCGTTCCTATCGTTACTTTTCCATCACCATTCAACGTAATACCCGTTGGGGTAATAAGCGGAGTAAGGGTTACCTGACCTACACCCGTGCCTATAACCACAGACGTACCATTTAATCTATCGTTAGTAATAACCGTCTGCGTAGTGGTACCTCCCGATACTACCGTTCCTAAATCATCATCAGCAGCTACGATGCTGTTTTCAACCGTGATCGTTACCGTAGCTTCATCACAATTATCAGGGGTCGCTCCATTCTCACAAATCTTATACGTCAACGTATAAACTCCACTCGGTACATTATTACCAACACTAACTTTTCCGTCACCATCTAACGTAATGCCCGTTGGGGTAATAAGCGGAGTAAGCGTTACCTCACCCACACCTGTGCCTATAACCACAGGCGTACCATTTAATCTATCGTTAGTAATAACCGTCTGCGTAGTCGTGCCTCCCGATACTACCGTACCTAAATCATCGTTATCAGCTACGATGCTGTTTTCAACCGTGATCGTTACCGTAGCTTCATCACAATTATCAGGGGTCGCTCCATTCTCACAAATCTTATACGTCAACGTATAAACTCCACTCGGTACATTATTACCAACACTAACTTTTCCGTTAGTAGCATCTATCGTAATGCCCGTTGGGGTAATAAGCGGAGTAAGCGTTACCTGACCTACTCCTGTACCTATAACCACAGGCGTACCATTAAGCTTATCGTTACTAATAACCGTTTGCGTAGTCGTACCTCCCGATACTACCGGTCCTAAATTATCATCTTCGGCGACTATGCCGTTTTGAACCGTGATCGTTACCGTAGCTTCATCACAATTCAATGGATTAGAGCCGTTCTCACAAATATTATAAGTCAAGGTATAAACTCCACTCGGTACATTATTACCAACACTAACTTTTCCGTTAGTAGCATCTATCGTAATGCCCGTTGGGGTAATAAGCGGAGTAAGCGTTACCTGACCTACTCCTGTACCTATAACCACAGGCGTACCATTAAGCTTATCGTTACTAATAACCGTTTGTGTAGTCGTACCTCCCGATACTACCGGTCCTAAATTATCATCTTCGGCGACTATGCCGTTTTGAACCGTTACCGTTACCGTAGCATCATCGCAGTTATCAGGAGTCGCTCCATTCTCACAAATCTTATACGTCAACGTATAAACTCCACTCGAAACATTCGTTCCTATCGTTACTTTTCCGTTAGTAGCATCTATCGTAATGCCCGTTGGGGTAATAAGCGGAGTAAGCGTTACCTCACCCACACCTGTGCCTATAACCACAGGCGTACCATTAAGCTTATCGTTACTAATAACCGTCTGCGTAGTCGTACCTCCCGATACTACCGTACCTAAATCATCATCTTCGGCGACTATGCCATTTTGAACCGTGATCGTTACCGTAGCATCATCACAATTATCAGGGGTCGCTCCATTCTCACAAATCTTATACGTCAACGTATAAACTCCACTCGGTACATTATTACCAACACTAACTTTTCCGTTAGTAGCATCTATCGTAATGCCCGTTGGGGTAATGATTGGTGTAAGGGTTACCTGACCTACTCCTGTGCCTATAACCACAGGCGTACCATTAAGCTTATCGTTACTAATAACCGTTTGCGTAGTGGTACCTCCCGATACTACCGGTCCTAAATCATCGTTATCAGCGATTATGGAGTTTTTAACCCTAATAGTTACCGTAGCATCATCACATAAAGAAGGTACTACTTTTGAACAAATTTCGTAATTAAAGCTATAATTACCACTTGGCGTTCCCGAAGCTACACGAACTATTCCTGTAATAGGGTCTAAACTTATCCCTGATGGTAACGTTCCTATTGGAGTTAAGGTTACACTCACCATTGAAGACAAAAATTCTCCATCATATTTGTCGTTGTTTAGCACACTACCCGTATTGCCTCCCGCCGACACCTCAAAATCATCATTATCAGCATTGATGTTTTTAACCGTTATGCTTACCGTTGCCGTGTCGCAAGGTGTACCATTTACTTTTTCGCAAATGGTATAAGTAAGCGTATATACGCCTGATGGCACGTTATTAGCCACACTCACTTTACCATCTGTTGTAGCAATGGTTATTCCGGCGTGCGGACTAACCACGTTCTTAATATCTACATCAGCCGTAGTTGCCGAAGCCGTTCCTAACTTATCGTTATCTAAAATACTTCCGGTAGTGGTTGTATTCGCCTCTACAATGCCAAAATCATCCTCTACTGCATCAATGGTACACGTAGTATTAACCACAAAAGAGGTCGCCTTAGTACAAGTTCCGTTGGAAACCGTCATCGTATATGTAGTTCCAAAAGCAAAACCTGTAATGGTTGTCCCTGTATGGGTTACCCCTGAACCACTAAACGTATAGGTAAGCGTAGGGTCATAATTAGCAATGATTGCTGAACCACTATTTCCGCAAGTGGCCGTAACGACATTTATGGTTGGGGTTGGCAAATCGTTTACGGTAACGGTGTAAACATTCCCCGTAGTGGGTGTTGTTGGACAACCCGAAGCATTAGACACTGAAACCACACGTAGCACTTGGGTGGTGGTAGCATTACTTACCGTATGCGTATAAACGCCACTTGTAGGTAAAGTGATGGTTGAAGCTACTCCATTTACTGTATAATGCACTTCTTCATTGGGGACTCCTGTGAAAGTAAATTTCACATCCTCACCACATTGAACTGATGATAAAGCAGTTACTGTTGGTACAGAAGCCGTCATTCCTTTAACTTCTACCTTTACAATATTCGTATACATAGGTACGTTACAAACGTTTTCAACGGTTACCTCCACGAAGTAGTATTTTGCACCCATACTTGCCGTAGATGGCGTATAGGTTGACACCTCTCCCCTATTGAGCGTTTGAGTGTGTACTGGGGTAGCCCCTATCGTTCCGTTGTAGGTGCTTTCAAACCATTTGTAAATCATCTTACCTGCGGTTGGTGGTGAGGTTGAAGCCCCTAAAGCCGTTAACACCACCTGCTCACCCGAACAAACGATATGTGACACGGGTTGCGTAACAACGCTGGTCTGATTGAAATTCAAGGTGATGTTTCTCCACGAAGAAAGACACCCTCCGTTTTCCATACGATACTTGTACACCTCCGAGGTGGTAAGTGCATACGTATCAGGTAATTCTGTTGCAGTTTCATTACCTCCTACCATACGAATTATATAAACTCTGGGGATTGCCTCACTCCCAAAAATTTGTTTCAAGCGTGCCTTTATGTCGCTTACCACAACTCCGTTGGCACAAGTATTATAGTTCAAATCCGCCAAACGAGGATCTTCTGTTCCGTCTGGTTTTTTGTAAGCCGTATTCTTGATAATTCTTACTCTGGCTATACTGGAACAATAATTGGCTCTATTTATTTTGTAAAAAATATCCCTACTGCCTGCAACAATGTCAAACTGATGAATGGGCGTATTACCTTGCTCATCGCTGAAAAACTCAATAACATCGGTGGTTCGTGCTGTATTTTGAACCTTAATATATTGTGTCAAATCGTTAAAATGATTCGCCTCAAAAGTTACAAAATTGGTTAGATCACCCTCACAAATGTTAAAGGCAATAGCATTCGGAGAGAGGTCTTTGGGCGAAATATTTCGTTTAACCGTTAAAGTAGCGGTTTTGGTAGCCTCCAAACCACAAGCGTTGGAAATTGTATAGGTAAAGGTAAAGGTTTGTCCTTCTAATACGGGTATCATATCCTTGTGCAATGCCATAAGCCCGTTTTGTGAAACCGGGTACATACCTGAAAATTCTCGGATAACACCATTGGTATAGCCCGAAGTTATCGCCTCATTATGCACCACTGAAAACAAATTAGTACGTATGTCGTAAGAGGATTTTCCGTTGAGTTCAGAAGCACATAACTCCACATCGGTAGCGTTCGCCGTTAGCACGGGAGCTACTGCGGTACTGCCCGTTAACTGCACTTCATATTCCGCAGGAATACACAAAGTGAAAGACGCATCTTTCGGAGCTACTCTTAATTTGTACTTATGAGCAAAATCAGTAGCTTGTAGATTGCTCACCTGCAAGGTTGGTGAATGGGATAAAATGGTGCTTGGGTCGTCTTCACGGAACCATTCATAAGTATAAGCTAACGATAAATCGGGTACGGAAAGGGTAGCCGAAGTACCTTGGCAGTACTCGGTGCGGTCGGTGGTGATGACAAACGGGGTCATATTTCGGATTTCTACATCTTTGGTTTCCTGATTGCAGACATCTTCCACCGCAAATTTGTACGAAGCCGAAGGATTGGTTTCCGTGATGGTAAACTTCCCTGTGGTATTCGTAATAGGCACAAAAGAAGTATCCAAGGATCCTCCCACACTTCTGCTTAATATTTTATAGGTAAACGGAGGCGTTCCACCACTGGCAACCACCATAATTTCATACTGATTTGCCCCACAGGTAGCCCCTACGATATCCACCAAAGTAGGTAACTCCGAGGGCGGGGTGTATTCCCCTAACACTTTCGGACACGCAGAATGAAGCCCTACCGTGCCGGTGAGTTCCACCACCCGATAACGGGTATAGAGCTTATAGTTGTTATGATTTAAAACCTTGATTATATTTTGCTTTTTATCTGAAATAGCATCTCCATACGGATTGTCATTAGGGTTTACCATATTTACCCAACGGGCTTGACCCTCATCATAGCCTTGCAACGAATAGGAGCGTTGGTAACTATCCCCTACGGCATCATACAATTCCACCTGAACTTTACAACCCGTTGCCATTGAAAAACGCACCTTAGGGTCGGGCATTGGAGGTTGTACGGTTACTACCTTATCAACCACATCTTGCTGACATTCAAACCCGATTGCCGACAGGGTATATGTACCAAAAGGCAGGCTGTGAAGTACGCGTCTTCCACTGACTATTGTTGTCCATTGGTCATAATCGTACTCTTGGGGAACGGCAAACGTACCCGAAGTGCCTGGTGCTGGGGTAAAGCTCGTAATACGGATTTTCTTCGGAGCTCCGGAGTTACCCTCTTGTACAAATCCGATACCATAACTTTGATTTTCACAATAATAGGTGCTATAAAAATAACTTGCATTAGGCACACCCGCTGGGTTTTGCAAATCGGTTACGGTAATTTGGCGTTGAACTTCAAAGCCACAATCTGCGTGTACGTAGGTAAATTTATAATTTCCTAACAACAAATGCGGATAGCTCACTAAGGGAAAAGCGGGCTTAGCTAACTGACCATATTTATAATATTTTCCTCCAAAGCGATGATTTTTTGTAAAACCTGCCGCCACGGGGTCAAATCCTATGGGTGCTTCATCCAATACCATATATACAAATCTATGAAGCCATTCCACAGTGGCATAAATATAGGTTTTACCACAAGCGTCGTACGCTTTATTAAGCCTTGCCCAACGGTTAAAATCATCCTCTTTTGTTTTTACATTCTCGGTAAGAGGAGCTAAATTGTGTACCCCACAGGCGGTAGTAACTTGGATGTTGTGCGTCCAATTACCACTTTCGTACGGAATTTGCACTCCATTACCAAAGAAATTTCCTCTACCTGGTATATTATGCGAAAAGAAGATACTCGCTTCTCTATTATCATACCACGCATAAGCGGTTAATTCGGTTCTATTATTAAAGGTACGTGTCATCGCATACGATGTTCCGCTGGGGGAAGTAAGCGTATAGGAGACCGTCATCGGGTAGGGAATAGCATCGGTATACCAATGGTTTCTTGCCATTTTTATACCACGTTGTAGCCTAACAAGCCCTCGCCCACACTCATCTGTGGGGTTTATGTAAGAAGACCCTCCAATAGGTCCTATATAAAAGGCTTGACCATCAATTCTAAAATTTAGGGTACGCCCCTGCCCGCAAGCGTCTTTTACGTACATTGTGTAATTCCCCGCAGGTAGGTTTTCAAACACATTGCTGGCTTGTTCGGGTCGGGTTTCAGGGCCAGAGGTAATTTTAAAAGTAAACGGATAGGACACCCCTTTGGTAATGTTTACAATGGCTCGACCCGTATTAGCCCCACAAAGTATAGGCTGTGCGGTAATGGTGTACTCAATCCCTGGTGGGTTAGGCACTTTTAAATTGCCTACGTTTATGGTTTTTTCATAAAACGTAGTGGGATTGGTTTTCAACTCAGCACGAATAACATAGGTTTTTCCACCTTGTACGGTTTGCAAGTCGTTTCGGTCTGCGGTAGCGGTTTGAAAAGCGGTTTGCGTGGACAACTTGTGATAAAAATTATAGTTGTCGTTGCTATCGCCCATCATTTGGTAGTAAATTCCCCCCGAATTATCGCAATATTCATCGCGCACACGGGTTTGCAAATGTACCTCCGTGGTTGGTTTTACCTCAAAAGTAACATCATCTACTACCTTGAAACTACAACCACCTGCAATGGCGTGTACTTCAAAAGTGGTATTCTGAGTAAGAACCCCCACAGGAATGGTAACCATAAATAGCGTAGTATCATAACTACCTGCAAACCACATTCCTGTGGTTTTGTTTATAGCAAAATAGGTTACACCGGTAGCCATACGCGAGTTATCCAAATAGATAACCGCATTACTACCCGATTCAATGGGTGAAAACACACTTGCCTTAGTCTGTTTAATCAACCCATCAAAATACGGGTCACAATCTCCGGAAGGCGTTGGTAACGTCGCAGGAGGATTTCCCTGAGCCCATAGCATTGGGCTCACCAAAAAGAAAAATAGTTTGAATAATATTCTCATTGAGTTAAAAATTAGTCTTTAATTATTGGAAGTGATGTAAAAAGTATGATACCTTAAAAAAAGAGGACATTTCTGTCAGGCTGAGCGAAGTCGAAGCCCTGTAATGATAAGGCTTCGACTTCGCTCAGCCTGACAATCAGAACTTCCATCATACTTTTTACAACACGACCCAAATTTTTATACCATCATACTTTTTAAAACACGACCATTATTTATATGTGTGAAAATGGATAACTTGTTAATCAAATTTGTTGGAATATCATTGTTTTTTATAAATGCGTACTTCATCTATCAAAAACTAACATAAAATTCCTTAACATAGTTTTGAGGGGACAAAAATACATTTTTTTTGAAAAATAATGCAATTTTTTAACTATGCTGAACAAAAAAAATAGAATGAAGTTGAAAAAAGATTATTTTGTTTCATCATATCACACAAATTACAGAAAATGACAGCCTCGAAAACCTCTGTATAAACAAAACACACGAACATCTTATGAGGCTCTAAATATGTAAGAAATAGCGAAACGTTGCGTTTAACTTCTCAATTCATCCGATTTTTCCAATGGAACAGAAGGTAATCTGCAAGAAAATACTTTTACAAATTGAATATAACCAACCTCACATAATTTATCTTTCATTTATGTTCTTTTTAAAGCAATTTTTCTCTTTTTACATATCAAAATATAGTAAAAACCACCGATTTTATGCTTTTGCACCCTTACAAAAATGCAAACCTACCCGATTTTATACTCTTATCAGAGTACAATAGTGCAAAACCTGCCGATTTTATGCTTTTGTACCCTTACAAAAACACAGATCTTTCCGATTTTATGGATTTGTATCCTTATAAGAAGATAAAATTCAAGATTTAAAAAGATAGGGAGAGCTCAGTAGGTGATAACAAAACTTCAAAACTTTTAATTTCGACAGACTATGCTCCATGCATTCGCAAATTATGCTAAAAATCAATTCTCACACACTCTTCTTTGGCGGACTTTGTCTCCAAGGTCATAAACTCTCTCTTGAAAATAGCGACAATTTAAAATGAGTTAACTATATAAGAAATTAAAAAAGCTGTCCTTTCAATTTTGGACAGCTTTATATTTTAAGGTATCAAATTAAAATTCAGCATTTTGTGGCGTTCGTGGAAAAGGAATCACATCACGAATATTGCTCATCCCTGTAGCGAAAAGTACCAATCGCTCAAACCCAAGTCCAAAGCCACTATGCACTGCTGAACCGAATTTACGCAAATCCAAGTACCACCAAAGATCTTTCTCTTCAATGCCTACCGATTTTATTTTTTCTATCAACACATCATAACGCTCCTCACGCTGTGAACCTCCAACAATCTCGCCTATACCCGGGAAAAGAATATCCATAGCACGAACCGTTTTACCATCTTCGTTAAGTCGCATATAAAATGCTTTTATCTTAGCTGGGTAATCGTACAAAATCACCGGACACTCAAAGTGCTTTTCGACCAAATAACGCTCATGCTCACTTTGTAAATCAGCACCCCATTCGTCAATGATATACTGGAATTTTTTCTTCTTGTTGTGATTTGAATTTTTGAGAATGTCAATCGCTTCGGTATAGCTCACTCGTTTGAAATTATTGTTAATTACAAACTCTAATTTTTCAATAAGGGACATCGTACTACGCTCATTTTGAGGCTTTGTTTTTTCCTCTTCCAAAAATCGAGCATTCAAAAACTCAATATCTTCGCGACAACGCTCCAAGGTATATTTCAACACATACTTGATGAAATCCTCCGCCAAATCCATGTTTCCGTCTAAGTCGAGAAATGCCACTTCGGGTTCAATCATCCAAAACTCTGCCAAGTGACGCGACGTATTTGAATTTTCGGCACGGAAAGTAGGCCCAAAAGTATAGATTTTACCTAATGCCATTGCAAATGTTTCACCCTCAAGCTGTCCTGATACAGTCAAATTGGTTTCTCTTCCAAAGAAATCTTTTTTGTAATCGACTTTACCTTCTTCCGTAAGAGGCGGATTTTTAGCATCCAACGTTGTTACACGGAACATTTCTCCCGCTCCTTCAGCATCGCTTCCCGTAATGATAGGCGTATGTACATAGAAAAATCCATTACGTTGGAAATAATCGTGTATGGCAAAAGAAAGCACTGAACGCACACGCATGATCGCCCCGAAAACATTGGTACGTACACGCAAGTGAGCATGTTCACGCAAAAACTCAAAGGAGTGTTTCTTAGGTTGTATAGGATAGGTTTCAGGATTTGAATCGCCTAAAACAATCACATTAGAAGCTTGGACTTCAATAGATTGCCCTTTTCCTTGACTTTCTACTACACTTCCGTGAATCTCTACTGCAGCTCCCGTGGTTATGCGTTTTAAAAGTTCTTCACTCGTATTTTCGAAATCCACAACAACTTGTACATTTTCAATCGTTGAACCATCGTTCAAAGCGATAAACCGATTACTTCTGAAGGTACGAACCCATCCTTTTAGGGTTACATCTTGTGCAATTTTACCTTCACTGAGTAGTTTTTTAACACTGATATACATATAGTTATATTCTTATTCGTTTTTGTTCGTCAAAATAAGTCTGCAAATATAAAGATTTTAAATGCGATTTAAAAATTTTATGAAAAACACGTTTTTCAAATCTATGCTGCTTAAAAATAACCTATACTCGAAGTACTTATGATTCGAAAATCTGTTCTAAAATTTTCAAGGTAATAAGATAGGTGGGTTTCACTCCCATAGCTCCCAAACCTCCTGAAGCTAAAGTACTTCCTGTTTCCAACGGGTTGTCAGAAGCATAGTACGCATAACGCACTTTTACATCCTCACGAATACTTTTCCTAATTTTTGAAGCTGATTGAATTGCCTTTTGATAGTGAACCCCCTCCATTTCAAGTCCGATAACGTTCCAAGTGGAACGTAAAAAATAATTTAACACGTCCTTATTTTGCAGAGATGTTCCTAAAACGGTAATCATAGACCCTTCGAACACACGAAGCCCATTCCCCTCAAAATCAGCCTTTTTCAATTCATTTTTAAACGGATAATTATCCGCTGTTCCTTCAAAAATATGTGCCGTTGGAATCATCAAATCGCCTTTTTCTCCTTCCAAAATTCCTGCTTTCCCCATGATGGAAATAGAAGCTACATTCATGAAATGAACTTCTGTTTCGGTTTTGTAGGGCTTCAAAAGTTCGTCGATGGTTTCATAAGCCTGTTCTCCAAAAGCGTAATCCATTACAAAAATCACTGGCTTTTCAGCTTCTACCACCGAATAAGAGGTATTTGAAAAATCAATCTTCGCTGTGTCGAATATCTGAACATCAATATTTGTTCCCGAGGAATCATCCAATGAAATCATTCCGTTTTTGTGAGCGTAATCATTCACTTTCTGGCGTAACTCTTCATTTTCTTTTTGGCTTAATAACTCAAAAATTTCCATCGGTTTTTTGCCTTTCATCTCGTTTTTTAAGGCTTTTTCTGCAAAAAGACTATTCATAACGCTATGTTTATTGGCACTGATAATGTGCAACGGACGATTTAACAAGCCTTGTGTATGAAGTATTTTCTTGATGGCATCTGCCCAAATTTCACTGTACAGATGATGTCCCAAGCGTTCGCGAAGCACCGAACTAAAAGTAATCACTCGCTTGTCATCGTGCAAAATTTCATCTATTGCCAATTTCCCTAACCAATATATGATGTGTATAAAACGCTCGGGATGTGTTTCTGTTGAAAAATAGGTGTACGTTTCCAGTACTTCCTCAAAGGTACGACCTAAGATATTTCCGATATGGATCAATGTGATTTCTCGTTCGGCCTGTGAAAGTTTTTGTTTGTTCACCGATTGTGCCAATTTTTCCCAATCGCGTGTCAGTTTCCCATCATCCAACAACACATTTCGAGCAATTTTATGAGACTCCACAAATAAAAACGTCAAATGGGTTAAGGCATCATAAATATCCGACCGTCCACGGGTAATTTCAATATTCATCTGTTGGTCGTCAATGCGATAACAATTACGTCTTCGCTTCGGAGGAATAATTGACTGAAAATGAGACTTTCGATAACCTTCATCTGCAATAAGATTTATATACTTGCACTGTTCAATACCTTCAGGAAGCCGGTCTAAAACGTACGAAAGCCCTGCTAATTCAGATTTGTTTTCGGCAATAGAACCATAGATTTCAGGACGTAGTAACAGAAGTGCTTCACGCAATGCTTCCCCTGAAATTCCCATAGGCTTATAGAACCCACGAGAGAATAAATGCCTCATTGTAACGTACATACGCTCAATAGCTCGTTTTGACTCCTGAGCTCTGGTTCGTTCTTTTACTTTCATAATATAATATATTTCGTTTTCTTAAATATGTTTACTTTCTCCAATCCTCTCTGGCACCAAAATAGTGGACATAAAAAGCAAATGATTGAAAAATAAAAATTTAACTTCACAATCCCCGAAACCTATGCTTTTGCACCTGACGAATGGTTTCGCTGTTCCACTGAATGCTCCCCACAAAAGGCTTCTTTCGTAAAGGACAATCCAAATCGCATATTTCACAGGAAAAAGATTTACAATCATCCATATGGAAATTAAAATCAATGGTTCGTTCAGTATTTTTTAGTAATACCTGAATCACTTTTTCCATTTCCTGATGAGCCTCTCGAAGTGAATAGTAGTAGGGTAAGGTAATGTGTGCATCAATATGCAAGTGAGAGCCAAATTGTTGTACTTTCATATTGTGGATATCAATCCATTCGGAATGGCGATTTTCCTGAAGAACCTTTACAATTTCGGTAATGAGGTACTCATCTTGCTCGTCCATAATACCACTGAGTGCCTTTCTGATGATTCTGTATCCAACGATGATGATATATCCTCCAAAGACAAGAGCTACAATGGCATCCAACCATAGCAAATGAGTGAAATAAACTAATACTAAACTGGCTACCACTCCAAGAGTCGAAATAGTATCACTTTTCAAGTGTTGCCCAGAACTCATCAGTACCATCGAATTTTCTCGCTTTCCTTTTTGGTAGGAAATATGTCCCAGCACATAGTTAGCAACAGCCGTTGTCCCTACTATGAAAATTCCCCAATCCAGCTGATGCAAAGCTACTCCCATTATGAGAGAATGTACTGATTGTGCAATGATTAAAATCCCAGCAATTACAATGAGCGTCCCCTCAATTCCCGAAGTGATAAATTCGACCTTTCCATGTCCGTAGGGATGGTCATCATCACGAGGCTTTGCTCCCAAATAAAGTGAATATAATCCCATAAAGGCTGAGATTATATTCACTATACTTTCCATTGCGTCTGAAAAAACGGCATCTGAATTGGTTAATTGCCAAGCAATCAACTTGCCAATAAACAAAACAACGCCAACGATGGCAATCCCTTTTTGGAAGGATAAACTATTAGACATTAGATGGTCGCGATAACTTTTCTTTTGTTAAAATTTATCTTCAACTTCAGCCACATCCAATAAAAACTTGTGCATATCGGTATTTCGCATAAAAGGCTTTAGTTTTTCACTTCCAGGCCCAAACATTGCCAACTCCACAAAATCAGAGGAATGATCCATACTAATCCACCCAACAGAAGTATGTGCTTTTTGGATTTCAGAAAATAATTTATACGGCAAGTGGTTGTAGTTGTAAATACCATCCTCTTGCCCTGCTTGAGCGTAATAAGTTAACAACTCTCTGGCCTGGTCATCAGTAATAGACATCTTCCCACAGTTATTGTACACGCTTTCTTTGACTTTAGCTATGCCGTCAGTAGGCTTTATGTTCTGCAATATCCAATCATTTGAATGTTTAAAGTCTTGAATTCGGTCAAAATTACCATTACATTGTTTCCCGTAAATCAATCCTGGATTTGCATTTCCATGATCGGATGTTAGCACTACTAACGTATTTCCGTCTTTTTTAGCAAAATCAATGGCAACTTTTACGGCATCGTCAAATGCCACTTGGTCGTAAATCAGTCCTCCAAGGTCATTTCCATGAGCTGCCCAATCTACTTTTCCTGCTTCAACTTGAATTACAAACCCTTGAGGATGACTCTTCATAACGTCAATAGCTTTGGCTGTCATCTCAGCGAGTGTTGGAATTTCAGCTTTAAGTACTTCATCCTGCATGTGGTCGACAGTGTATGGCAAAGCTACATCGGCAAAAACTCCAAAAAGAGGTTTTTTAAGTGATGCTTTTTGCATATCTGCTCGATTTCGAACCACCGTGTATCCTTTTTGTTGCAGTATTGCATACACATCCTTCCCATCTTCACGTAAAGAAGGATTGAATACTTTGTTTCCTCCTCCCATCATGACATCAAATCCTAATTCCGTATACTTCAACGCAATACCTTCCATATCATTACGTCTTTCCGACCAAACAGAAAATCCTGCAGGTGTAGCATGAGTTATTGGTACGGTGGTTACACAGCCTACCTTTTTTCCAGCTTTTTTAAACTTTTGTAGAATAGGTAAGTTTTCCTTTCCATCAGGACTTATATTCAGGCTTCCATTATTCACACGAACTCCCCCACCCCACGAGGAACTTGCTGCAGCTGAATCAGTTACAATAGAACTTGCTGAAGCCATATCCATTAAACCTCGTTGTACTAAATTGGTCTCATAAAGCCCCATCCAATTGGACGGACGATCAAACTTTCGTCTGATGTATATGTCTGCCATAACAAGTGTTCCTACACTCATACCATCACTTACCATGAAGATGATATTTTTAGCTTTCTTTCCTCTATTTTCCTCTAAAATGGTATTCGCACGTAGGTCAAAAGAGGAAGTTAACATTCCCCCCAATGTGGCTAATGCCCCTTGTTTAAAAAACGACCTTCTTTTCATACTTCTTATCTTTAACATTAATCTATATAATCTCTTTATAACCAGAATTTAGTTTGGTCTCATATTCCCAAAAAGACACCTAACTATTGAAAAATATGCATTGAAAATGTTGCGAAAGTTACGTATTTTATCAGTAAAAACAAACATAATAAACAAAAAGTTTTTTTACATATCTATTCTATTTACTCATTTATCCTGTTTTTCAGTTTTTTGATACCAACGATGTCGTTTCAACATTCGAATAGTTGGAGTTAGAAAAAATAAAAAAAACAATGATGTCAAACTATTACTAATAGTAAATGCTATAGCAACTTGCAACGATGGGTTTTGACTGAAAGAAGTGGCTATGCTTTCTAAAAGACCAAAAAATGGAAAAATAATCAACACCCCGACAATATTGAATACCGAAGCAGAAAGTGCTACCAAACGAGAGATTGGCGACATCCGAAGGCTGATAAGCAGTGCCGTTGAGGTTGTTCCAATATTTGCTCCAATAACTATGGGGATAGCAGAATCAATGGTAATAGTTCCCTGTGAAAGCAACACAATCACTAACCCCACTACTACTGAACTTGATTGAATGATAACAGTAATAAGAATTCCGTATAAAATTCCTAATAGCGGATTCGAGGCTTTGGAAAGTACCTGAATGAGCATTGGGTCTTTTTTTATAGGTTCCATAGCCTCACCAATGTAAGCCAAAGAGAAAAAGATGAAGCCAAAGTAAAATATTGATTTCCCAACAACGGACACTTTAGCAGGAATCATACTAATTAACGTTCCCAAAACGATAAACAGAGGGCCTAAAAACGTAGATTCCAAAGAAACAATCCAAGCTGTAGAAGTTGTCCCCACGTTTGTTCCAAGTAACACTAAAATACTATCTGTAAAGGTAATTGCTCCAGCATTTACTAGTGAAACAGTTATGGACGAAACCAATGTACTTGATTGAATAACAGCTGTGAACACACCTCCAAGCAAAAAACCTCCTAACGGAAGCGATGTAATTCGGCGAATCCAACGAGAAAGACGCTCTGTTCCCAAATTCTCGATTTCTTTACTAAAACTATGCAATCCGTAAACAAATAAAGTAATAGAAGCTATGATGACAATAATCGTTTGAAAATTCTCCAACATTTTTGTACAAAATTAACTTAGCAAAACTACTAAGATTTTCCAATTCAACGAACATTTTTATCATAATTAACAGTACTTTCTTCGAGTTGTTTAACATGTGCATGTATACTGTTTAAAAAAGTTTTTTAATTATGAAAAAATTCCTATTTTTGCGGTACGGTATGCTTTATCTCTTATTTTTCACCTGCATACAACTGATTTTAACCATACTAAAATATACATTTGAAGTAAACAAACTCCTTTCGAGGCACTAAATAACGAACCTATGCTACAACTAAACATAAAAAACGAAACCAGTCGACTAAAAGCCGTAATTTTAGGAACAGCCCAAAGCAACGGCCCTACACCTACGTTAGAGGAGGCATACGACCCTAAATCAGCAGAACATATCAAAGCTGGAACCTATCCGATTGAAAAAGATATGGTAAGCGAAATGGAAGCGTTTAACGCTGTCCTTAAAAAGCACGGTGTTACTGTATACAGACCTGAGTTAATCAAGGACTATAACCAAATTTTTTCACGAGACATCGGTTTTGTTATTGAGGACATTTTCATCAAAGCGAATATTTTACCTGACCGCGAACGTGAACTTGATGCCATTCAATACGTGATTGACCAAATTGATCCTACCAAAGTGGTTCGTCCCCCAGAAGAGGTACATATTGAAGGTGGTGACGTAATGCCATGGAATGACCATATTTTCATTGGAACATACAAAGGAGGGGATTATAAAAACTACATTACCGCTCGTACAAATACACAAGGGGTAGAATTCATCAGAAACCTTTTCCCTAACAAAATTGTAAAGGAATTTGACCTCGTAAAGTCAAAAATTGAACCAAGAGACAATGCTCTGCATTTGGACTGTTGTTTTCAGCCTGTGGGCAAAAATAAAGGGATTATTTACAAAAGTGGTTTCCGCGAAGAAGCAGATTACATGTATTTGGTGGAGCTTTTTGGCAAGGAAAATCTATTCCATATTACGCGAGAGGAAATGTACCACATGTTTAGTAATATATTTTCGATTGCACCCGATGTGGTGGTTTCAGAACAAAAATTTACACGTTTAAACAACTGGCTGAAAGACCATGGATTCACCGTTGAAGAAATTCCGTATTATGAAATTTCCAAACAGGAAGGTCTGTTGCGTTGCTCAACCTTGCCCCTTATTCGTGAATAAACCCAGGTTTTAAAAGATACCTTTGGGGACACTTACTAAACATCTTTCTGTTTTACGTGAATCATAATCCTCATTACAAACCAATGTTGAATGAAAAGGATAAGCGAATCTCTTTCGAGAAGATATCAGTAAACTCTCTTTCTGCCAATTATATTAAAAAAGGAAGTGAATTAAAAATCGTACTCTACGACATTTTTTACAATATTCTAAAAAACAATAAGTTACAACAGATGCAATAGGTGTTTTTTAAGTGAGTGACAACCATAACAAATATATTACCTACGGATTTGGCTTTACGAATGTGGCTTAAAGGAGATGACCCATCGGTTAAGTAGCTAATAAGTAACTAATTTTTTTTAACCATAATATTTTAGTATACAAAAAAATACAATGAAGAAGCAAATAACCAACACAATACTAATGATTCGTCCAGTTCGTTTTCGCATGAATGAAGAGACGGCTATCAACAACTATTTTCAAGAAGAAATAGAACTAAAAAACGAAGAAATTAACAACAAGGCACAACAAGAATTTGATGCTTTTGTACAAAAATTAGAAAACATAGGAGTAAATGTTATCGTAGTAGACGACATTTACGAACAAAACACCCCTGATTCCGTTTTTCCAAATAATTGGATAAGCTTTCACCAGAATGGGAACATTGCTCTATATCCAATGTTTGCGGAAAACCGTCGTCGTGAACGTCGTGATGATGTATTGGATTTGCTTGAAGAAAAAGGATTTTCAATTGAGAATGTGTACGACTATACCGATGCGGAAAAAGAAGAATTGTTTTTAGAAGGCACAGGCTCAATGATTTTAGATAGAGCGAATGAGGTAGCTTATTGTGCATTATCGCCCCGTGCTGATGAAGAACTATTCATCGAATTTTGTGAAGACTTTGAATACACTCCTGTGATTTTCAAAGCATACCAAACTGTAAATGGTAAACGAGAATTGATTTACCACACTAATGTGATGATGGCTTTAGGAGAAACTTTTGCTGTAGTTTGTTTGGATGCCGTTGACGACAAATCGGAAAGAAAAGCCTTAACGGAAAGTTTAAAACGTACGGGGAAAGAAATTATTAGCATTACAGAGGAACAAATGCATCGTTTCGCAGGAAATATGCTTCAAGTACAGGGTTCAGACCACACTTATCTGGTGATGAGCCAAGCTGCTTATGATTCATTAACTGAAAAACAAATAAAAAACATTGAAAAGCATTGTAAAATCTTGTATTCCAACTTGGAAACTATCGAAACCTGTGGCGGTGGAAGTGCAAGATGCATGATGGCAGAAGTTTTTTTACCAACGAACTAAAATACGAACGCAAACAATGAAAACAAAGAAACGCAACAAAACCGCGGCTATTTCAGGTTCATTTTCAAGTCATAAAAAAGGAAATGCTACTCTGAATCTCTTAACCAGCATCCTTTTGATAGCTTATGGATACGTAACTGTATTGACTCCCAATTGGATGGCTTTTGACTCGAATGCTCCCAAATTCTACACATTTGCCATATTGAACTTAGTGGTTGCTATTTTAGTTTTCTCAATTAAAGATTTCAGAGAGAAAAATAAAGTCCTTTTTGGTTTTTTCACCAATAAAATTGGAATTGCATACACCACCATCATCTTTTTTGCTTTGCTTTCATTTGCAAAAGTAATTAATGTTGAAGAGGCTGTTTTACATTTTTTCAAAGTCTTCACCGCATTTTCGGGAGCTTGGATGGTATCCGCTTTAGTGATTTATAATCCGAAAAGCATTACGGTTTTAGCCGTTTCAATGACCGCTTTATTGCTTTACGATTCGTTAGAAACATTTCGTGGGGTGTCAAAAATCATTAAGGGAACAGGCTCAGATATCGACATAAAGTCCTCCTATTCAAACAAGAACATTTTAGCTTCAGCAATGTTTATTAAAATTCCGTTTGCAATTTGGTTGTTCTTCTTCAAAAAGGATAAACTTCGCATTATTGGAGGTATCGGAACCCTTGTGGGAACTCTTGCTATATTTTTCATGAGTGCACGTGCTTTCTACTTAGCTACATTCATCATCATGTTTGTACTCATTGGATATGGTATATTAAATTATTTCATTCTAAAAAATAAAAAAACTGCTGTTAGCGTTGGTGGACATACGCTATTTGTGTTAATCGCTTTTGGAATATTTTCCTTTGTGCAAGGAGTGATGTATCCAAAAGCTATTAAGGAAAGTACAAGTTTCACCGCTCGTTTGGCTACAATTGCAGATCAAGAGAACACAAGTAATAACCTTCGGAAAACAGCTTGGACAACAACCCTTACAGAGATGATTCCAAATGACCCTCTGTTGGGAGTAGGAATCGGGAACTGGAAGGTTCGCTATTTGGAATACGAAAACTCGTACAGCCCTCATTACATATATATGTACAAGGCTCACAACGACTTTCTTGAATTAACCTCAGAAGCTGGTATCTTTGCTGGGTTAGCTTTCTTGTCAATATTTTTATTGATAGCGTATTATTTCTTACGTGCTACTTACAAAAATAAAAATCCAGAATTAGAAAAATGGTTATTTTTACCTTTATTCGGACTTTTCGCCTACTCCTTCGATGCATTTTTTAATTTTCCCCAAGACAGACCTGAAATTCAGTCTCTATTTGCAATTTATGTTGGATTAGCTGTTGGATTATTGGTCGTTCATTTGAGTAAAAACAATCAAATTGAAGAAAATGTAATAACTGAAGAAAACACTGATAAAAAATCCATTAAAGCAAATTCAGGAGCCTTTATTGGAATGATAGCTATCGTTACTATCGTGGTAAATTTAGCAAACGTAGTAGTACAAAAAATGTACTTCGATTCATCAAAAATTCAGCGGATGGTCAAAGAAGAGCAACAAGGAGTTCGAAAAACAAAATCTACATCGGATTTTTTAATTCAAAACTATCCTAAAATCCCAAATTTGACAGCCGTTGCTGAACCAGTAGATGTGGAAAAAGCTCGTTATCTCATTGACGAAAAGAAATTTGACGAGGCTCGTAAAGTTTTACAATCCATTGAATATAATCCTTGGGACGGACGTGCTGACTACTTTACAGCTGTATCCTACTTCATGGAAGAAAACAAAAAGTACGACAGTATTTACAAATATGCTATCTGGGCAAAAGTAGCAAAACCCAATTTCTTCGGAAATGTAAATCTGGCAACTTATGGTTTGAATGGTATGGGGCGAGAAAATGAATCTATTGAGCTATGGAAAGATTTTCTGGAATTGAGTCCACCAGACACAACTTCAACAAAAAAACCCGAAAAATGGAAAAAAATACTAAAAGAAAGGTTTCATGTTGATGTGGACAGAGACGGAAGAAACGCTAAGCGTCAAGAAGCAAGTGCATGGAATGCTCTGGCCTATCTATTAGAAAAGAATGGCATGGTAGAAGAAGCAAAAGCAGTTTTGGATACAGCGATAAAATATGTGCCAAACGACAAAACCGTGGTTGATAATCAGATGAAAATCACATCTCGACTCCAAATGGAACAGTATTTACCCATCTATGGAAAGGCTTTACAATTACAACAACAACGAGACTACGTGGAGGCAGTTAAGCTACTATCTCAATTCTTAGAAAAAGTTCCAGCTCATGTTGATGCTTTAGGACAAAGAGCCATCTGTTATTATAACCTACAGCAATATCAAAACGCTATCAAAGATATCGTTCGAATGGAAGAATTGGGAGCTACTCCAAGTCCTGCCATGGATAATTATTATGCATCTTGCTACTACATGATTGGGGATCGTGCCAAAGCCAAAACACTTTTTGAAAGAGCCGTTCAGAAAGGAAATGCGGACGCGGTGAATAACCTAAACAAACTAAAATTCTAACGTATGAACCAAAAAGATACACATAAGAAGGAAATAGTATCTTCCTCTGAAATGAACGTAATTCTTAATCGACTGGCATGTCAACTTATAGAGCGACATGGCGATTTTTCAAATACAGCCTTAATCGGTATTCAACCTCGAGGAACATTTTTAGCCAAACGTTTAGTAACATTACTCAGCGAAAAATACAACATCAAAAACGTCCCTTTAGGATTGTTGGACATCACTTTTTTTCGTGACGATTTCAGAAGAAATAACAAACCATTAGAGGCAAATTCTACAGATATTAATTTCATTGTTGAGGATAAAAAAGTAGTATTTGTAGACGATGTACTTTACACTGGACGTAGCATCCGTTCGGCTCTGACAGCCATACAATCATTTGGCCGTCCATCAGAAATTGAACTTTTAGTATTCATCGACCGACGTTTTAGCAGACATCTACCCATCCAACCCAACTACAAAGGGAGGCAAGTCGATGCCATCAATCAAGAGCGTGTGATAGTACACTGGAAGGAAAAAGACGGTGAAGATACCGTTTACATCATCAATAAAGACAAAATATAACATTCATCATGAGCGAATTAAGTGTAAATCACCTATTAGGAATAAAATACATCACCGAAAAGGATATCCAACTTATTTTTGAAACCGCTGACCATTTTAAAGAGGTTATTAACCGACCTATAAAAAAAGTACCATCATTACGGGATATTACTATTGCCAATTTATTTTTTGAAAACAGCACTCGAACTAAATTATCGTTTGAGTTAGCAGAAAAACGATTATCGGCGGATGTAATTAACTTTTCAGCATCACAATCGTCTGTAGCTAAAGGAGAAACTCTGATTGACACGGTGAATAACATTTTGGCAATGAAGGTAGACATGGTCGTGATGCGACATCCGAACCCAGGTGCATGCGTTTTTCTATCCAAACATGTAAATGCTTCCATCGTTAACGCGGGTGATGGAGCTCACGAACATCCTACACAAGCCTTGTTGGACTCCTATTCCATTCGCGAAAAGTTAGGTGACCTCGCAGGTAAAAAAGTAGTAATTGTGGGCGATATTCTACATTCACGTGTGGCTCTTTCCAACATATTTGCATTGCAATTGCAGGGAGCTCAAGTAAAAGTATGTGGCCCTAAGACATTAATTCCTAAATACATTCACACACTTGGTGTAGAAGTAGAACACAACCTAATCAAAGCTTTAGAATGGTGTGACGTTGCCAATATGCTACGTATTCAAAATGAGCGTTTGGATATCAGCTATTTCCCCACCACCCGTGAGTATGCACAACAATACGGTGTAACCAAATCTATTTTAGACAATCTACCAAAAGAAATCGTAATTATGCACCCCGGCCCTATCAATCGAGGGGTAGAAATCACCAGTGAAGTAGCTGACTCTAAACAATCCATAATCTTAGATCAAGTCGAAAATGGAGTTGCTATCCGCATGGCTGTGATTTATTTATTAGCCTCAAAAATAAATAGATAAAAGATGAGTACAAAAATCATAACAATAAAAAAATCAGAATTATCAGACTTTGTCAATACATTTAAAGATAAAGAAGAGTTGAAATCTACGCATATTATCTTAGATTTATCAGAGATTAAGGATTTAGAAACCAAGGACTTAATTCCGTTTGTAGAAATTTCGAAATATCACACTAAGAAAAACAAAAAAAGCTTAGTCATTGTTAGTGAAGAGATTACATACGGAAATATCCCTAATGAAATCAATTTGACTCCTACCATTCAGGAAGCAAAAGATGTAATTGAAATTGAGGACATTCAACGTGATTTAGGATTTTAATGGAACTGACGATTTTAGGTTGCCATAGTGCCACTCCACGCCCGAACGCACGTCCTTCATCGCAGGTTTTGGAACTGCGAGGGCATCTATTTCTCATTGATTGTGGTGAAGGTTCACAAATGGCTCTACGAAATGCAAATGTTAATTTTTCAAGAATTAAGCACATATTTATCTCGCACCTACATGGCGACCATTTCTATGGGCTACCAGGTTTAATTTCCACTTTCCAACTTTTAGGAAGAGAAACAGAATTGCATATTTACGGCCCAAAAGGTATCAAAGAGGCTATATTATTGCTACTCAAACTGGGAAATGCATGGACTGCTTTCCCTCTGATTTTTCACGAATTAACTTCCGAAGAGTCCGAAATATTATTAGACGACGAAAAGGTAAGTGTCCAAACTATTCCACTAAAACATCGAGTTTATACCAATGGTTTCATTTTCCGAGAGAAAATAGGTGATCGCCAACTAAATTTAGATGCAATCTACAACTATGGCATTGAAACATGTGATTATCAAAACATTAAAAACGGAAAAAACATTACCTTGCCCCATGGCGAAGTAATAGCAAACGAACTGCTGAGCTTCGACCCGATTGAACCTCAGAGCTATGCCTATTGTAGTGACACAATTTATTTTGAAGAATTAGCATCTCAAATTAAAGGTGTTAGAACAATCTATCACGAATCCACATTTTTACAACAACATACGGAACTAGCAGAAAAAACAATGCATTCAACAGCCCTTCAAGCGGCATTGACTGCTAAAAATGCAGGAGCTGAGGTTCTTATTATAGGACATTATTCATCAAGATATTCCGACAAAAATCTTTTTCTAAAAGAAGCCCAAACGGTTTTTAAAAATACTCTACTATCCGAAGACGGAAAACGAATAAAGTTTTGAAACAACCATTATTTGTTTACAATAAAACAAATACGTCATTTAAAACTCTTCCATTCGAAAGAGAAAAACTATAAGTCGGAAAAATATTTATTACGGATAAAAAAATAATGATACAAACACAAATGAAATTGATATTTTTCATATATTTTCTATCAATCCCTTGGGTTTTCCCTCAGAATGACTCAATAAAACGTGAAAAAATTGCGAAAGTACGTTCATTTGCCGATGGAAAAAAAGAAGCCGAAAAGATTATCCTTTCGTTAATTCACAAAGGTACCGTACCTGGTGTTGCAATTACCATCACTAAAAAAAATAAAACACTTTGGCAACAAGGATATGGCTTTGCTGATTTACAACATAAAACTCCCGTATCACCACAAAAAACACTATTCCGAATAGCCAGTGTTTCAAAACCTATATCAGCAACCACCTTAGCTAAATTACAGGAAAAAAAGAAGTTCGACTGGAACAAATCAATTTACACCTATCTTCCCAACTATCCCAAGAAAAAACATGACTTCACCATCAAGCAATTGGGTGGACATCTCGCAGGAATTCGTTCCTACAAAGGAAGGGAACCGTTTAGCAACAAACCGATGACCATTGAACAGGGAATCAACATGTTTAAAAATGAATCCTTATTATCTGTTCCCGGAACACAATACTTATACAGTAGTTTCAACTGGAATTTAATTTCCTTAGCGATGCAAAAATACCTGAAAAAGAGCTTTGAAAACATTGTTTCCGATGAACTTTTAAAACCTTTACAGATGAAAAACACCCTTCCTGACAAGGGAAATATCATCAAAAATCAAGCTATCCCTTACTCAAACAAAAATAAAGGTAAAGGTTTTGTACGTTCGCCCGATGTAAATAATTTCTATAAATTAGCTGGTGGAGGCTATCTGTCCACCTCAGAAGATGTTGCTAAATTTGGAAATGCCGTATTGTCTGACGGGTTCATCTCTCAAAAAATAAAAGAAGAAATGCTAATGCCTCAGCAAACCTCTGCCGGAAGTTCAACAGGTTGTGGCATTGGTTGGCAATCTACCAAGGATTGGGCTGGACGCACCTACTACGGACACTCTGGAAATGGCATCGGTGGTTATGCTTGGTTTTTTGTATATCCTGAAGAGCAGGTAGTTGTTGTAATGCTTTTTAACATGACCAATCCAAAAATAAGTCAACAACTTCGAGATGTCATTGACTTTATTTTGGCTGGAAGTAAGTTTATTTATATGTAAAAGTTAACTAAATTGTGCTTATCGTACCCATTTTTCCATTCGTTGTTGTAATTTTTGGGCTTCTTCACGGGCTTTTTCGGCAAAATCAGTGCCGTTGGAGGCATAAATGATTCCTCTTGAAGAGTTTATCAGCAAACCATTATCTGCATTGAGTCCATACTCACAAACCTCGTCCAAACTACCGCCTTGAGCCCCTACACCGGGAACCAACAAAAAGTGATTCGGCACAATCTTACGGATTTCTTTCAGATATTCGGCTTTGGTAGCTCCTACTACGTACATCAAATTCTGACTATTTTCCCACGTTAAAGAAGTCTGCAATACTTTTTTATAAAGCTCCTCATTATTTACCATTTGTGTCTGAAAATCAAAAGCTCCCGCATTGGAAGTCAATGCTAAAAGTATGGTAATTTTATCTTGAAAAGCTAAAAAAGGCTCTACCGAATCCTTTCCCATATATGGAGCTACCGTAACGCTATCGAACTGCAAATCATTGAAAAAAGCCTTAGCATACATTGCAGACGTATTACCAATATCACCACGTTTCGCATCGGCGATGGTAAATATATCAGGATAATTTTCATTGATATATGCAATAGTTTTTGCCAATGATTGCCAACCTTTCACCCCATAAGCCTCATAAAACGCCGTATTGGGTTTGTAAGCTACCGCGAAAGAGTGTGTCGCATCGATAATTGCTTTATTGAACTCAAAAATAGGGTCTTCGGTTTGTAACAAATGTGACGGAACTTTTGTCAAATCCACATCAAGTCCTACACATAAGAATGATTTCTTTTTCCGTATTTGATTTATTAGTTTTTGTAGTGTCATATACTGATACTTTTTATTTTTATGGTGTTATAATGCTGTAATTAAGATAATTTCTTCTTTAAAAACAGAAAAAAATTTGCCTTTTGAGCTTTAAGAAATACATGTTTTTAGGAGTTAACTTACTTTAATAGAAAATGTTATCGTATTGCTCGTCCAAACATTTGTAAAAACTGAGGCTCATCGGCAAGAGCGTATTTTGCATAACTATAAAGTTCACGTGTCCATTTATCGAGAGCTTCAAAGGCTTTATTTTTGTCTTTAGTAGCTTGTTCGCTTTCGTTTTTTTCTTGAGAATAAATGGCGTACAAATCTTTGGTTTGTGAGGTTTCCGATTGTTTTTCAGTGATTATCTGTTGCGTGATTTTTACCCTTTCTAATGGAGTGCGTAGGGTTTCTTGCTCAGCTAAATTCTTATAAAACAAAGTCATTTCTTCCAAAAGTGCCACGATAGACTTTGAAGGACTTCCCTTTAATGATAATCTTACCTTTGCTTCTTCATTATTTTTAAAAATGAGCTTTGCTTTGTTGCGATGTTCGCGATAGGATTTAGAAGTTTCATCCATTTTTTGTTTGAAATTCAGATATGCAACGCGTTCTTCTTCGGTTTCTTTCTTGTTAGAACCATACTGAGCTTGAGCCTTTTCGTAAAGTGCCTTTCCTTTAGCAATTTCCGATTGAGAATAGCCATAATCGTCTAATTTCTCGGCAATTTTGCTATTATTTTCCAATGTTTCAAAAAGAACTTTAGCATTTTGAAGCATTTCTTCATTTGTAAAATAGATTTTGGAAGCCATAATTTTATATTTTTTATAGTTAAACGATTGTATTTTTAATTTTTTATCAAGGATTTTTATTTTATCAAGTCACTTTTTTATTTTCCGTACTTACTTTTTAATTTTCTACTAAAATAAGTATTCATTCCGTACTTTCTTTTGTATTTTCCGCTGTAACTTTTGTATTTTCCGTACTGACTTATCTGTTTTTTACACTGATTTATCTTTTTTCCGCTATTGCTTTTATGTATTTTATAATGACTTTTAATTATTTATAATTTACTACTTAGATTTTGTTACTTTATCCCTTTAACTTTACACTTTATCCTTTTAACTTTTAACTTGTGACTTGGATTTTGTTACTTTATCCCTTTAACTTTACACTTTATCCTTACCTCTTGTGACTTATTAGTTACTTTTGCTGTCAAAGTTACATATTTAAGATTTATTTTCCTAATTTTTGAAAAAGATTTTTTATAGATTTTTAATTGACTATGAGAATTTTAATAAGATGTTAGGATTTTTATTTTTAGGATAAAAAGTATGAAATAAGAAAAATAAATAATTTTTGTGATAATAAATGAAGTTAGAGAAAAAAGTCTGTGTGCTAAAGCCTTATGGTTAATGAGTTCTAACTACTTTAATCCTAATACTGAAAAGGTTTACTATTTTTCTATATCATTGTTACTTTTTATCTTCAAAGAATTCAAACCAATTGCCGTCGGGGTCTTCAAAGGTAAGTAGTTTTCCGTAAGCTTCGTATCGGATAGTGCCAATAAAACGAACATTTTGGCTTTTTAGAGTTTCGTAAAGATTTTCCATATCGTCCACTTCAAACATAATCCTTGTTTTTTGCGGTTTGACCTTTCCTTTCTCGGCAGGACGTTTGAGAATGGCAAAAGAGGTGGCTCCCAAATCGAATTCCACCCAATCTTCCTGCTGAAATTTCAGTACAAAGCCCAATTCTTGAAAGAATGCTTTAGAAACTTCCAAATCGCTCACATATACCCAACAGGCGTAGATTTTTTTGATGGTCATAATGATTAAAATATACTAAAAATATTCATTCAAACAGATAAAAGAGGCATGAAAAAAAATCATTCTAAATATTCTATGATTTCATGAGTTACAAAATCATCGAAATCTAAAATGATTTCTTCATTTTTATACATCTCTTCTACTTTTTGAACTGCTTCTTGTTCGTTTTCTGCCTCAACCGGAACTATTCTTGATAGAATTTCCTTTACTTCTATTTTATAAATATTCATTTTTTTTATTATAAATCCCCTATTTTGTACAATTCAAAACTCTTCGTATGCAAAGCCGAAACAAAATCATAATCAATAAACTGTACTCTATTTTTTATTTGCTTAAATGCAGAATATGCTATTTTTTGTTCAAATTCTTTTTTTCTCTCACTTGCACTTAAAATATAAAATTTAGAATAAAAATCCTGTAAGTCATTAAATTTCAATAACGAATTTTGTATATCGGTAGAATGTTCAACTTCAAAAAAAGAATGTGGTAAATTTCTGTTATTGAACCATATCACATCTATTGTTTTAGCCCTATTAACGATATTTTGATAACTAAAATCAAATATTTTATCTAAGGTAGAAATGCTCCTCAATGGTCTGTCTAAAAATAATTTATTTTTATCTTGTGCGGGAATAAAAGTGTTGTATCCTTTTAAATTTCCTATTTCGAGCAATAATCCCTGAAAATAAGTATGTGAAAATTCTTGTTCTTTCTTTGTAGATAATTGTATTTCGAACTTATTTAAAATTTCGTTCTGAAACTCTTTTAAAGCCCAAAGTCCTGGTTTTATTTTAAAGAAAAATCGTTCATCTTGTACAATCCTTCGTATGGAAGCAAAAGGAGTTTTTGTAGCCCAATCAGATACATTAACTTTATGATTGAGAAAACCGAGCGTTGCAAACCCTCCGTTTTCTCTCATAACTTGTATAACCTGTTCATATTGTTTCATATATCAGATTTTCCCCTTCTCGGATATCAATTGGGCTTTGTATCTTACTTCATTTCAAAAGACACTTCCATATTTTATGCTTCTTCCTCCACCACAGTGTTCTTCAAGATCAATTTTAACGACACAAATCCGATGAGTCCTGCCATTAGAGACGACAGCAAAATAACTAACTTAGAGTTATTGATAACCATAATATCGTTATCGAAAGCTAAAAGAGTGATAAAAATTGACATAGTAAAACCAATCCCTGCCAAGAAACCTACTCCTAAAACGGATTTCCAATTAATATCCGAAGGCAGTTTGCAAAGCCCAAATGAAACAGCTAAGAAAGATAATAAGAAAATACCCAATGGTTTTCCAACAATCAAACCTAAAGCAATTCCCAAGCTATTGTTTTGTGTTAATATCTCGGAAATGTCTCCCTCAAAGAAAATAGCAGTATTTGCCAAAGCAAAAATCGGTAGAATTACGAAAGCTACGGGTTTATGCAAATAGTGTTGCAGTTTATAGGAAGTCGACTCCTCTCCTCCATCACCAAATGGAATTGCAAAAGCCAATAGCACCCCTGCTATGGTGGCATGTACGCCCGATACCAACATGAAATACCACATCGCAACTCCTCCTAACAAATAAGGAATGAGTGATTTAACTTTTAAACGATTTAAAACTAACAACACCGCGAATATCCCCAAAGCAATAAGAAGATTTGTCCAAAGCAACTCTTTAGTATAGAAGATTGCGATGATAATAATTGCTCCCAAATCGTCAATTACAGCTAAGGCAGTAAGAAACACTTTCAGCGAAACAGGAACGCGATTGCCTAATAATGAGAGTATTCCCAACGCAAAAGCGATGTCAGTTGCCATTGGGATTCCTGCTCCCGCTTGGGTTTCCGTTCCGAAATTAAGAGCTAAAAATATTCCCGCAGGAATTAACATACCTCCGATAGCTGCAAAAATAGGAAGTAATGCATCTTTCACATTTGAAAGTTCTCCTTTGTAAATTTCTCGTTCTAATTCCAAACCGATGAGTAAGAAGAAAATAGCCATCAGTCCATCGTTAATCCAATGTTCAATGCTCAACCCTGCAGTTTTGGTTTGAAAAAATTGAACATAACTTTCTCCAAACGAAGAGTTTGCTATCAGAAGAGATATAACAGTACAGGCTATTAAAATCAAACCTCCTGCTTTTTCACTTTCAAAAAATTCTTTAAATAATTTCGTTGCTTTCATTCTTTAATTTTTAATGATTTATTGTTTTTTGTTGTTAAAATTTTTGGTGGTCGTGTTATAAAAAGTATGATGGTAGTTCTGATTGTCAGGCTGAGCGTAGTCGAAGCCCTACTATTATAAGGCTTCGACTACGCTCAGCCTGACAAAAAAACTTCTTTTTTAAGGCATCATACTTTTTATAACACAGCCTTTTTGGTTATATTATAGAAGTACGCTGTCAGTTCGATTGTCAGGCTGAACCTAATCAAACCCTCATAATTACGGACACAATCACTATCATCATATTTTCTACCAACACAACTCAAAAAACTTCTTACCTAACGGATTAGATAAGAAGTTTTCCTCGCCATATCGAATTAAAACACATCGTTTTCTTTCAGTTTTTCGGTATTTTCGGCAAGTTGTAGCTCGTCGATAAGGCGTTGTACGTCTCCGTTGATTACGTTTTGCAAATCGTAGAGCGTCAGTCCGATACGATGGTCAGTTACACGCCCTTGCGGGTAGTTATAAGTACGAATTTTGGCACTTCTATCCCCGCTGGAAACCATACTTTTACGTCGTGCCGAATCTTCTTCCATTTTTTTAGCCAATTCCATCTCGTACAAACGCGAACGCAACACTTTCAAAGCCTTATCCAAGTTTTTATGCTGTGATTTTTCGTCTTGGCAACGTACTTCAATCCCTGTGGGAATGTGTTGCAACTGAATGGCGGAATACGTGGTGTTCACCGACTGCCCTCCAGGTCCTGTTGAGGTCGTTCTGATGATTTTAACGTCTGCCATATCCAATTCCACGTCAAATTCTTCTGCTTCGGGCAATACCATCACAGTCGCCGCCGAAGTATGCACTCGCCCTTGCGTTTCCGTTTGCGGAACACGTTGCACTCGATGTACCCCAGCCTCAAACTTGAGCGTTCCGTACACGTTATCGCCCGTAACTTCAAAGATGATTTCTTTATATCCGCCTGAAGTTCCTTCGTTGTAATCCATTACTGATGTATTCCAACCTTTTGACTGACAATATTTTGTGTACATTCGGTAGAGGTCTCCTGCAAAGATGGACGCTTCATCGCCTCCCGTTCCCGCACGGATTTCCATTACGGCATTTTTGGCATCTTCAGGGTCTTTCGGGATAAGCATAAAGCGGATTTCCTCCTCCAACTGCGGAAGTTTTTCTTTGGCTTCGTCCAATTGCATTTTTGCCATTTCCACCATTTCAGCATCGGTTTCATTGGCGATAATTTCCTCTGCCTCACTAATGTTTGAAGTTACAATGATGTATTCCTCTCGCTTATCGATAAGCTCTTTGAGGTCTTTATATTCTTTGTTAAGCTGAATATAGCGTTTTTGGTCGGAAATTACATCAGGCTGAATGATTAAATCCGAAACCTCGTCAAAACGCTGTTTTACAATGTTTAGTCTGTCAAGCATTTTTTTGGAATGAATATTTTTCGTTAAAAATTGGTTGCAAAAATAGTAAAAATGGTTTGAAATGCAATTCGTTTAAGAAAAGTACATCCCTAAAATATTTTTGACCCAATATTTTGTTGTCCGAATTTACGGATTTAAAACCCTAGCACAAATAGTTTACACTTTTCTTGAAGAGTTAATCCGCCTTAGATTTGCTTAAAGATTAAGAGTAACTGTCTTTTTTGCATATGCTCCAAACACTCCCAATCCTCCTTTTATATTTGAGTTAAGAATTACGGTCTCACCAAAAGGCCCTATGTCCTCTGTGTCATTTTGCAAAGAAACGCTACGTCCGTATTCATAGAAATTAACATCCGTAGTATAGAGCGTTACGACCACCTGTTTCACATACTGAGCCGAACCGAAATCTTTTTCTGAACGCACCGTGATTCTATTTCCATCGCGATTATTATCAGTAAAAAACTTAGCCTCTAATCTACGATCGTAGTTAGATAATTCTTGACGAACCAAAATCACAGGAATGTAATAGTTACGTTCGTTGGCTCTATCTTGAAAATCAAAGGACACTTGATAGGCATCGCTACCTTCATTTTTAGTGTCGATAACGGTTACGTTTTGTATATCTCCGACAATGTTTTGAGGCACAGTACAATGAGCTGTTGCCTTATTTCCATGAGAATCTCGCACTTCTAAATGATAGGTTTTCCCCGCTTCAATTGGAAAAGTGGTTGCACTAATGGTATAATATTCTGAATTACTTTCATATGGAAGGGTAATGCTTTCATTTTGGTCGTTTCGCAACGTCACTTGTGCATTACTTACGGAAGGTATTCCCGATTGTGAGTGATTTCCAAAGGTAGGATTTGACATCGCCACTTTGACTTTTATATCGGGGCTATCGGCTGAAATATAGCTATGTATCACCAACTGAGATTGGGTACTGATTTTGGGTGGCTCAACCTCACTTTTGAAAAAATTTTCACACCCCACGAATAGAAATCCGCTAAAAACAAGCAATATATTAAAATATTTTTTCATCATAATTAGAATTTTAGGTTATACGTAATGGAAGGAATCATTGGGAATATGGAATACTGTTCAAGAACGTTTTTTTGACTTGAAGGATTTCCTGAGTATTCCCCACTGATGGCGTAGAAAAACGGATTTTTACGTGAATATGCGTTGTAAACCCCTATTTCCCACGTACGTTTCATGTTCTTTCCTTTGCTTTTATGAAATTGTACAGCTAAATCCAAACGATGGTAAGCTCGCATTCTGAAACTATTTTTTTCATCATAGTTATATGCAGTATATCCTCTGATGGCGTCAGAAACATCCCCTTTGTCTACTTGGTAGGAGGAAACAGGCAAGCTAATTGCATTTCCCGTTCCGTAAACCCAAGTGCCTGAGAGAGTTATCCTGTCCGATAGGTTATAGACAGCCACGAGGGAAATGTCGTGTCGGCGGTCGTAACGAGGAAAAAATTTACGTCCTCCATTATCTCCATCAAATTGATGTTGCGTCCATGAGAGGGTATAGCCTAACCAACCCGACAGTTTTCCAACTTTCCGTTGTAATAATAATTCTGTTCCGTATGACCAACCTTGTCCCCGAATGATGCTCTCTTGCCAAGCATACTCAGAAACACTTTCAAAGTCTTCTAACAACAAGAAATTTGCACCAGGAGCATACCCAATAATATTGTTCATTTTTTTGTAATATCCTTCTAAGGAGATACTTAGGTTTTTGTCTAAAATATCTTTGGCAATCCCCACTGCCACTTGTCGCGATTGCTGAGGTTTTACTTCATCGGTGGTTGGTACCCATAAATCCATCGGTAGTGAAATCCCCGAGCTACTCAGCAAATGCACATACTGACTCATAGAGGCATAGGAGGCCTTCACCGACCAATCGTTCGGCAATGTATATCCCACAGAAAATCGAGGTTCGAGGTCTTGATACGACGTGTTTTTATGCAAATAGTGACTCAACCGAAGTCCTGCATTTAGTCGTAATCTTTCTTCTATCGTAAGTTCATTTTCAATATAAATTCCTGATTCCAAAGTTTTTATATCTTGTATTTTGCGTTCGAATTGGTTGAAAGTTGGGTCTTTAATGACAATCGCACTTGGCCTAAATCGATGGAGCGTAGAAGCAAATCCCGTACGAATCAAGTAATTAGGATTTAAGTTGATTTGCATGTCATATTTAAGTCCAACATCCTTAATTCCAGAGTTGTACCGCATTTCGAACGTATTATTTTTATACGTATTTTCTTGGTATATTTCAAATAAATAATCACTGAAAATCAGCGAAGTATTGGAAAATATTTTATCCGTAAACAAGTGATTCCAACGCAAAGTAGCCGTAGCATTTCCCCAATGTAATCCTCCTTTGAACACCTCTCCTGTGTTTTCTTTATCTCGGAAGTAGAACTTATCCCGACCAAAATACCCACTTAGATATAATTTATCTTTTTGGCCGAAATCGTAGTTTACTTTCATATTGAGGTCGTAAAAGAAATAACCTACCTTTTCGTTTTCAGGCATTAGCGGACGCGTCAATACATCGATATAGGTTCTTCTGCCTGAAATGATAAACGATGATTTGTTTTTAACAATAGGAGCTTCGAGCGTAAGCCTTGATGAGATAAGCCCGATACCTATGTCGCCTGCAAATCGTTCTTTATTTCCGTCTTTCATGCTCATGTCTAACACGGACGAAAGCCTTCCTCCGTAGCGAGCGGGAAATCCGCCTTTGGTAAGATTTACATTTTTAATGGCATCTCCGTTGAAAATAGAGAAAAAACCAAACAAATGTGAAGCATTATAAACAGGAGCATCGTCCAAAATCAGTAAATTCTGGTCAGGGCCTCCTCCACGAACATACAAACCGCTATTTCCTTCCGAGCCTGATTGCACCCCAGGTAGGAGTTGCAAGACTTTTAACACATCTTTCTCACCCAATAAAGCGGGTATTTTTTGTATCTGAGCAATGGGAACTTGGATGGTACTCATCTGTGAACTACGGCTAAGCATTGGGGTTGTTTCTCCCGTAACAACCACTTCTTCCAAAAGTTCAGCATCTTGCAATTCCACATTCAACGATATGTCCTCTGAAAGGTTAATGGTTTTTGTAAAAACCTGATAACCAACGTATGAAACATACAGCTCATACGTTCCCTCAGGGAGAGAAATGGTGTAGAAACCATAATTATTCGTTGTTGTTCCCACTTTTAACGCGGGGATGTAAACATTTGCTCCAATAAGAAATTCCTTACTTCCTTTTTCGGTGATATACCCGCTAATGGTGTACTTCTTTTGTCCCCAAACAGCACTGCAAAACAGCATGAAAAAGAACAACGCAAAATTTGATGTTTTTATTCTCATTATTTAAAAATTTAATCAACTAAAATAGTTCCGTCAGAAATCAAGGTTAATAAAATAGTATTTTTATGACTTATTGCTTTAAATTTTGTAGTGATTATCAAATTTGAAGTAGTATAAAGTTTCACACTATACGATGAAACTGAAAACTTTTCTTTAAAAAAGTAAGTTTCTCCCACTGAAAGAGACTTATTGAACGTAGCACTACCTATTTTTATGGAATCAATAGCTTCAAAATAATTATTTTTTACACCTATGTTGTAATTTTCTTGAAATATTTCTTCCTTTTTACAACTAATCATGAATGTAATTAACCATATTAACAGCGTTGTTCCAAGAAAGCGTTTTGTAAAAATCATAAACCCCATTTGTGTTATTTATTTTCTTGGGAACAAAGATACTTACACCCGTACTTTTTTCCAAAGGAATTTTATTAAAAAAATAAGATGTATGGTCGTAACATACAATTAATTTTTCAAATTGTTTTGAAAGTTCTATTTCCGTTTGATTAGGTTGTAAATGGTTCAAAAAATCCCCCATATCAAACAGATAATCAGAGCCTTCTTGGTCATATTGCAACCATTTCGTTGTGTCTATTTTTTCCGTTTGTTGTGATAGACATTTATTAAAAAGATAAGCAAAATTTTTTAATTCACTTGTTTTTATAGTAGTAACGGCAGCAGATTGTAAAATTCCTTGTTTTTGTTTAAAATGAGAAACATATTTTTTAGAGATATTGTTGTAATTCACGGTACTTTCAAGCATATCTATTAAAATATCTTTGTAAGGAAAACCTGTTGCTAAAACCTTTGTTGGCGAGGCTATGATATAATCAAAACTATTTTTAAGTTCATAAAATACTTCTATGGATGCCATAAAACACGCGTCAAACAACAAAAAATCAAAGTGATAATTTACTAATGATTTCGCTAATTTTCTGATGTCCATTTCAGAATTAATCGCTGTGTCTTCTGTCGCGGTTTGGTCAACTCCAAACGATTTTACGGCTGTGGCTCTGTTTGAAGCCAACAGAGAACTTTTAGGCAACCACGCACTACCGTGTGACCAAAGTACCAAGCCCCGAATCTTTTCATTTTTGGTGGTAGTCAAAGTAATTACCTCATTTAAAACCTCTTTAAAAACAACTTCATTTGAAGAATCTTTTTCAGGATAGACTTTTAAAATTTTTGAATTGATTTGAGCGGTAGTGTCAGCCGAAATTTGGTATAGTAGTGGATGAGCTGTTTTGCGGTTCTTGGCTCGGTCAATGTAGACATAAATACTCCCTTTATCTGGATTTTCGGCTATAAATGCTTCCATTTCGTTTATGTTAGCAGTGGCATAAAAATCCAAGTCATTATCGGCTATCATGTACACAAACAACGCCTTATCTTTCTGTAAAGATGTTAATCCTGTGATTTCATCTTTATTGCAACCCACTAAAACAAACACTTGTAGCAATGCCACAAGTGTTTTTATATAAAATCTACTCCCCATATTGTTCAAATATTTTACTTCCATAAAAACCTTGACGTGTATTTATAAACCATATTTGCCCTGAATTGGAAAGTGTTTGATTTGAAGGGATTACTCCGTAGTGCTTAACATCATTATAGCGACTACTAATTAAACTCTCATTAACAGATGATATTTGTCCAGTTGTGTATCGGTCATAATCTTCAAATAGCGTATATCCATTTGTGTATTCTTGACGATATATCCCCATTATTTGAGGTATAGAAAAAGGTGCAGTTGCTGTCATTTCTCCCAAAATAGGAGCTTTTAAAGAAACTAATTTCGCTGGCATATCACTTATGGAACAAGATATACCATTGCAATACCCAATAACCCAAGGGACATAGACATCTATCTGTGGGGCTAACTCAGGTTTTAACAAATACAAAACAGGAGTCGCTTTATAAATGGGAATAGGGCTGTACTTCACTACTTTTGATTTATCAATCAAATGTCTATTGGACATATTAATCCACTCATCAATATATTTAGTAGTATAATATTTTAACGACTGATTTCCTACCACACAATATTCCAAATCCACGTTTGATAAATTTTTAATTTCCAAGTAATCAGCTCCTTTTGGGGTGTAATTTCTTTTTAGTTCGTTGTGTAAATGTCTTTTCCCCATATGTGATTCATAGGTTAAACTGTCATACACAACTTTGACATCCTCTCCTCCAATAACAAAAGGAGTCGTTAGGGTTTCTGTTTTCACAATATTTTCAGAATTTCCTGCTACAAAAACGGAATAGCTCACTTCAACCTCAACTGCTGAACCATCTACCGATGCTAAAACAATGTAGTTATGTTTCAAGGTTTTGGATTTATTGGGGCTTTCTACTTCAACTTCAGGCTTCGTGCAACGAAGTTGAAGATTTAACGATATGCCTAACAGAACTAAGCATCTAATAATTATCTTTTTCATAATCTATAAAATCTACTCCCCATATTCTTCAAACATTTTATTTCCATAAAAACCTTGACGTGTATTTATAAACCATATTTGCCCCGAATTGGAAAGTGTTTGATTTGAAGGGATTACTCCATAATGTTCCAATTCTCTATGTTTTCCTCCAATACTTTGTTTTTCAACATATTGTGTATAATGAGTGAAATATAATATTTCTTTGTAAATATATTCTCGTTTATACAAATCAATTATTTGGGAGGCAGAAAAGGGAGTGTTAGCAACAACACCTCCAAAATCAGGAGCTTTAAATGATACACGTTCAGCTGATTTAGGGGTTGACTTTCTAACATACACATCTGTTTGAGGTGCTAACTCTGGTTTAATCAAATATAAAACAGGAATATCTTTATAAATTGGAATGGGACAACTTTTTAGTACTTTTGTTTTATCTATTTGATTTGCATTAAAAAAACCATAACTCTCAACACATTCAGTAGTACAATATTTTAATGGTTGATTTCCTACCACACAATATTCCAAATCCACGTTTGATAAATTTTTAATTTCCAAGTAATCAGCTCCTTTTGGGGTGTAATTTCTTTTTAGTTCGTTGTAAACAAAATGTTTATCTGATGCAGCGACAACACTATCATACACAACTTTGACATCTTCTCCTCCAATAACAAAAGGAGTCGTTAGCGTTTCTGTCTTTACAATGTTTTCAGAATTTCCTGCTACAAAAACGGAATAGCTCACTTCAACCTCAACAGCCGAACCATCTACCGATGCTAAAACAATGTAGTTATGTTTCAAGGTTTTGGATTTATTAGAGGTTTCTACTTCAAGACCTACTTTACTACAACTCCCTTGAAAGCTAACAAAAATACTTAATAAAAGTAGAAATTTCACTATTATCTTTTTCATAACACCCCCATTTAATTAGTCATAAACCAAAAACCAAGGATTCCACACTTGTACAGCGGTATAGTTTATTTCTTCGTTAATATCTCGCTTTCTATCTTTTATAAGTGTTTCATTATCTATTTGTAGAAATTTGTAATTTCTCCAAAGATACCCCCGTTTGCTACCGCTCCATAAGCCAATGTCCAATGCAACTGACCATTAGGAGCTAAAAAAAGACTTTCCACCGATCATTTAGAAAGTATCTTGTTGTAATTAAATGTTTCTTAAAAAAACTCTTTGGAGTAATACTTCTTTTCTTGACATGCCATCAAGGATAGAAATCCTATGGCAAAAAATAACCTTCTCATAAGAACAAAAATTTATACATGTCACAAAGCTAAGCCAAGTTATTTTAATAAACAAATTTACACATCATTTTTCTTTCTTTCTTAAACATAAATATTTTATAATGAATAAGTTATAAGTAAAAATTATTTTTACAAAATCTTAATAAATATAAAACCTAGGTTTTTTTGTAATTTTTAATATGTCTGAAAATACACTTTTCAACTCTTGATTAATCCCGATTCGATAAATATTTTTTTGGAGTAACCCCATATTTCTTTTTAAAAGCCGCAATAAAATGACTTGGAGTGCTATATCCTATTTTGGAACTTATTTCATTGATATTCATATCTTTACCCTCCAATAATTTTCGTGCAATTTCCATTTTATAATCGAACAAAAAAGCGTAAACTGAATCACCATAAATCTGCTTAAACCCTTCCTTTAACTTCTTAATATTCAACCCTATTTCATTGGAAAGTTCCTGTAAAGTAGGCGGTTCAATCATACGACCAATAATAATCTCTTTAGCTTTATGAATTTTAGCAATACTTTCTTCATCAGCCAAAAACGGACACTGCTCAATATCAGCTTCATTGGAACGATTAAAATAGAGCGCAAGTAGTTCATACACTTTCGCTTTCATATAAAAAGGCTGTAAATTTTTCTGAAAATTAGCATTCATTATCTGATGTAGTACCACCATAATAGCGGGTGCAATTTTGTCTTCCTTATAATACTTCTTGTCTCTATTTTCAAGACTTAAAAAATCTACATAACTCGCTTCATCGGAAAGTAACTTATGAAACTTTTGAATTGATATAAAAACCGAAACAATTTGTGACTTTGGCTCGACAATTTGATGCAGAGGTAAAGCCTGTTGTGGATTGTAAAGCAACAACATACATTCCGCATGTAGCGGTTTCTTGTAGTTCCCATTATTAAACAGAAATTGAGCTAATCCCTTGATATTGAAATGATACTGAATAAAATTCTGAGGAATTTCTTTTTTTATTTCTAAAGGCTCAGCTGTGTCATTTCCTATTTTTAAAAGGATGATATCCTCGCTAATAAGCACCACTTCAGAAGTACTTCCTGCGGTATTTTTTGAAAAAAAATATTGTAAATTTTTCATGTGATTTTATTTAGATTTGTTCTATATTTCCGTATATTCATTTTACTTAAAATACACATTATCAGTATAATAATTGCAAATATACAATAAAAAAAATAAACGCGTACTCAAAGAGACAAAAAAAGTTCTTTTAGCGTTATTTTTATATTTCAGTTGTGATTATTTTTGCGAAAGAATTAGCGAAGAATATTTTATGAATCAATATCATTTATCAAAGAGCAAAAGTTTTTACTGCATTGGGTTAAGCTACAAAAAAGCGGACGCTACAATGCGTGGTACTTTCAGTTTATCTTCTGAAAATAAGGCACTTTTGTTAGATGAGGCTAAGGCACAAGGCATTCAGGAGTTGTTAGTGATATCGACTTGTAATCGTACCGAGTTATATGGATATGCTGAACATCCTTTCCAGTTGATTCAATTGCTATGCGAATTTTCAAACGGTTCAGTGGACGATTTTCAAAAAATTGGATACATTTACAAAAACCGGGATGCTGTACAACATATTTTTCGAGTAGGGACTGGGCTAGATAGCCAAATTTTAGGTGACTTTGAAATCATCGGACAGATAAAACAAAGCTCTTCAGTTTCTCGCCAAAAAGGATTGTTAAGTACTTTTTTAGAACGCTTGATTAACAGCGTTATCAACGCCAGTAAACGCATCAAAAACGAGACGAATTTATCGGCAGGTGCAGCCTCTGTTTCGTTTGCTGCAGTACAATATATCTTGCAGAATGTGGTAAACATTTCTGAAAAAAACATCTTGCTATATGGCGTAGGAAAAATTGGGCGTAACACTTGCGAAAACCTTATCAAGCATACTCAAAACAATCATATTACTCTCATTAATAGAACTCGAAAAAAAGCTGAACAAGTGGCTGGAAAGTTCAACGTGTTGGTAAAAAATGAAAATGATTTGACCTCTGAGATTGCTAATGCAGATGTGTTGGTTGTGGCTACGGGAGCTCCACAACCTACTGTACACAAACAACTTATCGCAGAAAACAAAAAACTTTTAATTTTGGATTTGTCCATCCCTAAAAACGTAAACGAAAATGTGAAAGAGCTTTCGGGCGTAACGTTGGTTCACATGGATGCACTTTCAAAATTAACAGATGAAACTTTGGAACGCCGTAAAGAAGCCGTACCTAACGCTTTGCTGATTATTGAAGAAGTGAAAAATGAATTTTTCGAGTGGATGAATAGCCGTAAGTTTGCTCCTACTATTAAAGCATTGAAAAATAAATTAGAAAGCTTAAAACTTGCTGAATTGGATTTTCAACGCAAAAAAATCAACAACTTCAACGAAGAACAGGCTGAAATTATCAGTAATCGCATCATCCAAAAAATAACTACACAATTTGTAAACCACCTAAAAGACTCACAAACAGCTGACGAAACCATCAGCTGGATGCAACAAGTATTTCAGTTGGATGTAGAAGCTGTTTAAGGAATCTTCTGCCGTAATCTTTTTGACTGAATTAGAACAGATCTTTCTCCTTCAGATCTATAATCAGTTATAAAACATCTTTTAACTATTGAAGCTTCAGGGTTTTGAATCAATTAGTTGCTTTGTTGCTTACTTAATTTTTTTTCATATCTTTGTCCAAATAAAACCAAAATAGTTATGTACAATTTATTAAAAGGAAAAAGAGGAATCATTTTTGGAGCATTAGACGAAAATTCAATAGCTTGGAAAACAGCAGAACGTGTTCACGCCGAAGGAGGTAAATTCGTGCTTACGAATGCACCAATCGCAATGCGTATGGGACAAATCAAGCAATTGGCAGAAAAAACAGGCTCAGAAATCATCCCTGCAGACGCTACCAATATGGACGATTTACAGAACTTGGTAACCAAATCAATGGAAATTTTAGGCGGTAAAATTGATTTCGTATTGCACTCTATCGGGATGTCTGTCAATGTTCGTAAAAACATTCCTTACACCGAATCAAACTATGACTTTACTGAAAAGGGCTGGGATGTTTCGGCATTATCTTTCCATAAAGTGTGTCAAGTTTTGTACAAAAATGATGCAATGAACGAATGGGGAAGCATCGTCGCATTATCATATATGGCGGCTCAACGAACATTCCCTGACTATAATGATATGGCAGATAACAAGGCTTACTTGGAATCAATTGCTCGTAGCTTTGGATATTTCTTCGGAAAAGAGAAAAAAGTGCGTGTAAACACCATTTCACAGTCACCAACTCCAACTACAGCTGGACAAGGAGTAAAAGGTTTTGATGGGTTTATCGCCTATGCAGAAAAAATGTCTCCATTAGGGAACGCTACCGCACAAGATTGTGCTGACTACACTGTGAGTTTGTTCTCTGATTTAACACGAAAAGTTACAATGCAAAATCTTTTCCACGATGGAGGATTCTCTAATACAGGTGTAAGTCAAGAAGTTATAGAAAAATTTAGTTAGTTTTCCAAAAAATATACGCTAAAGGATTTACATTCAAGCTCATACCTATAAGCTTTTATACTTTTGGAAAGCAACATTATAAAATAAAAATTTCGACTGTATTGTGGATTTGATACAGTCGAGGTTTTTGTTGTTTCATGAGGTATACTTTTAAAATAAAGATACATCTCTCCTTGATTTAAGTTGAGATTTTTTGTGTTATGCTAAAAAAAATCATCGTATTCCCTTTTGTGCTGTTGGTTCAGTTTTACCAGATTTTCATCTCCCCCTTGAAACCACCTACGTGTCGTTACACACCTACCTGTTCAAGTTATACCATCGAAGCTCTAAAAAAACACGGACTAGTCAAAGGAAGTTGGTTAGCAATAAAACGCATTTTTAGTTGCCATCCTTGGGGAGGAAAAGGTTATGACCCTGTACCTTAATCAGATATAAAAAAACAAAAACAATGAATTGGGAAGATTTACTTTCACTAAATCGCTTTGGCGATACCAAAAAACGTCTCAGAAAAGGGCAAGATGAAAATCGCCTTAACTTTGATGTGGACTATGATCGCGTAGTTTTTTCAAGTGCTTTTCGCAGTTTACAGGACAAAACCCAAGTGATTCCTCTGTCAAAAACAGGATTCGTACACACACGCCTAACACATAGCATTGAGGTTTCGGTGGTAGGTCGTAGTTTAGGTCGTAGTATCGGAACGCACGTGCTTAATAGATTACCTCACATGCAAGAACTCGGTTATTTAGCCAATGATTTTGGTGCAATTGTAGCGGCTGCATCTGTTGCTCACGACATTGGGAATCCTCCATTCGGACACAGTGGAGAAAAAGCTATTGGGGAATTTTTCAAATATAAAAAAGGAGCTACTATCAAGCATTTACTCTCGGGAAAAGAGTATCAAGACCTTTGTAGCTTCGAAGGGAACGCCAATGGATTCCGCATTCTAAATGAATCACGCCCAGGAGTTGAAGGAGGATTGCGTTTGTCGTATGCCACCTTAGGGGCTTTTCTAAAATATCCAAAAGAATCGTTACCTGTACGTCCTACAAAGAACATTGAAGACAAAAAATACAGTGTTTTTCAGTCGGAAAGTGCTTTTTTTAAAGAAGTCGCAAACGAACTAAAAATGCGCTCAAATTCAGATGATTACACACTTAGATATGCACGACATCCGTTAGCCTTTCTGGTTGAAGCTGCCGATGATATTTGCTACACCATCATAGATTTTGAAGACGGCATCAATTTGGGACTTATCCCCGAAGATTTAGCCTTGGAATACCTCGGAAAGTTAATCAATGAGCGAATCAACACCCAAAAATACAGCAAATTATGTACACGAGAAGAGCGTATCGCTTATTTACGTGCTATAGCTATTGGAACCTTGATTCACGAGGCAACTAACATATTCATCGAAAATGAAAAAACAATCTTAGCGGGAGAATTTCACAGTTCATTGCTCAGCAAAAGTGTGTTTAAATCTCAAATTGAAGACATTATAAACATCAGTATTTCACATGTTTACCATTCTAAAGAAGTTATCGAAAAAGAAATTTCGGGTTACACCATACTTCAAGACCTGCTTGAAATCTTTTTCACAGCAACTTTAAATGATTTCAATGGCAAAAAAAATACATTTGATGAACTTATCTTGAAAATAATTCCCGAAACTTATAAAAAAGATTCTTCACTGTACAACCGAGTTATGGGAGTTACCTGCTATGTAGCAAGTCTTACCGATTCCAAAGCTGTGGAGTTGCATTCAAAAATTAGGGGATAATAAGCACATGTCTTTATGAAAGTATTAGTAATCGACAATTACGACAGTTTTGTTTTTAATTTAGTACACTATCTTGAAGATTTAGGGTGCGAAGTAGTTGTAAAACGCAACGATGAAATATCTTTAACAGAGGTAGCTGATTTCCACAAAATCCTACTATCTCCTGGCCCAGGCATCCCAGACGAGGCAGGGTTAATGAAAGTTATCATTGAAAAATATGCTCCTTCAAAAAGTATATTTGGAATCTGTTTGGGGCAACAGGCTATCGGCGAGGTTTTTGGAGGAACACTGATGAATCTTCCTAAGGTTTTCCATGGAGTAACCTCTCAAGTAACTGTCATAGAGGAAGATCTCTTGTTCAAAAATATGCCTAAACAGTTCACAGTGGGTCGCTATCATTCATGGGTAGTTTCATCCGTATCTGATTCACTATCCGTAACTTCTGTTGATGAAAATGGATATATCATGTCGCTCCGTCATAAAGAATATGACATTCGAGGGGTACAATATCACCCTGAATCAATTCTTACTCCCTTCGGTAAAACGATACTGAAAAATTGGATTGAAAATTAAAACATCTCTTGCCTATAAGCGTAAAAATACTTACATTTGCGTGGTTTTTAACTCTAAATGTTTTATTTATGGATACAAATCAGAATCCAACATTCAATTATAACAAGAACCCCATATTCGATCAGCGTTCAGAACTTAAACAACCTATCAGCGCTACGGTTGTGTATGTATTGGCGATTATCGGAATCGTTTTCTCTTTTTGCTGTGGCGTGGGTTTGATTCCTGCCATTATTGCTGTATTAATAGCAAGTACAAGAATCAATCAATACAATAGCAATCCGGAGATGTACTTAGGCATTGATAATTTAAAAACAGCAAGGACTGTTGCATATATCAGTGTAATAATCAGCGTGTTGATGGTCTTATTATCTATCTACCTAATTGCTATCGTGGGATTGGAAGGAATTGAACAAATGACTGAAGAAATGCCTTATAATCATTTTGATTAGTTTTTAAAATTACTATTCTAAGCAAAAAGGCTTATGCAGTTAAACTGAGAAAACACTCGTAAACCTTGCATAGAGCTTTCTTTAGTCACATTGAGACTGGTACAAAAAAGTTAAAAATTATACGTAAAACATCGTATTTCTGAGAAAATTCTTAGATTCCTTCGATAAATATTTATTAAAAATGAAAACATTTACATTACTCTGGGGAGGTATATACGGAATCACCTCTATCATTTTAGGAGCTTTTGGGGCACACGCTTTCAAAAAAATCCTGTCCGTTGAACGATTAGCAAGTTTTGAAGTAGGTGTGAAATATCAAATGTATTCGGCTTTATTGTTACTCATCATTGGATTCTTCTTAAAATTTGAATCTTCTTTAGAAAAATGGACTTCCATTTTAGTGATTTTAGGAACATTTTTCTTCTCTGTAAGCATCTACTTTTTATCGTTTCAAGAACATTGGGGTGTCAGTTTGCGTTTTTTAGGGCCTATTACTCCTATCGGAGGTACACTAATGATTATAGGCTGGGGATTATTAATCGCTTATTTTATCAAGTCAAAAGCCTAAACACATTTCAAGATGAAACATATTTTTCAAAAGGCACTGCCCCATTTGGTGGCAGTTGTGCTTTTTATAGCTATAGCTTTGGCTTTTTTTTATCCAGTAATGCAAGGTAAAACCATTTTCCAAAGCGATATAGTACAGTATACCGGTATGGCGAAGGAACGAAACGACTTCCGACTAAGTCAAAATGAGGAATCTTACTGGACAAACAGTGCTTTCGGAGGGATGCCTACTTATCAATTGGGAGCTAATTATTCATACGATTTTATCAAAAAAATAGACAAAGCTATTCGCTTTCTACCTCGTCCCGCTGATTATTTATTTCTTTATTTTATTGGGCTTTACGTCTTATTGCTTACCCTAAAAGTAGATATGCGAACTGCCTTTATAGGTTCAATAGCCTTTGGACTTTCTACCTACTTGATTATTATACTCGGTGTGGGACACAATGCCAAAGCTCATGCCATAGGTTATTTCGCACCCGTACTTGCTGGTATCTTACTGGTTTTCAGAAAAAAATATCTTTGGGGAGGACTGCTAACAGCCTTTGCTCTGGCTCTCGAAATCAATGCAAATCACTTGCAAATGACGTACTATCTGATGTTATTAGTACTCGTTTTTGGATGTTTTATGCTATATAAAGCATTTAAAAACAAAGAATTAAATAATTTCTTGAAAGCTACAGCCACACTCGTTGGAGCTGTTATTTTGAGTGTACTCACCAACGCTACATCGCTTTTAGCAACTCAAGAATACACACAGTGGAGTACACGTGGCAAATCGGAACTAACGATTTCTCCAGACGGAAATAAAAAATTAAATAGCGGATTATCAAAAGACTACATTACGGAATACAGCTACGGATTGGCAGAATCGCTAAACCTTATCGTTCCAAGGTTGTTCGGAGGTTCAAACAATGAAGCTCTCGGAAAGGATTCAAAAACCTACGATTTTTTGGTAAAACAAGGCGTTCCTCCAACTCAAGCATTGGAATTTACAAACGGATTGCCTACATATTGGGGAACTCAACCCATAGTTGCCGCTCCAGCCTATATAGGAGTAATCATGTTTTTCTTTTTCGTGTTATCTTTATTTTTAGTCAAAGGTTACAAAAAATGGTGGCTATTAACAGGAAGTATCATGGCATTGGTACTTTCATGGGGAAAAAATTTCGACATCTTAACAAATGTGATGATTGATTATTTCCCGTTATATAACAAATTCCGCGCAGTTTCTTCTATTCAAGTAATTTTGGAATTGTGTGTACCGATTTTGGCAATGCTTGGTCTGTATCGATTTTTGAAAAATACGACTGAAGAAAATAAAAAACCGCTTTTGTACACCGTTTGTATTACCTTTGGCATCGTAATTTTACTACTACTCAGCAAGGGACTCTTTGATTTTAAAGGAGTTAGCGACACTTTATATGAACAATATTACGGACGCGAAGTCGTAGCGATGATTCAAGAAGATCGGCAGTCCATGTATACGAGCGATTTGCTCCGTAGCACCATCTTTATGTTACTTACTATATTGTTTTTGAATTTATATCAATACAAAAAGATATCCGAAAAGGGAGTACAAATAGCTCTACTATTACTCATCATTTTAGATTTAGGAGGCGTAGCAAGACGTTATGTAGATGAGAAAGATTTTGTATCAACACATCGGATGAAACAACCCTTTGAAGCTACACAAGCTGATAATATGATATTAGAAGACAAATCTGTTTACCGAGTGTACGAACCTGAAGTAGGCATCAACGGAGCAAGGACTTCATATTTCCATCATTCTATTGGGGGATACCACGCCGCTAAACCAAAACGTTTGCAAGAGTTATTTGAATATCAGATTTCAAACCGAAATACAGAAGTGCTTAACATGCTCAATGTTAAATACATACTTATGCGTAACGAAAATGGACAACTCCAACCGATGCAGAATGAGGACGCTTTAGGCAATGCTTGGTTTGTAAATAAAATAATTACCAAAGACACCAACGATGAAGTCATGCAAGGGCTTTCGGATTTTAACCCGAGAACTGAAGCCATCGTCTTGACAAAAGAGGTGGAAAATTTAAATTTCAAATCATCGACAATGGATAGTACTGCAACTATAGTACTGAAAAATTACAAACCAAACAAATTAGAGTATAAAACTGATAATCAACAAAAAGGGTTTGCCGTATTCTCCGAAATGCACTACCCTCACGGTTGGATTGCAACCTTAGATGGCATAGAAGCACCTCACTACAGGGTGAACTATCTTTTGCGTGGAATGGAAGTTCCTGCAGGAAAACATACTATCACCTTTGAGTTCAAACCTCAAGTAGTAGCCACTGGAACTAAAATCACCTTAGCTGGAAATGTATTGTTGATTTTGTGGTTGCTGGGAGCAGGAGTCGTTTTTTACAAGAATAGACGTACAAAAACAGACAAAAAATAGAATAAACTGTCCGAAAAGTTATTTTTCTAAGCATCATCATTTTGAATAGGCAACAAACGAAATGATAACAAAAGAACCAACTTTTCGGACAATTTTTTTTGGAGTAAAGCACCACTAAAATTACTACTCATCTTCTTTATATTCCAAAATATCAGCAGGTTGGCAGTCAAGTGCTTTACAAATAGCTTCAAGGGTGCTAAATCGGATGGCTTTGGCTTTTCCTGTTTTCAAAATGGAAAGGTTGGAAAGCGTTAAACCCACTTTTTCCGAAAGCTCATTTAACGATATTTTTCGCTTTGCCATCATTACATCTAAATTTACAATAATTGGCATAATATCAAATAGTTAAATCGTTTTCTTCCTTCATTTTTGTACTTATTTTAAGCACTTCACTCAAAGTCATAAATAACAAACCCACAGCTACCTTAAACAACACAGGATTTGTATCCAATCGGATTCCTATATTTTTGCGTTCTATAACGCTATAAATCATTAAAGAAATATCAGTACATATAGTTATGATTATCAGTAGAATTCCTATTTTATTCAAGTTTTTAACCACTTTTTCGTTAAAAATTCGTACTCGAAGAAATAAGTATGCAGTTTTTCTGAAAAGATAAAGAATATATATGAACAAAAGATAACCAATATACCAAAGCCAAAGCACAATTTTAGCGAATAATGTGTCAGCCGTAACATCATAACCGTTCACTCTGATGGTCTCTTCCAAAAAGAATGAAATAAAACTCAAAACCCCGAAAATTGATAAAATAAATAGCAAGTCGAGAATAGTTTTTAGAATAAATATTTTTCGCATAATATCAAATAGTTAAATCGTTTTCTTCTTGTAAATCTGTTCCTTTTTTAAAAATGTAAGCAAGTACATACATAGTTGACCCTAAAAGAAGTATTATTCCCATATCCGATGCCGTTCTACGGTTAAATTCTTGGTATGACGGGATGTTAATAAAAATAAAATCACTTATGGCTTGAAAAATAAATATGAAGCAACTCAAAGAAATAGCTATTTTACTGATTTTTAAAAAATTGTCAGCCAATTTCTCTTTAAAAAACGAGTTGTTCACATTTAATTTTGAAACAGATTTAGCCGCTATCAAACTCATATAAATTTTTGAAAAGGCAATAATTAACTCAAAAAAAACAATAATTCCGTAATAAATTGGGTGATTTTGGAAGAACATCAATTTTCTATCCCAGCTTGATGTGTTATTCTCTCTCGAAAAAATCAAAGGAGATATGAATTCGAACAACATTCGTATTGCATCAAAAGAAAATATCACTAATATCAACCAAACAGTTAATTTAATGAGTTGAAAATCGGAAGATGTAATCTTTTTCATTGTATCTGATTTTAAAATTATGATGCAAATATAATAAATTTTTATCGAAAAACAATAAATATTTATCATATTATTTGATTAAGAAATATAAAAAATAAGCATGGATTATTTCAGGAACCTCCACTAAATATGAGTTCTTATTGAAGCTATTATGGGCAAAGAATAAAAAAAGCCCCGAAGTGGAGCTTTTCTTATAAAATGTATTCTATGATTATCTTTTGCTAATCTCAACAAAAGATCTTTCTGTACTTCCTACGTACACTTGGCGTGGTCTTCCGATTGGCTCTCCACCTTGACGCATCTCTTTCCATTGAGCTATCCAACCTGGCAAACGTCCGATAGCAAACAAAACGGTAAACATTTCCACATGCATTCCCAACGCTCGGTAGATAATTCCTGAATAGAAATCCACATTTGGATACAAGTTTCTTGATTTGAAATACTCATCCTCCAAGGCTACTTTTTCTAAATGTTTGGCTATATCAAAAATTGGGTCATCAATTCCAAGTGAATTCAATACGTCATCCGCAGCTGCTTTGATGATTTTAGCACGAGGATCAAAATTTTTGTACACTCGGTGTCCAAAGCCCATCAAACGGAATGGATCGTCCTTGTCTTTTGCTTTTCTGATATATTTTTCTACATCACCTCCATCGGCTTTAATATCTTCCAACATTTCTACTACAGCTTGATTAGCTCCTCCATGAAGAGGCCCCCAAAGAGCAGAAACTCCAGACGAAATGGTAGCAAATAAACCTGCATGAGACGAACCTACCAAGCGAACGGTAGAAGTTGAACAGTTTTGCTCGTGATCACCATGCAGAATTAGCAATTTATTCAACGCACTTGCTACTCTTGGATTCACCTTGTACTTATTTGTTGGGATGGCAAACATCATATTTAGAATATTATCAATGTATTCCATATCATTGTTATAGTAGTTCAATGGAAGTCCTTCTCGTTTGCGATACACCCACGATGCCAATACAGGAATTTTTGCCATCACTTTACATACAGCTTCGTACACATCTTTCTCACAAGATACGTCCACTGCCTTAGGATTGAAAGCTACCAAAGCACTGATCACCGATGACAACACTCCCATTGGATGGGCTGTTTTCGGGAAACCATCTAAAATACCTTTCATCTCCTCATGAATCATTGTGTACTTATGAATTGTAGTGATGAATTTTTCATACTCAGCTTTGGTTGGTAAATCCCCAAAAATCAGCAAATAAGCCACTTCCAAGAAATCTGCTTTCTCAGCTAACTCCTCAATATTATATCCTCTATAACGTAAAATCCCTTTTTCTCCATCCAAAAAAGTAATTGCACTTTTACAAGCTCCAGTATTTTTATAACCTGAATCCAAGGTAATCAACCCTGTTAAAGCACGTAATTTCTCAATGTCAATTGCTTTTTCATTTTCGGTTCCTGTAATCACTGGAAATTCATATTCTTTTCCGTCAAAGACTAATTTTGCTGTTTCTGCCATAAGTTTAATTATAAAGTTTTATTTTAGTAATATCGTTTTTCGCTTAAAACGTGGCTAATATACAAAAAACTTTTCTGATCAACAAAAATTTTTATCCATTTTTTTAACGCAGTTACTTTTTGAACAGTTTCATTAACGGATTCTTAGCCCCTTTTTAAACGAAAATATAAAAAAAATAGCTTTCCGCTTTTTTTCGAAAACCCGACCTTTCACATCTGTTTATCTGTTACTCTTACAATTTACTTCTTCAATATTTTTAAAGATATTGAGAAAAAGCAAAACATTTTGTGGGTACTCTACCTCACGTATCGAAATTCAAAAAAACATTATTTTTTTGAAACATAGATACAACATTCTAAAAGTAAAATCCTAACTACTAATTTTATAACTTAGACTCATCTATCAATATCAAGCAACCGTTACTCTCTATACTATCTAAATCGTTGACAGGCACATACAAATGATTTTTATGAAAAAGAATTCTTGAGCCTAAATTTTGATTATCGTATGTCAGTAAATAAACTTTGGTTTTGTTATTATTCCTATCGTGTTTAACGTAGTGTATTTTTCTTTGAAAAAGAAACGTAAATCTTAAAAAATCGGAATCTTCATAAACGTTCTGCACAAGGGAAGCATACTTGTTTATGTTCTCAGGCTGATTCGTAAACTGAATCAATTCATAGAATTCTTTTTTCTTAACATCCGAAGGAATTGATTTCTCTTGAAAATCCACAATATATTTGGGAAAGCATTCTTGTTTTTCTGTGATTGTAAAAATAGTATCATTAAGTATTTCCCAAAACAACATATTTTTGCCGTCTCCTACATTAAAATTATTTAGAGAAAAAAAACTATGAGCCAACCACCTATTTTTAATATTCTTTTCAATGCTATAATCTTCCTTTAAAATGCTATATGAAGGGGTTTTTCTATGACTACCCCCATACATATTTTTTGAAATAAACTTCCCATCGGACAAAGGATAGATAAAATTTGGAGTTATACTATCATATCTATCGTTCAGGTTTATAGTTGATTTGTATCTACCTTGAAAATCGTAAATAATCATCCGTTTTGTCTGATCATCATATATAAAAACATCATCTCCCTTTATGAAGAAAGAATTAAAATTACTATATTCATCGGGAGCTGCTCCCTTTGAACCTATTTGGGATAGAAACCTCCCTTGTTCGTCAAAAAGAAAAAGATTACTTAAAGAGCGTATTAAAAAACCTTGACCATTTAAAACAATTTCATCCAAGTTTCCTAACATCGATTCTTCTGAAAACTCAAAACAGACCTTTCTTTCAATATGTTGAGATAAGTCAACGTTCTCAATTTTATCAAAATCAATAAGAATTTTGCAAAACTCCTTCCTGTCTTCTTTTTTTTTGCAACCAAAAATGAAAAAAGACATAAGTAGACAAAATAAAATAGAATGTTTCATACGAAAAAACGTTTAGTTATTCTACGAACAAAAGTATAAAAATATTTGAAATGCCTATTGCCATGAAATTAAAAAGTTATCGCCTAAATTTGAAAAAGAGAACATAGCATTCTCATAATCTCTATTTTTAAAAAAAAAAGGGCGAAAGATTTTTCGCCCTTATGTTATACTAATTTCACCAATAAATTATCGTCTTGTTTTTCAACGAAAGCTACCTTTTTGCTGGTCAGACCTTTGATGGTTTTATCCCATTTTTTGTTGGATAGTCCCGATTGGGTTTTTAACTCTTCCAACGGAAGTGTTTCCGCTTTTTGGAGGATTTCAAACACCATTTTTTCATCTTCGTTTAATTCTACTGTCTGTGTGGCTTTCGCCTCAGGCTTCATTTGCGGGAAAAAAAGTACTTCTTGTATACTTTCGTTATTGGTCAGGAACATTATGAGTCTGTCCATCCCGATTCCCAAGCCTGATGTTGGAGGCATACCAAATTCTAACGCTCGTAAAAAGTCTTGGTCGATGAACATCGCCTCGTCATCGCCTCGCTCGGAAAGTGCCATCTGTGCCTCGAAACGTTCGCGTTGGTCGATAGGGTCATTCAACTCGGAATACGCATTGGCGATTTCTTTTCCGCAGACCATCAGCTCGAAACGCTCGGTCAGATTGGGGTCGTTGCGATGTTCTTTGGTCAGTGGCGACATCTCTTTCGGATAATCCGTGATAAATGTAGGTTGAATGAAATTTCCTTCGCATTTCTCGCCGAAAATCTCGTCTATTAGTTTGCCTTTGCCCATTGTGTCATCAACCTCAATTCCAATAGATTTAGCAAAATCGAACAATTCTTTTTCAGTTTTTCCTGTGATGTCAAACCCTGTGAATTTTTGAATGGCTTCGGTCATCGTAACTCGCGGATATGGAGCTTTAAAATCAATCTCGTGCTTTCCGAAAGTGGCTTTGGTTGAACCATTTACAGCGATGGCACAATGCTCCAACAATTGTTCGGTAAACTCCATCATCCAATGGTAGTCCTTGTACGCCACATAAATTTCCATTGCGGTAAATTCAGGGTTGTGAGTTCTGTCCATTCCTTCGTTTCGGAAGTTTTTCGAGAACTCGTACACGCCGTCAAATCCTCCCACGATAAGTCTTTTCAGATACAATTCGTTGGCAATTCGCATATACAAAGGAATGTCCAAAGAATTATGATGTGTGATGAACGGACGAGCCGCAGCTCCTCCTGGAATGGATTGTAAAACAGGTGTTTCCACTTCCATATAACCACGTTCGTTAAAAAATTGACGCATTGCATTGAAAAGTTTGGTACGCTTGATGAAAACTTCTTTCACCTGCGGATTTACTACCAAATCCACGTAACGCATACGATAGCGAAGCTCGGGGTCGGTAAAGGCGTCAAATGTATTTCCATCGGCATCGGTTTTAGGAAGCGGCAACGGACGAAGTACCTTGCTCAGTAGCTTGAAGTTTTTTACCCGCACTGATTTTTCGCCCACTTGTGTAAGGAAAAGTTCGCCTTCCACACCGATGAAATCGCCCAAATCGAGCAATTTTTTGAACACTTCATTGTAAAGAGTTTTATCTTCGTCAGGACAAATTTCATCACGATTGATATAGAGCTGTACGCGTCCTTGGCTGTCTTGTAATGAAGCAAAGGAGGCTTTTCCTTGAATACGGACAGACATTAGTCGCCCCGCCAAAGTTACCTTCTTTCCTTCTTGAAAATCCGATTTTACATCGGCAGAAGTTGTATCAACAGGGTACAATTCCGCTGGATACGGATTGATACCCAATTCTTTTAATTTATCAAGTTTTTCTCTACGAATTATCTCTTGTTCTGATAGTTGCATATAATTAATCGATTTTGTTGTATATTTTCTTTGAAGATAAACATATTATTGATTTAAAAAAGCCATCGTTTTCTGGAAAAACTCATCTGGATTTTGTGCATGTAGCCAGTGTCCTGATTTTGAAACCATTTCAATTTTTGCATTTGGAAAATGTTGTTTAATCAGAGGTTCATCGCTTGGCATCACATATTCCGAAAACTCTCCTTTTAGGAATAGAATTTTCCCATCGAAAGTGTTATTTTTCGGTAATTCAACTCCAATTTCATACTCATTTTCCATAAGAGCTTCTAAATTAAAGCGAAAATCCAATTGATCTTTTGTTTTCCAAAATAAATTTTTTAGTAAAAATTGTCTTACATCAGCTTGGCTGACGTAGAAAGATAGTTGCTTGTCGGCTTCCGAACGCGATTTGACAACTTCAAAATCAATCGAAGCTAATCCTTGTAAAATTTGTTGATGATGTGGTGGATAAAATTTTGGTGCAATATCGGCAACAATCACAGAATCAACCATATTCGGATACTCCGTAGCAAATAACATTGCTGTTTTTCCTCCCATAGAGTGTCCAATTAAATCGAAAAGAGTGATGTTTTTCACTTGGGCATAATGCTTCAAATCTTCTGTTAGAATAGAATAGCTAAATTCTTGGTGATGAAAACTGTGTCCATGATTCCGTTGGTCGATAAGGTGTACCTCATACCCTGCTTCGGCATATTTGATTCCTAAAGTTCGCCAATTGTCCGACATGCCAAGAAATCCGTGTAAAATAAACAACGGTTTCCCTTCGCCTATGATTTGTGAATGCAATACGTTCATTGCTCAATTTTGTGTGTTATATTCTTTTCGGCAAAGATACTTCTAAAATATGAAAATTCAACTTATTGATAAATAAAAAACAAAAAAAACGTTTTTGGAACGATTTTCGCTATAAAAAATAATAGGAAATTAACCACTAATTTTATGAAAAAAATAATATATATTTTTATAAGTTTATGTTTGCTAACAGCTTGTAATGAAACAGATAACAACCAAAAATCGGCTAAAAATCTGCATTTGCCACAGTCTATAGGGCAATTAAATTCTTTAGCCGTAGTCATTGACAATACGCTTTGGGAAGGTTTTGTGGGGGATACTATCCGAAAATATTTTGCCTCGCCTTTAGAAGGTCTTCCAACCGAAGAACCAATTTTTTTATTACATCAGATTCCTCCGCAAATTTTTACGGATAACACTCGAAATAGTAGGAATGTATTGATTATCAGTCAAGATTCACTTAATAAATCATTCGTAAAAGAGAATTTGTATGCACGTCCTCAAAAAGTGGGTGTTATCAAAGGTAAAACAAAACGAGACATCAGTTGTGAGATTCAAGAGCATTTTGCCAAAATGATCGAAGAATTTAGGGATAACGATATTAAGGAGGCTCAATCACGATTCCAAAAATCTTTGAATAAAGAAACGGCGTTGCAGGAAAAATTAGGCTTTTCGCTCACAATGCCCTCTGTTTACAAAATTGTGAAGCAAGAAAATAATTTCTTCTGGATAGAACGTCAAATTAAGGGGGGAACTTCCAACTTAATTGTTTATGAGATGCCTATTAATAGCATACCAAAAGACAATAGCCGAGCTGAAACCATCGTAAGAATGCGTGATTCCATCGGTGAACGATACATACCAGGTAGAAAAGAAGGTATGTACATGATTACCGAAACATCCTTTGCTCCCAGCATTACAGATATGAAAATTAAAAACAGGAATGCTATGGAAAGCCGTGGTTTGTGGGAAATGAAAAATTTCTTTTTAGGAGGACCTTACCTGAATTATATTATCGAAGATGTTCCTAATAACCGTTTAGTCGTACTTGAAGGCTTCATTTTAGCTCCAAGAATAGAAAAAAGAGATTATCTATTTGAATTAGAAGCTATTGTAAAATCCATTGAGTTTGCAAAGTAATTTGTCACTTAATTTTTTGGTGTAAAAGATAGTTTTCGTTTGTGGGAATTGTTCGTTTTCTTTTTTGCAGTCAAAAGCGTTTGAAATGGATAAAGTATCCCTAAAAGTAGGTATTTTAAAATTAATCTTATATCTTTGGGGTTTAATTTTGAATACAAGACAATTTGCAATTCTACAACACAAATGAAAACACTTATCAAAGATGTACATATTATCAATGAGAATCAAGTGATTAGAGGTGATATACTCATTGAAGGAGAACGAATAGCCAAAATAGCACCCAATATTACAGCGGAAAACGGATACACAGTTATCGAAGGAAAAGGGCATTACTTATTGCCAGGAGTAATTGATGATCAAGTTCATTTTAGAGAACCTGGGTTGACGCACAAAGCCAATATAGCTTCCGAAAGTGCAGCGGCTGTTGCGGGAGGAGTAACTACTTTTTTTGAACAACCCAACACTGTTCCCCAAACCACAACTATTGATCTTTTGGAAGAAAAATTTGAAATTGCATCGAAAACTTCTTTCGCTAATTTTTCGTTTTTTCTTGGTGGAACGAATGATAATTTAGAGGAACTAAAGCGATTAGATCGCAAGGCTTGTGTGGGTATTAAACTATTTTTAGGCTCTTCCACAGGGAACATGTTGGTAGATAATGAGCAAACTATTGAACGTATTTTTTCGAATGTGGATATGGTTATAGCTACCCATTGTGAGGATGAGCAAACCATCCGGCACAACATGGAGCGTTACTCTCAACAGTTTGGTTATCAAATACCTATGCAAATTCATCCTTTAATTCGAAGCCATGAAGCTTGTTATTTATCTTCGTCTAAAGCTGTTTCCTTAGCTCAAAAAACAGGAGCGAGATTACACGTTTTTCATCTTTCAACAGCTCAAGAAACAGAGCTTTTTAGAAATGACATTCCTTTGAAAGATAAAAAGATAACTGCGGAAGTATGTGTACATCATTTGTGGTTTTCCGATGCTGATTACGATCAAAAGGGAAGCCTCATTAAATGGAATCCAGCGGTCAAAACGGCTAATGATCGTGAGAGCTTGTGGGAAGCCTTGTTAGACGACCGTCTGGATGTAATTGCTACCGATCATGCTCCTCATACACTCGAAGAAAAGCAAAATCAAGAATATCATAAAATTCCCTCGGGAGGCCCTTTGGTGCAACATTCGTTAGTAGCAATGCTTGAGCAACATCATAAAGGACGTATCTCAATTCAGAAAATAGTTGAAAAAATGTGCCACAATCCCGCAATTTTATTTGAAGTGAAGGATAGAGGGTTTATTCGTGAAGGGTATTATGCTGATTTAGTTTTAGTTGATTTGAATAGTCCGTGGAAAGTGACCACAGAGAATATTTTGTACAAATGTGGATGGTCTCCTTTTACAGATTCTGTGTTCAAATCAAAAATCAGAACCACATTCGTTAATGGAAAAATGGTATACAATGATGGAATTATTATTGGAGAGGCGGCTGGAAAACGCGTTACTTTTAATAGATAAGTTATGAAAATAAGATTATATATTTTGATTATTCTATGTTTTTCGGTGCTGTCATGTGGTGAAAATATTGTAAAAAAGCCTCAAAAATTTCTTTCGGAAAGAGAAATGCAGAATTTGATGTATGATTTAATCCTTTTAGACGCTATAAAAAGTACAGATTACACAATGATGGACACATTAAACATCTCTTTTCAGGAATTGATATACAAAAAATATGAAATTGATAGTTTAATTTTAGCTCAAAATATGGAATATTATGCTTCTTTTCCTCAAAAATATGATACAATAATCAAAAATGTTGAGTTACGATTGAAACGAGAACGAGATAGCATCATTCCAGAAATTGATGCAACATCAGTCACACCTTTAGAAGTAGACTAAAAAATACAGAACCTTGGAAAGTCATCTATTATCTCCGCCTTTTTTATCCTGGATTTTCCCATTATTCCTCTTTGTTTTTGGGGTCATAGCCTTTATGAAAATGGTTTATCCCAATCATTTTTCGGAATATGTAAAATTACCATTAAATGATAAGTACATTGTGATTTACGAGAAAAAAGAACGAAAAATACATCTTTTTACGTTTTTTCTATTTTTTTTGCAATGGTTTTCGTTGAGCTTATTTTTCTATGTTTGTGGACAGATATATGATCTACAGTTTCCTGTTAGTACTGGATTTTTATTTTTAGACATCGCTGTATTACTTCTGTTGCTTTTAGGTTTAAAGCTTGTTGTACAAACTTCTATAGCTCAGGTGTTTGAGTTGAGAGGGTTTAGTAAGGGGTACATGTTTAGTCGTATAGCATATTCAAGTTATGGAGCTATTTTGGTGGTTGTAGTGTTATTCTTTATTCTATATGCAGTGTCTTTAGAAAAAAAATACATCTATTTACTTTTCGGCATACTATTAATAATCAACGTATTAGGTTGGATTTCGATTGTAAAATCCAATCAAAAGATGATAAAACCTTACATTATTTATTTTATTTTGTATCTTTGCACCCTTGAAATAGCACCGTATGTCTTCTTTATCTATGGGATTAGATTTTTATAGAAACAAATTCGGTGAACTAATAACATCCGTAGGATTTATTTAGCACAAAGCAAACAGTAATTATTTATGAAAGTAAAAAGTATCTTGGTTTCACAACCAGAGCCGAAGGCAGAAAACTCTCCGTATGCTCATATTATTGAAAATCAAAGAGTTAAGATTGATTTTATTCCATTCATAAAGGTCGAAGGGGTTAGTGCTAAAGATATACGTTTGCAGAAAATAGATTTAACAAAATTTTCTGCTGTTATATTAACAAGCAGAAAGTCAGTAGATCATTACTTCAGAATTGCAGAAGAAATGCGTTTCAAAGTGCCTGATACTATGAAATATTTCTGTCAATCTGAGGCAATTGCATTCTACTTGCAAAAGTACATCACTTACAGAAAAAGAAAAATTTATGTAGGAAAGAAAGAATTTTCTGATTTGTTGCCTATTTTGAAAAAATACAAAGAAGAAAACTTCTTATTCCCTGGTTCAGATACTTGTAAGGCAGAACTTGCCACAGCTCTTAATGATTTGAAAATCAAATGGGAAAGAGCAATTTTTTATAGGACTGTTCATTCTGATTTATCAGGAATAAGCAACTTTAATTACGACATTTTGGCTTTCTTTAGTCCTGCAGGTATTGAATCGTTGTTTAAAAATTTTCCTAACTTCACCCAGAATAACACAAAAATAGCCGTTTATGGTGATTCAACTTTAAAAGCAGCCCAAGAGGCGGGGTTGGTCATCGACATAAAGGCTCCTTCTCCTGAAACGCCTTCAATGACAATGGCTTTGGAACAGTATATTTCAAAAGTAAATGGAAAAAAATAGTTAGGGCGATCAATGATACAAGTTATATAATCTGAAGGCAAGTTAGTGGAATCTAATTTGCCTTTAGCTTTTAGTACAACACTAAAGTTTTACCCTATTCCATGAAATGACCTGAGTACCATCGGAATAGTGACAAAGGTGATAGTTAGGTGATAAAGAAATGTTTTTCAGATGATAATTTATATTTAATTTGTTTATTTTCAGACCTCTAAGATTCCATTCTTGATGATGTATGTCATACCGAAACAAAGATTCTTTTATATCTAAAAACAGGCAATAACGTTCTGTAAGCCAAAGGTCTAAAGGTGTCTTTTCAAGTATAATTTCCTCTATGTCAAATGATACGTCCAAACGGAAATTCTTCTTTTTGTTTTCTGAATTATATTGATTATCAGCACGTTTTATCGTTGCAAACTCGTATGGAAGTCCTGATAAGCATTTCGCTACAATAGCTGATAGTAGTTTTCCTGCTTCAATATTTAAAAAATAGACCCCTTTTTTACCATCTTTTTCTACATACGTTCGGATATTTATCTCATGAAAGTCAGAAATAAAGGAAATGGCGGGTAGTTGTTTTGGTCTTATTTTCTCCATAGTGAATGCTACTAACGAGATGTAGCAATCATTATTGTAACTATCTAATTGTAAGCCGGTTGGAACTAATTGACGTAACAACTCATAAGGTACTTTATAATGTAAAAACAAGGCTCGATTCCACTCTTGATAGTATGTCCAATTGCCTTTCGGAAGTGGATATGGTCGATGTTCGTTGTTTTTTAAAATGTTTGTGATAATGCTCATTTTAGGTTTGTTCAGTTATTTTCTCTTCTTTTGGAAAAGCTTTTTTGTTGAACATAAGCAATAGCCCTACGGCAACGCATATGGCAGAATCGGCAACATTGAAAACTGGTTCAAAAAACTGAAAACGGTTACCTCCCCAAATTGGCAACCATTCAGGAAGAGTAGTGTCAATCAAAGGGAAGTAGAACATGTCTACTACTTTGCCGTGAAACCAAGTCCCATAGGGTTGTTCTGAGAACAGAGTCGCTACGTTGTTGTAGCTATGGTCAAAAATCACTCCGTAGAAAACGGAATCAATAATATTACCTAATGCTCCTGCTAAAATCATTGATATAGAAATGATTAAAATAGGATGTCGTTGCTTTTTTATGGATGATATCAACCAATAGCCTATCCCGAAAACCGCAAAAATACGGAAAAGTGTTAAGGCTAGTTTTCCATAAACTCCGGGGATTTCAGCTCCCCATGCGGCTCCGTTGTTTTCAATGAAATAGATTTTAAACCAACTAAAAACGTCTACACTTTCATTCAGAATAAAATTTGTTTTAATGTATATTTTACTAACTTGGTCAATGATTAATATCGCAAGAATGATAAAAATGGCGTGTTTTAATTTCATAGAATTATAAGTATATGAGGGGCAAAAGTAAGTCTTTTTTGGTAAATAAGCTAAAAAACTTAGTATTGAACTTACTTAAATTTGCATTTACTAATAGGTTTAAAATTTCAACAATTGTGTAAAGAATCAATTTTGGTTACATGAATTTCAATAACTCTTCGAGATGCTCTCGGCTATTGGAAAGTCGTGGCACTTTGTTTTGTCCCCCTAGTTTTCCTTTGTTTTTGAGCCAATCGTGAAACAGATTTTGTCGGGCTACATGAACGGTAGGCATGTTAAGAGTCATGTTATTATAACGCTTAGCTTCGTAGTCGGAGTTTACTTTTTTGAGTTCTTCATCTAATATTTCGGTGAATTTTTCGATGTTCAAAGGTTCTTTATCGAACTCAATGATCCACTCATGTCCGCCTTTGAGTTTATCTTTCATGAAGATAGGAGCTACTGTGTAATCTTTCACATGGCTATTGGTAAGTTCACAAGCTTTTTTTAGTCCTTTTTCCGTATTTTCGATAATAAGTTCTTCTCCAAAAACATTGATAAAGTGCTTGGTACGTCCTGTAATTTTGATACGATAAGGTGAAACAGAGGTGAAACGAATCGTATCTCCGATGATGTATCGCCAAAGTCCTGCATTTGTGGTGATTACCATTGCGTAGTTCTTTCCGAGTTCTACTTCGGATAGAGGAATCACTTTTTGTTGGTTGGTTCCGAAAGTATCCATCGGAATAAATTCGTAGAACACACCATAGTCTAGCATCAAAAGCAATTCATCGGAATTATTTCTGTCTTGAATCCCAAAAAATCCTTCTGAGGCATTGTAAATTTCATAGTAGCGGAAAGTATCGGAAGGGATTATTTTTTTGTATTGTTCGCGATATGGGACAAAACTAACTCCTCCGTGAAAATATACTTCCAAATTTTTCCATATTTCGAGTAAATTATTTTTTCCAGTTTCTTCTAACACTCGGTTGAGTAGGACAAGCATCCATGAGGGAACTCCAGCCATGCTGGTTACGTTTGCGTTTTTAGCTTCTTTGACAATAGCTTGTAGTTTTGTTTCCCATTCGCTCATGAGCGACACCTTATTGCTTGGAGTAGAACTAAATTCTGCCCAAAATGGTAAGTTTTCAATTAGTATTGCTGATAAATCACCGAAATAAGTGCCGTTCTCTTGATATAGTTCTTTGCTTCCTCCAAGGCGTAAACTCTTACCTGTAAATAGATTAGAGTTTTCATTATTGTTTAAGTATAAACAAAGCATATCTTTGCCTGATTTGTAATGACAATCCTGCAAAGCCTCTTCGCTGACGGGAATAAATTTACTCTTAGCATTAGTTGTCCCACTACTTTTAGCAAACCATTTGATGGGAGAATGCCAAAGAACGTTGCGTTCACCCTTTCTGGCTCGGTCAATATAGGGTTCAAATTCCTCGTAGGTTACCAAGGGTGTATTTCGTACGAATTGCTGGTAATTTTCAATTTCGGAAAAACCATATTTTTTTCCAATTTCGGTGTCTTTAGCAGCGTTTAGCAATTCCGCTAAAACACGCTCCTGTGTCTGGTGAGGGTTATTTACAAATTGCTGAATTTGGTCAATACGTCGTCTTAAAAACCAAGAGGTTATCGAATTAAATAGTGCTAATGGCATCTTTAATGTTTTTTAAAATTGATTGAAACTCCCGATATGATTTGTTCAATTGTTTTTTATCTCTCGCATATCGTTTGTATAATAGATTTTGATAATCAGAACTTTACAGAGTTTTGTTGTTGTTTATCAAATACATTTTTCTCAAAAGTTATTACGAATCTGTTAAAAATAAAAATTCCTTAATACAAACAGAATGAATAAAATCTAAATTTTGCACAGTCCTAAACTTCAGTAAAAATGAGGGGTAAATTCTAATTGAAATAAAACATGTTCCTGAAATTATTACTTTTGCAACACAAATGATTATATCATCGAATATATATTCTGAATATACCACCTTCTAAAATCGGGTAAATTTAATAAAAAAAATAGATATGTTTCAAGGAGTATTACAAAAAATGATGACCGAAATGGCAAATCCTGTACGCTACTACTTGCAATTGGAGAACGATTTTTTATCGGTCAATAGTTTGCTAAATCAACAGATTAAAATAGAATTATCTCATTTTCAATGTTTAAGCTGTGGAAAGAACGAACCTATTTTTCGACAAGGGTTTTGCAAAAAATGTTTTTTTGAAATTCCACAAGCCGCCGATTGGATTATGCATCCAGAACTTAGCAAAGCTCATTTAGATATTGAAGATCGGGATTTGGACTACGAAAAACAGATGCAACTGCAGCCTCATTATGTGTATTTGGCAAATTCAAGTAAAGTGAAGGTGGGGGTTACGCGTCATTCACAGGTACCTACACGCTGGATAGATCAAGGAGCTCATGAAGCTTTGGTAATAGCTGAACTTCCAAACCGTTATTTGGCAGGAATTACTGAAGTTGCTTTGAAAGAGCATGTTTCGGATAAAACCGATTGGCGAAAAATGCTTACGAATACTCTGGAAGATATTGATTTAAAAGAAATTAGAAATCAGCTGTTTACATTCTTTCCTGAGGAAACGAAATCTTATTTTATTGACAATGGTGAAGAGGTTCATATCCAATTTCCTGTGGAACAGTTTCCTCAGAAGGTACATTCTCTTAATTTAATCAATACGCCAGTGTACAATGGAGTGTTGAAAGGAATCAAGGGACAGTACCTCATCTTTGAAGATGGGACGGTTTTCAATGTGCGAGGTAATGAGGGGTATTACGTAAAGTTCTCTATGTAGGAAATGTGTTTGTATCTTTGAACAACAACGTAGGTTCTAGAATGTATATCATGTCAAAACACTAAAAAGATAAAGAAATGAACAAAATAATAAATGTAGGATTAGCTTCTTTTGGGATGAGCGGACGTTTGTTTCACGCTCCATTTGTAGCAAATCACCCACTTTTTCGGTTACAAGCTGTGGTGGAAAGGCATAAAAACGATTCACGAGAAAAGTATTCTCAATCAAAATTGTATCGCTCTTTCAATGAGTTGCTCCATGACGAAATCATTGATTTGATTGTGATCAACACTCCCGTACAAACACATTATGAATACACTAAAGAGGCATTGGAACTAGGGAAAAATGTATTGGTGGAAAAGCCTTTTACCGTTACGAGCGACCAAGCAAAAGAGTTACAGCAATTGGCAGATTCAAACGATTGTTTTTTAAGCGTTTACCAAAACAGGCGTTATGATGGAGATTATCTTAAGGTTAAAGAAATTATTGAAAGTGGAGCTTTAGGAACCATTAAAGAAGTAGAAATCCGATTCGATCGTTTTCGCACCTCAATCAGTGAAAAAAATCATAAAGAAGCTCCCATAGCAGGAGCAGGAGCTCTGCATGATTTGGGAACTCATCTTATTGATCAAGCATTGCAACTATTTGGTTATCCAAAGTTTATATATGCTGATTTAGGATTCCTACGCGAAAAAACACAAACGAATGATTATTTTGAACTCATTCTATTTTATGAAAACGAACTTCGTGTACGCCTAAAATCTTCAACCATATCAAAGGAAAAAGGCTGGGAATATATCGTACACGGTGATCGAGGCAGTTTTTTACAACAACGATTTGACGCTCAAGAGGATATGCTTTCAAAGGGAATTACTCCAACTACCGAAAATTGGCTTCCTAAAGTGCAATATCCGAACGGCATATTACACACCTCTACCGTTTACGAGCAGACCGTAGCTCAACACGGAAACTACATGGATTTTTATCAAAATGTATATGAATCAATGGTTTATGGAAAATCAAATCCTGTTCCTGCTAACCAAGCTGTGCAAACCATGTCTCTGATTGACAAGGCTATTGAAAGTTTTTCTCAAGGAAGGAAAATATCGCTATAGAGATGATTCTATAACATATTCGTTTTAGATGTTAAAAATCATGAACAACCGTTGATGATAACCATTGAGAGGCTTAGCGAAATTGAAAGCCTCTGTTTCGATAAAATAGTATTAATATAACTTTTAAAAACCTCTCGCTATGAAGTGGTTTTTTGTATCTTTGCGGTTCTAAATTTTCTATTTATAAAATTAATAAAATGCAACAATATCACGATTTATTACGACATATTTTAGAACACGGACATAAAAAAGAAGACCGCACTGGAACGGGAACCATTAGCGTATTCGGCTACCAAATGCGGTTCGATTTAAGCAAGGGATTTCCCGTTGTTACCACCAAAAAACTACATTTAAAATCTATCATTCACGAGCTTCTTTGGTTTTTAAAAGGCGATACCAATATTAAGTATTTATCTGACAATGGTGTTCGCATCTGGAACGAGTGGGCTGATGAAAATGGTGACTTAGGTCCTGTGTATGGACATCAGTGGCGTAACTGGAACAACGAAGATATTGACCAAATTAAGCAAGTAATCGAAACCATCAAGAAAAACCCTGATAGTCGTCGTATTATTGTGGCGGCTTGGAATCCTTCTGTATTGCCCGACACTTCAAAATCCTTTTGTGAGAATGTTGCCAACGGAAAGGCCGCTTTACCTCCGTGCCACGCCTTTTTTCAATTCTATGTGGCAGACGGAAAACTTTCCTGTCAGCTTTATCAACGTAGTGCTGACGTGTTTTTAGGAGTACCTTTCAACATAGCTTCGTATGCCTTATTAACAATAATGGTAGCTCAAGTTTGTAAACTGGAAGTTGGCGAGTTTGTACACACTTTTGGAGATGTTCACATTTATAACAATCATCTTGAACAAGTAAAATTACAACTGAGTCGTGAGCCACGTCCTTTACCCATAATGAAGCTCAATCCAGAGGTAACCGACTTATTTTCTTTTAAATATGAAGACTTTACACTAGAAGGTTACGACCCTTATCCTGCCATAAAAGGAGAAGTTTCGGTGTAGATACTTAACAATCAATACATAAACCATTTCAAAAAACATAGCGATGCAATCTTCATATACCATTTACAATGCCTCGGCGGGTTCTGGAAAAACTTATGGTTTGGTAAAGGCCTATTTGAAAATCATTTTAAGCGATGAAAAAATAGACTCTTTTCGTCGCTTATTGGCTATCACATTTACCAATAAAGCTGTTTTTGAAATGAAGGATCGGGTAATTGAAATGCTTACCGAATTTTCAGATATAAAAAGCCTTACCGAAGCTAATTCGATGTTTGAAGAGCTTAGGCAAGAATTGAAAATTGCTCCCGAGAAATTGCGTTCGCGTTCCGAGTCTGTCTTGAAACACATACTCCATAATTATGCTGCTTTCAACATCAGCACTATTGATGGATTCAATCATCAATTGATACGTAACTTTGCCTTCGATTTACAATTAAATCAATTTTTTGAGGTACAGTTAGATCAAAAAACCATACTGCGTACGGCGGTTGACAATCTGATGAACAGGGCTGGAGAAGATGCTGAAATTACCCAATTACTTATTGATTTTTCAGAAGACAAAATGAAAGAAGACAAGAATTGGGACACCACCAAAGAACTACTGGAAGTAGCAGAGATGCTCACCAAAGAAAATCACTACACAGCTCTTAAAGAACTGAAAGAGAAGACACTATCTGACTTCATAGCTCTAAAAAAAATACTACAACAAAAACTATCACAAAGCATAGAAACCATACGGCAAATCACCACTGATTTTTTTACACTATTGAATGAAAACGATTTAGATGAAAATATTTTCTCTGGAAAATACATGTTTAACTTTTTCAAAAAAATACAAAACGATCCTAAAAGGGAACCTGTTTGGGGTGCAAACTGGCAATTAAATTTGGAAACAAAACCTTTATACGCTGAATCAAATAAGAAAGGATTAAATACAGCTCTAATTGACAGCCTACAACCTGAATTTGTACGACAGTTCAAAACTGTACAACAACAATTTGGAGAATATAATTTTGTAAAAAATGCACTGCAGTATGTAGTTCCTTTGGCTTTGCTAAATCGTATTCAAAATGAAATAGAATTAATTAAACAGGAAGAAAATATTCTTCCGATTTGGGAGTTTAACTCGGTGATTTCCAACGAAATTACAAAACAAACTATTCCATTTATCTATGAGCGTATTGGTGAGCGTTTCCAGCACTATTTTATTGACGAGTTTCAAGATACATCAGAATTGCAGTGGAATAACCTTAAAGAGTTGATATCCAATGTAGTATCAAGCGAAGATATGAATCAACAACAAGGCTCTGTATTGTTAGTGGGAGATGCCAAACAATCAATTTATCGATGGCGAGGAAGTAAAGCTGAGCAATTTATGGATTTATATCTCAATAAAAAACAGCCTTTTACGATAGGGGGGATTGTCGTAAATTTAGAGGAAAATTACCGAAGTTTAGAAACTATTATTGATTTCAATAATAAATTCTTCAAATTTACTTCCACCTTTTTTGAGTCTGAAGAATATCAAAATTTGTATGCTAATGCCACCCAAAATTACCCCGAATACAAAAGAAATAATCAAAATTTCCCTATTGGATATGTAGATATTCGATTTGTAGATGTTGAACAAGAGGAAGAAAACTACGAAGAGGAAAATATAGCCGATGAATTGGGATATACTCCAAGAGAACTGACTTATTGCAAAGAGGTTTGGGAAACAGTCAAACATGCCAATGAATCGGGAGCCAAAGACGAAGATATCACTATTTTAGTTCGTAAAAAGCGTGAGGGATTGGCATTAGCCTCCTATCTTTCTGCACAAGGAAAAAAAATTATTTCTCCTGATTCCCTTTTGTTGAAAAATGTGCCATCAATTCGTTTTCTGATTTCGCTACTACGAGCAGTACAAAATCCTGATAGCAAAGAGTTAAAAATCAATATGTTATTCGATTTTATCAGTGTAAAAAATACAGCTGATGTACACAACTTCATTACCGAATATATTGACCAACCTATCGATTCTTTTTTTGAAAAATATGGCTTTTCATTGGCTCAATTCAATGGTTATTCCCTTTACGAAGGTATGGCATTAGCAGTCAATCGTTTTGATTTAGCTAACGATTCAGATGCTTACATAGCGAGTTTCCTGGACATCATTTTTGAGTTTAAAAACACCAACAAAGGTGGAATTTCCGATTTTCTTTTGTACTGGGAAGAAAATCAAGACGCTTTAAGTATTAGTTCTCCGGAAGGATTAGATGCTATTTCGATAATGACGGTGCATAAAAGTAAAGGATTATCAGCTCCGGTGATTATCTATGCCTTTGCCGATAGCGAGTTAGTGGATACGAAAAAAGACACGCTTTGGTATCCAGTAGATGCGGAAAATTTTGGTGGTTTTTCACATTTGTTAGTGCGATTCAATAAAGGAATAATCAATTTTGAAACTCAAAGCCAAGAGATTATCAATCAACATAACGAACAAAATAAATTAGACCAAATCAATGTGCTGTATGTGGCAATGACTCGCCCTGAATCCTTCCTTTATGTGATAACAGCTTTACCAGAATCACCTAAAAAGCAAACCTATGGTACACTTCTAAAGGAATTTGCTGGATTACACATTTCCCTTCTGAACCAAAACGAGAAAATACAATGTAACGTTAATGAAAATCAGTCGCATTACACCTTCGGCAGCCCTATTTTCCCACAAAGAAAAAAACTAAAGCAAATTGGCTCAGATGGCTTCATTAAATTTCAGAAGGATTGGAAAACTCCTAACTATAAAATTGCTACTGGAGCTTCTCTTTTGTGGGATACTACTCGAAAAGAGGCTATTGAGCGAGGAAATCTGATGCATAAACTATTAGCCGAAATCAAATATAAGAGTGATATTCAAAAAGTATTAGAAAAAAACCTACAAAATGGTACTATTTCACAAGTTCAACATGAATTGATTGAGAAGCAATTGATTGAGTTGTTACAACGAAAAGAAATACAACCCTATTTCACAGACAGATACAACTACTACATTGAAAGAGAGTTTGTCGATTCTAATGGTAACTATTTCCGTCCAGATCGCATTGCCTATTCTACCGAAGAAAAAATTGCTGTTATCATTGATTATAAGACAGGAAAACCTAATGAAAAAGACGTACAACAGATGTCCTATTATGCCAATAATTTATCCCTGTTAGGCTGGAACATCACCCAAAAGATATTGGTTTATTTGAACACGAGTGAAATCATTTTTGGATAAAGTTACACCTTTCTTAATCTTTAAAAAACGAATCTACGAATTCGTATTTATTGAAGACCTGCAAATGTTCTATGCCTTCCCCTACTCCAATGTACTTCACCGGAATTTGGAATTCGTCTGAAATTCCGATGACTACACCTCCTTTAGCGGTTCCATCTAATTTGGTAACAGCCAAAGCCGACACTTCGGTTGCTTTGGTAAATTGCTTGGCTTGTTCAAAAGCGTTTTGTCCTGTTGAGCCATCCAAAACAAGTAATACATCGTGTGGAGCGTCAGCAATGACTTTTTGCATTACTCGCTTCACTTTAGTCAATTCATTCATCAGATTGATTTTGTTGTGCAAACGTCCGGCCGTATCAATTATAACAACATCAACATCTTGTGCTACAGCCGATGCTAAAGTATCGTAAGCTACAGAAGCTGGGTCACTTCCTGTTTGTTGCTTAACAATTGGCACACCGACTCTGTCTGCCCACACTTGTAATTGGTCAATGGCGGCTGCACGAAATGTGTCTGCTGCACCAAGCATAACTTTATATCCTTTCTTCTTAAATTGATATGCCAACTTACCAATGGTAGTGGTTTTCCCCGCACCGTTGACCCCAACAACCATCATGACATACGGTTTTTTATCCACAGGAATAACAAAATCAGTATCTTCACCGCTGTTAGTCCCTGATAAAAGTCCAGCGATTTCTTCTCGAAGAATTCTATTCAACTCATTAGTTCCTAGGTATTTATCACGAGCTACTCGTTTTTCAATCCGTTCGATAACTTTCAAAGTGGTACTTACGCCGAGATCACTGCTAACTAAAACTCCTTCAAGCTCATCCAGCACATCGTCATCTACTTTGGATTTACCTGCAATTGCCCGACCTAATTTGTCAAAAAAACTTACTTTTGACTTTTCTAGTCCTTTATCAAGAGTTTCTTTTTTTTCCGAAGAAAATATTTTCTTAAAAAAATTCATTGCCATGGACTTCCTGTTTCTAGTTAAATTTTATTGCTTAATATTGTTGTTTTATCATACAAATCAGAATCAAACCCCTATTTTTTCACAGAATTTGCTAAATGTATGAAAGCTACATTCCTTATTTTGGGTGCTAAAATACGGAATAAATTGAAATGTAAAAATTTCTTAGTAATGTATTTCAAATCAAGAAATAAGACAAATCTGCATATCTGTCAAACACATTTTCTGATTTGGACTTTCCTCTCGTATAACTAACTGACATACAACATACATTCACTTCAAAAAAATGGAAATGATTAAAATACTCATATTGTACCTCAAAGAGTGTTCTGCAAAGTTATAAAATTATTTTGAAAATTTTATTTCAAATCTTGGTATAATCCAGTTTTCCAATTATTTTGATGGATGAATTTTAGTAGTTTTTCAAATCGGGAAATCATTTTTTCGCCTGAATTTCGCATTACATAATTCGGAAAATTAAATTCTTTCTGATGCAAATTGGTAAATTCCCAAGGATGAAAATACAATGTAGCGTAATTTCTGTACTTCATCGTTCTTTTTAAAAGAAAATGGTAAAACCACTGCGGAAAGTTGTGAAAAGAAAGCCAAAAAAGAGGAATACGAAATAGCGGACTCACAGCGGCAGGAATTTGCAGAAGTCCTTTTTCAATAAAAATGCGTTTTGATACGTGTAATTTATTGTATCTACCCGGTAGAATGGTCGGGTTTACGGACGAATTATAAATATATCCTGCTTTTTTCACCTCGTTTGCCTCTATTTCTGCCATTCTCGGCATACGAAGTCCTTTTATTTCAGTTTGAAATTGTTTTTCTAAGGCTTCTTTGGACATTTTGAGATGAGAAATTTCAAAATTAGAATGATAATAGGTGTGTGAAGCCAATTCGTGTCCTTCCATCAAAAGACGTTCTATTAAATCAGGACAATTCTGTGCAAAAACAACCGTTGAAAAAAATGTAGCCTTGGCGTTGTATTTTTTTAAAAGGTCTAAAATGGCGATTGTTCCTTCACGTGATATGGCTATTTGTCTTTGGAAATCAATGTTGTAGCCATATTCTTTTGGCATATCAAATTCTTCGATGTCGAATGAAAGATAAATCATTGTTTAAATTTTATTTTGTTTTATGAAACCAAAATCTTGAATAAACTCTTAATTTCTTTTGCTATCGTATTTGTTGAAAAATCTGTAAATTCGATGTTTTCATTTGGAGTTACGATGATTTCACCTATTTTTTTATTGTGTTTGATTAGTTTTAAAAGAAACTCGAAGTCCATAATGAATGAATTACATTCGGTACACAATAAAATAGAGGTTGCATCTCTTTTCATTGCTTTTAAACCCGCTTGTGAGTCGGTTATTTTACCTTTGGAAAGTATCCAAATTATTTTTTTGACTCCTTGCGAAATTATTTTTCGTTTCCAAGGCAATTTTTTGTTGTATGACTCATCTCTTTTAGCTATACAAATGTCATTATCGCTTTTTTGGAGGTTTTCAATAATGCTGTATAAAGCATTTCTTCCGAATGGGAAATCAATATCGTAAAACACCACCAAAGGAGCTGTACTTTGCTTGATTCCTTCCTTAATGGCTCCTCCTTTTCCTCGATTTTGCTCCAAATTTAGAAAATTCACGCAGTGAGGAAAATCGCTGAGCAGGGCTATTATATAACTTTTGTAATTATCCTTGGTTGAGCCATCATTTACCAGAGTGATTGAGAAGTTTTGCAATCGATTTTCTCGCAATAAAGCTGTAATATTTTCTCGCAATAACTCAAAAATATGATTCGCCGTATTGTAAAACGGAATCACAATATCAATTTGTTTGTTCTGCATCGTTTTTAGTTTTTAGGTTCGAGCATTTCGATGGTTTTGTATTCAAAAAAACACATTTCCCAAATCATTACTAACCAAACAATTGCTACAGGAATTGCCCGTAGCGAATATTTAATAATATAAGGTTCTTTTAGGGGTTTAAATATGTCTGTAGGTGAGAGTGATGCTAGTATTGTAAGGGACAAAAGGCTTATTTTTAACCATTTGTTTTGGTTCGGACTTGCTACAAACCATATTCCAATACCTACATAAGCTATTATATAAGTACTATTTTCTGTTCCTGTGCTAAACAGACATAAAAACATACTTACAGAGGCTAAAAACATCAACCGAAAATCTTTATTTTCATACTGATTAAAACGTAAATAAGGCAACGTGAATAGTACTAATCCGGTTACAATTACCACTAAATTATTATTAAAAACCCCCGTTCGTTGCAGAAATCCTAATAAGGATAGATTTTGAAGGTTGTATTGTAAAGCATTCATATTCGAATTGTTCTTGACTGCCAATCGTTCAAACCATTCTTGATACTGAGAGATAACATATTGCGGTGAGGAATAAAGCATTGGTAAACAAAATAAAATTACCAACCAAAGTAGTCCCGACCCTATGAATCGTATCTTATCTTTTGAAAAGAAGAAAAAAGCAAGTCCTACAATGCCATAAATTTTTGTTAGAATCCCTATAACAATCAGCAATGTAGCCCAATGGCTTTTCCCTTTTTCTATGAAAACAAATGCTCCTACTAAAATGGCTATTATACTGATATTGAATTGTTGCATTGCTGCTGCGGTATATAAATCGTGAGCTGCAATAAGTAATATTCCTATTATTTGCCATTGTTTCAAAGGCAGTTGACGTATCGCCCAATACAGAAAGAGTACGTTGCTCATAATCCAAAGTGAACAACCTAACCAATTAGGCAAAACAGCGAACGGAGCAATTATAGCGCTAAACAAAATTCCATAATGATTTACATCAAAGTACTCTGTTGGATATTCAGCGTAAAGCGATAGTTTTCCAATGGTGTGACGGAAGACTCCTTCAAAAATCAAATAGTTATTATACTTCCCTCGTATAAAAACATTCTGAATTACGGTAGCAAGAGCCAAACCGAACCACAGCAATGTAACGAAGCGAAAATCTCTAAACAACCGTAGCATCATTTTTTTTTGCAAATATAACTATTTCTGTGAAAAAAGTAATTTATTTTGAAAAACAACGCACATAGGTCTCGTAAAATCATTATCTTTGCCCTTATTGATTTTTATTTATCTAAATTATATGCGTAAATTAACATTATACTTTTCGACATTGCTTTTATTACTCTCTGTAAATGAAGTAAATGCACAGCTTTTCAAAAGCAAGAAGAAAAAAGCCCAAATTGAGGCTGAGGCAAAGAAAAAAGCCGAAGCCGCCAAACCTAAGGGATTTGATGCTATTATCCCAAAAACGGCAAAAACTACACAAGGATTGTTTACCATTCATAAGGTAAACGACAAGTATTTTTATCAGATTCCCGATTCGCTTTTAGGGAAAGAAATGCTGATGGTTACTCGTATTTCCAAAACAGCAACGGGCATCGGTTTTGGAGGAGAAGAAGCTAACAATCAAGTAATTAGATGGGAAAAGAAAGATAAAAAAATATTGGTGAGAATGGTCTCACACAGCATCATTGCTAATGATAGTTTGCCTATTTATGAGGCAGTTATCAACTCGAACGTCGAACCTATTTTAGCCAGTTTCGATATTAAAACACGAGGAAAAGACAGCATTTCATCAGTGATTGAAGTCAATGAGCTTTTTGACAAAGACACCAAACCTTTTGGACTTTCGGAACGCTATCGAAAACAATACAAAATTGGCGGAATAGACACTAAACGAAGTTTTATCGAGCGAATAAAAACATTCCCAAAAAATATTGAAGTGCGTAGTATAAAAACGTACAACGCTTCTGAGCCACCTGCTTATACCAGTCGCATTGCGGGAATTATCACTGTGGAAATCAACAATTCAATGATTTTACTTCCTGAAAATCCTATGAAACGCAGGTATTTCGATGAGCGTGTAGGTTGGTTTACAACCAGTCAAACCGATTACGGACTTCCTGTACAAAGAACAAAATCAGTAACTTATCTTGACAGATGGCGATTAGAGGTAAAAGATGAAGACATCGAAAAATTCAAACGAGGTGAACTTGTTGAACCTAAAAAACCTATCGTTTATTACATCGACCGAGCTACACCCAAAGAGTGGGCTCCGTACATAAAACAAGGTATCGAAGATTGGCAAAAAGCCTTTGAGGCTGCGGGATTCAAAAATGCCATCATCGCGAAAGACCCGCCAACAAAAGAAGAAGACCCTGATTGGGATCCTGACGATATGCGATACTCGGTGGTGCGTTATTTGGCGTCACCTATACCGAATGCTAACGGTCCGCATATTAGCGACCCACGCACGGGTGAAATTTTAAATGCCAATATCAACTGGTATCATAACGTAATGACGCTGCTTCGCAATTGGTTTTTTGTACAAACGGCAGCCATCAATCCTGATGCTCAAAAACCGGAATTTAAAACCGAAATTATGGGACGTTTGATTCGATTTGTGTCTTCACACGAAGTGGGTCACACTCTCGGATTGCCTCATAATATGGGAAGTAGCCACGCTTATCCTGTAGATTCGTTGCGTTCGGCTTCTTTCACCAAAAAACACGGAACAGCTCCTTCCATTATGGATTATGCCCGATTTAACTACATCGCTCAACCTGAGGATAAAGGCGTGGCTTTAATGCCTGAAATCGGGATTTATGACAAATATGCCATCGCTTGGGGATATCGCCCTATTTTGGATAAATCTGCAGAAGAAGAGAAAGAAACGCTGAATCAGTGGATTTTAAAACACGCTGGCGACCCGCTTTACCGCTTTGGGCATCAGCAAATGGGGCACATCGTTGACCCAAGTTCACAATCGGAAGATTTAGGAAACGATGCGATGAAAGCAAGTGCCTACGGAATTGCTAACCTTAAACGTATCGTGCCAAATTTGATAAAATGGACAACCAAAGAAGGAGAAACGTATGAGGATTTAAAAAGCCTTTACGGTCAGGTTTTAGGGCAATATCGTCTTTATATCGGACACGTTTCGGCTAACGTTGGAGGTGTTTATGAATATTACAAAACCGCTGACCAATCGGGCGAAGTGTATGTTTATGTTCCAAAAGATATTCAAAAAAGAGCCGTTCAATTCCTTAATAAAGAGGTATTTAAAACACCATCTTGGCTCATTGATAATGCCATCATCAAACGTATTGAATATGCAGGAACATTGGAACGTATTAAAAATACACAAGCTATTGGTTTATCACATTTGTTAGACATTGCACGATTACACAGAGTAATTGAAAATGAAGCTCTTAATGAAGATAAAGCATACAAAATTACCGAATTGATGAGTGACATCCGCAAGGGTGTATGGACAGAACTCACAACAGGAGCAAAAATTGATGCTTACCGCAGAAATTTACAACGTTCACACGTGGAAATTTTAGGAAAAATATTGCTCGAAACCAAAGCATTGCCTCCTGCTCCACCTAGTCCGTATTTTAAAGGAACGAGTGCTAATGCTCACACCTCAGACATTAAGGCGGCTGTTCGTGCCGAACTTTCACAAATTCGCACGATGGCTCGTTCAGCTTCTTCCTCAGATGCTATGACTCAAAACCACTTGAAAGACATCGTTGCTCGTATTGACAAGCTATTTGATACGAAATAAAATCTTTTCATTTTTTTCAAAAGGAATTATTAATCTCTAAAAAATTGGATTAATAATTCCTTTTTTTCTCTCATAAAATATGAATAATTAACCCAATAGAATACTTTTTCTTACATTTGCATTGTCAATTATTTAGATTTATTATGAATAAATTATTCAAATCTATAAAAAAAGTAGTAGTACCATTGTTTGTACTACTAAACATAAGTTTTCTATTTGCACAAGATAAGGATAATAAAATCCATTGGGGGATTAAAGGAGGTTTGAATTATTCAAGGTTAGCAGCCGTTTACCCTTTGCAAGATGGCCTTCAGGGTAAAGACGATATTTTCTTTGGAGGATTTGCGACCGTAAAAACATCTTTACCTGCTGTCAATTCATTTCTTTTTGAGCTAACTTACTCAGGTCAAGGAGTTTATTATGAAGATATGATTGAAAATCGATACATACATTACAACCTACCTCACCTCTCGATTGGTTACAAAGCTCGTTTCAAACTTCACGAACATATTTTCTATCAATTAGGATTTTCTACCGATTTCTTGTTACGAAAAAATGATATCACTTCGGAATTTCAAAATTTTGACACTACAGTTTCGCTATTCGGATTTGAATTTATCTTCAGCAAAAAAATAAGTGTTTTCTTAGATGGGAAAATAGGTCTCCGACGATCAAATATTAAAAATGATATTATTCCCTTTGAACGTAATGTAACGAATCGTGTGGTTCGTTTTGGAGTTTGCTACTACATTAAATAACTAAATATAAGTTAATTATGAAAAATATATTCTGTGTATTATTTTTCTTTCCGTTTGTGCTAATTGCTCAACAAGATAACAGCACACTGCGTTGGGGAGTTGAAGGAGGTCTAAATTTATCCATTTTTCGTAGTCAGACAGAAAATTTCCACAGTAGCACTGGGGTCAAACCTGATATGTACATGGGGTTTTTCGCTATCAATCAATTTCTGGAGGAGACCGATCTAAAACTTAGTGCTTCTTATTCTCGACAGGGGAGTTATATTCAGGAACAAAATACTACTAAACACACTATAACAATTGATTATATATCTTTCGGGAACGTATGGAAAGTAGGAGTATGGCGTAGTATTTACTTAGATGTGGGCTTAGTTCTTGACGTAGTAATCAATAATCCGTCAGTTCCTTTTCTGAATAGTAGTAACCTAAAAGGAAAAATTGGAGGAACATTTTTCTTAACAGATAAAATAGCGTTAGAACTCAGCGTCAAAGAATCGTTTTCAGGTATCCATAACCATCTTATGAAACAAATTCCTCCTTTTGATGGTTATATGAGCAATAGAGTTTTTCAGTTTGGCTTGATCTATTTTTTCAAACCCTATGAGCAAAAAGCTATCTTTAAATAGGTTGTCTAGAAAGGAAATCTTAAAGAAAAAGTCTGGCTTAATAAGTTTTTAACCTCATAACAATAGGTATTTCAAATATTTTTATATCTTTGTAGTTTGTGTACAAATTAAGCATAGCGTATGGGACTTGTAAATGCGAAAGAGGTTGCCAAGGCACTCAACATTGATAAATATGGCTTTGTAGGTACTTTTGCAGGGTGGTTACTGATGAAAATCCTTCGGTTATCAAAACTGAATAGGATTTATGATCGTAATAAACATTTGCAAGGAATTGATTTTTTAAATCGGCTATTGGATGAATTTGAAGTTCAGTATGACATGCCAGATGAAGATTTGCAAAACATTCCTAAAGAAGGAGCTTTCATAACTATATCCAATCATCCACTGGGAGCCATGGATGGAGTGTTGCTTTTGAAATTATTAGGAGAGAAACGCCCAGATTTTAAGGTAATGGCGAATTTTCTGTTGCAACGCATTGAGCCTCTGTCAAACTATGTAATGCCTGTAAATCCGTTTGAAAATCGTAAAGATGTAAAATCCAGCGTTTTAGGATTTAAACAATCGATTCAACATCTCAAAGAAGGAAAGCCTTTGGGTATATTTCCTGCTGGAGAAGTGTCTACTCAAAAAGAAGGTAAATTTATCGTTGATAAACAGTGGGAAGAAGTAGCTATGCGTTTGGCAAAAAAGGCACAAGTGCCTATCATCCCAATTTATTTCCATGCGAAAAACAGTAAATTGTTTTATTCACTCGCCAAAATCGACGATTCGCTTCGTACGGCAAAACTTCCGTCTGAAATGTTGAGCCAACGAAAAAGACCTATTCACGTACGGATTGGGAAGCCTATATCGGTAAAGACTCAAAACGAGCATACTGATTTAGAATCTTATACTGATTTTTTGCGTAAAAAAACCTATCTATTGGCGAATACATTTGACAAAACTAAGAAAAAGAATCCGCTTACATCCGTATTAAATAAGTCCAATAAATCGGCAGAAGCCCCTGAAGAAATAATAGAACCTATTGATATTCAATTGATTGAAAAAGAAATTTCTCTTATTACTGAAAAAGATCTACGACTTTTCAAGAGTAACAATTATGAGGTTTTTCTGGCTCCGTATGAAGACATTCCAAATATTATGACCGAAATTGGAAGGCTTCGCGAAGTTACCTTTCGAGAGGTTGGGGAAGGAACTAATGCATGTATTGACATCGACGATTTTGATGTTTACTATCACCATATGTTTTTATGGGATGCCGATGCTAAAAAGATTGCAGGAGCCTACCGAATGGGATTAGGTGCATACATATTCCCTAAATATGGAATTGATGGTTTTTACACTCATAATTTATTTCGTTTTGAACCTGAACTTTACGATATGATGAGTAAAACCATTGAAATGGGACGTGCTTTTGTCATTTCTGAATATCAACAGCGTCCGATGCCTTTGTTTTTACTGTGGAAAGGAATTGCTCACACAACGCTCCGCTATCCTGAACACCACTATTTGTTAGGAGGAGTGAGTATCAGTAATCAGTTCTCAAATTTCTCAAAATCACTCATGATTGAGTTCATGAAATCGAATTACTACGACCCTTATATCGCTCAGTATGTACGACCTAAAAAAGAATTTAAGGTTAAACTCAAAGATGCTGATAAGGATTTTATTTTCGACGAAACCAAGGCAGACCTAAATAAGTTTGACAAAATTATTGATGAATTGGAACCTGGAACATTGCGTTTGCCCGTACTTATCAAAAAATATATCAAACAAAATGCCCGTGTTGTAGCCTTCAACGTTGACCCAAAATTCAATAATGCCATAGACGGGCTAATGTATATCCGAATTGCAGATCTGCCTGAAAGCACCATGAAGCCTGTGATTGAAGAGTTTCAGATTGAAATTGAAGCAAAATTGAAAGAAAATATAACATAAAAAATTTAAAATGAGGGTTTTAAAGCACATTTTTACACTCTGTTTATCCTTTATCTCAATTGACAGTATCGCTCAATCTGAGAAGGAAATACTTGTCATTGAAAATAATATCTTAAAAAAATGTGATTGTGAAAAAATCCCTGCCAATGGACATGTAGTGATACCTTATTTCGTGAAAACCATTGCAAAAGAAGCTTTTAAAGGCTGTCACCGATTAAAATCTATTGAAATTCCAAATACGGTTGAAATTGTTGAGGAAAGAGCTTTTTTTGATTGTTATAACCTAAATAAAATAGACTTATCTCGAGTTTTTGAAATCAAAAAAAGTGCTTTTGCATATTGCACCAATTTGACTGAAATTACCTTAGGGGATGGATTGAAGTCTATTGAAGATAATGCCTTTGAATCATGTTTCAAATTACAGAGTATCACACTTCCCAACTCATTGACCACTTTGGGAAACGAGGCTTTTTCGCAATGTAAGGAACTCGCAAATGTAACTCTTTCAGAAAATCTCATACACCTTCCTTTTAAGGTTTTTTACGAATGTAAAAGTCTAAAAATAATTGAAATACCTAAAAAAACACTCCACATTAGAGCCAGTGCATTTGCTTTTTGCGAATCGTTGACTTCAGTTTATTTTTTGGGGAATTTAGAAAGTATTGGTAATGATGCTTTTGAACATTGTGTGTCACTCAAAGAGATAGAACTCCCTGATTCTGTGGTACATCTCGGAGCAAGTGCTTTCTTCAATTGCTCGGCATTAGAGTGGATAGGATTACCTGCCTACCTTACTCAAATTAAAAATGACACTTTTTCAGGATGTAATAGCTTGAAAGAGATACATTTCCCTTCGGGTATAGAAAAAATAGGAATGCATGCTTTTCGGAATTGTAGTAGTTTGATTTCCTTGGACTTGCCTATATCTCTAACAGATATTTTATTTGGTGCGTTTAATGAATGTACAAGTTTAAAAATTATAAAATTTGCTGAGAATGTGAATTATATAGGTATTTTTGCCTTTGCCAATTGTGTGAGTTTGGAAAAAGTAGAGCTACCCAAATCTGTTGTAAAAATTGAAGATAGAGTTTTTTACGATTGTAAGAACTTAGCTTCCGTAAAACTATCGAGTCACACAAATAGCATCGGTGTTCAGGCGTTCAGTGGATGTGAAAAGCTAAAAAAAATAGATCTTCCTGCTACGTTAAACTACATAGGTGTGGAAGCTTTTCGCAATTGTAGTTCGTTGGAAGAAATTATCTGTCGAGCAAGTACGCCTCCACAGGTAAATCTATCGTTGGGATATAAGGGTGTAGTAATTGTTCCAAAAAAAAGTCAAGAAGCCTATCTACAAGATGATATTTGGAAGCAAATGATTATCAAATAGTTGATTTTGATAAATCCCTATATACTTCATTATATGAATAAACCTATTTACAACGAAACAGAAATTCCCGCATAAGGCATAAATCCAGAAGCAAAAACACTTGAATCTTTATTGTAAAGTAAGTTATATCTCATCCCCAGTTCTGCATAGGCTTTTCCTCCTATCTGATGACGATATCCCACACTCACAAACAAGGCATTTTCACTCCTTTTAGCAATATTTTCTGTGATTTTCACTTTTGTCGAAGACATCAAATGTTGATAGGATGTTCCAAAAACAAATCCTTGATAAACATAACTTAAGTAAGGTCCCACACCAAGAGTCCGCATACTAACACTTTTGGTGTTACGAAACGTATAACTTACACTTGCGCTTAATTCTAAATTTTCGATAATTCTATAACCCACACGTGGGGCAATTTGAATATCTAATCTTTCAGAATCAATATTAGCTCCAATGTTTCCACCAATAATCCATTTTCCATCGGAATTGAAAGTTGATGAACTTGACTTTTGAGGAAGTAAAATATTCTGAGAATATCCCATTCCCATGATAAATATACCGAACAAGAAAAATATACTTCTCATAAAGCAAATGCTTTTAGGTTTAATAACACAAATGTATATATTTTTATTGAACAAACATCATTTCAATAAATTTTTAACAATGGTATACAAAAATAAAAATTGCCTAAAAAATTGTTTCTAAGTTATAACAAATCTACATTCGTGATTTGTCGCTAAAAATCAGCTGGTTGCAAAGCGACTATAAACCCTGAAGTTCATACTGATTATAGCGGATTTAATTCAAAACAATATCTTTTAGGCAATTTTACAGAAAACACTTATTGTTTACAAGTCAGAATAAGTATTTTTTCTTTTCAGCAAAAACTACTTTTTAGCTTTCAGATGTTTTTCTAAAAATTGATCTTGTTCCCAAAGGGTGTGCAATATGCTTTCTTTTGCTTGATATCCATGGCTTTCTAATGGCAGAAGTACCATACGTACTGGAGCTCCCAAGTTTTTAAGAGCTTGGAAATAACGTTCCGTTTGGAAAGTAAACGTTCCTGCATTGTTGTCTGCTGCACCATGAATTAACAAAAGAGGTTTTTTCATTTTGTGAGCGTTCATGAAGGGAGACATGGTGTTATACACCTCAGGAGCATCCCAATAATTTCGTTGCTCTGATTGAAAACCAAAAGGAGTCAGCGTACGGTTATAGGCTCCGCTTCGAGCTATTCCACAAACGAATAAATCAGAGTGTGTGAGTAAATTAGCCGTCATAAACGCTCCGTAAGAGTGTCCTCCCACAGCGACTCTTTTTCTGTCGATATAACCTAATTTATCCAATGCATCAATAGCAGCTTCTCCATTGGCTACTAACTGCTCAATAAAGGTGTCATTAGGTTCTTGCTTATCTTCACCTACAATCGGGAAAGCAGCATCATCCAATACGGCATACCCCTTTGTGACCCAATATATAAAGGAACCATAGTAAGGATACGTAAACTCATTAGGGTTTGCCGTACTTTGCCCTGCCGTGCTTTTACTTTTGTATTCACGCGGATACGCCCAGATGAGTAAAGGCAATTTTTCTTTCTTTTTGAAATCATAATTTTTAGGAAGATACAATGTACCACTCAAAGCAACTCCGTCTTTGCGTGTGTAGTTAATAACTTCTTTATGAATTCCTTTCAAGGATTCAAACGGATTTTTGAAGAAAGTAAGCTGTGTAGTTTTCCCTTTTTTATAATTCTTTACGAAATAATTTGGGTAATCCGTTGCCGATTGTAAACTTACCAACATATCTCCTTTTTTGACATCCAACACCTCAATAATATTCTCTTTTTGATTTTTTAGTTTCGAGGTATACAGTCGATTTTTTTTCAACGTTTTCAAATCTAATTCATCAAGGAAAGGAAATTGCCCCTCTTTGGTATGTCCTGCTCCTAACCAATAAGTTTTCCCATTTTGAATTTGAAGAACATATCTGTTCCATTGATTTTTAATAGTTTGAGGAGAACCCGGATCATTGTAAACATCCTGATAATTTCGATCAATAATAACCTTTTGTGTGTTATTTTTTAAATTTAATAATATTGCTTTTTGGTTACGGGTATCGTACCAAAGTTCATACACTAAAGTATTTTCTTCATCGCCCCAAATAATGGAATTGAAACGCTGTTTTAGTTTTATCAAAGAAACAGGTGATTGATTGAAAGGAGCTTCCCACTGAAAAACTTCATCGCGGAACTCAGCCTTTTGGTTTTGGTCTCCTCCGTCCAGAGCCTCAACAAAAAACAGCGTGTGTGGCTTATCAGAACGCCAACTCATAGAACGTTTTCCTTTATGGGTCGACGAAAATCCTTTTGGCATATTTTCAATCAAAGGCAAACTATTTACCAGTGCAACTTCTTTTCCTTGAACATCATAAACTTTTGATTCTCTGGGGAAACGATTAAATGGCACAATGTATGAAAACGGTTTTTTAAGCTCGGTTATCATTAAATAGTTCCCATCGGGAGAGAAACTTTCTGAAAGATACATTCCTGCACCTTTAAAAAGGCTTTCTTTTCCATTTAAATCTATCTTTTTCAATTCCGAAGTAACCAAAACTTCAAAATTAAACTCATCAATTTTATTTTTCAACAAATCTTGATATGTTCTGTTTTGTGAAACTTGTCCCGTTCCCACTGATACAATAGGTCCTTTGGGAACGCTTTTAGCTTCGCTCTGTAATGCAGGACGGTTGGTTACCAAAGTTCTTACAAGTAAAAAGGAACCGTCGGGCGACCATGTGTAAGGCATTCCGAAATTAGCATTTAGCAAGTTGCTACTCAATCGTTTTGCTGTAGCCGTTTCCAAGTCAAGTACCCACAACTCTAAACCTTTATCAGTTGTGTGTGTAAAGGACATTTTTTTCTCATCAGGAGAAAACCCTAAATAAGCGATTTTAGCGTTTTCAGGTAGATTTTTCACCTGTTGAGTTTGTTTGTTTCCTACTTTTTGTACTTTTAAATTATTGATGTAAGTCAGGTTACTTGAAGCATTTATATTTGGATTCATTCGTAGACCTCCTAAACGAATTTCCTCTTGATTAAGTTCCTCCAAGTTTCGGTAAGTAGACCGATAGCTAAAAACCATCCACGTACGTTGGCTATTCATCATCACTGATGGAGCCCTTTCAAAATCAGCTAATTGCAAAATCTCCTCTGACGGTTTCTGATATGTCAGATTCTCTTGTGCTGTTAAATAACTCATTGATGAAACGAGTATAAGTGATAAAATTTTTCTCATATATTTAATTATTTTTTCCAATTCTTTAAGATGTCCGCAGGAACACCGTCTTTATGTAGCATAATAGCAGTAGTTTTGTAGGTTACAAATGCTTTGGTAACATACAAATATCCTTGATGGTCGTTGTTCACTCCCCATGAATTTTTTACGATGTAGTACTCCCTCCCGTTTTGATCTTTGGCAAGTCCAACGATGTGCATTGCGTGGTCATCCGTAGTTTCGTAATTATCGAATGCTTTTTGACGCATTTCCGCAGTGATAGTTCTTTCCTGAGTTGGCGGAGCGTTAAACAACATTTTTTGTTCATCTAAAGTCATTTGATCCAAATCTTTTTCAGGAACAAAAGCTACACCATTTCTCCAACTGAAATAACGCTCACTCACATCCGATGCCCATGCTACAGTAAATCCTTTTTTTAAGGCGTTGTCTATAACTTTAACAAAATCAGCCATTTGAACGTTATAAGCCTGATCGAAGCTCCAGTTATCAGGCACAGCCATTAGCACATTTTTATATTTAGGTTGATCCTCATACGAAATCATCTCCACATAATGATCAGGATTGATACCTACCACCTCTTTAGCAAAGGTCTGTGGGGTGTACTTCTTACCTGCATGTAAGAATGTTTCAGGAACCTGACCCAAATAAGCATCAATCGCTACAGTAAAGGCTTTTTCCCAATTGGGTGTCAATTTTTTGATTTTTTCACGCTTAACGAGTCCCTCTAAAAATCCTTTGAGCACAGCCTGCATTTCGGAAAAGTCATTGCGTGAAGTTCCGTAGTTCAATCCTGAGTAAATATATTGAGGTACAGCTCCATATTTTGCATACATGTTGATAATGTCGTGCAATTCACCTCCGTCACCATAATCCAAATTACCATGAAAACGAACATATTGCTTTGCTTTTTCGATATACGTATTTCTTGCGGTATAAATTTCAGCCAAATCTACTGGCTTTTTACCCATACGACTCATTTCACTTTCTAAAAATGAAGCTCCAGCGTAGCTCCAACATGTACCGCTACTGCCTTGGTCTTTCACTTCCATACGTTCTAAATTAATCACAGGTGTAAACTTAAATCCTGCATTTTCACTTTGATTCCCTGCCACGGCTCGAATCAGATTGTCTTGTGCCGTTGCTCCAAAAAATGAACCCACAGCAAAAAATAACGCTATTTTTTTCATTTTGATTATATAATTTTAGATGATTATTTTTAACCCTACAAACGTAAGAGTTTATTTTGGAAAATCAAAGAATTTGAAAGAAATGATTACAAATAGTAATGGAATTTAAGCGTTTCGTTTCCATTGTATTGAAGGCTTAATAATCTCTCTTTACTATTGAGAATAGACACTTTAACACATCACATAGCGGACATTTTGTCAGTAATTTTGTTTTGGTATTTTTTTTGCCAAAGCAATTTTCGTAAGTCAAAAATCGTTCGATTTTTTGAGCTTTTTTAATCTTTTAATCATTAAATTATCTCATAAGAAATGAAAGGAAATATTAATGTTTCGGTGGAAAATATTTTTCCGCTCATCAAGAAATTTTTATACAGCGACCACGAAATTTTCCTTCGGGAACTCATCTCTAACGCTACCGATGCTACGCTGAAATTAAAACACTTAACTCAAATTGGCGAAGCAAAAGTGGAGTACGGAAGTCCTATCATCGAAGTAAAGATTGATAAGGAAAATAAAACCTTACATATCATCGACCAAGGTATTGGGATGTCGGGCGAAGAGGTGGAAAAGTATATCAATCAGATTGCTTTTTCAGGAGCAGAAGAATTTTTAGAAAAATACAAAGACACTGCCAAAGATGCAGGTGTAATTGGGCATTTCGGGCTTGGGTTTTACTCCGCTTTTATGGTGGCTTCAAAGGTGGAAATCATTACCAAATCGTACACCGATGCCCCAGCCGTTAAATGGACGTGCGATGGGTCGCCCCAGTACACGCTTGAACCTGCCGAAAAGTCAGCAAGAGGTACGGAAATCATTTTGCATATCGCCGAAGATTCTACCGAGTTTTTGGAGGAATATCGCATTGAGGAATTACTGCGTAAGTACAACAAATTTATGCCTATTCCTATTAAATTCGGAACCAAACAAGTACCGCTTCCTCGTCCTGAAAATGCCGATGAAAATTACAAAACCGAATATCAAACGGTTGACAATATCGTAAATAACCCAAATCCGGCGTGGACAAAACAACCTGTCGATTTGCAAGACGAGGACTATAAAAACTTCTATCGTGAACTTTATCCGATGCAGTTTGACGACCCCTTGTTTCACATTCACCTAAATGTGGATTATCCGTTCAATTTAACGGGAATTTTGTATTTTCCAAAACTATCAATGGATATGCAAATCCAAAAAGACCGCATTCAGTTGTATCAAAATCAGGTTTTTGTAACGGATAATGTGGAGGGAATTGTTCCAGAATTTTTGACAATGCTTAAAGGAGTTATCGATTCGCCAGATATTCCGCTCAACGTGTCGCGTTCGTACTTACAAGCCGATGGCAACGTTAAAAAAATCGCAAATTATATTACTCGAAAGGTTTCTGATAAATTAAAATCGCTTTTCAATAACAATCGAGAAGATTTTCAATCGAAATGGAACGATATTAAAATCGTTTTGGAATACGGGATGCTTTCCGAGCCGAAATTCTACGAAAAAGCAGGCGATTTTATGCTTTATCCTACGGTGGACGACCAATTTTATACGCTTTCGGAACTAAAAGAAGCCATCAAAGACCAACAAACCGACAAAAATGGCAAATTGGTGGTGCTTTACGCTCAGAATAAAGAGGTGCAACACGCCGCCATTGAGGAAGCCAAAGAAAAAGGCTATCAGGTGTTGTTGTTGGATTCGCCTATCGTGTCGCATTTAATTCAGAAGTTGGAACACGATAACGAAAACCTAACCTTTGCACGGGTGGATTCAGCTCCAATTTCCAAACTGATTCAAAAAGAGGACACTACAATTTCTAAATTTTCGGAAGAAGAAAAAACATCGCTTAAAGAAAGCATCGAAAAAAGCATTCCGAGTGAAGGTTTTGTGGTGCAATTGGAAGATTTGGACAGCGATAGTACACCTTTTAGCATCAATCAGCCTGAATTTATGCGTCGTATGAAAGAAATGAGTGCTACGGGCGGTGGCGGAATGTTCGGAATGGGGAATTTCCCCGAAATGTATCATTTGGTGGTGAACACAAATTCGCCTTTGGCAACTTCGATTCTCAACACGGCGGACGAAACTGAAAAACAGCACCTTATCAAACAAGCCTTTGATTTAGCGAGGCTTTCACAAGGACTTTTAAAAGGAAAAGAACTCACCGATTTTGTCAAACGCAATTTTCAGGAATTGAAATAATGTTGTTTTTTCCATAACTATAGAAAAGCGATGCACGAAAATAGTGTATCGCTTTTCTTTTTGCCCTACATAGGAGGCTCAAAAAAAAATCTGTAAAAGAGCCAATTAGTATCAAAAGACACTTTCTATATTCATACTTTTACAAAGAAATTCACATATTTAAACAGAGAAAATCGTTTCCTCTACTTTCTAAGAAGAATATAGACTCAAGATAAGGAAGGGAAACTCTTTGTCTTTGAAAAACAAATTAGAAAACCACAAAAGTCTTTAAAATACTTTTCACATATCAATTTTAGGTATATTCCACCACATACTTTAGGTAGCACTTCATCTTAGACAAAAAAGAATAACTTAGTTCCTAGAGGCATAACAAGTGCAGCATTTTTGGCATAATATCTATTTTATATATGATAATCAATTAGATATAACAACTTTACTTCATAAAAAAAGCGGATGCTAATCATCCGCCCATATCTCGTTCTACTTGCTTTATTTCTTTCAAAAATTCAATAATCTTATTTACTTCATCAATTTTATCAGCTTCAATCGGAATTTGAATTTTACTGTATTCCCACTTGATAACTAAGTTAATTTTAGTTTCACTAATTCCCTCAAAAGTAATTTCCAAAGATTCTTGTAGCTCTTTTAGTTTTTCTACAGGAACTTTAATTTCAATAGCATTCTCATTAGGATCGTAACTATAAGCTCCCCACGCATCTGCATCGTAGTTAAGCACTACTGTCCACTCTTTTTCCTCTGGAGTAATAAAAATGGCATATCGTCCCACCTTAGTGGCCTTTCCCCCAAAAAGTACATTCTGCTGAAAGGTAATATTGGTAGCCTCATTAGCTCCTACTCGCCATACTTTCCCGAACGGAACTAACTCCCCAAACACTTTACGCCCTCGAACGCTGGGGCGTCCATAATCCACAGAAATTTTGGTAACTGAAAATTGCTGGGAAACCACTTGACGCGGACTTGCCATGGGATACTTAAAATCTTGTGAGTATCCAAAAAAAACACTGAAAATCAGCGATATAAACATTATTCTTTTCATCTCATTATGCATTAATTACTTTTTAATAAGCAAAATCTATTCCAAAGTAAGATTAATCAAGAAACCTCTTGACTTCAATCCATTTAAATTTTTCGTCCAAGGGCTGTCTGGTTTATGGTCAGGAACTAATTCGTTTCTAACTGAAAAAAGCCCTCTGATAGATGGGGATAGTCTGAAAAAAGGAGTATATATGTCCAATCCAAAACCAAGTTCATAGAAAAAAACGTTTGTTTTGGTTCGGAAAACCAAGTCATAATTATCAATCGTCAAATTTTGATTGCTACTCAGGTTGATAGTCATAGAACCCCCTGCTGTGACATAAGGTTTAAAATTGTACCAACGTTCAGCACTAAATTTGACCAATAAAGGGATATAAATATACGTAGATTTTACATCTCGCAAATAGTCCCTCTTTTCGGTCATATTGTAAAAATAAATTTCTTTTCGGTTATAGACCAATCCTGGTTCAAGGCGCAGGTCAATATATTTCATCAATCGTGCAGAACCCGTTAGTCCTACGTTAAAACCGAACATTTTGTGGGTTTGAACTTCCAACAGCGAAGTGTTGGTGTACTGAAGATCTCTATAATCAAATTTTAAATCAAACATATTTCCCCCGAAATAATAGCCCCATTGCAAAGGTTTCTCATCAAAATTCTCCAAATTAGTCAACGGAGATTTGAGTTGTCCAAAGGCAATAAGAATATTAAAAAGGAAAAACAATAAGAAGATTCTCTTTTTCATATTATAAAATGCTATTTAGATTTATTCCCTACATAAATGGTAGCAACTCCACCGAGAGTTTTGGGGTAGTATTTTGTGTTAGCAAAACCAATTTTTTCCAAGATAGTTTTAAACTTTTTCCCATAAGGAAATGCAGAAGCAGATTTAGACAAATAGGTGTAGGCGGAACGATCTTTCGAGAAAACTTTTCCGATAAGAGGCATAACAAATTTAGTGTAAGCAAAATACCCTTGTCGGAACGGAAATTTCTCAGGAACAGAGGTTTCCAAAACAACCAAGCGTCCACCAGGACGAATTACGCGGAAAATTTCAGAAAGCCCTTTCTCTAAATTCTCAAAATTACGTACACCAAAAGCTACTGTTACAGCGTCAAAATAATTATCCGCAAAAGGTAAATTTTCACTATCTCCCAGAATCAACTCTACGCGATTGGATAACTGTTTTTTTGCAATTTTTTCACGTCCTACGGTAAGCATTCCTTCTGAAATATCTAGGCCTACAACTTTCACACCGTCAATCTCAGTTAAAGCAATTGCCAAATCTCCTGTACCCGTTGCTACGTCCAATACTTTTTGAGGACGCAACTCAGCTACTTTTTCAACAACAAATTTCCGCCATTTGATGTCTGAACCCCAAGAAATCACACGGTTAAGACCATCGTAAGTTCCTGAAATAGAGTCAAACATCTGTGCCACTTGTTTCTTTTTCCCATCGGTGGAATTTTTGTAAGGAGTAATTTTATCAGACATATATCATCTCTTTTTCAAAATAAATTGCAAAGATAAAGAAACTCCCTAAAAAACAATATGATAAATGTCTTTTTACGAAAATAATAACATTTAAACCAAAAAAATACTTCGCCAAAACACGACTTTTTGGCGAAGTACATTCTCATATTGCGTTCTAAATAAACAGTTTAAATATTTCTAACTGTTTTTAAATCAATTGTATACATCAGCAGTAGTTTTATTTTTGTAAAATCTTAAGTCTTTCTTGAGAGTTTTTACACTCCGATTTTAAAGATTTTTTCTATTCTTAAAAGCTAATCAACTTACTGAAATTAAATATTTTACTATTAAAATGTAACAGGTGCTATTTCCTGTTTTTAGAAATAAAAAGCTGAAGACTACTTTCTTTGGTAGATAGTGTTTTTGGCAATTTTCTTCCATTAAGTAGCATATAACAATGAGCTTTGGAATCAGGACTGATTATTTTGTAAAGATCAAAAATATCATTTGAGGATATAAAATTTGAATGAAAGGTGTATTTCGGATTTAACTCAAAAGCTTCTTTTCTGTTCTCAAGCAGGAATGTTCTAAATCCATCTTCTTTTCTCACGTAGAATAACATTTTATCAACATCGGAATAGTCAATATTATCTGCATCTGATTTAGCGTAAATCACAATAGAAACCAAGTTGTCATTATTGATTTCGGACAAATCAGAATGGTTAAAAGTAATAGTGTCCGAAAGAATAAAATCGTGAAGGTTATCACAATATAAAGTGTTGAACGATAACAAAGAGAAATCACCAGAAACAGGGTAGCTAGTTATGTTTACCTTTTTCTGTAAAAGAGCTATTTCTTTTTTTTCGCCAGACTCGGTTGTTTGACGTTTCCGAGTTTCGTGGCAACCCATTAAGATAAATGTTGCTGTAACGTAAAACAACATTTTTGTGTAAAATTTAGCTGTTTTCATGGTAACATTTTTTAATTAGGTTAATAAACTCATTTAAATTTCACTCGCAAGATACAAAAAAAAACGACATAAGCAAATATTTTCGCGAAAAAATAAGACTAAGTGCATAGAAACACTATTTTTTAGAGCTATTATAATTAAACCACATAGAAACATAGTTTTTTTCTATGTCTCTATGTGGTTCTTAACTTAATTTGCTGGAAACTTTGTTTTTCTGTAAATATTTAAGATTGAAAAAAGTGATTACCTCAACAAACGGTCAGGTTCTTTATTTTTATCAATTTTCAGATCCGAAAGCATACTGGCTTTAATTCCGATGAAGAAATACCACGAATTGTACTGACCTATAGGGGTAAACTGAAAACTCATTCTAAAGCTATTCAAATCACGTTCAAAACGGAATTGGGTGTATGTAATTCCCTTATTAACAAAATCATATCCACTTGAAATTCCCACTTGCAATTTGGGTGAAAGCTCCACATTTCCTGAAAACATAAGTGAGTTGTTAGAAATACGTCTTTCACGTGACATATTTGAATACGAAAGTGAATAAGCTATGTTCAAATCCCAAGGGATACGAGCATGATAAAATTTCGTTTTTTTATCCTCAGGTTCTTCTTTTTTTTCTTCCACTTGATTGTCGTTCACAGGTCGTGATGAACCAAACAAATCGTCGGAACGTCCTCCCGAAGCTCTGTTATCAGTTGTTTTTTTATCAGATTTATTTCTATTTGAAAATGAATAGTTTGTAGATATGTTTGCGTTAGTTAATCGGAAAAGACTTCCTCCATTGTTAATATTAAAAGTTTCCAATTGTCTTCCATTCGCATCAATAGCGTATGGATTGAATGTAGCTCCAAAATTTAATGGCAATTTTCCATTGAAAAGAGTTGTTCCTCCAGTCATGGTAACGGGACTAAATTGTTTTGTAATAACGTTATAGTTCGTATTGAAATTCAAACTATTGAGCAATGAAATCTTTTTAGGTTCAACCTCCGTACTATCTTTGGATCGCACTTTTGCTTCTAAAGTATTGCTTAACGATAACCCGATGGATTGCGATTCATTAAGTCCTGGGGTTCCGTAAATACCTCCTTCAAAACGAGTGTATTGAGAAACTTTGCCAAAAGCATCTGAAATATAATTTTCGTAGTACTGATCGAATGCAGGTGTATAACCATAGCTCATTGAAGGACGCATTACGTGTCGAATCGCTTGAATTTTTCTGTCTTTTTTAAACTGAAATGTACCATAGACCGTAGTACCCAAACTCGCTCCCATATTGTAGGTCAAAAAACGGTCAAAGCCATTAATGGTGTCCATACCACTCCTACCCGAAGCTGCGTTGAAATCTGTTCTGCGGATAGTTTTAAACTGCCAAGTTTCGTTCAAGGAGGAATTTAACCCTAAAGTTATATACTTAAACAACTTAGTGGTGGTACTCACTGGTATAGAATGTCTAAATCCGTTTTTAGCTTCACTGAACATTTGCTTTGAGAAAAACAAACTATCGGTTGTTGAAAAACGGTTATCTCCTTGCGAAGAGTATTGAAAATTTAAATTTTTAAGCAATCCTTTTTTACTTTCACCTTGTTTAGCAAATGGATAAATACGTTCCATACTCAAACGAAGTGCGGGGAGGGTCATCTCAATACTTTGTGTATTCGTATTCTGAGAATGTGATGCCGTTAAGGACAGATTCATCGAGGGATAGGATGGAAATGTTTTTGAATAAGATACTGATGAGGATAAGGTATTATTCAACACATTAGGCGAATTAATCTGATTATATGAGTTTTGATAAAAACGACTACTTCCCAAGTTTACAGAAGCTGAAAAATTTGAGTTTGGATTCGATTTTGAATCTTTCGAATGCGTCCATTGGATGTTGTAAAACATTGAATTGCTGTAATCAGGCAAACCTCGAATACTGTATATCTGATTCTCATAACTGAAATTAAAGTTTCCAGAAAATTTGTAACGCTTCTTATACGTTGATTGAGCTTTGAACCCATAACTTCCATTGGTGAAATAATCTCCCGTTACAGCCAAATCAAAATAGTCACTAATGACAAAGTAATATCCTCCATTTTGAATGAAATAACCTCTGTTATTTGCCTCTCCGAAAGTTGGGAAAATAAGTCCCGATGAACGTCCCGATACCATTGGATAGTACGCAAATGGGATTGCTAAAGGTGTGGGGATATCTACTATGTACATATTGCTCAATCCTGCAACCACTTTTTTTCCAGGGACAAATTTTGCTTTTCGTACTTTGATGTAGTAATCAGGATCATCCAAATCTTCTGCAGTGGTAATGATGGCATTTTGCATGAAGTAAGTAGAATCATTCTCCTTTTTAATGATTTGACCTTTGATGTTATTTTCATCTTGTTTGGTGTATGCATTACGGATAATGGCTCGTTGGGTTTTGTAGTTAAACCGAATGGAATCGGGTTCTATAATGTCATCACCTTGCTTAAAAACAGGATGTTGCACCAATTCTCCAACTGAATCCTTAATACGACCTGCGTATACCTCTGCCAAATCATATTTGATATTGGTTATCCCTGAAGTGATGTCAATATCGGTGTATTGCACTTGTGTTTCATTGTAAAGAATGATGCTATTTTTAGTCTTATTGAAAACAATACTATCCTTTGCTTTATATCTGACTACATCCTCTAAAATACTTTTAGATTTCTTTGACATACTGTCTTTTGACAGGGAATCCTTTGGCAGGGTATCTTTAGTTCGCTTCAGCGAATCCAACAAGATTCGTCTGTTTTGATTAGTAGTGTCTTTTAGAAGTCGGTTAGCTTTCTTGAGCGTGTCTATGATTGAAAACGTTTGGAAATAGGCGTAGCCCGTTTTCTTTGAAGCAAACGAGCTAGTGTACCAACAACACGTGCTGATAAACAACAAACTAATCAGTAAAACTATCTGCCGTCGACGTTTTTGCAAAGCAATACATTTTTAGGGGTCAAACTTACGGATTTTTTCCAAGATCTGAAAGAAAAATTTTAGAATTGCAAAATTAGTTAGTACCTTTGTGCTTTGTCAAAATATTAATTCATTGTTTACTTTATGGAAAATTCTTTGTTTACTTTTTTACTGTTTTGCATTCCTGCATTAATTGTTGGCGGAATTGCATATTACTTTTTCTACCTACATATAAAAAACGAGGAAAAACGCCGTCTTTTCTTACTTCAAAAGGAAAATCAGAAAATTTCATTACCTTTACGACTACAAGCATATGAACGAATGACGTTATTCTTGGAGCGTATAAGTCCACAACAACTATTATTGCGAATACCAGCTAGAAATCTTCCAAAAAAAGAATATGAAACATTATTGGTTCATTCAATTGACGAAGAGTTTGAGCATAATTTGGCACAACAAATTTATCTCAGTGAAAATTTATGGAATATCATCCGTGCAGCAAAAATGGCTACTATTCAAATCATCCGTAAAGCTACACACGATGAAGAATTGGAGGACTCCAAAGCTATGACAGAATTTATTTTCAAAGAATTTATCAATAAGCCTACACCTTCGTCAAATGCGTTAAGTCATCTAAAAAACGAAGTGAGAGAAATTTTGTAGAATAATTCTCTCTCCATCAATCAATTAAGAAAAAGACTGTCCGAAAAGGTGCATTTTAAAACAAGAGCCATTTATAAATCATTAATTATCAGGCATTTATTTTTTTGATTGAAAAATTAAACTTTTCGGATAGTCTTTTATTATTTTTAAACGTTACTTTTAACTTCAATCTAAACTTGTTTTAATGGAGGTTCCTTAGATTTTCTGCGTTTCAATAACACGAAAATTCCAATAATGATAAGAATCAGCAAAATTGCAATAACGGGTCGGTAGAAGAGCCAAGCCGTAGCGATAACAATCAAAGACCAAGCTATCCCAACAACACCTGTTACAACATAGACTCCTTTCTCAACAATATTTCCAAGAAACGGAACGACTTTAAACAGCATGGAAACAAATCCAAACATTGTCCTGATAGCTGTAATTATCAATATCGCTCCCAACATGCGAAGTCCCCACGTCATTTCTTCGTTATCCGCATGAGCAGCTTCAAACATCTGCTGTGCTGAAACCTCTCCTTTTGCTACTTCCACAACTGTTCTGCCATTACTAGCTTTGTACATTTCAAATGAATTCCCTTTCACACTAGCCAACAACGAAATCACTGTAGGTTCCGTTTTTTCTACGGTAACCCTCACATCACCAACACCTGGTTTGTTGAACGATTTACCAATGTAAAGAACATTATCATTCACATGTGTCATTTTCGGTTTTTCTTGCTCTTCATCGTTGTCAGAAGGCTCTATTGATTTTCGAACTCGTTTTTTGGCAGACAATCTGACCTTTTCGGCCTCCTTTTCTAAAATTTCATTTTGTTCTTTTGAAAGATTTATCTTGGCAGGAGTACTATTTTGAATCAATTGTAGAATAAACTCAGGCAATTTGTAAGCTCCGAAATGAACGTTAGTGTTCAAAATCTCCTTATCGGGCAACTCTGCCAGGACAAAATTCTCATTCCGATACTCAGGATCGTGAAAATCCAGAGAATTTATTGGAGAACTCGACCATTCTTTTTTGTAGTGATATGTTGTTATTGTTTCCTCGCTCCCTCCCATATTCTGTACGGTCTCTGTCTCTGAGTACTCTACCCATTGATAGTATTCCACCTTACGACTCAATCCAATAGCTAATTCTCTAACCCCTAACATATTGTCGTAAATAGAATCTTGAGGAGAAGCGAATCCTGAGGCATGAATAAATTTACCTTCAAACTCTGGATTAATCGTATTAATATCCACAAGAGCAACCACTTCTGCAGCAGCTTCATTGAGGGCTTTTTTAGTTTTTACATAATTACCCTCATTCCAAAATAAAGTAAAAGTACCGGCAACAAGTAATACCAATCCTACGATAATGTTTTTTAAGGAATTACCCAAACGCCGCCCATAACCTGTCCTGGTCGTTTCTGTGTAAGCCATTTTAATTATATTTAAGTTGTTCTTTCTTATTATTTCTCCACAAAGGTAATTTAATTACATCGAAAGAACAACTTTCTTAACAATAAAAAGAATTTCTCCATCGTATTCACAAAGGTAGCCTGTTTTCAGACCTCAGATGATGGATGTTAAAATCTGTTTTCTACGGCGATATAGAGAATTTAATCAATCGAATGTCAAGCGTAACAGCAACTTTCAATCTGTCGCCTATTGATTTTGCTCAGTTCGACCTGTATAGCACAATCTACGTCAAGCAGTTAGGAAGCCTATTCATGCCTATATCAGTAACCTATACCGCAGGAGAATTTGCTACGGTGGAAATGCTTAGAATAAGCCCCGATGAAAAAATAACAATTGTGAGTTAACAATTACGAATTTCAAATTTCAAATTACGTAATTCGTAATTATCGTAATTCGTAATTGTTAATTGTCCACTAACTGTTATACGCTAATCACTAACCTTTTTTATAAATCACGAGGGTCTTTATTTATGATTACGTAGTAAAAACAAACGATAAGAGAGAAAAGTAGATAAAAAAAAGACACAATCATAAAAGGCAATGAAAGTACTATCCAAGTCTCAAAGTCTATAAAGTATAGCAGTGAAAACCAAAATACGGTAAAGAGTAATAACCAATGTCGCTTTTTCATAACATGAAATTTTTACATCACAAAGATACAAAAAAATATGGCAATAAATAATAAATATTGTCGGCACGGGACAGGTACTGATGATGGTACAGGGTGTAATTCCATCCACTCCTATTAATGAGCATGATGTTTTTGAAGCTCTGAAAGAATGCAGTTTTCAGTACAAACTTGTAAGTTTCCAGCATATTACCGATGATCAAGAATTGATTTCCTATGGTTATCGTTGGATTTTATGGAAAAAAGAGGTAAATTTGTAAGGTAAAAGTTTGGGTTATGAATAATATTTTAAATAGTTTAGGTAATTTTTTCCTTTGGATATTTGCTATATGCATAGGTGTACTTGCAGGAGTTGTTTGGTTTATGTCTGAATATTGGTATATCGCTCTTGGAGTGGCTGTTATTATCTGTTTTTTATCGATATTGGTTCCTACTGATGGAAAGAACGAACAGATAAAGAAATGGGAACGTGAAGAACGTGAAAAGCTAAAACAACTAAGAATGAGACGAAGAGAAGAGAATAAATGGAAAAAATATTTGCGTAATTAAAGCCTAACTTTACTTGTCCTTTCGTAAAATCGGATTGATATGGAAAAATTCCATATCAATCCGATTTTTTTATGGCACAAAATACCATTACCACAAAAGGCGCTTTTAATTATTAACGACAAACAAAAAAGACTCCATTATAACGAAAATTGAATAATAAAAGCTAAAGTAGCTTCTAAAAGTAAAATATGGAGACTTTACGTTTTACTTTCGTGTTTAAATAAAATCGAAAAAAAAATAACCCGCTGTAGAACAGCGGGTTATTTTAAAATCTGTGATCACGGCAGGATTCGAACCTGCGACCGTCTGCTTAGAAGGCAGATGCTCTATCCAGCTGAGCTACGTGACCGCTCTAACCAAAAAATATATTTCAAAAATGCTATGACATTAATGAAATATATTCTAAGCTGTCGGGGCGGCAGGATTCGAACCTGCGACCTCCTGGTCCCAAACCAGGCGCGATGACCGGACTACGCTACGCCCCGTAAAATTATTTAAAAATTGATGCGGAGAGACTGGGACTCGAACCCAGGCATCGGTTACCCGATGACAGATTAGCAATCTGCTCCGTTACCACTCCGGCACCTCTCCTCACTTATTGTTATGAACGTCTTTATTTCTGTTTTGCGAGTGCAAATATATAATCTTTTTTTTTTTTACGCAAATATATTTCAAACTTTTTAAAAAAAATATCTTACGTCATTGATTATCAAATTAAAAAAAATATACATGATAAAATGTCTTACAAGATGTTACTTTAAATATATTTTTTTATCTTTGTGAAAAATCACCTTAACAATGAAAAGAAAACTTTTTTTAATCTTTTTACTACATTTTTTCGCAATAAAGGCACAGGAATCAAATAACTCCGTCTCACTGTTGTTTATGGGCGACATCATGGGACACAGCCCTCAAATTGAAGGAGCGTATGACAACGAAAAAAAAGCATATGATTATATTCCTGTGTTTGAAAAAGTTAAACATATTTTTCAAAAGCACGATTTTGTTATCGGGAATTTAGAAGTTACTCTAGCTGGGAAACCTTTTAAAGGGTATCCACAATTTTCATCACCTGATGAACTCGCTGTAGCTTGTAAAGAAAGTGGTATCGGAGTATTGGTTACTGCAAACAATCACTCCTGTGACCGAGGTAAACAGGGGATTATTAGAACGTTGGACGTATTAGATTCTCTGCAAATTGCACACACGGGAACGTTTCGTAATCAAGAGGAGTTTGAAAAGAACAACCTGCTCGTACTGTCTAAAAACCACATCACCATAGGGATTCTGAACTATACATATGGCACTAACGGACTGCCAATTCCTAAGCCTACTGTCGTAAATTTGATTGATTTAGAAAAAATGAAAGTTGACATTCAAAAAGCTAAAGAACAGGTGTTGGATCAGCTAATTGTAGTGATCCATTGGGGAGTCGAATATCAACAAATTCAGCATAAAGAACAGGAAAAAATAGCTGATTTTTTGTTTAACAATGGTGTAGACATCATCATTGGTGGGCATCCACATGTGTTACAACCGATGCACTACTATCCAAAAAACGCATTACACAACGGGCGTTTACTCGTTTATTCCTTAGGAAATTTCGTGTCGAATCAGCGGAAACCAAATACTGACGGTGGAGCTATGTTTGAACTAACATTGCTCAAAGACGAACAAGGTACACATATCGTGGATTCAGGATATCACTTGGTATGGGTAAACCGAAGTCCAAAAGAAAATAAAAAGTATTTATACGAAGTCCTACCTTGTAGGGAATATGAAAACGCTAATTTCAAGGATTTAGATGTGAAAGCGATTGAATCTATGAAAACTTTTATCCAGAATTCAAGAGATTTATTCAAACGTAATACATTTATAGAAGAGAAATAAGAGAATAACTAAACAAGCGTTTTCCCTATTACCAAAGTAAATAAAGACAGAAGGTGGCAGAGGTTTGTTTTGTATGATTCAGAATAGGTTTTTTATTAGAGTAAAAAAGGAAAAGAAATGACATAAGTACATATGAATCAATTATATACAAAAAAAGTTTCAGATAACAATACTTTTAAGGGTTGTTATCTGAAACTTCTGTTTTTGAAATATTTACTTACTTGGCTTCAGTTGAAGGAGTTGCGTTTGCCTTTTTTGACATTTCCAAGGAAATAGCGGAACGTTCAAATTTTATTTTTCCCGCCAAGGTTTCGATAACACAGCTATCATCGGTCAATTCAACGATTTTTCCGTGCATCCCTCCTTTGGTAACAACTTTATCGCCTTTTTTCATGTCTTGAATAAACTTTCTTTCTTGTTTTTGTCGGTTCATCTGTGGGCGAATCATCAAAAAATAGACAACCGCAAGCATCAGAACAGGAATTAATAAATTAGAAAAATTAGGATCCATTGTATATAAATTTTAAAATTATTACTTTTTCTTACAGAAGCCCTCTGCCAACCTTTTTCAACTCTTTTTTCTCATCAAATTCTTTGGCTAAACTATCCAAAATACCATTGATAAAGATGTTACTTTTATCTGTTGAGTATTCTTTAGCAATCTCAAGATACTCATTTAATGTTACTTTTACAGGGATTGTTGGGAATCTTAAAAACTCACAAATTGCCATTTTGATGATGATATTATCCAATTTGGCAACTCGCTCTTTATCCCAATTCTGAGTTTTATCATCAATGTAATTTTGGTATTTTTCATCGTTCAACACTACTTTTTTCAATAAATCTTGAGCAAAAAGTTTATCATCATCATTCTTATAAAGCTTCGGAACGAAATATTTTTCACTCTCATTCCCCTTAACTCCTTTCAATAATTTAAGAATAAAGGTATTAACTATTGGGAAATCGTCTGTCCATGTCAGGTTAAAATCATTGATATACTCATACAATTTATCCTCACAGGCGATTATCTCCTTAAATATATTGATTAAGAACTCCTTATCTTTATCGAAATTCGTGGTTTTCTCGGCCATGTACTCATTATAGCACTTACTTTCGAGAATCTTCTTGTAGATAATTTTAACGTATTCGGAATCTAAATCCCATCGATTCATACGAGCGTTATCAATAGTTTCATCCAACAATTCATTGCTCACAATCATTGTTAGTAGTCTATTATCAATAAACTTTCTATTTGGATTTTTCTCGGCGGCGGTTGCTAAATATTTTCTTTGAGCTATCTCAATCTGCTGAGATGCCATTTTGTGAAGTTCTTTAAACAGTGCAAAAGTCAGCAAATAAAGATTGTACATATCTTCGGTGCTACGCTGCAAAAACTTTACCTCTTTGTCTAAATTTTGACTTTGACTTAGCTCCATCGCATAAATGGATTGCATTACTTTTACTCTGACATGTCTTCTTGTGAGCATAACTTTAAGAACTATGATAATGGTATTGTAAAATAAAAATATATATCGTTAAATCGGCGGCAAAAATAGGGTAAAAAAATGAAACTATCACAAAAAAAGGAAATTTAATCAGATCTTTTTAATGAAATTAAAAAACTACCCAAAAAAGAATGTCTTACAAAATTAATTCCTTAACGGAATTAAACACCCTTTCTTGGATAGTTTCAACAAATGTTTTTATAGGAAAAGCCTATTGTTGTACAGTTCCTTTGATTCGCAAAGCCACAACTGGTTTTGTTTTAGCGTTTGAAGTTATAGTAACTGTTTTGCTGATTGGGCCAACACGATTTGTGTCATATTTCACCTCAATTTTCCCTTTTTCTCCTGGCATAATTGGCTTTCCTTTAGGGAAAGAAGGGACTGTACATCCACAACTTGAAGTAGCGTTAGCAATCACTAAAGGAGCTTTTCCTGTATTTGTAAATTCAAAAACACGCACTCCGTCGCTTCCAGCTTTGATTGTTCCGTAGTCAATTTCTTCCGCTGTGAAAGTGATTTCAGCTGTTGCCTCTTGTGCATAAGTTACAAGACCAAACGTAGCTACGAATAAAAATGTTAAAAACTTTTTCATGGTACAAAAAATTAAAATAATTAGTTATCTATATCATTGTTATTATCAATAAACATGCCAAGGTTTGTATTTTTCGGTTAAAAGTTTAATAAACCATAGTTAATAGAACGCTAAATATGACACTTAGAACACCTCAAACATATTCATTAAAAACGTGGGGCAAAGATAAAAATTTTCTTTAAATAAACAATTATGTTTTATATTTGCACTCAGATTTTGTAACACTCAATATTAACACTTAAAATAAAGAAAGTATCTTCATGGAAATCCCTTCAAAATATTTACCCAATTCGGTAGAAGCCAAATGGTACGAATACTGGATGAAACACAATTTCTTCCACTCAACTCCCGATGAAAGAACACCTTACACCATTGTAATTCCCCCGCCAAACGTTACGGGAATTTTGCATATGGGGCATATGCTCAATAACACAATTCAAGATGTACTTATCCGCCGTGCAAGGCTAAAAGGCTTCAATGCTTGTTGGGTGCCGGGTACCGACCACGCTTCCATTGCAACGGAAGCCAAAGTAGTTGCCCGCCTGAAAGAACAAGGCATCAATAAAGCCGACCTTTCCCGTGAGGAATTCCTAAAACACGCTTGGGATTGGACGCATCAGTATGGGGGCGTTATCCTTGAGCAGCTCAAAAAACTCGGTTGTTCGTGCGATTGGGACAGAACCAAATTCACCCTTGATGATGACCTTTATGCTTCGGTTATAAAAGTGTTTATCGATTTATACAATAAAGGATACATCTACCGCGGATACCGAATGGTCAATTGGGACCCCGAAGCCAAAACCACACTTTCGGATGAAGAGGTTATTTATAAAGAACAAAACGGAAAACTTTTCTACCTGAAATACAAAATAGAAGGTTCAGAGGAATATCTTTTGGTAGCTACCACGCGTCCTGAAACAATTTTTGGAGATATTGCCGTTTGTATCAATCCCAACGATGAGCGTTACAAACATCTGAAAGGCAAAAAAGTAATTGTGCCGATTGTTAATCGTGTTGTGCCTATTATCGAAGACGAATACGTGGATATTGAGTTTGGAACAGGAGCTTTGAAAATCACTCCGGCTCACGACAAAAACGATTACGAAATCGGCGAACGCCATAAACTCGAAATCATCGATGCCTTTACCGACGATGCCAAACTGAATCATCACGGATTGCATTACGAAGGAAAAGACCGATTTGTGGTTCGCAAAGAGATAGTTAAAGAACTCGAAGCAAAAGATTTATTGCTGAAAACGGAAGATTACCTTAATAAAGTCGGCACATCGGAACGTACAGGGGCTGTTATCGAACAACGCCCTCTCGACCAATGGTTTTTGAAGATGGAAGATTTGGTAAAACCTGCCATCAGCGGAGTTTTGGAAAGTGAAGAAATCAATTTCTTCCCAAAAAGATATGAAAATACCTATCGCCATTGGATGGAAAACATCCGTGATTGGAACATTTCGCGTCAGCTTTGGTGGGGGCAACGCATTCCAGCGTATTACTACGGAGATAAAAAAGAATTTGTGGTCGCCGAGAATAAGGAAAAAGCATTGGAACTGGCAAAGGAAAAATCTAACAACTATTCCCTAACAACTAATGACTTAAAGCAAGACGAAGACGCTCTCGATACGTGGTTCTCTTCTTGGTTGTGGCCAATGAGTGTTTTTGGCGGAATTTTAGACCCTGAAAACGAAGAATACAATTATTATTATCCTACCAATGATTTGGTTACAGGTCCTGATATTATTTTCTTTTGGGTGGCGAGAATGATTATGGCAGGGTACGAATTCAAAGGGAAAAAACCTTTTACCAATGTCTATTTCACGGGGATTGTTCGCGACAAACAGGGACGAAAAATGTCCAAACAATTAGGTAATTCGCCCGATGCATTGAAATTGATTGATGACTTTGGTGCGGACGGCGTTCGTGTAGGACTTTTATTGTCGTCCGCAGCAGGAAATGACTTACTTTTCGATGAGGCTCTTTGTCAACAAGGTAGCGGATTTGCCAACAAGATTTGGAATGCCTTCCGACTCGTAAAAGGTTGGGAAATTTCCGAAGCTAATCAGCCTGAAAACAACCGAATTGCCATCGAATGGTACAGAAATAAGTTCCAAAAGGTACTTGCCGAAACCGAAGACGATTTTGCAAAATACAGAATCTCCGATGCCTTGATGAAAATCTACAAATTGGTGTGGGACGACTTCTGTTCGTGGCTCTTGGAGATGGTAAAACCTGCTTACGGTCAGCCGATTGACCAAAAAACGTTTGCGGAAATTATCGCCATTTTTGAGGATAACCTCAAATTGTTGCATCCGTTTATGCCTTTCATCACGGAGGAAATCTGGCAACATATCACCGAACGAAAACCTGAGGAGGCTCTGGTAGTGGCAAAATATCCTCAAATAACTTCGTTCGATGAGCAGATTTTAGCCGAATTTGATACCGCTGCCGAAGTAATTTCGGGCATCAGAACCGTGCGAAAAGAGAAAAACATTCCGTTTAAGGAGGAAATGCCACTTTCGGTACTCAACAACGAACAAACGGCAACGACTTTCGATGTGATTATCGCCAAATTGGGCAACTTGTCCAAACTGAAATACGTTAGCCAAAAGGTAGAGGGAGCGATTTCGTTCCGAGTGAAGTCCAACGAGTATTTTATCCCGATGCAGGGCAACATCAATGTAGAGGAAGAAATGAAAAAACTCGAAGAGGAACTCAAATATACGCAAGGCTTTTTGGCTTCGGTGGAGAAAAAACTCTCCAACGAGAAATTTGTCAGCTCCGCTCCCGAAAAAGTGGTGGAAATGGAACGCAAAAAACAAGCCGACGCACTGGCGAAGATAGAAACCATTCAGGAAAGCCTTAAAAACCTGCGCGGATAAGGAAAAGGAAAAAGTGTAAAGGATAAATAGCAATGTAGGGGCGTATCGCATACGCCCTTTTTCAGGTGTAGCAAATAATAGGTACGAAACATATTTCGCCCGTTGCGTGAAAACATATCGTAATAAACGAAAGACTTTTTCCCATTATATAAAAACAAAGGTTTGTGGGCGTATCACATACGCCCCTACATTACTAACAAATGGGGCAAGCAAAATGTATTTTACCGCTCCATACATAGAAATAAAAAGTTAAAAGATGAGCATTAACCAATATGTAGAGAATTTAAATAAAAAATATGCCTTAGGAAACACCACCTAACACACCTTTCGAGGCGATTTGGCAACGCTTATTCAAGAGCTTGTACCGAATATTTTGGCAACCAACGAACCCAAACGACAAGCCTGTGGCGCCCCCGATTATATTCTGACAAAAAACTCCTTACCCATTGGTTTTATCGAAGCCAAAGACATAGGCGATAAGGATTTACCGGGCGAAAACCGCAACAAAGAACAATTTGACCGATATAAAACTTCGCTCGAAAACATCATTTTTACCGATTATCTCTCTTTCTATTTCTACCGAAATCAACAATGCGTAGCTCAAATAGCAATTGCTCAAATTGTTAATGGAAAAATAAAGCCTATCACTGATAATTTTTCAGAGTTTGAACAGCTTTTGCGTAACTTCTGTTCTTACAATATAGAGAATATTAAAACAGCATCACAACTGGCTGAATTGATGGCTCGCAAAGCAAAACTTTTAGCACAAGCTATTGAACAAGCTCTACTTCAAGATAAGGAAAATAAAGAAGAAAGCTCACTATATGACCAATTTAAAGCCTTTAAGGAAATACTCATTCACGATATTTCTGAGAAGAACTTCGCCGATGTTTATGCACAAACCATTACCTACGGGCTTTTTACTGCTCGGTATCACGACCCTACACTGCCTACATTTTCCCGAATAGAAGCCTATAATTTACTACCCAAAAGCAATCCGTTTTTGAAAAAATTGTTTGGTTACTTGGCAGGGCTTGAAGTAGATAAACGTATTGAATGGATTGTTGATGATTTGATTCAGGTTTTTTTGGCGTGCGATGTTACTACAATGCTCAACACCTATGACTACAAACAATACAAAGACCCCATAGTGCATTTCTATGAAGATTTTTTGGAAAAGTATGACCCCGCTCAGCGTAAAGCAATGGGCGTATGGTACACCCCAATACCCGTTGTTAATTTTATGGTACAAGCTCTTGACCACATTCTTAAAAAACATTTTAACCTACCCAAAGGGCTTGCCGACAACTCAAAAGTAAAGGTAAATATTAAACGAACAAGCAAAGACGAAGGAGGATATGACCAAATAGAGAAAGAATTTCACCGCGTACAACTGCTTGACCCTGCCACTGGTACAGGAACGTTTTTGGCACAAGTAGTTGATTATATCCACCAAAAAATGCAAACCCAACAAGGTATGTGGCAAGGCTACGTACAAGACCACCTACTCCCACGCATTAACGGATTTGAAATACTAATGGCTTCTTATGCCATTGCCCATTTAAAATTAGACCTGCTTTTACAGAAAACAGGGTTTAAATACAGCGACAACCAACGCCTACAAGTGTATTTGACCAATAGTTTGGAAGAACCCCAAGATGACCGCCATACCCCTTTTGCCAAATGGCTCTCCGACGAAGCAAACGAAGCCAACCATATAAAACGGGAAACCCCCGTAATGTGCGTACTGGGAAATCCGCCGTATGCAATTAGTAGTAATAACAAGGGAAAATGGATTGAAAATCTTGTGGCAGATTACAAAAAAGAACTTAATGAAAAAAGTTTCAATTCGCTTTCTGATGATTACGTAAAATTTATCCGCTATGGAGAAAAGTTTATAGAAAAAAATGGAGCGGGTGTACTTGCTTATATTTCTAATAATAGCTTTTTAGACGGAATTGTTTTCCGCCGTATGCGAGAAAAACTCCTTAAAACTTTTGATTCTATTTATATCATAGACCTACACGGCAACAGCAAGAAAAAAGAAACCGCTCCCGATGGCAGTAAAGACGAAAACGTATTTAACATTATGCAGGGAGTATCTATCAATCTGTTTGTAAAACATAACCCATATTCCGACAAAAAAGAAAAGCCCTTAGCCAACGTTTTTCATTATGACCTATGGGGGAAACGAGCCGAAAAATTTGCTTTTTTAGAAGAAAACTCTTTGGAAACCATTTCTTGGACTTCCTTACAGATGAAAGCTCCCAATTACTTCTTTGTCCCAAAAGATTTTTCTCTGCAAGAAGAATACAACAAAGGTTTTTCGGTTACTGAACTTTTTAATAAGTATATTAGTGGAATTCAAACGGGAAGAGATAACCTTTTTATTGATAGAGATAAGAAAATTTTATCTAAAAGAATTCAAAGATTATTAACTAATGATTTTGAAGAAGAATTTGTTAAAAAGTATAATATAAAAGATTCAAGTGGATATAATTTATTAGATAGAATTAAAAAAGGTGAATATTCAATTGATAAAATCACGAAATATCAATATCGTCCTTTTGACGAATCGTATATTTACTACGATAATAAGTTGGTTAAAAGGGCTTTTTTTTCTATAATGAAACATTTCATTAAAGGAGAAAATATCGGAATGCTCATTCCACGTCAAGCTATTACAGAAAAGTTTGGTTTTTTTATTTGTAATAACATTTGTGATATAAATTATACAGGGACAGCAGGACAATTTGGAGCAGGTCTTGTCTTCCCACTTTATTTATTTCCTGAAAATAATGACCCTTTACAATTTGAAACCGAGCGTGTAGCCAACTTTAACAAAGCGGTTGTACAAAAAATAGAAGCCTCACTATCGGATATAACCAAAGGAAAACCATTACAACCCCTACAACTGTTTGATTATGTGTATGCCGTGTTACATCACCCTACCTATCGCGAGCGTTATAAAGAATTTTTAAAGATTGATTTCCCAAAAATTCCGTATCCAAACGCTGAAACTTTTGTGCAAATGGTAAGTTTAGGAAAACAATTGCGTGAACTTCATCTGCTCGAAAGTTCTTGCCTTGACAATCCCATAGTAACATATCCAATAGCTGGAGACAATTGCATCGAAAAGCCATACATTACAAACGTTTCGCCATCGGAGGCTACCTCATTGCGTGTGTATATTAACGATACACAATATTTTGATAATGTGCCACTTTCGGCTTGGGAATTTTACATCGGGGGCTACCAACCTGCACAAAAGTGGCTCAAAGACCGCAAAGGACACGTTTTGGATTTTGATGACATTTTGCATTATCAAAAAATGATACTTGCTCTTGAAAAAACTGCTGAGCTAATGACTAAAATTGACCAAATAGCCATATAATTTTTAAACTCTGTCAAAGTTTTTAAGATTTTGGTAAAATTAGGACTTTCGACTTTACTCAAGTGTAAAAAACGTACGTTCTTAGCTTTCGGGCAAATACCCTAAGTTAAAAAACAGACGTTGGGAAGTTTAGAGTAAATGCCCAAAGCGAGAAAACAAGCGTTGTGAACCTTCGGGCAAATGCCCAAAACCAAAAAACACGTGTTAGGAGGTTTTGGGCAAATACTCAAAAGAAAAAAATAAATGCTCTGAACCTTCGGGCAAATGCTCAAAGCGAGAAAACAAGCGTTCTGAATATTTGGGCATTTGTACTAAGTACTATTTGCAAAAGCAAAAAATCAAATGTAAAAAATCTTCTTGAAATAAATTAATAAGTAAATTTATTTGTTACCTTTGTGGAAATTAAATTTTTAATTCTAAAACACTTACACTATGAACAAATTACATTCACACGTTCGCACTACCGAAATCGATGATGTTTCTGACTTACTTTTGGTGTTGTATCGCAAAGAAACTGCCTTGCAGGAAGAGGCTTTTTTGAAATCCACTTTTGCCGAAATCGAAACGCTTTCCCACGAAATTACCGAAGCTATCAAACGCGATGTGTCGCTCTCCAAACAGGAAGAAGCCGACTTGCGTAGGGATAATTTGGTGCGGTCACTCAATGCGGCATTGCTCGGTTATTGTGCCTTGCCTATCCCTCAATTGAAAGAAAACGGTGAGAAATTGTTCGCTGTTTTCTCCAAATATGGGGTGAAAATCACGAAAGAGGCGTACGCTGTCGAATCATCGCTTATTGAATCGTTGTTAAAGGATTTGTCTGCCCCTGAGTTGGAGTCGGCAATTGCGTCGCTTCAGGGGATAAAAGAAATCATTTCGCAACTTCGCACCGCACAAACTTCCTTCACTCAAATCCGTGCCGAGTACGAAAAAAGTATTTCCGAGCAGAAAAATACTCCTTCTGCCTCATCACTGAAAAAACCGCTACTCGAAGCCATCAATGGGAAACTCATTCCGTATCTCATCGCAATGAAAATCGCTAACCCTACGCAATATAGTTCCCTTGCCAACGCTGTGGAACAAGTAATTGACACGACCAATACCACTATAAAACGAAGAAACAATCAGGGAAAAGGAGATAGTGAAACTAAAAAGTAAAAGGAAAAAGACAAGTTATCTCAGTGAAATAAATGCCTAAAAGGGAGAAAAATATATTTCGTAACTTTAGGCATTTTTCTTAAGCAACACGTTGTATAAATCTAAATTATGAAGCAAATGAAAAAACGGACTAATATAACAACTGTACTTCTTTGAGTGAAAAATGTTTTTCACCCTCTTCGGTTTCAACTACCAACTCTCCAGATGGCAATACCCTACGGACGATACCCGAAAAATCACTTCCCTGTTGCGGACGAAATGCCGAAACTTCGTTTAATCGAAACAAATGGCTTCTGTACGCTGGGTACAACTCCTGAAAAGAGAAGTCTATCTGAGAAAACGTTTGCTGTAAATTAACTACAATTTTATTTATAATTTCCTCTATATCAAAACTCTTACCTGTTTCATTTTTCAATGAACTAGCTTTCGGAAGTCCTTCAAAATTAGTTTGGTTCACATTCAATCCAATACCTATGATACTTTTTTCTATTTTACCACCACGTATGATGTTTTCAATAAGTACGCCTCCAATTTTGTATTTATTCGATAGAATATCATTCGGCCATTTGATGTGTAAATTCGGAACACCTAAAGATTTTAGTGTAGTTACAATGGCAATTGATGTAAGCATGTTCAAAACAAAATATCGTTCCAAATCGAAATTTTCATGTATGTATAACACGCTAAAGGTCAAATTCTTGTAGGGTTCAGCCATCCATTTGGCTCCATACTGCCCGACTCCCTGCGTTTGATTCAGAGTCCAAACAGTCAAAAAATTAGACAATCCCTCTCCCGAATTGACCATTTTTTTCAAGAAAACATTTGTCGAATCCACGGAAGCTAACTTGATAATCTTCATAGTAATACAACCAAAAAAAATCTTTGTAAGGAACTCTTACAAAGATTTTTAAGTAACTTAAAATTTAATTTATTATGAGAAAAAGTTTTATTTATACATTACTTTATGTACTGCCTTCACCACATCGTTTGCATTCGGCAACCATTCTTTCAACAAAGCAGGTGAATAAGGGGCGGGAGCATCAGCCGTTGTGATTCGCTGAATAGGAGCGTCTAAGAAATCAAACACATTTTCTTGCACTTGGTAAGTAATTTCTGAAGCTACACTCGCGAAAGGCCAAGCTTCTTCCAAAATCACCAAGCGATTGGTTTTTTTCACAGAATTAAAGATAGCCTCTTTATCCATTGGACGTACGGTACGCAAATCAATAATTTCACATTCAATGCCTTCTTTTGCCAAAATATCGGCTGCAACAAACGCCTCTTTAATAATTTTCCCGAAAGAAACGATAGTTACATCTTTCCCTTCTCGTTTTACATCAGCAACACCTAATGGCAATACATACTCACCTTCAGGAACTTCACCTTTATCTCCGTACATTTGCTCTGACTCCATAAAAATCACTGGGTCGTTATCACGGATAGCAGCTTTCAACAAACCTTTGGCATCATAGGGCGTTGAAGGCACAACTACTTTCAGTCCTGGAGTGTTTGCAAACCAATTTTCAAACGCCTGTGAGTGCGTTGCTCCTAATTGTCCTGCAGAAGCCGTTGGCCCACGAAAAACAATCGGGATATTGAATTGACCGCCCGACATCTGGCGCATTTTAGCAGCGTTATTGATAATTTGGTCTATAGCCACCAACGAGAAGTTAAAAGTCATAAACTCCACTATGGGTCTATTTCCATTCATGGCCGCTCCCACGGAAATCCCAGCAAAACCAGCCTCCGCAATTGGAGTATCAATAACACGCTTGGGGCCAAACTCATCTAACATTCCTTTTGATGCTTTATAAGCTCCATTATATTCGGCAACCTCTTCCCCCATTAAGTAAATTGATTCATCGCGACGCATTTCCTCGCTCATCGCCTCACAAATAGCTTCTCTGAATTGTATTGTTCTCATTTTTATATGAATATTTAACCATAGTTGTGAAAGGCACAAAAATACACATATTTATTGAATTTTACATCGATGTTTATTTTTTTTTCGAATTTATATTTTTAATAAAAACGCCAATAATTGACTATCAACGATTTAAATATTTATTCATAATATTACTTTTGACACTTAAGTCTTCTTTTTTTGAGCACAAAGTTTTCAAGCAGACAAACCTTATTTTCATGTAAAGAGGCACTCTATCAAAATGTGATGATTATCCCAAAAGTTTTATTATTTTTGTCAGCAAAATTAGAACCATTGTAATGAGCAAAAAAATACGGATAGGGAGTCGAGACAGCGAACTTGCTCTGTGGCAAGCACGTTTAGTAGAAAACAAACTAAACGCCTTAAACTATGAAACTGAGATTGTTGCTGTAAAATCAGAGGGAGATTTAATATTAGACAAACCTCTGTATGAAATGGGAATCACAGGTATTTTTACGAAAACCTTAGATATAGCCATGTTAAAAAAGCAGGTCGACATTGCAGTACATAGCATGAAAGATGTGCCGACCGCACTCCCCAAAGGAATTGTACAAAAAGCAGTATTGAAACGTGCTAATGTACATGATATTTTGGTTTTTAAAGAAAATACATTGTTTTTAGAAAATCCCGAAGCTACAATTGCCACGGGCAGTTTACGCCGTAAGGCACAGTGGTTACATCGCTTCCCTACACATGAAGTAGTAAACCTACGCGGAAATGTAAACACTCGATTACAAAAATTGAATGACAACAATTGGAACGGAGCTATTTTTGCTTCTGCAGGATTGGAACGTATTGACAAAAAACCTGAAAATCACATCGTTTTGGATTGGATGATTCCCGCCCCTGCACAAGGAGCTATGGTGGTAGTTGTCAACGAAGACGATTCTTTTTCATGCGAAGCAGTTGCCAAATTAAATGATCGAGAAACCGATATTTGCACCCACATCGAACGACAATTTTTACGCGTTTTAGAAGGCGGATGTACCGCTCCCATAGGAGCTTTTGCTCATTTTGAAGGAAACAAAATCATGTTTCAAGGAGCGTTGTTTTCATTGGACGGCAAACAAAAAATCAGCGTTTCAAAAGCCATATCAGAAACTGATTTCCACGAATTTGGAAAACAATGTGCTGAAGAAATACTCAGTAAAGGGGGAGCTGAGATAATAAAAAACATTACGCTAAAGAACAAGTAGAGCATTACAATCACGGAATATTAAACCTTACAAATGAAAAGATTTTTATATGCTATATGTTGTATGATTTTGATAAGTTGTCAAAATCAAAACAATGACTTACAAGGAATTGAAATCAAAGAAAGACACACGTTTTCTTTGGAGGGAAAAAGTGTCCGAGCTATGGTTCTCTTGGATAAAAATATTGGGTTTGCAGGTTCAGGGGGTGTGTTGGGTTTCATAAACACCCAAAACCTCACGATGGAAAAAACGGATTTTTTAGATGTAGAGTATCGTTCGGTAGCAGCTACGACAAATGATTTTTATATGCTTTCGGTAGGTAGCCCTGCAATGCTTTTCAGCACACAATCGGATGGCTTCAAAAAAATGTATGAAGAAACTCATGAGAAAGCTTTCTACGACAGTATGTTATTCCTTGACAATCAGTTTGGAATTGCGGTTGGTGACCCCACTGATGATTGCATGTCTGTACTCACAACCCACGATGGAGGAAAAACATGGCAAAAAAAATCATGTGATCAAGCTCCAAAATTAGCAGTAGGAGAGGCTTTATTTGCCGCAAGTAATTCCAATATCGCCAATGTAGAGAACCTGATTTGGGTAATTACCGGAGGTTCAAAGAGTCGTATATTTTCATCGGAAGACAAGGGAGTCACTTGGAAATCAACAAACCTGCCGATTGTACAGGGAAACCCCTCACAGGGAGCCTTTTCGGTAAGCTTTTACGACAAAAATAATGGAATTGTAATGGGAGGAGATTATAAAAATCCAACATTAAAAGCAAAAAGTGGAGCTGTTACCACGGATGGCGGAAAAACGTGGCAAGTAATTGACGAAACTTCCTCTCCTGGGTACATAAGTTGTGTGCGATATATCCCAAACAGTGAAGGTAAGGGACTTGTAGCTACTTCATCCAGCAACGGAATTTGGTCGTCAGTCGATAGCGGGAAAACTTGGGAAAAAATATCAGAAAAAGGATATCACAGTCTGTTATTCGTTGATGAAAACACTTTGGTGGCTTCAGGGAATGAAGAAATCACCCTATTCAAGTACAAAAAATATTGAAAATAATTTGGCAGATTAAAAAAAAGTCCGTTAATTTGCACCCTGATTTTAATAGTAAGGACAATACAATAATAATAGAGAAAAATGGCAAGAGTTTGTGAACTAACAGGAAAAAAAGCATTGGTGGGGAATAATGTATCTCACGCAATGAACAAAACAAAACGTAAATTCAACGTAAATTTAAGAACAAAACGTTTTTACATTCCTGAAGAGGATCGTTGGATTACATTGAAAGTGTCAACATCTGCTATCAAAACCATCAACAAAAAAGGGATTTCAGCAGTTTTAAGAGAAGTAGAACGTAACGGATACATTTAATAGTGTGTCGTTTTAACATATAAAACATACAGTACAATGGCTAAAAAAGGTAATAGAATACAGGTAATTATGGAATGTACAGAGCATAAAGAGTCAGGTATGCCAGGTACGTCTCGTTACATTACAACAAAGAATAAGAAAAACACACCTGATAGATTAGAACTTAAAAAATTCAATCCTATCTTGAAAAGAGTAACTGTTCATAAAGAAATTAAATAATAAGGGGTTATGGCAAAGAAAACAGTAGCAACATTACAGGGAAAATCAAAAAAATTAACTAAAGCCATTAAAATGGTAAAATCTCCTAAGACAGGTGCTTACACTTTCGTTGAAAGCGTCATGGCTCCTGAGTTGGTTGACGATTTTTTAAAGAAAAAATAATTATTTTCTCTATTTATCATAATGAAAGCTGTCGTGAGACGGCTTTTTTTATTTTATATATTTGGTCATAATATAATACAGCAAACAAAACAACAGTAGTTCACAAAATTTGAAAACTGTAGGATTTGTAGAAAAAGTAAGTTATCAAGAATATATGTAAAACTAAAATATAATCCTTATTTTTGTCAGCAAAAAATACAGTAAGTAGATTAAAAATGAATGGAGTTGTTTATAAATCAACAGGTAGTTGGTATTCAGTGAAAGCAGAGGACGGTGTATTTTACCAATGTCGTATCAAAGGGAGATTCCGTATTAAAGATATCAAAAACACAAATCCCATCGCGGTTGGCGATAGCGTTAGTTTTGAACTTGAAAAATCGGGTAACGGCGTTATTTTCGACATCCATGAACGAAAAAACTACATCATCCGTAAATCTGTAAACCTGTCTAAACAAACACATATCATCGCATCCAATATTGACATTGCTTTTTTGGTGGTAACCCTAAATAATCCTCCTACTCTCACCGCTTTTATTGACCGATTTTTGGTTACAGCAGAAGCATATAGCATACGTACAATATTGCTATTCAATAAGATAGACACTTACACCCCAGAAGAACTTGACGAAGTAAAATATTTAGCAGCCACTTACCGACAAATAGGCTATGAATGCCTTGGAATTTCGGCAATTACTCATAAAAACATCGACAAACTCAAGGAGTTAATGCAAAATAATACCTGTGTGATTTCAGGACATTCAGGGGTAGGAAAAAGTACACTCATCAATGCCATTGCACCCGAACTAAATTTGAAAACGGCAGCTCTTTCGGTGCAATTTCAGCAAGGACAACATACTACCACATTTGCTCAAATGTACGATTTGGATTTTGGAGGAAGAATCATTGACACTCCTGGCATCAAGGGATTTGGAATGGTTGACATTGAAAAAGAAGAACTTACAGATTATTTTCCTGAGTTTTTCAGATTAAAATCGGAATGCAAATTCAATAACTGTTTACATATTGATGAACCTAAATGTGCTGTGAAAACTGCTCTGGAAAAAGACCTAATCTCATGGTCTCGCTACAAAAATTATCTACAGATACTCAAAGGAGAAGAAGAACACTATCGCACTGATGAGGGAGAGGAGGAGTCTTAACACTACCCTTTCTCCTACTCTTCTCTACTAAAAACCTTTTTATATCATACAGCTATTATTTTGCTTAATTTTCCTAAAAAAAGTTGTGAAGCTTCATTATTTTTGGTAATTTCGGGCAAGATATTCTATCTTTTTAAACGAAAAATATTATTATTTTCACTCATAACAGTGATAATCAGTATAGTAAAATTAGAAAATTATCAAAATACTTGCTACTTTGTTTTCAAAAAGTCAAGGCAATTCAATATATAAAAGTTATGGTTTTAAAACGTATCCTATTTTCTGCAATATTTCTTTAAATATTTACATTGACATTTTTATATCTTAGTGACATTTTTTATAGTAGAACGTTAATTAGCCTGTTTATTATTGTTTATCTTGGGATATATTTGTATTTATGGTGGTTTAATAAGAGAAAAGGGTCGTGTTTTAAAAAGTATGATGGTATAAAAATTTGACAATCAGGGAATAAAGTTGTATTTTTGTTGAATGCTAATAACAATTACACTCCATTGCCCCAATTGTCAATGCACAAAGATAGTCAAAAATGGGAATAAAAAGAACAAAAAACAAAACTATCTTTGCAAAACCTGTAAACGCCAATTTATCGGCGATCATAATCTGACCTACAAAGGTTGGGCTTCGCATATTGCTGCGAAAATTCTCTTGCTTTTGGCAAGAAATGTAGGTATTCGTGATATTGCTGAAATTGAAAAAGTTAGCATCAAAAAAGTGCTTTCGGTTTTGGTAAATTTCAATCGAGAAATCAAACCCAAACAAAACAAATACAAATCGTTACAAGTTGATGAACTTTGGACTTTTGTGGGAAAAAAGAAAAATAAAAAGTGGTTGATTTATGCTTATTCTGCTGAAACAAAGGAAATTGTAGCGTGGGTATGGGGCAAACGAAACATAAAAACAGCCCAAAAACTTCGTGAGAAATTGAAGAAATTGGGTGTTAGTTTTGATGAGATTTGTACAGATAATTGGGAAGCTTTTGCGTCTGTTTTTCAAGAATATACACATAAAGTAGGTAAAAAATACACTACTGATATTGAAGGAAACAACACACTTTTGAGACATCGGATACGCCGAGCGGTGAGGAAAACTTGTTGTTTTTCAAAAAAGAGGAGTATCCCATAATCTGTGTAAGTTGAAAAGTTATTCTGAAATTTTTTGAGCCCTTAAAAGCTCAAAAAAAATTTCGGAAATAACTTTTTAACTATTTTTGACCCATAATTTAAACAGATATGATTAACAAGGAAGAATTGCTCAACAGCAAAGAATTTTACAAGTCATTTAAGACTGCTGAGGACTTGACAGGTTTCTTTAAAGAACTCCACAAAAAAGCGGTGGAACATATGCTCAATGCCGAACTCGACGTTCACTTGGACAACGAAAAACACGACAAAACTAAAGATGGAAATTATCGTAACGGACACACTTCCAAGAAGATAAAAACTTCCTTTGGCGAAGAACAAATCCAAGTTCCTAGGGATAGAGACGGTAGTTTTAACCCAATGTTAGTCCCTAAACGCAAGAACGTTATCGATGGTTTGGAAAACATCATCGTATCGTTCTATGCCAAAGGAATGAGCGTGAGCGACATCGAAGAACAAATCCAAGAAATGTACGGCTTTGAAGTATCAACTTCCACAATATCAAGGATTACCAATGCGGTTACCAATGAAATGGTCGCTTGGCAGAACCGCCCGTTGGACGAGCTGTATCTGATTGTTTGGATGGACGGCATCGTTTTTAAAGTTCGTGAGAACTCAAAAGTTGTCAACAAAACCATTTACCTTGCTGTGGGCTTGAATCGAGAGGGAAAAAAGGAAGTTTTAGGAATGTGGCTCGGAAAGAATGAAAGTTCCGCCTTTTGGATGAGCGTTCTCACTGATTTAAAGGCTCGTGGAGTGGAAGATATTCTCATTACTGCCACCGATAATTTAAACGGATTTACGCAAACCATTCGCACGGTTTTTCCCCAATCACAAACGCAAATATGTGTGGTTCATCAGATTAGGAATGCTTGTAAGTATGTGGTTTACAAAGACAGAAAAGAATTTACAGCCGATATGAAACACATTTATACTGCCCCTAACAAGGAAGCTGCCAAGGTTGCTTTGGAGATTTTGCCCAAAAATGGGAGTCAAAATACGGCTATGCTATCAAATCTTGGTATGACAATTGGGACGAATTGACCGTATTTTTCGATTTTCCGTTAGAGATAAGAAAAATTATTTACACAACCAATCTTATTGAGAATCTGAATGGTAAGATTCGGAAATACACCAAAAACAAGCTGTCTTTCCCAACAGACGAAGCTGTGCAAAAGTCCGTTTTCTTGGCTTTGAGAGAAGCTACCAAAAAGTGGAGTATGCCTATCCAAAATTGGGGGATTGTCTTGAACCAATTTATGCTTATATTTGCACAAAGACTCAAACTATAAAAACTTAACCCCAACTTTTTAACTTACACACTTAGAGGGATAGTGTCCAAAAAAGTTTGAAAACCATATAAAAGCCTTTGAAATTGTGTTTTTCTACATCAATTTTGGGTGGATTTGAGTATCATACTTTGGGAAACACTACCGAGAAAAGAAATGTATATATCTCTAATAGCAATATTCTATCTATCTTGGTTGGCAACCAGATGAATGTTTCTCTGACTGTCTATTTTCTTATATCATCATACTTTTTACAGCACAGCCAAATTTTCTTATATGTTGGAGTAGACTTATCATAAAAAACTGAAAATAAGTCAGTTATATTTCCAAAAGTCATATCGCAATACCATATTTTAACAATTTATAACACACAGTTCTTCATGTCATTGTGACTATTTGTTTCTATTTTTTAAATAATTCACTATTACTCCTATGCCTTTTTTCTTCCATTTTCCTCATCCTTTCGAACAAGGATGGAAACATTCACTTTAAATTGGTCACACAAAATTATCATATCTCTGTGAGCATCTAATATTGTGGTCTTAAATGAGTAAAAACTATTGAAAATCAAATATTTTTTGATTTCTCAGATACTAACGAGGTAATTTCACTTTGTATAAGGTATTTACATCTGTTTCTTTTAGCGATGTTGCAACCATCATTTTTTCATCGGGGGTTACAGCAAATGAAATAACGGGTATATTGAACTTAAATTGTTCCAATAAATTCCCTTCCCAATCAAACACCATTAGCTCGGGGCGAAACTTATCCATGTGCTTCATCACATTTTCCTTAGTGCTATTCACCCAAAGCACGTAAATAAATGATTCTGTGCTATATACTTCTGCAAAATAAAGCCGTTTATCGTCAGTTTGTTCTATACTAACAGCCCCTTTATGAAGTACTTTCCCTTGAAAATCGTAGATTTTAAACTCTGGTTTATGTTGATAAAATTGTGCTACACGCTGGTTATTTTTATTCACACTCAAAATGGAGGATAGCAAATACGGCTCCTGAATTTCCTCTGGTTTAGGACTTATTTTTTCGCCAAAATCGGTTATTTTTCGATCTTTAAAGTCATATTTATGAATATCTGATTGATTTTCTTTGTATGAATAGGGTAAGAAAATGAAACTATCATTGGAAAGTTTCTTGGCTTTATTGAAAACAGATTCTTCGGAAATTATGTGTTGCTTATCCTTTCCGACTGCGGTAGTATCACCCAACTGATAGGTTACAAAACTTCTCATGTCCAACATAGAAAGCTCATTACCTTCAAGTTCAAAAGATTCTTGAATGACCATGTTCAAATCGTTAGGTCCTTGTCCTATATTTCCAAAAGAATAAAGATATTTTAATTCAGGTGAGAAAACATTAAACATTTGCTCATGAACATTATTGAAAACAATCACATACTTCTCATTGGCAATTACTTTGGAAGGTCGAAACAACTCTTTGGGCGTTTCGACAGATTCCATAATAAGAGGAGACGGAGATTTTGGTTCAATTTCGTTTTTTTGATTACTTGAGCAAGAAAAAAGAGCAAGTGTTACAAAGAGAATAGTATAAAATTTCATATTTAGTATATTTATGGGATACTCCCCGTTTAACCTATATTTTGTACAAATTATTTCGATATTTTATTTTATTGATTCTGTCAAACTCAATAATTATTATTTTAAGTGAAATCCATTAGAATTGTACATATCTAAAAAAGAGTGAATCAACTCTATTACCAAAGATAAAACAAGTCGATTCACCTTTGATGTACCTTACTTTACTTTAATATTATTAAAATGACTTTTGATCAAGTCTCTAAGTTAGCTAATGCCAAATCACTAAGCGTTGCGTTACTATTATTCACACTTCTGCTTATTCCGTAGCCCGCAACCAAAGCTACAACTGCTGTGGCAATTACGCTTAAAAATTTAATTTATAAACTTTCATTCGTGCTTGTTCATCTTCATTTGAATTATCTACTTCTAAAAGATATGTATCACTTCGAAACAGAGCATACCTATGCGTACCTCTATTTTTACTTTCTTTAATAGCCTTTATGTTTTCAACATTTGGACGTCTAAAATCACACAAATAGTATTTATCAAATCGTTGATCGGTTTCCATTTTCCTCTTTTGAAAATCAATAATATATTTACCTATTTCGGATTTGATATAAAAGTTATCACCCACTTTTAAAAGATTGTCTACAATACTATTCTCAGCCATGTAGGTTAAAACACCTTGTGGGTCTGTATTAAACATAGAATGTGCATCTTGAACTTTTTTTACAATAAATTCATCGTCTTCAAAAAAAGCATCCTTACTTAGAGAAAATGTTTTTAAATCTAGGTGATAAAGAGATAATTCACTTGGTTTGGTAAAATAAAGATTTCCTCCCTCTACAATCATGTTAGGTTTAGAAGCTACTGATAAAAGGAGTAAATCCTCATCAGTCAACTCTCCTTGAATAGATTTTATAATTTTATCTTCTTTTAGTGAATAAATTTCAATTATTGCATCTTTCTGTCCGTCACTTTTATAAAAACACACACTATTTTCATCTAAAAGTTTAAAGTTTTTTATAGCTTTTCTATAATTAAGATTTTCTCTAATAAATCTTCCTTTTCTGTCATATTCAATTAGTTTAAGAGTACTTGAACACCAAATATAAATAGACTCATTGTAAATATTTATTAATGTAGGGGTTACATATTCTCCAGGTCCTTGTCCCGTTTTATTGAAAACATTTAGCTGCTCCCCTGTTACGGTGTACTCTATGATATTATTATCGGCAAGTACAAAAAAAGAAGAATTGTCATAAAAGCTAAAATCCTTAATGTTACCTACCAAATTAATATTTTCTTGTAGGTTACATACATGTTCTTTCGTATCTTTTTTTTCTTGTGTAATAACCGTGATTTTCTTATTTTTTTCTTGGCAAGATAGAAGAAGTAGGAGAAATAATGGAATTATGTGTCTCATAAAGTTTTTTTATGTAATTAATTTCACTTAGCTGTTCGTAACTATTTTATGTTTATCTTTCGCAATCGAAATCTATATGTGAATCAGATTAAAGAGCACAATAACTTGTAAATTAATAAGACATTGTGCTCTATTAGATTTATTTACTACTACATTTATAGCATCCTCCTGTCGTACAAGTCATTTTTGGAAAAGAAACATTCCCTCCTATTTCTACAGTTACATGCCAAATAGGATCACTAAGTTTTGCTAATCCTCCACAACCCTCTTCATCAGCCAACGCTTCCAAATTAGCTAATGTCAAATCACTAAGTGCTGCGTTACTATTATTCACACCTCTGCTTATTCCGTAGCCCGCAACCAAAGCTACAACTGCTGTGGCAATTACGCCTTTTAAGAATTTGTTTAAGCAAAAGTAAACAACAAAACGAAATAAAACAAAAAAAAATGTAAATTTGTTTTGTTATTTTTTTAAGAATACGCTCCATCTTTAGTTTTGCCCGTGCAAGAGTAATTAGATACCCAAATGAACCACGCTTTTCACGCTATATACTATTCGGGTACTACCCCCCAATAACGCGAATCTCCAGAGTTTTCCAAATGGTCTACTCCCATAAATTCACTCCCGTCCGAAGGTTTCTAATTTTCAGATGAGAGTGAATTTACTTTTTAGGTTAAATCTAAGACATAAGTATATAGTTTTTTTTCAAAAATTCTACGCTTTCCATTATCCACATCTCTAAAAAGCATCAATAATTACACGAAATCCATAGTTTATATTGGTATTAAATCATCATATTCAAAACAAAAATGACTGAAAATAAACAAATTAAGTATTTTAATATACTTTTATATTTCAGAATAATTATTAAATCAAAAAAAAACATTAAATTGCAACCCTTTTACGGTGCTTCCTATTTTTTAGGGATATATTTATGAAGATAAAAAAATACATATGGCTGTTTTTGGGTATTTTTATAGTTGTTTCCTGCGATTATTTCGTAAAGGAAAAACCCAAACACGCTATTGCTCGTGTAGGAGATGTATATCTCTATAAAGATGAGATAAAATCCATCATGCCAATAGATTACACTAAGGAAGACAGTATAAACATCGTCCAAAAATACATCAATAGTTGGGCAATAAAGGAATTGATGCTTTCCAATGCTGAACGTAATATTTCTGATGATGAAAAAGCAGATTTTGAACGTTTGGTAAATGATTATAGAGCGGATCTATATCTGAATTCATACAAACAAGGATTGATTAACAGCAGCATCGACACTTTAATCAAGGAGGAAGATTTACAATTTTTCTACGAGGCTAACAAGGAAACTTTTTTACTCAATGAATCTCTGATCAAGTTGCGTTATATACATTTATCATCGGCCGAAAAACAAAAAAGAGTATCTGCTTTAGAAGAAAAATTAAAGCGTTTTAACGCCGAAGACCGTCACGAACTGGATTCGATAGGTTTACAATTCAATTCAATATATTTAGGTGATTCGATCTGGGTAAAAACGGAAAGTGTAGTAAAAAAACTTCCTTTTTTAGAGGAAAAATTAAAAGAAAATAGAATTTTCTTCACCAACCATAAAGATTCTACGGGAGTATATCTGGTACAGGTACGCGATGTGCTACGAAAAAACGAACAGGCTCCAATGGAATATGTAAAACCAACATTACGCCAAATCATATTGAATCAGAGAAAATTAGAGTTCGTAAAAGAACTTGAAGCAGACATAATAAATAGAGGAATTAAGAAAAAACAATTTGAAATTATTTATGAATAGAAAAATCATAACCGCTATCGGAATGCTATTTTTTGCATGTGGACTTTTTGCTCAAAATGAAGAAATTACATCTTCTCAAAAGCGAATCAAGGTAGAAGGCGTTGCAGCTGTTGTGGGTGATTATTTGATTTTAGAATCGGACATAGACAAAGCTTTTGCTGAACTACAACAGCAGGAGGTGGACATCAAAAACATCACGCGTTGCGAATTGCTTGGCAAATTAATGGAGGATCGTTTGTTCGCTCACCAAGCTGTACAAGATAGTATTCCTATGACAGATTCCGAGGTTCGTGAATCTGTAAACAAACGTGTTGCCTTTTTGGTAGAACGTATCGGAAGTATGAAAAAACTATTGGAATTTTACAATAAGGACAATGAACAGGATATGCGTGAGGAGTTGTTCAATCTTTTTAAATTGAATATGTTGAGCCAACGCATGAAAGGTGAAGTCGTAAAAAATGTAGAGGTTACGCCAGAAGAAGTGCGTTTGTTTTTTAACGCCATCCCCGAAGAAGAACGTCCTATTTTCGGAACCGAATTGGAAATCGCTCAGATAGTCATCGACCCAGTGGCACCCAAATCCGAAGTGCAAAAAGTGATTGACCGATTGAACGAAATCAAAGCGGATGTGGAGCAAACAGGAAGTAGTTTTTCCATGAAAGCCATTCTTTACTCTCAAGACCGTGGAACAGGAGGAGAAATGCTGACTTTCAACCGAAATTCACCTTATGATAAAACTTTTAAAGATGTAGCATTTACACTGCAAGAAGGAGAAATTTCTAAACCTTTTGAATCAAGCTTTGGATGGCATATCATTGAAATGGTTCGGATTAGAGGGAAAGAAGTGAGCGTTCGCCACATTCTGTTAGTTCCTGATGTCCCGAGAACTGCCTTGGTAGAAGCGAAAGAGAAAATCGAAAAAATCAAGGAACGTATTGACAATAAAGAATTTACGTTTTCCGATGCTGCACGTAACTTTTCCGATGAAAAAGAGACCAAAGGCAATGGTGGACAATTAGTCAATCCTGATGACCTTTCTTCTCGTTTTGAGCTAACCCGTATGGAACCAGTACTTTACAATCGAGTTTCTAAATTAGGCGACAACGAGGTCTCTATCGCTTATTTGGACGAAGATGCTAATGGTAAAAAACGCTACAAAATATACCAAGTAACCAATCGCCATGAGGAGCATAAGGCTGATTTTGTGAAAGATTATGTGAAAATTCAAGACCTCACACTAAAAGAAAAACAGTTGAAAACCATCGAAAAATGGATAAATGAAAAAGTTGAAAAAACACATATCGTTGTAAAGGGAACGTATAAGGATTGTAATTTTTCGAACAATTGGTTGAAGAAATAAAACAAAATTTCTGATATGTAACCTTGTTCCGTGATACTAAAATCGTACAGCAAAACCTACAAAATACTAAAAATGCAACTTTTTTATAATGCCAACATTGACGAAAATGACCATAACTTCTATTTTGACAAAGAAGAAAGTCAGCATATTGTCAAAGTATTACGTAAAAAAGAAGGCGATCAACTGTACATTACCAATGGAAAAGGATATTTATTTGAAGGAAAAATAACCCTTGCGACTACCAAACGTTGTGAGGGTAACATTTTGAATGTCAAATATAAAGAAAAACATTTCTACAATCTTCATTTAGTGGTTGCCCCCACAAAAATGAATGAACGCTACGAATGGTTTTTAGAAAAGGCCGTAGAAATTGGCGTAGATGAAATTACACCCGTCATCTGTCAGCATTCCGAACGAACTGTTGTAAAAACAGAACGCCTTGAAAAGATCATTCTCTCGGCAATGAAACAATCATTGCAATTTCACCTACCGAAGCTCAATGAACCAATCAATGCATTGGATTTTTTTCATAGATACAAAGATGAGAAAAGTTCTAAATATATTGCCCATTGTCAAGAAGAGAAAAAAGTATTATTCTCGAAAATATTCCACCCTTTTCCGCAAAAATTAATCGTGCTGATAGGCCCTGAAGGCGATTTTTCTAACGAAGAAATTAAAACAGCATTCAGCACTGGTTTTCAGGCTATTTCATTGGGTGAAAACCGATTACGAACTGAAACAGCAGCTATTGTAGCGTGTAATGTCGTTGCTACAATGGCAACACTTTAAAATAGAAAATCACTAAATAAAAAATAATATGAACTCAAAAATGATTGCTAACGGAATATTAAGAGCTGTGGGAATAATGGTTTTAGTAGTTTTATCTCTTTATGCTCTTTCCCTTTTGAAATCGATTCTGATTTACATAGTCTTAGCATTGATAATCACACTTTTAGGAAAACCATTCGTTTTCTTTTTTCACAGACGACTAAAAATCAGAAGCAAAAGCGTTTGTGTAATCCTAACGATGACCATATTCATCATCTTAAGTTTGGGGGTTTTCAGTTTGTTCATTCCTTTGCTAATTTCACAAGGTAAAAATCTTTCGGGACTTAACATTGACCTACTCCGTACAAATTTGGATAATCTTTTACTGCATTTTTTTAAATTGACAGGAGTGAGCAAGGACGAAGAAGAAACTCTACTCAGCGTATCAGATGCTTTAAATTTCATTGACATTCCAAACCTTATAAACTCGTTTATCTCATTCATAGGAAGTTTTGGCGCAGGACTATTTTCTGTACTTTTTATTACGTTTTTCTTCATGAAAGACAACACTTCACTAATGAAGTCAACGCTGTCGTTATTACCGAATTCGCAAGTAAAAAGAACACGCACATCAATTGTAAAAATCAACAGCTTACTTTCACGCTACTTTGCAGGGCTGATTCTACAACTGACTATTTTGTTTGTTATTTACACCATCGTATTACTTATTTTTGGAGTACAAAACCCTTTCATCATCGCGTTTTTATGTGCTTTATTAAATTTGATACCCTACATCGGGCCTATTATAGCCTTTGTACTAATGGCTTTACTGACAATGAGTAGCAATATCGACAATGATTTTATGTCGGTTACCTTGCCAACTACGATTTATGTTCTGATAGGTTTCCTCATTGGACAGTTCATCGATAATGTGTTCTCACAACCGCTTATTTTTTCTAACTCTGTAAAATCAAGTCCATTAGAAATTTTCTTAATAATTTTGATATGCGGTACACTTTTCGGGGTTATAGGCATGGTAATTGCCATTCCTGCCTACACTGTATTGAAAGTCATCCTGAAAGAATTCTTACCTAACAACAAAATAGTCAAAATTCTTACGAAAAATTTTTAAAGAAAGATACACACGTTTTAATTAGAGAAATAAATCAATTTTCGGCGATATATGGTCAATAGTTTTGATTTGGATACAAAACCAATATAGGCACCTTCTTTCACCACGGGTAAATTCCACGCTCCTGTGTCTTGGAATTTCTGCATGATGTCAGGCATTTTATCTACTCCCAAACAGATGATTGCCGGAGGTTGATGCATGAGATCACCCACTTTTATTTGATCATATAACGCTTGGTTAAACATCATCTGACGTATATCGTCTAAAAGGATAATACCTTCAAAACTCTGATTTTGAGCATTTACCACAGGAAATATATTCCGATTAGATTTTGTAATAGCCTTTTCAATCAATTCTCCCAAGTTCATCTGTGCGGTTACAGGAATAAAGTTTTTCTCAATTACTGCATCAATATCCATCAGAGTGAGTACCTTATGATCCTTATCATGGGTGATTAGGTTTCCTTCTTGTGCCAAACGTTTTGTATAAAGTGAATGCTTTAAATAGTATTTCGACAAGGCAAAGGATACGGAAGCTACAATCATCAATGGTACAAAAAGCGTATGTCCTCCTGTAAGTTCTGCAATGAGAAAAATGGCTGTAAGCGGTGCGTGTAACACCCCTGCCACCAAACCCGCCATCGCTACGAGCGTAAAACTGGCTAACGGAACGGAATGCCCCAAAAACGGTAATTGATTAATGGTTCGTGCTACTAAATTACCCAATATTCCTCCTGTGAAAAGAGCTGGAGCGAACACTCCTCCCACCCCTCCTGCTCCAACGGTAGTTGCCATAGCAACCACTTTGAAGAGAACAAGCCCTAACATTAAAGCAATAATAGACCAAGGATTATCTACCTCCCAATTAAATGCATTTTGCAACACCTCTTTCGGGTTGCCACTAATGAGTTTATTCATAACCTCAAACCCTTCTCCGTAAAGGGGCGGAATGAAAAAAACTACCAATCCTATCATCAACCCACCAAAAAACAAACGTTTGATTAGACTATCAATTTCTTCAAAATAAGCGGTTATTCGTTGAAAAATTGTACAGAAATAAATAGACACTGCTCCAGTCAAAATCCCCAAAACAATGTAATAAGGTACATCTGCCAGAGTAAATTCTCCATCTAAATTAATAGGCATCAGAATTTCATTTCCAAGAAAAAAATAAGATGTAAGCACCGCTAACAATGAAGATGCCATCAGAGGCAAGAGTGACATCAAAGTCAATTCTAAACTAAATACTTCAATAGCAAATACGATAGCTGCCACTGGAGCCTTGAACATTGCAGCCATGGTAGCTGAACAGGCACAGGCTATAAGCAAAGTTCTATCAGATTGGTTTACGTGAAACAATCTGCTCAAATAGGAACTAAATCCAGCTCCTGAAATGACCATAGGGCCTTCCAATCCCACCGAACCTCCGAAACCCACTGTAAAAGGGGCTGTAACGAGACTTCCATACGTATGATAGGTAGGAATAATGCCTTTGAGTTTAGACATGGCGTAAAGGGTATAAGGAATGCCTGGCTCTAAACGTTTTCTAATGACATACCTCAGTATAAAATACACGATTAAAAAACCTATGGTGGGAAAAACGAAATAAAAAGCTCGGTGATAAGAAGCTACCAATCCATTTTGCAATACAAATTGGATTAGAAGAGTTACTTTTTTTATGAATACAGCAAAAACCCCCGAAACAACACCAATAACAGCACACAAAATGAGAATAAATTGACGATTGGTAAGATTTTTTGCCTTCCAAAATAAAAATCTAACAAATAAACTTCTCTTTTTTAATCCCATTGGTCAGTTAATTAAGTTTCGGTTGCTTAAATCAAAAAACACAAAACACTCATCATCAATAACATAAAACTCATTTTTTCGATAAGGTAAAGTATTTTTCTGATTGTATAATTTATTATATATTCATTACCTGGTTGACTCTCTTATTTGTAGTGATGTTTTTATAATTTCTGTTCTAAAATTACGGTCTTGATTAGTATTTTCGATACTTTCAACGAGTAATTCCATTGCTTTTTTACCAATTTCGGCTCCATGTTGATCAATAGCAGTAAGTTTCGGATACGAATATTTCGCCAAAGAACCATCGGCAAAAGTAATAATTCCTAATTCTTGCGGAATTTTAATATTTCGATCGTGAGCTTCACGCACTGCCCTAACTGCCAAAAACTCATTATTACACAACAATGCATCAAATTTACATTTGTCAAAAAATTCAGAAATGATTGTATCGGAATGTACATCTTCAACCGCTAAAATTAAACTTTCATCTATCGGAATTTGAGCATCTGAGAGCGCGTTTTTATATCCTTGTGTACGTAAATTTGCTACGCTGATGTAATTAGGAACAGTTAGTAGCCCTATACGATGGTATCCCGCCTGAATTAAATGATTCACAGCCCTGTATGAGGCCATTGCATCATCTACAATTACCTTGTCGCAATAAATATCTTGAGCCACTCGATCAATAAGCACCAAGGAAAGTTCTTGATTTAAAATTTCACGCAAATGGTGGTAATCCTTTTTAGCTTCACTGCCTTTGGAAAGAGCCACTATAAATCCATCAATACCCGTTTGCATTAATGTTTCGATATTTTTAACCTCTTGCTCAAACAATTCATTTGAAAAACATGTTACAATATTGTAACCTTTCTCTTCAGCTACACTAGCTATACCACTCACAACAGTTGAAAAAAAGTCATGTGCAATCTCAGGAATGATTACACCTACCGTTTTGGATTTTTTATTTTTTAAACTCAGTGCTATTGAATTAGGTCGGTAGTTATGTAACTTTGCAAAAGCCTTGATTCTTTCAGTAATCTCTTTACTAATCTCTCCACTGTTGTTAAGAGCCTTAGAAACTGTTGAAATACTAACATTCAATTCTCTGGCGATATCCTTTATACTTATTTTCTTTTTCATTATTCTTTCTATCCAATTTTCCGAGTAAAAATAGGCATATTTTCTCAAAAACCAAAACTTTTATAAAATTTAAAATCCTCGCCGTCCAATGACAGCGAGGATTTATTATTTTGAAAAAAATCAAATCGTGAAAGACCTATCCACCAAAGTCGTCGAAGCGGATATTTTCATCAGGCAGACCGAAATCTTGTCCCATTTTTTGTACCGCTTTGTTCATCATCGGAGGTCCACAGAAATACAATTCGATGTCTTCTGGTGCATCGTGCTTGCTCAAATATTGGTCGATAACCGCATTGTGAACAAATCCTGTAAATCCGTCTCCTTCAGTATCGTTAATGTCTTTCTTAACTTTCCAATTATCCTCTGGAAGTGGCTCAGACAACACGATGAAGAACTTAAAATTCGGGAACTCACGCTCCAATTCCCAGAAATGCTCCAAGTAGAACAACTCTCGTTTAGAACGTCCTCCGTACCAATACGTTACTTTACGTCCTGTTTTCAACGTTTTGAACAAGTGATATAGGTGCGAACGCATCGGTGCCATACCTGCACCACCTCCTACGTACAACATTTCGGCATTCGATTCGTTGATGAAGAATTCCCCGTAAGGACCAGAAATAACCACTTTATCACCTTTCTTACGAGAGAAAATGTATGATGAAGCCACCCCGGGGTTTACGTTCATCCAGCCGTTTTTAGCTCTGTCCCAAGGCGGAGTAGCGATACGAACGTTCAACATAATTTCGCGTCCTTCGGCAGGATACGAAGCCATTGAGTAAGCACGTTCCACGCTTTCGGTATTTTTCATCACCAATGGCCAAAGGTTAAATTTGTCCCACTCCATTTTGAATTTTTCAGGTTCGCCAGGGTGTTCCGCAGGGTGAGCCGTGATGTCAATATCCGAATATTTAATTTCGCAAGGCGGAATTTCAATCTGAATATATCCCCCTGGTTTGTAATCCATATCCTCAGGAATTTCCACCACAAATTCTTTGATAAACGAAGCTACGTTGTAGTTACGCACCACTACGGCTTCCCATTTTTTAATACCAAAAATTTCTTCCGGAATGGAAATTTCCATATCTTGTTTTACCTTCACTTGACAAGCCAAACGAGCTCCTTCTTTCAGCTCTTTTTTGGTAAAGTGAGGTGTTTCGGTAGGAAGAGCCTCTCCCCCACCCGAATGCACGTGGCACTCACATTGGATACACGACCCACCGCCCCCACAAGCCGAAGGCAAAAATATTTTTTGATTTCCTAAGGTAGAAAGCAACGAACCTCCCGAAGGCACTTCAATTACTTTCTCGCCGTTAATCTTGATTTTTACAGGTCCTGACGGAGCCAACTTCTGCTTTACAACCAGCAAAAGTGCCACCAACAGCAAGGTTATCACCAGCAAGGCAATTACCGTTACTGCCACCGTTACAAATATACTACTTGATAATACCATTACTTAATTTCTTTTGTGTTATTGGCTAATTTTTCAGTTTTATCAACTTTTTGCTCCATCATCGTTTGGGTTTTCTCCTCTTCGGCTTTCTTTTCGCCTCCGGTGAGCATACCTCCGAAACTCATAAACCCGATAGCCATAAGCCCCGTGATGATGAAGGTAATCCCTAATCCACGAAGTGCAGGCGGAACGTTCGAATAACGGATTTTTTCACGAATGGCAGCAATGGCAACAATGGCCAAAAACCAACCAATCCCCGAAGCCAATCCGTAAGTAGCCGCCAAACCAATGGTAGGAATTTCACGCGATTGCATAAAGAGCGAACCTCCCAAAATCGCACAGTTTACGGCGATAAGCGGCAAGAAAATCCCCAATGAATTGTACAAAGCAGGAGCAAATTTCTCAACGATAATTTCTACCAATTGTACCATTGTTGCCACCGTAGCGATGAACAAAATGTAGGTCAAAAAGCTCAAATCATAGCTTGCATATTCTTCGCCTAACCAAGCCAACGCTCCCTCTTTGAGCAGATATTCGTTCAGTAGCCAGTTCATCGGAACAGTTACAGCCAATACAAAAATAACCGCTGCTCCCAAACCAACCGCCGTAGATACTTTTTTGGACACCGCCAAATAGGAACACATACCCAAAAAGGTAGCAAATACCATATTATCTACGAATATCGACTTAAAAATCAGTTCTATATATTCCATTTTCTAATCTTTATTTAGTTACTAATTATTCCTCAATTAAGGATTTATTACGCGTACGCTGAATCCAAATCACAATTCCGTAAGTGATAAGAGCCATCGGAGCCAATAACATAAATCCGTTATTTTCATATCCTAATGCATACAAACCTGTCTTTTTGATAGGATCGCCCAATACTTGAAATCCAAGAAGCGTTCCCGAACCTAAAAGCTCACGGAAGAAAGCCACAATGATAAGAGCCAACGCATATCCGCCTGCGTTTCCAATTCCGTCCAAGAACGATTTCCAAGGCGTATTTCCCAAAGCAAATGCCTCAAAACGTCCCATAATGATACAGTTTGTGATGATAAGCCCCACAAATACAGAAAGTTGCTTACTCAACTCGTACGAAAAGGCTTTCAGCACTTGGTCAACGATAATTACCAACGCCGCTACCACCAACAATTGTACGATGATACGGATTTTTGAAGGAATAATATTTCTAATTAAGGAAATTACCACGTTCCCTACTCCCAACACAAATATTACGGACAATCCCATAACGATAGCCGCTTTAAGCTGTGCCGTGATTGCCAATGCGGAACAAATTCCCAACACTTGCACGGTAATCGGGTTGTTATCCCATAGCGGGTCTGTAACCAATTTTACGTCTTTTTTTGATAGTCCCATAATATTAGTTTTTTAAGTTTTTAATATAATCAACGTACGCACCAACGCCCGTTTTTACCATCTCGTTTACTCCGTTTACGGTAAGCGTTGCCCCTGCAATGGCATCTACCTTGCCGTCTTCTTTGCGTTTGTTTTCAGGGTCTCCGTTTGATTTTGAACCCTCTACGCTTTGGAAGTTGCCCGAAGCGTCCAACAAATGCTCTCCGATGAAGTCGTCCATAAAGAAACGCTCTTTGATGTTTGACCCCAACCCGGCAGTTTCTCCTTTGTGGTCGAAGAAAACACCTTGTACGATAAGATTCTTATCCACAGCCACATAGCCCCAGATAGCGTCCCAAAGTCCTTTTCCGAAAACGGGAATGATGTAAAACGTTTTGCCTTCTTTCTCACCTACAAAAAGCGGTAAGCCTTTCTCGGCAGTCCATTTCGGGTCTTCAATCAAATCGGCCTCAACGGCTTGATTTCCTTTAATAAAGTATTGCCCTTTGATGTACTTTTTAAACTCGGCAGTAACCTCGTTGGTCGGAACAAAAGTTACATCACCCTCGCCCAAATTGGTATTCTGATTGCGGTTTACGCCCATTGCGTAAAGTACGTTTTGTTGCTTTTCGAACTTCTTATTCTCGCTGATTCTATCGCTCAACGCCGAAGAAACCCCCGCAAGCAACGCTCCTACGATAATTACCATTATGATGGCAAAAATCACTGTATATGAATTACTTTCAGTTCTGTTTGACATATCTATGCAGTTTTAGCTTTTAGACGTTTTTTTCTTCTTGCCACATTTGCCTGAACCACGTAATGGTCAATGGTTGGAGCAAATACGTTCATTAGCAGGATTGCCAACATCACTCCCTCAGGGTAAGCAGGATTGAAGCAACGAATCATTATCGAGATGAAACCTGCCAAAAATCCGTAAATGTATTTCCCCGTATTGGTTTGCGATGCCGTAACAGGGTCGGTTGCCATAAACACCGTACCGAAAGCAAAACCACCCACCAACAAATGTTGCCAAGCCGGTAAGCTCCACAAAGTGAAGAATTTAGTACCTTCCATAGCAGGAGCAAAAGCGTTGAAAATATACCCCATTGCCAATCCTCCAAGTACCATACTGAGCATAATTCTCCAACTTCCTATTTTAGTGAAAATCAAGAATAAAGCTGCTAAAATAATTAGCAAAGTTGATGTCTCACCGATAGACCCCGGCGTAAAGCCAAAGAACATATCCGAAACAGAATATTTATCCGCAATGTTGTGATGCTGAGCCAAATGCCCCAAAATAGTTTCCCCTGAAATAGCGTCTAAATCCGCTCCTTTGGCGATTTCAGCCGCACGCTCGGTAGCTCCTTGCACCCAAATTTTATCACCACTCATCGAAGTAGGATACGCGAAGAACAAAAACGCACGAATGGTCAGTGCGGGGTTTAAGATGTTCATTCCCGTTCCTCCGAAAACTTCCTTACCGATGATTACCCCGAAAGCCACCGCTACGGCAAGCATCCAAAGGGGCAAATCCACAGGAACGATAAGCGGCACGAGCATTCCCGTTACCAAATATCCTTCCTCTACTTCGTGTCCGCGAAGGGTGGCGAACACAAATTCAATTCCCAAACCAACGGCGTAGGAAACCGCTACCAACGGAAGCACTTTTATAGCTCCGAAAGAGAAGTTTTGCCACGACCAAAATTCGGGACTAAAAAAAGGTAGCCCTACGGCGTGCGATAAAGCTCCCGTAGCTACATAATGCTGATACCCCACGTTAAAAATCCCGAAGATAAGACACGGAACCAGTGACATAATCACGGTATTCATCGTACGTTTGAGGTCGTCAGCTGCCTTAATGTGCGTACCGCCGTGGGTCGTTTCATTAGGCAAATAAAGGAACGTATGCAAAGCATTGAACGTCGTTTCCAGCTTCGTTCCCTTATACTTTTCTTTTAACGTATGTAATTTACTTTTTAAGCTCATTTTTAAAAAGAATGATTGTTATATTTTATTATTTTCTGCAAGAGGTAAATCAAAAAAAATTTACGCTCTAACTCTTAATTTCAGTGCATCGTACGCTGTTTTGTCGATACGCATATACTGAATAAGGTTTTTGGTTTCAAATTTGATTTTGCCTTTATCGTCTTGTTGTGCCTTATTATTAATTACCGACACGTAATAAACACCTTCCAAGGCATATAAAACAAAAAAACTATGACTTTGCTTTTTATCAGACAAGGTTAATTCGGAGATTCGCTCATAATCACCTGATTCTAAATCACTTTTAAACGATTCTTGATCTTCAATGTAAGATAACAACGGAAGTTTTTCTTCCTTAAACCATTTGTCAGCAACTTCGCTAAAAGGTCGTTTCGCTTGGTTTTTAGTTCCCAAGAAAGCTGCGTAGAAAATCACTATAATCTCGGCTACCCATACTATCGAAAGAAAAATACCATTAACTGTCGAACCTTTCACTCCCCAAGTTCCTACGGAATTGATTTCGGCTATCAATGAAAACAAATCAGAAGGATTCAGTAACAAATGAAATAATTCTCCAAAATTGACGTTGCTGATTGCCACCCCAATACGATTATTCCCAATAGTATCGGTCGTATTCAATGCCAAATCTGCCCAAACTATCCATTGAGCATAATAAGCTACCAAAGCACCCAATAGAGTAAAGATAACCCCTAAGGCATAGTTACGAACCTTCCCTAATTTGATAACTAAATTTGCAATCACCCCAGCAATAGCAAATCCGAACATAATGGTAATCAACACATTAATATAAACCAACGGAATATACCAAGTTGCGTAAGCGTAGATACCTCCCAACAACGGAAGTACGAACAACGATACCAATAAAAAATAAACAAACGCAACGGGAGAATACTTCCCAGAAGGCTGATAATACTTTGTCATAATGTTTTTCAAATTAAAAATCAAACACCTATCCCAACTCCTGCATCATTAAATCCAAACCTTCACGGATAATCTTCTGATGGGGTTGTTTTGAAACACAAACAAATTCAGTAAGTGCAAAATCTTCAGGAGCAACTTCATACGCACCCAAGTTTTCCAACTCATCTAAATCTTTGTACAAACACGCTTTTAAAAGTTGCATCGGATAGATGTCCAACGGAAAAACTTCTTCGTACATACCCGTCATCACAAAGGCACGATGTTCGCCATTGGTGTTGGTGTTTAGGTTGTATTTTTTCTTCGGATTGAGCCAAGAGAAAGTCATTGCCCTCGTGGTTGAAACTTTATTAAAAATAGGTTTGTTCCAACCGAAAAACTCGTAGTCGTCTCCTTCGGGAATTACCGTGATTTGGTCATCGTAATACCCTAAAAATCCGCCTTCCGAAACTTTTTCCCCCGTAAGCACATCACCACTGATGATACGTGATTTCTCCTTTTTAAGATTTCCAGAAACAAGGCTATCTATCTGAGCACCAGCAACTACCGAAAAGTATTGCGGTTTTTCCACACAAGCCCCCGTAAGAGCCACAGTGCGAGTAAGGTTGAGCTTTCCAGTTACAAAAAGTTCACCGATAACCACCAAATCTTGCGGGGTTACCACCCAAACCACTTCGCCCTTGTTAATCGGGTCAATTTTAGCAATTTGCGTACTGACATTTCCAGCTGGATGTGGCCCTGATACGTTGTGAAGCACAATGTCTTTGAAGTTACGGAAAGGAGACAAAGAACTGTCTTTAAACACCGAAACGTGTACTTTTCCAGTGGTCAGTTTCGCCAATGCAGAAAGAGCTACTTGCAACTGAACCTCTTTTCCTTTCAAGGCGTAGTCATAGTCGGGAGCAAGCGGATTAGTTTTACAAGCTGAAACAAAGATAGCCTTTGGTTTGTCATCAGGATTGGCAATGACGTCGTAAGGACGCTGTTTGATAAACGGCCAACACCCCGAAGCTAACAAATGCTCTTTGATTTGTTCTGCTGACAACTCTTGTACGTTCTTTTTTCCAAAATCTTTGAACTCTTGTCCGTTGGCCTCGATACGAATTTCCAAAATCCGACGTCTTTCCCCACGAACAATTTCTGTCACCTTACCACTGACTGGCGAAGGGAACAAAATACGCTCATCACTTTTCGAATGAAAAAGAGCCTCGCCTGCTTTCACTTCACTACCCTCTCTTACAATAAGTTTAGGGATGATTCTATGAAAATCATCGGGTTTTATACCATACGTTTTAGCCAGCGGAAGTTGCTTTATTGCCTTATCAGCCTCCCCTTCTAAGCGAATGTCTAACCCTTTTCGAATGCGGATGTCGTTTGACATATCTGTAATAATTGTTAGTTAGTTTTATTAAAATTCGGGCACAAATATACTACTTTATATTTATTTATGTAGTAAAATAGATAGTTTTTTCAGTGTTTTATGCTTCTTATATTTGATTTGTGGATAAACACATGTGGTCACGCTATCCTAAAAAGTTAAATATAACAAAATGTTACTATTTAACTTATGTCTGGGATTTGGCGAACCCTATGTTCCATATCAAGAAGAGACCGTTCAATACATTGAACAGCCTCTCTTACTACCTATTCCACAATAGTCATTTCATCAACAATATGTTTTGCTCCTGCATATTTGTCAATTATCCAAAGTACATAACGAATATCCACATTAATGGTACGTTGCAATTTAGAATCAAAGATTACATCTCCCGCCATAGCTTCGATATTTCCGTCGAAAGCGAGACCGATAAGCTCCCCTTTCCCGTTCATAACAGGTGAACCTGAGTTACCTCCGGTAATATCATTATCAGTCAAGAAATTAACATGCATTGTTCCATCTTTATCCAAATAGCGACCAAAATCATTTTTATCATACATTTCCACCAATCGTTTTGGCATATCAAATTCTGGATCGTTTGGTTTATATTTTGCTACCATTGACTTGAATGTTGTGTAGTTATTCAACGAAGCATCTGCGTTGCGAGGATCGGCAGGTAGCGATTTAACAGTTCCGTAAGTAAGTCGCAACGTTGAGTTTGCATCTGGATATTGAATACGACTGATACCTGATTTACGCAAACCATCTACATATTTTCTGTATGCCTTACTGTAAGCATCTTCCAACGCGTTTAATTCTTCTGAACTTTCTCGCAACTTGGCTATTAATGATTTAGACAACAAAATCAACGGATCATTTTTAAGTCTTTCTGCATTTGGATTGTCCATAAACTCTTGTACACGTTCTTTACTTGCTACCACACTCACTGAAAAAGCTTCTTCAACAAAGCGGTCGAAATCACCTCGATATTCTCTATTAATTTTTTCAACTTCATCTGCTAAATTTTTGCCTTTCATCGCGTACAACTTCAAGGTTTTTGCTAAAATAGCTTTTTCCGCAGGAATATGCATATTATCATAAACAGCTGAAAGCCTTTCATCTATAGATGCAGCCATTGTAATTCTCGCCATGTGTGGAGCTTCAACTAATTTCCCTAATTGGTTGTTCAACTCGAATGGAAGAACACTAAAATTAGTGGCACGGAACAGCGTTTGTAGATAATTTCTATCAGCTGAACGCTCATTGGTACGCTCAAAATAGGTTGCAATGGTTTGTAGCACATCTCCGTAAGTGGCTCTATTAGCTTTTTTTCTTGCCCATTTTGCAAATTTTGCTTCGTAAGAACGTTTCACATCAGCAGTCTTGTGGAGAGTTAAAGCCTCAATCATTCCCTGTCTGTTTTTCCAGTAGTTCGCAATTTGAGCATATTTTGAAGCATACATCAAACGAACTGCAGGATCAGCATCCATAAACGGTTTCATACCGTCCATAGCCGCTTTTGAAGATTCAACCCATGCAGGGTAGGCATATTTCACATTTTGATCTACCCAATGCGATGGCACCCAACGGTTAGTACGTCCTGGATAACCTAAAATCATTGCAAAATCATTTTCTTTAACCCCTTTGATACTCACTGCCAAATGTCTTTTGGATTTCATTGGAATGTTATCAGCTGCGTATTCGGCTGCATTTCCATTTTTATCGGTATAGACACGGAATAAAGAAAAATCTCCTGTTTGACGAGGCCACTCCCAGTTATCAGTATCACCCCCAAATTTACCAATACTTTCCTCTGGCGTACCTACCAAACGTACATCCTTAAAATCTTGGTAAACAAAGTAATAGTACTCATTTCCTTGAAAAAACGGACGCACTGAAACCACATATTTTCCATTTTCACTATTTTCTTTAATAATCTTTGCAGTTTCGCGATTCAAAGCTGCTTCTCGATCTTTTTCGGACATTTGATCATTCACCACTGCCAACATACGTTCAGTTACGTTATCCATACGCACAAAAAAACGTACGTAGAGCGAGGAAGGTTTTATGTCGTCTTGGTCACTCTTTGACCAAAAACCATCACGCAAATAGTTGTTTTCGGGAGTAGAAACTTCAGCAATTTGACGGTAACCACAGTGGTGATTTGTCAACACCAACCCTCTGGGAGAAATAATACTCGCTGTACACCCTCCGTTAAACTGCACAATAGCATCTTTCAAACTATTGTTATTGATGTCATAAATCTCTTTTGCAGTGAGCTGCAAACCTTTTTTCTGCATATCACGTTGGTTCAAACGTTCAATAAACATCAAAAACCACATCCCTTCATCGGCACGAATCACACTCGGAACGAATGTAAAAGCCGCAACAATTGCTACAATTATTTTCTTCATTTTACTGATAAATTTATATTAAAGGCTTAAAGGTAAATATTATTTGCAAATTAAATCATACTTTAAGATTATTTAACTTTTATCGGAGAGAATTCTTTACAAAATAAACTAATTACTATACAACTTATTACGTTCCTCCTGAGGCATTTTTTTGTAGGAATACCACGCAAAAACACTTATGACCACTAACAACGCTACTACAAAATAAACCCATTTGGGAATAGGAATAGGATCCCCTGTAGCATAAGAATGAAGCCCTACTAAATAGTAATTCACCCCAAAGGAGGTCATTACGATAGTGGAAAATGCCCACATAGTCACAAGATAATAAACTAACGCATTTCTAAATTTTGGAATGAGTCGCAAATGTACCACCACACTGTACACAATAATCGAAATCAATGCCCAAGTTTCCTTAGGATCCCAAGCCCAATAACGTCCCCAGCTTTCATTTGCCCAGATTCCTCCCAAAAACGTCCCTGCAGTAAGCAAAAATAAACCAATAGTAACTGCCATTTCTTGTACAACAATCATTTCCTGCATGCCTCGCCACCACGTTTTTTTTGGTTGTAACGGCTTGAATATTAACAAAATCATGGACAATAAAGCAATAACAAAGGACAAGCCTAAAGGTGCATAGCTTCCAACAATCACAGTCACATGAATTTTCAGCCAATAGGAATAGAGTACTGGTTTCAATGTGGTAATTTCAGGATTAAGCCAGTCCAAAAAGCTCACTAAAAGCAACGTCCCCGAAAAAAGCAAACCTAAAGGTAAGGTAAACGAGGATTTTCGAACAAAGAGCAATCCAAAAAGCAAAATCCCCCATGAAACAAATAACAACATTTCAAATCCATCGCTCCACGGCGGATGTTTAGCGATATACCAACGTAACCCTAAATCAAAAGTAAATACCACCCAAATAATACAAGCCAAAATAGACCCTACTGTCAGTGTCTTTTGCAACCATTTAGCCGACAGAAATAAACTTAAAATATTAAAAATAAGAAGAACTCCTCCTAATAAAATACATATTCCAAAGAGATAATTCCCTATACGAGTACGAGTGTAAAAAATCTCAGCTTCTACTTCGTTCTTGGTGGGATATACATTTTTTCCTGCTTCTTTTTGATATGTTGCCAAATAAGAAAGAGCCTGATCGGCTTCGGAAAAATCGTTGGTTTGCATTCCTTTTTCTAATCCTGCAATGTAGAAATTATGTATATTTTTCACAAAATCAGCATCTTGCTCTTCAAATTCTGAAAACTGATCAGCTGTTAACCATTTATTGTTTTGAGATTTCGTATTAGGATATAGTCGTAAAAAATTACCTGTAAATACATTGTAGAGAATATTAAAACGTTCGTCTACTTTGAGTAATTCCTTCTGACTTTCAGAACGCTGGGCAGGTTTCAACCGATTGGTTTCTTCTACCACATCCTTGAGCAGATACGCACCACTGGCATCTAAGAAATCCATAAACTGGAGCATTCTTTTTTGATTGACATTCAGAATATTAAATACAATGGCTCCTTTATCAGTATTTATCTTTATAAGTGGCTTTTCAGCAAAAGTTTCCGGACTTTTCTGTAAGGCTATCAAAAATTGTTCTGGCGATATTTCAATTTTTTTACCCTCATGTGTATTGAGCTTCACACTAGTTTTTCCTGTTAACTTTCTGGTAATTTCATAGGCTAAGGTAGTTAACGGCTTCATTCGTCCGTCAAAATCTTGAACAATCAAACGTCCATACTCTTGAGCTTTTTCTTGCGGGATAATATGTTCCTCTAAATAACCTCCGGACTGAGCAAACGAAGGCAACACAAAAAACATGAACAATACAGAATGCAACTTACCTATATCTAATGCTTTTATTTTTTTTAAATTACGATTTAGAAAACTAAAACGACTTCCATAAGCGAATAGTAACCAAAACATTGAAAAGAATAACACCCCATAACCTAAATAAGTGATTATAGTTCCTTCACGGTCTTTATTGAGTGACAATAATGTACCTTTTTCATCCTTGTCATAGGACGATTGATAAAATCTATACGACTGATAATCAAGAACATTATTCATAAAAATATTATACGAAAATGACTTATCTCCGTCAATGACCTCAACATAACTCATGTAGCTTTCGGCACTTTCACTTCCTGGATAACGTTTCAAATGAAACTTATTAAGTTTCAAAGCAAAAGGAAGATCTATTTGCTTGGAAGCATATGTATAAGCGTATCTTTCACCTTGATAATCAAACCATTGCCATTCGGGAATATTTTTAGTAGCTGAAAAATAGCTCTCCGTGATTAATTTTCCTTCATTTCTGACTTCTAACTTAACGACACTTACCTCTTTTTCCGCTTTATCATTCTTACCTAAAGGTTCATAAACCAACTTTTTATTATCATGGATAGCTTCAATCATGAAAGAACCTCCCGACCAACGATAGACCGTATGTGGCATAACATTAGTCCATTGTTGTGGTGAGAAACTGGACATCTGCTGGGATTCCAAATGAATTGTATGCAGTGGAATAGCACTCCACAATTGCCAATTATTTTCGTTCTTTTGTATTTTAAACACATGCTCTTCATCAGATTGAAAAGCTAAAGAATAATTGTCAACCTTCTGGCTCTGTCCAGATTTCATTAAATGATAACTACTTTCTTCATCTGTTTCCAACATGACAATTTCGAGAAATGACTCCTCCCCATCAACAAATTTTTGGACAGCTTTCGGTAAATACTCCGTAAGAACACATTCGAAGTGGTTATCATTGTCATCAATTTGCATGGTTTCTTCCGAAAAAAAATATGGAATAGGTTGTGATTTTTTGTAGAAATAGGCATTTTCGGTTTGAAACTGAATATACTTTTCATTGGTAGTATAGGAAGTTACAGTTTGATTTTCACGGATATGCACCATCCCTTCTTTACTAAAATAACGGGTTACACCTGCTCCTATAATAATAAGAATAAACGCCAAATGTAGTAATCCTACAGGAAGTTTACTTTTTGAAAACAGCCTATACCTTTTGATATTAAAAAGAAAATTAATGGATAACCAAATCATTATAAGTTCAAACCACCATGCTTCATAGACGAAAGCTCGAGCTACAAGAGTACCGAAATCATTTTCAACAAAAGTAGCTACTGCCATCGACAACGCTAATAGCAGTAGCAATATAACAGACATCTTTATGGAAACCACGCGTTTCATAAGCTAAAGTTTAAATGACCACAGCAGTACCACTGGCAGTAACCATCAACATTCCTCCGTTATTTCCCAAGGTTTCATAATCCAAGTCTATACCTACAACGGCATTTGCTCCCATAGCCATGGCACGTTGCTGTAATTCAACAAGTGCAGTATTCTTAGCCTCTACGAGTACTTTTTCATAGGTTCTTGAGCGTCCTCCAAAGAAATCAGTCAACCCAGCCATAAAATCCTTTATAGCATTCGCCCCAATTATGGTTTCCCCTGTAACAATACCTTTGTATTCCTTAATAGGCTTACCTTCTAAAGTTGGTGTAGTTGTTAAAATCATTTATGTATATTTTTATGTATAGGCAAATTTAATGATTTTCTTTTTACTTTTCAAATTTTTCAAAAGAGAAAAGCTCCCGGGTTACCAATTCAAGGCCTTTTATCGTACTTACGGTTATCTGCTTTTGTCAACAACATTAGAAGATTCATTGTAATCTGAAATAATAAAGGCTGACCTAAAAAGATCAGCCTTTACTATTCTTTAAATTTTACTACCTATAAATGGTGAAGTTTCCTTTAAACTTACGTGGATCTATATCGCTATTAAGCTCTAATAGATACCAGTAATCTCCACTTGGAAGAGGTTTCCCGTTATAGATTCCATCCCATGACTCACCTACTTTAAGGGTTTTTATTTTGCGACCATATCTGTCGAAAATATGTGTTCGAGCATACGGATATTCATCAATATATTTCGGAGTCCATGTATCATTGTTTCCATCTCCATCGGGAGTGAAATAATTTGGAATTGTAATGTCATGGAACAACTCTTTGATAGTAGCTGTAACGGTACAACCTACTGCATCATAGATAATCACATCAATCACTTTGTAACGTTTTCCATCTTCGCCAATCTCTTCAGGATCAGTTATTTTTAATTTATACACTCCGTTACCTCCTTGATTTTGTCCGTTGAAGACATAGGTGTACGGATATTGACCATCTTTTCCTGCTACTTGGATAGTGTTGATTTCATCATTTGCTACTCTTTTGACTTTGTCCAACTGCATTAAATTCTCTATCTTCACTGGGTCGCCCAAGGTGTAAGAACACAGTACAACCTGTCCTGTTGCTGCGATCTCATCTCTATGGAAAATAGTCAACACTTGCAAAGGTTGTGTTTGGTCAATTCCATTAGCATTGATTATTGCAACATTTCGTTTTGTGTCAAACCTTGCAAATACACGTTCTGATTTACTTCCTAACTTGTAGCTCAACTTCATTGGATCAACGGTATGCTTGAATTTCACCTCAATCCAAGTTGTGTACTTATTGTCTTGACAGTCGTGTATCTGAGTTGCAGTTGCTTCTAAATTCGGAGTTTCTTCCACTTCAAACTCATAAACTGGTGACATCGTACAGCCTTGTGCATCGGTAATATGTACCTCATATTTACCTTTTGATAAACCTCGAGCTACATTTCCAAGAAATGCCGTATCGGTGCTTATTACTGCCCCTGTAACTGCTTTTACAATACTTACTTCATAAGGAGCTGTTCCTCCATGTACCTCATAATTGATCCAAGCAGTAGCTTCACCATGGCACACCACTAGCTCAGCACTTACCACTTTGAACGATAGCTCTTCAGGTTCAGTTACATTCAATTCGCCTATTTTCTGATCACAGTTCCAAGCATCCATGACCCATACTTCATACTCACCTGGAGCTAAGTTTTCAAATCGTGGAGATTCTTGAGTAATCACGGTGGCTGTTCCCTGACGTAATTCAAAGAAATAAGTAGGTGAACCTGAACCTCCTGCTACATTTGCGATTTCAATGATTCCGTTGGCTGCATCTTTACATGTTACATTCTGAATCACAGTTGCTGTTGCCGTAATAGGTGTTGGATGTACCAAAGTAATGGTTACCGAGTTATCCTGACAACCGCTTCCATTTCTATCTATAACCTGAACAGTGTAGACTTGTGACGAGCCATTTGAAGTTAATCCTGTGAATAAGAATTCTCCTTCATTTGTGATAATATTTCCTCCTATTTGTGGCGACGAAACGTATCCACTCGAACCATGTAAAATCACCTGATATGGAGCTTCACCTCCAGTAACTTTGACCAAAATCTCTCCTTTATTATCCAAGCAAGTTACTCCATATGTTTGAGTAGCTGTAGCCGCTAACGGACGTTCGCTCTGTAAGATTTCAAAAGCTACAGGTTCTGTTGAACATTGATTGCTCAATGCTTTTGCAATCATTTGATAATTTCCTGCTAACAAGTTTGTCACTGTAGTAACAGTTCCTCCAGTGACAGTTCCTGTTACCGTTGAACCTGCTGAACCTGTCACTGGACTGATGACAAATTCAAATCCTGCTGCGGCATGATTTCCATCACCTAAACGCATATCTGAGAAATTCAAAGTTACTGCTCCCGTCGCTTCTCCATAACATTTCACATTGACAATATTTGAAGCAGTAAATAAGAATGAATTCGGTTCATGAACGTCATAAGCTGTTGTAACAAAACAATTGGTTGCTGGATTTGTGACTCTGATAGTGTAATTACCTATTGGCAAACTAAACACCTGTGTCGTAGTTGCTACACTTCGTGTAAACTCCGTAGTTTCTGTTCCATTGGCATTTCGTTTGATTACCTCATAAAGAAGTGTTTCTCCGTTATATACACTTGTTGTTACAGTTACGCTTACTACCTCTTGATTGGTTGTACAATCTATTTCAACAGAACGGGTAGCCGTTACACTCGACAATACCAAAGTTGGTGTTACGGTTACTGCTGGTGTGATTACCTCACAACCATTAGCATCGAATACTTTAACAGTGTAGGTTTGCGTAGCTGCAACATGGTCAGTAAGCGTATAGGTGTACGATGTTGTTCCTTGACTGATAACCTTTATATTGACAGGTATAACAGAACTTTGCTCATAGAACTCTACTCGTGTGTAGCTCTGTGTTCCTCCACTCACTTTTGACAAATCAAAAGTCAAGGTCGGTAACGATGTTGTATTTCCTACACATTGGTAGCTTTCCATTGTCAAAGCATTTGATGCTAAGACAAGTGGTGCTGGAGTTGTAACTACAACCGTTTTTGTTACCACACATCCATTAGTTGCTACTGCACTAACGATGTATGTCTCTCCTGTTAAAGAACCTGATAAGCCATCAAACACAGCGTAATCAACACCTGAACTTGTAGCTGGTAACACCATACTTGTAGTTGGATTTTCAATAGTAAACGTATAAGGAGCTAATACACTCGGACTTACTTTCACTCGTGCGGAACCTGTTCCTGTGCTACAAGTTGGGTTAGTTAAGCTCAACACCTCCATCTCTGGAATTTCAGGAAGGTCAATCGAAAAGTTTCTTACCTCCGGACATACCGATGTCTGGCTACGGGTTGCCTCGTCATACAGACGAATAGCATATGAACCTACAAGAACTGCTGGTGAAATAGTCACCGTTACGGTACCTGCCGTTGTTGTTTTCACTCCTGTTATCGGCACAAAAATCTCCGAAGTGGTGTGATTGATAGGATCCAAAACAGTTTCCACCTTATTGATCGTATAAGCATATTTACCTGAACCTCCTGTCAGATTTTTGATAACAATATCAGCCGACACAGCTCCACAGTGAATCAACGGTGTTACCACTTCATATTTCACCTGCGAATACAATTTAATATCCTCTGAGGTTGCACAATCATTAGCATCTTTCAACTCAATGGTATATGTTTGTGTAGAAGGCTGTAAACGTACTGGCAATGATACAGATGTAGCATAAGGAGACACACTCATAGGCATCCAATCTGCAGTAGGCGTTCCTCCAAGTTTCACTCGGTAGTAGTGTTGTCCTGTTCCTACTTTTGTTAGATTTAAACGCACTGAATATGCTGTTTTATCGCTTGTACAAGGATTATCCAGAACCACAGACGAAATCTCTGGAGCTTTATCTTGATCTACCGTAACAGAGCGAGTCTTGATACATCCATTATTATCACGTACAAACACATGCCATGTTCCTTTATCTAAACCTGAAACTGTATGTCCATCAGTGGATGCTACTATAAGTGCAGTCAATGTTGATGTTCCAATTGCTGGAGGAGTTCCTAAAGCAGATTCATTATGATAATAATATTTGTAAGGAGCTACTCCATGACGCGCATCAACCGAGATACTACCTTGCCCTCCTGCCTGACAGTTATCATTGATGACGGACAAATCTTGAATTACTAACTCCATTGGAGCCTGTGGCACTACGACAGGTTCAGATGCTTTTCTACAATGAGGTGCTGTTGCTGTTTCTTCTGTGAATACAACATATACCTTACCTGCAGGCACCCCTAACACAGTTCCTGTTTGGATGGTTGCAGAAGTCACTCCCGGAGGAATTGCTATTGAACCTCCTGCACCAAGCACAGGATCGTGGGTTGCATAATAGTAAGCCTGATATTTTAGATGAGTAATCATAGGATTCATTCCTTTAACCTCAAAATCAATTTTTCCATCGTTTGAACCTCTACATGTAGTGGTTGTTGGAGTCAATGTAATACTCAAAGTAGATGATGCTGTTGGCACTTGAGTCACTTCTTCTATCACATAACATTTTGTTGATGAGTCATATACGATAAATCGATATTTAGCCCCTGGTGTCAAACCTGGAATGGTAGCTGTTGTTCCTGAAACAGTTGTTCCCGACACAGTTGTTACATCAGTCACTGTTCCTGCATACCACGTGTTCCCTCCGTCTATCCAAGTTGGCGATGATGGAGGCGTTCCTGAAGGAATTGTCATACCTTGTTTATAGATAGCTACCCAATGAGAACCTGCAGCAATGGAACTTCCTGCCGCACTACTGTAAGCAGACACCTCTAATGATGCCGTATCACACCCTGGTATAGTGGTTGCTTTTGCAACAATTCTATCTGATGTACCAAAAATCTCAAAGGTTTTTGTTGTTACACATCCATTAGCATCGGTAATCGTACCCACATATTCATGTGGAATTAAATTTGGTACAACAATTATGTCTCCTAAGTTCACATTCGACTGATTGTACAATGCTGTACCATGTGGCACATCTTTGTAATGCAATTCGATAGAGAACGGAGCTGTTCCTCCACTCACAAAATTAAATCTAGCCTCTCCATTATTCATTCCTCCTCCTAAAACTCTGTCACAACTAACATCTACTGTTGTTACTGCAACATTTAACTGAGGAGATTGTCCTATAGTAATATTCTGTGAGTCTGAAATACAGCCATTTGCGTCACGCACCGTCAATTGATAGGTAGCTGCTTTCAAATTGATGATGTTACCCACTGCTTGCGTTGTCGTGTTAGTTCCATCGAACAATATCAAATCGTACGGAGCTGTTCCTCCTTGAATGTCGGTCAATGACACGTTAATTCGACCTGTTGCCGAACCATAGCAGGCTGCATCCTCTTTGGTTAAAGTTGTTTTGAACTGAGGACGTGATATTTTCACTTCTTGTTTTGATGCTTTTCTTTCACAAGAACCTGCCGTCACTTTGAAGTAATAATCTCCTTCAACATTGGTTGTAAATGTAGCCGTATTTCCTGAAGCTGTTAGAGTGATGCCCGTAGCATTCGTGCTTTGGTAACTTACTCCATCGTTGCTCCACAAGAACTGTTTTGGCTGAGTTGGATTACCTCCTGTAGCGTTCAACACAAAAACAGCATTCGATCCTGTGGCACAAGTCAAGGCTCTTGTTGGTTGTACGTTCAGAGTCAACGGCTCTGGAATATCAACAGTGATGGTTGTTGAACAATTTGCTCCATCAATTACCTTAAACACATACACTCCTGGATTCAAATCCTCGAATGTGTACTCTGCAGTGGCTGATGGAGGTGTGAAGTTCACGCCATCTTTACTATATCGATAGTTTCCGTTTCCGTCAAGTACTTGAATGGTAACCTCAGCCTTTTCACCTGGCAACAAACAAGCATTATTACTATTCGCTTCTAAGGTCAGTGTTTTTGGTGCATCCACTTTCAAAGTTGAGGTAGTCACACAACCATTAGCATCGGTCAAACGTAACTCATATGTTCCTGGCGCTAATGCCCTTGCTCCGTCAAAAACAGCCTCATTATTTACCATATTTGCTACAGTTGAAATTCCTCCCGAAGGTACTGCAGTAACGGATTGATATGGTCTTGCTCCTCCAGTAGCCATAACTTTAACATCTGCGTTCATCGGATTACAACTTGCCACTCGAAGCAATTGTGTAGTTATTGAAACGGTTTCTAATGCATTGATGGTATAAGTTAATTCCACCAAACAACTTGGTTCATTCTGTTTTCTGACATACACAGTACCGCTGGTTACTGCTGCTAAATTAGGAATCACAGCCATATCAACATTAGACACGCTGGTAGCCGTCGGCGTTATTGTTGTCCAATTAGCATTATCAAGCGAATAAACAATATCACTTCCGTTTCTATTTTCAATTCTTAATTTCAGTTTGCCTAGTCCATCACAAGCAGCATCTTCTGCCGAACCTGTAACAGTGAATGCTTTTGCGGCCTCTATCACTACTGATTTTGCATCTGTTCGTGGGTTGCAAACCTTGGTTTCCTGCCAAATCAAAATATCATCAACTGCCACATCACTTCCAACACTGGTTGAAACAGGTTCTTTACTCACAATTTGGAAAATGACCTCAGTGTTTGTTCCTATGTCCGCACTATTGAATGTAACAGCTCTTGAATGCCATTTCTCATCTGCTAATATCTGTCCTAAACTTATTCGTTTAAGTTCAACTCCTCCTGAGGTCAGTAGAACAAAATCTAAGTTTGGATTAACACCTCCTATATAAGTAGATTTCAGTAAATTATATAATTTCACACTTACCTTAACATCTTGTCCAGCAACAATATCTTTGATGTTTTTAGTATATATAACCCCTAAATTACCTTGGTTAGAGTTAGCATTTACTGCTAAATAGCGACCATTTACAACTCCTGAAGCATCGGTTGGAGTTGTCCACTCGGCTCTTGGCGTCACTTGTTTTGTAATAACATACTGACTATTTTGCAACTCCTCATTAGGTTTGCAAGTCATGTATATAATGGAGTTATTACAAGTATCATTTCCTGTTCCAAAATCTTCTTGGAACAAAACATTAGGGGTGGTCGCTGACGATGATCCCGATTGGTGGTACACATAAACAGAATAGTTTCCTGCATCCAATGTGAACACTCCTGAAGTATTTCGTTCTGTAATTCCTCCGCCTACCACTTCGTACTCATACGTACCCGCAGGAGAGGCAGTCACAGTGAATGTACCTTTACCTAAACAACTGTACATCACGGTGCTAACATTAACTTCTGGAGATGGAATATCTGTTATCGTAACAGGAATTGCAATTTCACATTTAGCACTATCTCTCACATACACATTTCCTGAACCGGATAAATATACAACATTTGAAGTTGTATAGCTACCACCTTCTGACTTATACATATAGCCCGTACCAGTTCCTCCGCTGACGTTATTAATATGAACTTTGTATCGTTTTGGTGAATTGGTAGTGTCGCACGATTTGTCTTCCACCACCCCAGCAAAAGCTTTCAACGTATTTTCATCTTCTCCTATTTCAATTGGATTGACATACGTACAAACTCTTGAACCTTGTGTGATAATAACTTCTAGTTCATATTTCCCTTGTACAATTCCCTGAGCATAGATTCCAGAAGCGTTCTCAAATGTTTGCACCCGAGTTCCACTTTGTAAACGATGTAATCGTGTGATTATGTCTTGAGGATGTGCTGTTGTAAACGTTACGGAAACAACTCCTGAAGTGTCTCCACAAGCTACGTTTTTCACATTAATAGCATAGTCCGTAATCCCCTCTGGTCTAATCATTTCCCCTGGAGAAACCGTCTCGGCATAGGCTCCATTTGCGTCTTTTACAACGAAAATATATCTTCCCAGCTGAGTAACATGTACATCTTGATCCACTTGCACACTTCCCTCTGGAATGGTAGCAATGAATGCTGTATCAGGAATAGAAGTGTAATCAGGATAACGTTGTACCCCATCTATTTTCCATATAGCGAAGCGATACGGTGCTTTTCCTCCTTGTGCCCCGAAGCGAACTTTTACATTATTACAGTCACTCCATGAAAGCACCGTTGCTGTAGTTGTCAGATTTTTCCGTTCTTCAACTGTTGCTCTCAATGTTGTTGAGCAATTAGCTATACTTCCTGATTTCACTTCAATAGTATAAGTTCCAGGAACTGAAATTCCTCTTACTGTAATGTCATGACCTCCGTTATATTGGTCGTAAGTTATAATATTAGCAGCATTACTACTATCCATATACGTCTGCCCATTCGGATCTTTAATTGTATATTGATAAATTACGCCCTCAGTAGCCATCTTCACATTGAAATGTCCAGGTTGATAGTTGGTGATATGCCCCACAGGTTGTATCACTTCCCCTGACAATCCGTTCATAAACACCTCAAAATAATAGTGAGCTTCACAGCCATTGGCTGAAGAAACTTTCAATCGGTAGCGTCCGGCAGCATTAATGGTAAATGAACTACCTGTAGCTCCTGAAATAGTTTCCCAACAACTGTCATTATAGTTCTGACATCTGCCATCGTTGGGTGGTGAACAGCTTGCTTTAAAACGTTGCCACTCAAGACTCGAATCACGGAAAGTTACAGTAATAATTTTCGATGACTCATTACACAAAATGAAGTGACTCGTCCAACGTCCATCAGCTCCACAAGTAGCCCCTCCGTTTGCCAATGCTCTGATAGGGTCTGCTGTTGCACTTGAGCTAAACGACTCAAAACGAATGATTTCTTGGCTTGTTACGGTAACAGTTCCAAAAGTAGTATCTGAACATACGGCTGTTTTTTGCACCATATATTCAGCTGCTTCCGTAGCCATGTAAGAATTTCCTGTTACCGAAGGAATTTCTGTACCGTTTTTAAACCATTTATAGGAAATAAATCCTGGTGTTGCTTTCAACATCAATGAGGACCCGACACAGAACAATTCCGAACGAATGTCATTTTGTGTTGAAATTTCAATGGAGTTCATTCCTGTTTTGGTTTGCGTTCCCGTAGGACACGTTTGATTATCTCTTTGATATTCAATTTCATACTTCACACCAAAGATATTCATACAAGGCGTTCCTATTTCCGCATACGTTGCATTCATCGTCAAAGGAATATAGATAGCTCTTTCCCCACTACTGCCTTTTAGTATCTCCTTCGGCAACACAAACGTATACACCCTACCAACATGGGTGTACGTTGGCATTTGGGTTAAAGTGGTCGGTTGATAGGTTGGAACACCTATATTAATATATGGGTTGGCTGAAAAGTCTACCGTCAAAGTGGCAGTAGCCAAATCATCTAAACCGCTATTGTTGTACACTATTTTATATTGGAAACCTTCATTCAATGCTAATTTGCGGTTCAATACATTTCCATTGCCATCAATATAATTGGCTTGGATGTCTAATGCTAAGACATTTGACTTGACCTCCACATTAAAAGTACAAGTACTTGTATTTCCTGAGGTGTCCGTAAACAGATAGGTCACGGTGTGAATTCCTATTGGGAATCTGTCTCCGCTTTGGTGGGTTTGCGTATGCGTAAATCCACAATTATCCGTAGCAGTTACCGTTCCCCAAGTAACGACGGCATCACAAGCATTGGCTGGTGCGTTCACCACAATGGCTGATGCAGGACATCCTGAAATCACGGGTGGCGTGGTGTCAGGAATGAACGCTACCGTTACAGGAGACGTTACGCCCACAGCAACACCACAGATTGAGGTGTCTTTCAAGGTGTACTCTGCCTGAAACTGTGTACTTGTCATCACCGTTTGAGTGATAGTAGCTCCGGTTCCTATGCTTTCAAGCGAACCATCGGTTTTAATTTTAAACCATTCAACATTGAACAGCACCTCTGAGCCACTAAAAGCGAGCCTCACTACATCTCCGTTACAAGGATTTTGACTCTCTGGAGAGGCTGTGATTCTCGGAGGAGCATATGTATCCGCTTTCACACGAACGTCATAAATACCCTCCGTACACTGATGGCTTACTTTTACGGTATAGTCTCCGTCAGGCAAATTTCTAAATATATGACTATCCGCCTCTGAATCAGCGTCATACGTGACAGATGCCACTTCTGTACCATCTTGTTTGTAAAGTGTGAAGGTCAAAGGATAACGAACATCTTCTCTGTTTTGAACATACATAATCGCCATACCCGTACCCGTTGCCGTTCCGCAAGAAGTTCCTATGGCACTCACTTGCAGAGGCTCCGTTTTAGTAATCGTCAATTCTTTCACTATCTCCACTTGCAGTACCGACCCTCGTTGGAATTCAGGGCTGTTAAGGCGTAACGCATTGAGGTATTCAGGAATCAACGTATATCCTGCCACTCCCATAACATTGGTAAGGTTTTCCAACACGTAGCCTGAACCACTTCTTTTCCACACGGCATGTTTGTCATACGAGAAACTATAGGCTCGCACACGATATTCACCCGCTTCCAATCCTACAAACGTTCCTCTTGGGTCATTCATATCCAAACGTTGAGATGTAATCGGTCCATAAGTTCCATCAGGTCTTTTCTTCTCCAAGACTATCGGAGCCCAAAGCACCGTTCCTCTACGTACGTTACTTCCTATAGCATAATGAATTTCTGAGGCCTCGCAACCCAATACGGGTTTTACGTAATTTTCGCCCAGCGTCATTCCTTCCTCAAAATCAATCTCTCTACTATCTGTATTTCCACATTCATCTTTTACTGTGATTCTATACTTCCCCTTAGGGAAATCACCATACATAACGTTGGAGTTTACAACCTCTGCATTAGGAACTATCTTTTTCACAGGAAAAACAATGCTTCGCTGATGTTGCACACCATTGTCAAGAGGTAAAGAAGTATTGAAAGTCATGGTAAACGTAGCTGTACCTGCGGGAGGAACTGAAGGAGTTGCTCCTGGAACAGAAATAGGCTCAATAGTTACCTCCAAAGGATAATTAAAACTTACCGCTGAAATCCATTTTCTGAATGAAACCGTGTTTTCAAACAGCCCCTTACCGACGTAGAGTCCATCGAAAAATTGGCTTATTTGATTCGCTATCGGTTGAAAATTATACATCCTTTTTGGCTCATAACAAGATTGTAAACCTGTTTTTTTATACACGACTTTATAATGACCATATCCTGTATCTGTCACATCAACAATGTCGTGACGGTCATTCCATTGAAGAGAAGGTATCACATCATGAGGCATGTACAGAGGATGTCCTGCAGGAATCGGGACTTGTGTTTTGCGTTTCCATCCTACTGTAGCATTAAGATTGGGTGTTCCCGTACCTTCCCATTTATAAATCTCAAAGTAGTATCCGTCCTTACCTTGATTGTACAACTCGTCATCTGTCAAAAACAGTGAAAAGTCTTGATACCATTCATACTTGTGATACCCCGCTGGATCGGATGGGTTCGCTGTGTTCGGAAACTCTACTTTTTGGTAGTAAGGTGCTGCGTATAACAATTTGCGACCTTGACATAAGTCATCCAAATGAGAATAGTTAGCAATACCAATAGGTGTTTGATTGGGTGCTGCCGCTACTATCTGCATAGGATCCATTGGGGTCAAGGTAAATTTCTCTCGAATAGGTGTCATACCAATATTGATAGTTACCTCTACCTCATCGCCATCTTCAAACACATAATCTGACACAAAAGAATTATACTCTGCAACAATATTGTAATTAGCACTAAATGAAGAAGTAATGTCGTACTCAGCTTCTTCAATAATATTACCGAGTGCATCTCTTTTGGTACGCTTTACAATAGCTATCCCTGAATTATTTTCACTTATATAGCTATGTATGGGTGCCATATCATTCCTACCGTCTTTTCTCTGTATACGGAAAGAGATTCGGCGTTTACAATCCATATTGGTTTGGATACGGGATTGTCCGTCCATTTTCTCAATTTCAATACAATCCACAGAGGGGTTTATAGGAGGGATACTCACGCGTTCCTTACGAAGTTCACAATTGGGAGTTATTCCTGTCATATCTTGTACATTGACAAACACGTACTGATTTGCTGTCAATGGATGTGTTGCATTTCCTTGTACAGTGACATCTAAGTCTGTATTAGCGTTGGGACGCGTAAACGTCTGTGCAGGCACAAGCACATTTCCTGCATCGTCAGTAATTGACACCTCAAAGTTAGGCCCTTTCCCTGTGTTCCTTACTATGGTAAAAGATACCTTAGCGTCATTAGTATTATTACAAGACGAAGCCGTTACTTTCCATTTTGTCAACTGGGTACTGACGTAGGTCGTAGGTATCGTTACAACTTTAGGTTGGGAACGCACCCAACCATTTTCATTGATAACCGTGATGGTGTACGTTCCTGGTTGCAACGAACCAAAGATATACTCAGAAGTGTCAAACTCTTGCACTCGAGTAGATGGCAACCCTGGAGTGGGTGGCAACTGAATCTCTGCGGTCAGCTGTGCTGGGGCGTAATTCCCCGCCCCCAAATTCACCTTTATCTTGGAATTGGAATAGCAATCACCAGGTTCGGGCGTAACCGTAAAGTCATCTAAATTCTGCGACTTAGCGATACATACTGTGAATAATAAAACAATTGTTAGTAAAAATCTATTCATAAATATGATATAATATTGAAACAATTAAGCACACAAAGTTATATGTAAAATTCAGAATTACAAAAAAAATATTTCTACCAACTGACAATCTTACAAGAAAAAAATTCATAAATTGGACCACAAAACACATTAAATTCACACCTATTTCTGATTTTCATTGAATTAAAAACAATTTTGACACCACAAAAACTGATATTCATCAACAGAAAGCCCTTTCTATTTTTAACGTAGCTGACCTTTTTTTTAACATTCAATCTTTCCTTTTTAACGAAACAGAAAATAGTTTTTTGCTTATTCTAAATTATTTGTATATCTTTGCTGGGAGTCTGCTACATTTCATTAAATTACACCATATTAATATTATATATACATAAAAATATGTCGCAAGAAAATTACCGAGTTTTTAACTCCATCTTAGATAACGATTTCTACAAATTCACGATGCAGTGTGCTGTCGTTAAGCTATTTCCTAACACTAAAGGACGATACAAATTCATCAATCGTGGCAAACATGAATTTCCAGAGGGTTTTGCTCAAGCGATGCAACAATCTGTAAATCAAATGTCTCAATTGAAACTTACCAAAGAAGAAAAGGCTTTTTTGAAAGCATCATGCCCATACCTCAACCCTGCGTACATTGACTTTTTAGAGGGATATAGGTATGACCCTTCAGAAGTAAAAATCACCCAAAACGGTAGCGATTTTCAAATGGAAGTAGAAGGACTTTGGTATCGTACCATTCTTTGGGAAGTGCCTTTGTTGGCAATGGTTAGCGAACTGTACTACAAATTGACGAATGCCACACAATGGAGCGATGGTCAAATCATCGAAAACACCATCGAAAAGGTAAAATTCTACGAGAATTTAGGCGTTGTTTTTGCAGAATTTGGAACACGTCGGCGCCATTCGTACTATGTACATAACTTGGTTATGCAAACGCTTACTAAATCACAAAAATACAACTTTTCAGGTTCAAGTAACGTACATTTGGCTATGAAATACCAAGTGAAACCTATTGGCACACACGCTCATGAATGGTTTATGTTCCATGCCGCTGAATATGGTTACAAAATGTCCAACGCCCTTTCATTGGAACATTGGGTAGATGTTTTCCGTGGCGACTTAGGTATTGCTCTTTCAGACACTTACACTACGGATGTATTTTTCAAACAATTCGACAAAAAATTCAGCAAACTCTTTGACGGTGTACGACACGACAGTGGCGACCCTATTGTTTTTGCTGAAAAAACCATTGAACACTACAAAAAATTCGGAATTAATCCTCTGTCGAAATACATTATTTTTTCCGACGGACTCAATCCAGAGAAAGTAAAATCAATCGCTGAAGCATGTAAAGGAAAAATCGGAATTTCATTTGGAATTGGAACAAACTTAACCAATGACGTAGGACTTCGACCGATGAACATCGTAATGAAACTTACGGAAGTATTGACACGTGATAACGAATGGGTATCGACTGTAAAACTATCTGATGAACCTAACAAACATACGGGCGACCCGAGAATGATTGAATTAGCTAAAGAGCTACTTCAAATTAAATAATTAAAAATGAAATCACTATGAAAAATAAGTGGATTTATTTACTGATGGTGCTCGGTGCTACGATGGCATTTACACGTTCATTTTTTAAGGGTTACGAACAGCTTCTGCTCATCGGAGGGATGGCTTTACTGATGTTTGGAATTTACAATATTTCAAGAAAATTGAATTCAAAAACGTCTGATCCCTACCCTATGCCTCAGGAAGAAAAAACCACACCCTACCCTCACTCTAAAATAGAGAGTGAGGTAAAGACCGAAACACAGCAACAACAAGAAAAGAAGTAAACGAACAGAATAAGATTAGCTAAAAATTGAATATAGGTGACCACATAGAAGTTTTAGACGACACTATTCGGGGAAAAATCGTTAAAATTAAAGATCAAGAAGCTACAATTTTAACTACTGATGGCTTTGAATTGACATTTCTACTTTCGGAATTGGTAAAAATCAATGAAAACAACATGATTCGCGTACCTATTTCAGATATGAATCATGATTTTCTAGCTAAGAATATCGAAAAAAAGAAAAAAATCATTCCACGGAAAGATAAAAAAATCCCACCAATGGAAGTAGATTTGCACATTCACCAACTCACCAATTCCACCAAAAATATGACTAACCACGACATGCTTACCCTACAACTAGAAACGGCTCGTCGGCAACTGGAATTTGCTATTGAAAAACGTATTCAGAGAGTAGTTTTCATCCATGGTGTGGGCGAAGGTGTTCTACGTACAGAATTGGAATATTTATTAGGAAGATACCCCGTAAAATTCTACGATGCAGAGTATGCAAAATACGGCATTGGAGCTACGGAAGTGTATATTTTTCAAAACGCTAATTAACAATAGCTTAAAACCAAAAACAGATGCTAAATTCATATGACGATATTTTCAAAAACAACAAAAAATGGGTAGAAAAAAAACTGAAGGAAAACCCGAGCTTTTTTAAAGAATTAGCAGAAACTCAAAACCCTGATTATCTGTACATTGGCTGTTCCGACAGTCGTGTTACGGCAGAAGAACTTATGGGGATGAAGCCAGGCGAAGTTTTTGTACATCGAAACGTAGGAAATATCGTTAACAATATTGACATGAATGTAGCTGCTGTAATTCAGTACGCGGTTGAGCATCTGAGAGTTAAACATATTATTGTCTGTGGGCATTATGAATGTGGCGGAGTGAAAGCTGCAATGATTCCACAAAACATGGGATTGCTAAACCCTTGGCTAAGAAACATTCGTGATGTTTATCGTTTACATCAAGTTGAACTGGATCGCATTGATGATGAACAACTTCGCTACGATCGTTTGGTGGAACTCAACGTACAAGAACAGTGCATAAATGTCATCAAAATGGCGTGTGTGCAAGAGCGATATATCATTGAAGAGTATCCAATTGTTCATGGATGGGTTTTTGATCTGAAAAATGGCAATCTAATCGACCTTCAAATTGACTACAAACGGATTATGAAAGACATCCAAAAAATCTATGATTTGACCAATTGCAAATGGATGATGCAACACAAAAAATAATTAAAACACAATATATCAACTAATTAACTCTAATATTTTCCGAGGAACTCCACTATCATTGTTATCATAGTCGGTAATGAAAGAAGCTATTTTCTTTACTTCTTCATGTGCATTTTTCATCGCATAGCTGAATTTAGCTTGTGCCATCATTTCAACATCGTTCATCTGATCGCCAAAAACCAAGGTTTCTTCCGGAAGAATTCCCCACATTTTTTGTAAAATAGACACAGCAACCCCTTTATTTACCTCCTTGGCTGTAATGTCAAGCCACATATCCCCTGATATAACCACTTTAAAATCAGATTCATAGACTTTCAATTTAGGATACGAATTTTGTTGTGAACCTTTTTCATCACAAACAGTCACTTTCAATATGTCATCATCTACCATATTAAAATCTGTAACATATTCAATAGCAGGATAATGAAGGTTAATTTCCTCGTAAAGTCGGATATTTTCTGTTTTCACATAAGCCTTTCTTTTACCACAAAGAGCCACCGCAATCCCCTCTATGGATTCACAAGTTTCTAAAATTGGCTTCAACAAAGTTTTTTCAATTGAATTTTCGTGCAACACTTTATCTTGATATTTAACCAAAGCACCGTTGTCAGAAGCAAAAGCTATCTGTTGTTGAATCGGTGCAAACAACTGCTCTAAACTCTGTATTTGTCGCCCACTTGCCGCACAAAATCGTATATCTTTTTGTTGAATCAATTTAAAAACTTCCCAAAAAAGAGGTGGAATTTCTTTGAATTTATTAACCAAAGTTCCGTCAATATCAGATACAATTAATTTTATCATCATTTATTTTTTTTTGCAAATATACTATACAAAAGAGATTATTACCAACACTTCGTTAAGAACGAACACAAATTATTGATTTTCAGAAAAATAATGACAATAAAATATTAAAGAAAGGCTTTGTTTTTTTACCCAAGTATATACCTAAGTCAAGAAAGTAGCTCCAAGGATTGACTATTTTTGGTCGGGATACGAAAGGGGGATTGGGACAGAAAAAGAGCATTTCATTTGGACACTTTTCAAACTATCAATAATAAAGAAGGAAAACCATTGTTGATGATAAATGAACAAACGAATCACTCTTTCGTTTTCTTTCTTAAAAACAAAAAAAACGTAAAAAATATTTTCTCCATTAACTCTTTATGAATTCGACATTTTTTCTCATAAAAAAAATAGACATTTCTTTTTTATTTAACACACACTCCGTAAAAACAACAACATAACTAATTGAAATTTAGGAAAACATTTCACTGTTTATTTGTTTTTATAAAAAATATTCTATACGTTTGTAACTGAAAAATCACAACATTAGTCAAGAAACGGACTTACCCTCCAAAAATCGGAAATGTGAAAGTCGAAACCGAATTAAAATAAAAAGTAAACCGAGTTACGAAAATCGAAAGAGTAGAAAAATATTATTAATCAGAAAAATCTGCAAAAACAAAAGGTTTTTCTAAAAACATTTTTTTTAATTTATATTATGCCAATCGTTATACTAACTATATGTGTTGTTTTTATCGTATATACATTATTTGATTTAATCAAGAATGTGCAATTGGATAAAAGACAGAAAGTGACTTTTGCTTTTTTGATTTGTGCGTTTCCTTTATTAGGTTCGTTCGTCTATGTATATTCAAAAATTTTATTTATTAAGAAGTAAACCAAAAAAGAAAATGACAGACACCTTGCTTCCTCATAAAAATTTTGACGCTTGGTAGCTTAATACGCAATTTAGAATTGAAATAAATTACTTTTGGGTATATCAAAAAAAATCATTATCTTTGTACCTAAATTTTAACGTTAAATTCTATCTCAAATGAAAAAAGTATTATTGGTAGCTCTTATGGGGGCATTGGCAGTTTCTTGCGGAAACACAGAAACAAAGAAAAAAGAGGAGTCTTCTGTAACTCACAATCATGAGCATGTAGCTCCTGAAACACCTTCAAATTCTACAGCTAAACATGTTGAAAATGGTACAATTGTTTTGGAAGGTACGGATCAAATGACGTTCAACCTTTCTGAAATTAAAGCAAAAGCAGGAGAAAAGGTTACACTAACCTTAAAACACGTTGGTAAAATGCCTGTAACGGTTATGGGACACAATTTTGTATTGCTAAAACAAGGCACTGACGTGGCGGCTTTTGCAGCTGAAGCATTGAAAGCAAAGGATAGTGACTATGTTCCAGCGGGAAGTGATGCTGTAATTGCACACACAAAAGTAATTGGCGGTGGAGAAGAAACTACTATCACTTTTGACGCTCCTGAAGCTGGAACGTATGATTTTATCTGCTCGTTCCCTGCTCACGCAGCTATGATGAAAGGTAAATTCATTGTTGAATAATTTACTTATTAAATAACACACATTTAGGACGCTGTCCGAAAAGTAAACAATTGCAAGATTCAGCCATTTGATCTGGCTGACGAGGCAAGGTTTTCTTGTTACATTCAAGATACGTTTATATGTTTTTTTAACTTATAAATTCTTCTTTCATGCAAAACAGTAAGGAGTTATTCGTTAAGTGCATATACAGGTATACTGAAAATATCACAACAAGATTATAACTTTTCGGACAGTTTCTTTTATTTGTAAATAAGCGATACTATTTTGTCAATTTCCAAAAAAAGTGTACTTTTGGGCATTATTTCCATAAGAGAATAACTTTATGAGTGCCGAAACAATGACAGTAGAAAACAATGTACTTCCGCCAAAAGGCAAACCGAAATGGATTCGTGTGAAACTTCCCACAGGAAAAAAATATACTGAACTTCGAGGGTTAGTTGATAAATACAGTCTTAATACCATCTGTACCTCAGGAAGTTGCCCAAACATGGGAGAATGTTGGGGGGAAGGAACGGCTACGTTTATGATTTTAGGAAATATATGTACACGTTCTTGCGGGTTTTGTGGCGTAAAAACAGGACGTCCTGATTCTTTGGATTGGGAAGAACCAGAAAAAGTGGCACGTTCAATCAAATTGATGAACATAACACATGCCGTTATTACCTCCGTGGATAGAGACGATTTGAAAGATATGGGTAGCATCCTATGGGCAGAGACCGTAAAAGCCATCCGAAGAATGAGTCCAAAAACTACTTTAGAAACCTTAATCCCTGATTTCCAAGGCGTAGAAAAGAATATTGATCGTATCGTAGCCGTAGCTCCCGAAGTAATTTCACACAACATGGAAACAGTTCGACGATTAACACGTGAGGTACGTATTCAAGCAAAATATGACCGCAGTTTGGAGGTACTTAAATATCTTAAAAGCAGTGGAGCTCATCGCACAAAATCTGGAATTATGTTGGGATTAGGCGAAACGGAAGAAGAAGTAATCGAAACGTTACACGATTTGAAAGCAGCAAATGTGGATATAGTTACAATTGGACAATACTTACAACCTTCAAAAAAACATTTACCTGTAAAACAATTTATTACACCTGACCAGTTTGCGAAATTTAAACAAATAGGCGAATCATTAGGTTTCCGTCATGTGGAAAGTGGTGCTTTAGTACGCTCTTCGTACAGAGCTCATAAACATGTTTTATAAGAATCATATAATTAAACTAAGCAGGAAAGAGCTACTGACATCCCTTCAAAAAAATACAAGATATTGTATTTCAAATAATTGAAAAGTTATAAAGAATAGTTTCTTTTTCATCTGGCTATTCTTTTTACACTTACCACACTAGTTAGAAGAGAGAGTAAGCAATACTGAGGAGTAATTCGTTAGAAATATAATCAATGTTCAAAACAATGGTTTTAAGAGTGTTTTTTAAACATACTTTTTTATTAAATCTACGGAAGAACACTATCAATAAACGGTATTACACCCTTGACTTTTGTATTTTTAAAAGAACCTCTTTACAAACTTCTTTTAATCTCAGAACGAAGCTATCTGTATAGAACTAACTTTTCTTTTAAATACGTAAAACAGCTTCTAAGTGATTGATGCACAATATTTCCATTATCTTGAAAATAGGTAAATGTATTAAGTAAAAAACTGATGATATAGCAAGTAGCTAAGCGTAACCTGTTATAACAAAAAACTTTGAAATGGCGTTCGTTTGTTGAGTCTAATGATACATAAATCGAAAGCGTTGCTCACCATTTCTTGTCTCATTTTTTACAATATGGTTAGATTATATGCTTGACATTTTTTATTCGTTTTGGATATAAAACAAGAGTTATAGCGAAACTAATTCCACTACAACCCTTAGTAAGTTCATAACTCACAATATTTTACACAGTTTTTGAACACAATTCCACCCATTGCGTGAATTATAATCAAGTCTTTATTTGAATAAAATCATTTAAACTTTCGGTAGCCTTGACAGTTGTTTCCGAACTGACAGTAGCTGAAAAATTATCAATGTCAAGATGTTTGACCATTAAGAGCGATTTTCCGGATAATGTAATGTGCATATTTTCAACTTTTGTTGGAGTATCTACTAAGATAGTACTTTTCGTACCTTCAATAGTTATATTTTTATAATCTCTTGTTTTTCGTTCTTGTTGTAATGTGATATGAGATTCGTTCATACATATGTCCAACGAAGCGTTTTCTACGGAAGGGTAGGCATCCAGCGTAAAGTTGCTTTTATCTAATGTTAATGACTGTAAATCAGGGGTGTGAACTTGAAAGAAATAAGTGTATTCCAAGTTTTTTTCTGTTTTTATATTCTCATAAGAAACTATAAGTGTATCCTGATGATAGATAAATTTAGGTCGGGGAGCTGATTTGTCCTGAGGAACGAACGCAAAGGCAGAATCCGAGGATGCGAATGCTAATTGCATGTTGTGATAACTTCCTACAACTTTCAGATGTTTGAAAGGTAGTAGCTTTTCAGGAACATAGTCATACGTGTATTTATTGAATACTTTCGGAGCTTTTTTATTTTCTACATTTTTGAGCAGTGTCAAAAAAATAGGAAATAGCAATAGCGTTACTCCAAGTCCCATAAGAATTTTATTACTGGTTTTCATCTTGTTTAGCTTTTAATTGTTGTTTAAATACTTGAAATTTAGGTTCTAAATCATTTAGTTCTATTCCCAAAGTGTGCAATGTGTTGAAAAAAGTAGGTAATTCATTCTCAAGAAAGTCCGCTTGTCGGAAGTTTTTAGCTTGTTGCTTTCCTTCTTTTTCAACGAAGTAGCCAATCCCTCGCTTATCGATGATAATTCCGTTAGTTTTTAGCACTTCGTAACTTCGAGCTACTGTATTGGGGTTTACAGTCAATTGTACTGCTAACTCTCTAACACTCGGTATTTTAGTTTCAGGGAGCCATTCGTCTAACAGAATTTTCTTGCAGACAAACTCTGCTATTTGTAAATAAATGGCTCGTCCAGTATCTCTAATTTCCATAGGCTATCGTATTTCTTTTTCCTTAAATTTAAAATAAGATAATGTGTACAACATAAAAATTCCGATATAGAATAACAAGGTTAATAACAATTTTATATTTTCTGAATTTTTGTGAATAGCATAATAGCCCATTCCTTCATCTGCTTCCACCCCCAATACAGTATCAAAAAAAATACTGCCATATTCTCCTAAAATTGAATTCAAAGCTATCATAAAACAAATCCATAAAAAGAAAGAAAAAGTAGTGAAAAACATGGAAAATTTATTAAAAAACAGTACTCCTGCAAAGAAAATAGACTGTGCCATCAGACAAATAACTGTTCCTATTCCAATAAAATGGCTAAATGAAGGTAGTCCAAAATCTTCTGGAGCATACGTATTTACAAAGTCCAATTTATCCACTATTTGAGCTGAAATATAATACAAAAATCCATACAGGATTGTGAAAAAGATAAAGAACAAAACACAATAGATAAACCATTTAACCAACCATTTCTGAGTTGGAGTAGCAGGAATTAACCATTCGTAAATAGCTGATTTTCTTTTCTTAAAATCCCTAAAAGCGATGTAGGGAGAGATGATAGCCCACACAAATATTGTGACTATATAGGGCATCATAAAAGCCTCTGTAGAGAAAAAGAAATATCCTGTATCTACTGAATTTATCCAACTGACATAACAATAGTAGGATATCACACCTATACTTATGAGTAATGCTACTATTGTAAAAAATATAAAAAACGTACGTTTTTCCGTCCATTCCTTGCGGAGTAATAGTCCAATTTGTTTCATGGGATGTTGTTATTTTGAGTTAAACCATTGATTTATTTGTTCAGAATTAGTAGTTACGGCTTTGTAAAGCAATTCCAAATCCACCCGATTTTCGGTATTCTCATGATTGGGAAGTACCATTACATTGCCAAAGAAATTGGTTTCAGCATAAAAAGCCTTGCTCAGCTCAGCTTTATTTTCTGAAATTTTAAAATTTAGTTTCTCAGAAATCGTTCGTACAGATTGATTGAATAATATTTTTTCATTATCCAATACTATCACGCGGTCGATAAGATTTTCTAAATCTTTAGCTTGATGTGTACTGATGATAAAATAGCGGTCATCATTCATCTGTTCAGCAAGTATTTTTTGAAATTGAGTTTTACCCATAATGTCGAGTCCGTTCGTAGGTTCATCCATCAGTACAATAGCAGTATTCGTTGCTAAGGCAAAGCTAATCAGGACTTTTTTGCGCTGTCCAAGGCTCAGTTTATTAATCTGACTTTCTGAGGGAATTTCAAATCTATTTAAAAATTCAAGGAATTGTACCGTATCAAACTTTGGATAAAAAGGAGCGATGGTTTTTTCATATTGCCGAATCGACATATCAGGCAGATATACTTCATCGGTAATTAGAAAAATTTCCTGTAGGAATTCCGTCTGTCGCTTCTTAGGTTCAAATCCCAAGATCTCCACTTTTCCTTTGTGAGGAAACAATAACCCTGTGAGGTTGTACAACAACGTGGTTTTCCCGACCCCATTTTTTCCAAATAATCCACAAATTTGTCCTGCTTCAATCTGCAAGTTCAAATTTTGGAATACAACTTTCTTGTGGAAAGAAAAATCTAAATTTTGAATTCGTATCATACATAAACTGATTTAGTGTTCTACTTAACTAATACACTGCAAAAGTATATTGAAAAAATGAAACCTCCAAATATTTTGAGATTTATTTTAAAATATTTTCAAAACACCTCACCATTGTACCATTCGACAAATAATTGTTTAATTCATTTAAAATATGTATTTTTGTGGGGTTAACTATAAAAAACAGTAATACAATGGCAAACGTAGAAAAAGTAAAATGCCTAATAATTGGCTCAGGTCCAGCGGGATACACTGCGGCAATCTATGCCTCACGTGCCAATATGTCTCCTGTTTTATACCAAGGAGAACAACCTGGAGGACAGCTGACCACTACCAATGAAGTTGAAAATTTTCCTGGATATCCAAAGGGAATTACAGGTCCTGAAATGATGATTGAACTGCAACAACAAGCAGAGCGTTTTGGTGCTGAAATAAGAAACGGATGGGTGACAAAAGTCGATTTTTCGCAAACACCTCATAAAGTTTGGGTAAACGAAACACACGAAATCCACGCTAAGACTGTTATCATCGCTACAGGAGCTTCTGCAAAATATTTAGGTCTGCCTTCCGAACAACATTACTTAAAGATGGGAGGTGGCGTTTCTGCTTGTGCCGTTTGCGATGGATTTTTTTACCGAAAACAACAGGTTGCTATCGTAGGAGCTGGGGATTCGGCATGTGAGGAAGCTTTGTATCTATCTAACATATGTGAAAAAGTAACCATGTTAGTGCGTCGTGATGAGTTTCGTGCATCGAGAATCATGAAAGAACGTGTGCTAAAAACGCAAAACATAGAAGTGCTTTTCAATACCGAAACAGAAGAAGTTTTAGGTGACGGTCAGGTAGTTACGGGGATTAAAGTTCGTAATAATCAAACGAATGAAATCTCTGAAATACCCGTAACAGGATTTTTCGTTGCAATTGGACATAAGCCAAACACCGATGTTTTCAAGGAGTTTATCACTTTAGATGAAGTGGGGTACATTAAAAATGTGCCAGGAACTTCTGAAACCAACGTAAAAGGAGTTTTCGTAGCAGGAGATGCCGCTGATAGTCGCTATCGTCAAGCTATCACAGCTGCTGGTTCAGGGTGTATGGCAGCTTTAGATGCCGAACGCTACTTAATGACCTTAGAATAAAAATCTCTTCGGATTATTTTCCTGAGATATGGATTTACTTCGGTAAGAGAGTGCAAATTAATTCTTTGACACGAAGTAGGTTATGTAAAAAAAGGCAATACTTAATTGAAATAGAAACTTTGTCAAATTCTTTTTCGTTTTTCAAAATTGAGAAAAAATTGACAAAGTTTTTTAGTGCTTTAATCAGCCTCACCACAGATTTAAAAACCAAAACATGTTTAGCAGAGCAGAAGCAAAAAAACTACGCGAAGAATTTTGGATTTCTTTTGGCAAGTCATTTCCTCGAAAATGGGTGCTTTATGACACGAAAATTAAAGATTTCAGTTTTAAATTCTATTTTGACCAAAAAAAAGCAATGGTAACACTTGACATCGAAGATAACAATTTAGAAAACAGGTGTTTATACTACAATAAAATGCTTTCCCTGAAACAGATTCTTTTAACAGAATATCTGCCTGATGCTATTTTCGAAGAAACTCATATACTTCCTAATCAGAAAGGAATCAGTCGAGTTTACGTCCAAAAATACGGTGTGAATATCCATAACAAGGACAGTTGGCGTGAGACTATGGAATTTTTGTACCGTACAATGAGTCAATTTGAATCCTTTTGGTTTGAATATGAAGATGTTATTAAAGAGTGATATTGTTTACTTAAGGTATTATAAAACTCGTAACACATTTTCCTTCACCCATCCTATTTTTCCATCTTCCAAACGGATTTTTATCCATTCGTTAAGGGTTTCGATAATTTCTACCTTTGTACCTTCATGCAGAATAAATACTTCTGAGCTATACGCATTGGGTTCAGCAAAAACACGGATGGTTTTCTCGAATAGAATTGCATATTTCTCATTCACATAGTTTTTATAGTGGAAATTTGCTATGAAATAGGTGCCTACAGCAGTTACTATGCAAACAAGAGTAAGTGTAAAAAATATGCGTTTCAAGATTGTTGAAGGGGTGAAAAAGTAAATCAAAAAGCATATTACAAAAGTAAAAACACTCAAAATAGGAAAAATAGCCCATGTACTGAGTGAAAATAATGAAGTAATACGGTTTGATAACTGTGTGTACCACGTTTTGGGTAATGGAGTGATAACATCAACCGTCATTTGGTTGGCGAATACTAGATTGTTACGAGCATCCTCGTTGTCAGGATTGAGCTTAAGAGCTTTTTCGTAGTAGTAAATACTTTTTCCTACTTGATTCAGCTTGTAATGAGCATTTCCTAAGTTGTAGTATAGTTCTGAGGATTCATATCCCGAATCTAAGATACTCATGTACGATTCTATAGCTCCTTTAAAATCGTTCGCATTGTAACTTTCTGTAGCCTTAGAAAATAACTTTTCATTGTCCTGTGCAAGGCTCGTTCCCAGTCCTAAAATAAAGAAACTAATGTTCAATATATATCGTAATTTCATAGTATTTTTTATGTTATTTCTTTAATATTTTTGTTTTATTCGAACACAATATCTTACTTTATCTGCTTATCAAGCTCAGAGAGTACCTGTACTGATAGCTCATAATCTTTCTCCAATGAAGCAACAGAATGAGCCTGTGAGTAACGGGCTAATTCGCAGTTTTTTAATAAGCTAATAAATGTTTCCAGCGTAGAGGCTTTCACTTGTTTTTCTTGTAGCAGTGAGCTGATTTTTTCCTTACTCATTTCGTAGGTTTCAATTTTCAGTTTAGCTTTCAAATAGTTGTGAAAAGCTCGTTCTAGTGCTTCATAGAACGTATCTTTGTCCGTTATTCTCTGTTTTGCTTCACTTAAATACTTCTTGGCTAAACGGTTTGCTTTACGGATTTTGTTTCCTTCCACATCGCCTTGTCTTTTTTGCTGGAATCGTTGCCAGAATAAAGCTATTGGTATAGCGAGTAGGGGTAAAAATAACCACCAATAATAAGCCGATGTACTGAAAAAAAGAGGCTGATCTATTGGTTGTAAATTTGGATTGAGTTGTAAAAATCGGAACTGATTTCCTAAATTTTGTACGCTTTGTTTTACTATTTCTCCCGTGCTTTGAATTTCTTTGGCAGGACTTCCTGCTATATCAAGGAGAATATCTTCTGTTTTAACGGTATGATACTTCTGTGTACTTGGGTTAAAGTAGGAAAACGAAGTAGCTCCTACGGGATATTTTCCTCCATATTGAGGCACAATTGTATAAGTTTGCTCTACTGTTCCTCGCATTCCCGAAAGGGTGGTGTTGACATTGTCCTTTTGCTCAGGGTTGTAGACCTCCAAAGATGAAGGGAAAGTAAGTTTAGGTAAATCAAATAGTTTCAAGTTCCCATTCCCCGAAACTTGTACTTTAATTTGAGTCGATTCTGATGCATTCAGCTCTTTGCGGGTTGCGTTTACCTCAAAAGTAAAATCACCCACAGCTCCTGAAAAATCATTGGGTTTTCCTTCTTCGGGAAGCTCACGAACGTTAAGTACTCTATTCCCAGAGCTAACTCGCTGTACGGATTGTTGCATAATGTTTCTGCCGAAAAAATCGCGTTGTTGCGTAGGTACAGCCAAAACTGCATCCACTGATAGTGGTTCCAAGGTAATTTTTCCTGTTTTTTGTGGATATAGCACCATCTTTTTTATGGTCACACAACGGAAATTTTTTCCTTGGTAGGTGCAATTATCTACCTCATACTGCGACATGGCCATCCGTATTTCTTGACTCCAAAAGTTAGGAAATTTTGGAACATCCACAACTCTTAAATCATTCAATGCAACTTGTCCACCCACATAAAGTTTATAGATTACGCTGATTCCTTCGTTCAGATATGGATTTCCTTTTGAAACTTCTGCTACCAAAAACAAATTGTCTTTAATAAGGTCAGTGGTCGGTTTATCCAACGAAGGTGTTTCTACTGCTTTCGTAACACTTATTTCAACTGGCTTTGTGGTATAGGTCTTTCCACCAATATCAATACTCGCTCCTTGAATAGTGAATTTTCCCTCAGCAGTAGGCTGCAAGGTATAACTAAATGATTTTGAGAAAGTTCTCACCCCATTCATCCACATATCTGAAACCGATTGCGAAGGCCCCATAACTACTGTGAACCCTTTAAAGTCAGGAGGAGTAAAATTATCTCCATTTTTGTTCATTGTGAAGTCGATACGCAAACGTTCATTTACTCCCAATTTGTCTTTGCTGACCTTGGCAATAAATTCCACTTCTTGAGAGTGTAACACACTGAAAAATAAGCTAATAATAAATAATATGCGATGTTTCATATTTTTTCTTTATTTCTAATTGTATAGATGACAAAACCTTAAAGCCAATCAACTCCAACTTATTGATTAGTAATAAATAGAAGCTATTACCAATCTTTTTCTGATTTGATACGCTCACCTTTTACCTTTTTAGCGTTAATTTTCTCCTGAACTTTCCGATCTTCGTTATTCATAGCCTCTAAAATACGCTCCATCTGCTGAGGTGATAGTGACGCAGGAGTGTTTTTGCCTTCACCCTTATCTTTGTCATTCTTGCCATCTTCAGGATTATTGGGTCTATCTTGGTTGTTGCCTTTATCTTGATTTTTATCTTCTTTATTATCGTCCTTCTCTTTGTCCTTATTGTTTTTGTTATCTTGATTATCTTTATTCTCCTCCTTTTCGTTTTCTTTGTTATCTTGCTTATTATCCTTATTCTGGTCTTTGTTTTCCTCTTTATTTTGACTGTCTTTGTTCTCGTCGTTTTTGTTTTCGTTGTTATCTTGTTTATTGTCTTTATTATCTTGACTTTGAGGAGGATTTTTCTTCAACATCTCTTTAGCAACAGCTAAGTTATAGCGAGTTTCTTCGTCGTTAGGATTATTTCGTAATGCTTCTTGATATGCCTGTACAGCTTTTTCATATGCCTTTTCTTTCATAAATGTATTCCCTAAGTTGTGGAAGATTTGATGTTTTTCGGCATGACTTACCTCTGCTGAAGTGGACGCATTTTTCAATCGGTAGAAAGCTTCGTCGTAGCTTTTTTGTTTATAGTACATCGTCCCTAAATTGTACTGAGCAATGCCGTTTTCTTTGTTTTCAGCAATTGCATTTCGATATTCAACCTCTGCTTGAATAGGTTTATCGCTGTTGAAAGCCTTGTTTCCCTTTTGAGTATATTTTTCAGACCTATTTTTTGCTTCTTCAAGAGTTTTCTTAGTTTGTTCTTCTCTGTTTTGAGCAAAAGTTATGAAGCCTGTTAATAAAAATACAAATAATAAAATCCGCATCATTCTATTTCTTTTCGTTAAACAAATTGAGTTTTTTTACCCACAGGGTTTTACGTTCAAAAATAAATAAATCGAAGACCAATAGTAACAGAGCTACCGCCAAAAACCATTGGAATTGGTCTTGATAATCAACAAATTTTTGAGTTTCAAATTCGGTTTTTTGAGTGCCATCTAAAATGGTTATAAGTTCATCAATCGTTTCTTTTGTATTTTCGCCGTTTATGTATTTTCCGTTGGCATTTTCTGCGATTCCTTTTAGTAGATTCTCGTTCAGTCGAGAGATGACTACCTCGCCATTCTTGTCACGTTTGTAGGACTGAGTTACGTTGCCTTGCTTGATTGGGATAGGGCCTCCTTTTTCAGTTCCTATACCGATGGTGTAAATGCTTACTCCTTGATTAACAGCTTCTTCCGAAACTTCCAAAGCTCCCATTTCATGATCTTCACCATCAGAGACGATTATCAAGATTCGTGCCGTTTCCTGCGTATTGTCGAAATAACTGCATGTCATTCGTATCGCCTCTTGGATTGCCGTCCCTTGTGAGGAAAGCATATCGGTGTCCATACTTTGCAAAAACATTTTGGCAGCCGAATGGTCAGTTGTCAAGGGTAACAACGGATAAGCACTGGCCGCATACGCTACAATTCCTACTCGGTCGCCTTTCAGTTGATTTAGAGTTTCGGACACTAATCGCTTAGCCTTTTCCAATCGATTGGGAGCCACGTCTTCCACTAGCATACTCTTAGAAACATCAATAACAAAAAACACGTCCACACCTTCTCGTTTAACAGTTTCGAGTTTCGTTCCTACTTTTGGATTTGCTAATGCTACGGATAGAGCCACGATTACAACAGAAAGTATCCCTAACTTTAACAACGGTTTAAAGCGTGAACGATCGGGAGCTAAACGTTTTAGTAGATTCTCATCGGAAAATTGTTTTTGTTGTCGTCTCATCCGGATGCGGGAGATAGAAAACAATAAAAATAGTACCCCTACCGATAAAATGAGCCACAAATATATTTTTTCGTCTATGTGTATCATGACACGATTTATTTCTTATCTAATTATTTTACTTTTTAAGTATTTCGTAACTATTTGGTTTACATGTTTTTTTTCTACGAATAGATATCAAAACCTTAAATTTCGTTCCTGAAAATGGAGTGCTTCAATAAAAATTCTAATAGCAATAAAAAGACTCCAATTAGAGCTAAAATTCGAAACTTTTCTTCCACCTTTGTGTATTTGAATTCTTCAATTTCAGTAGTTTCCATTTTATTAATTTCTTCGTAAATCTCTTCCAATTTTTTGTTATTGGTAGCTCTAAAGTATTTTCCCTCAGTAGTTTGAGCTATTTTTTTCATCAGTGGTTCATCAATGTTTACTTGAGTCATTCGGTAAACGAAACTTCCGTCAGCATTTAAAGCATAAGGAGATAGAGCCATTCCATTAGTTCCGATACCAATTGTGTACACCTTTATGCCAAACTCAGCAGCCATTTCAGCAGCGGTTTGTGGGTCTATAAACCCTGTGTTATTCACTCCATCGGTAAGTAGAATGATGACACGGCTCTTTGCTTTGCTGTCTTTCAACCGGTTTACGGCAGTAGCGAGTCCCATGCCAATGGCGGTTCCATCTTCTATTTGTCCGTAAGTAAGAGCATTTATTGCGTTGATTATCACTGATTTATCACTTGTTACAGGTGTCTGAGTGTAACTTTCTCCTGCGTAAACAACCAAACCAATTCTGTCCGAAACTCTATCGCGTACGAACTGCGATGCTACTTTTTTCAATGCTTCAAACCGATTTGGCTTTAAATCTTGTGAAAGCATACTGGACGACACATCAATTGCCATCACGATGTCGATTCCTTCAGTAATCTTGGTTTTAGCAGATTCTGAGCGAGTTTGTGGACGAGCTAATGCTATTATAATCAACGTTATAGCTAATATTCGCAACGCAAATAATAAATGATACCCAAAGGTTGTCCATCCGCTTTTTTGCTTAAAAATGGCGGCTGATGAAAGGGTTAGCGTTGGTCTTGATTTTTTGTATGTATAAACATACCATAAGACTAACAAAGGAATGATTGCTAATAACCAAAAGAAGATTGGATTTGCAAAAGTTATATCTTTAAACATACGTTAATTCTTAAAATCATTTTTCTTACATATTTTTTTGATGATATAAATCAACATTCCATGAGGATTATACCATGTTCTTTTCGAATAAGAGCTATTCCCGTTTGAAATGAATTGAATTTACAATTTTTTCGGCGATTTTATAAGCATTAGGGTCGTCAATATGAGTGATTAATAGTTGCTGTAAAGCTCCATTTTCTGTGAAACTATATAGTTCATAATGAGCCTGAAAAGGCGATTTTGTTTTTTCATTTACTAAAACCATTTTTCCGTAAACTTTCATACCCTTCGCACCTGAGGTTGAAGTATATTCTTCGGTGAATGTCGTAATATTGGTTGCTTTAGCAGCTTCTATTTGCGATAGTATCAAATTGTTGACTAATTCGGGATTTAACTCAGCTTGTTGTCCGTTCGTTTGAGGGTGAAATGTAATAATACTAGTCATTACGTACAATTCTGAATGAATACTTCCAAATTCAAAAAAATGTTGTTTCTTCACAGGCATTCCAACCTCTTGTAAATTAACAATTTGTTTACGTTTTAGAATTTCAGGAGTTGATAGTTCTGTAATCGGCACACCATAGTCACTTGTTACCCATTTTTTTTCATATAATTCTTTGATGTATTGACTGTTATAAAAAAGTTGAGTAATGCTATCGGCATAGAAATAGACTAAACTCCCGATAAGCAATACCACCGTACAGGCAATCCCTGAAATGACAACAAGTTTCCGTTTTTTGTTTTTGTTCTGAATTTCCGCAACTTTTTCGGACAAGCCTTCTGTCGTTTCTATTACTTCGGGTATGGCTTGTTTAGTTTTAATGATGACCTCTTCAATCATTTTCCGATCGTATTCGGCGGTACTGTCAGCTGGTTTGCTTTTGGCAAATTTTACTAAATCAGCAGTTTGTAGTACTGATTTTAGGTTTTTTACTGTGTCTTCCGAAAGATTCAGACTGCCATTTTCTTGCATTAATTTTATTTTAGAAAGTAACTCATCCGTAGTACTTTCTTTAGCTAAAATATGTACATCGTCTTCCAAATATTCGCGGACAATATCTGTCAATTTTGAGTAATACGCTTTGTGATTCGATTCGATTAGATATTTGGAATTTTGCAATTTTTTCAGATCTTCAATTGCCCTTTCGAAAGGAGGTAACCTCCTTCGTAATTCCTCTTCGGACAATTTTTTCTTATGGAAAAAGAAGTAATATACTAAAAATCCGATTGTTATAATGATGATGATTCCAAGTAAAACCCACAGATAAACCCTTGATTTTGAAGTTGAATTCACACCTATGATTGGTTTCACATCAAAAAGAGGTTGTTTGAGCGTGTCTATTGGTATCGAACGTACCTCTACGAGTAAAGAATCAGTGTAAAAATCTTTGGAATTAATAATTATTTTTTGACGTGGAATGGTGTAACTTCCTGAGTCGAATTGCGTTAGAAAATATTCTTTTATCAAGCGATATTTTTCTTGCTTTCGCATTGTGTCAATGGCAGACGAACGCACCATCTCCAGAGGCATAAATGTCTGTCCTTCAGGGAATGAAATAGGTTCTTCAGTTGTAGTTTCTACCGAAATTTTATATCGTATCTGTTCACCTATTTTGATGTTTTTAGTGTCGGTTTCTACCTTAATTTCCTGTGAATTAGCTGAAAATATACTCCAAAACAATCCACAAAAAATGATAAATTTATCTTTCATTTTATCCTCTTCGTTTAAAATAACCTAATAACTTTTGAGTGTAACTCTCATCACATCGGCAACTTACAGTTCCAGCTCCTGACTTTTGTAACAAATTTTCGTAATAAGCAACATTTTCTCTGTAATACTTTTCATACTGCATCCGAGCCGATTTTGAAGCCGTGTTCACCAGTATCAGTTCGCCTGTTTCTGCATCTTTCACAGTGATGTATCCCAAGTTTGGTAAAGTAGTTTCCTTTTGGTCATAAATGCGGATGCCTGTTACATCGTGCTTTTTAGCCGCAATCTGAATAGGTTTTTCGTACCCTTTATCCATAAAGTCAGAAAGTATAAATACGATTGCTTTCTTTTTCAGTACCTGACTTAGAAATTCCAAGGCTTTGGAAATGTTTGTTTTCTTGCTTTTTGGCTGAAATTCAATCAGTTCGCGTATTATTCTCAGTACGTGTGATTTTCCTTTTTTCGGAGGAATGTAAAGTTCTACTGTGTCAGAAAAAAGAATTAATCCTGTTTTATCATTATTTTGCAAGGCCGAAAACGCTAAAGTTGCAGCTATTTCAGTGATGATTTCGCTTTTAAATTGGTTCATCGTCCCGAAGAGTTCACTACCACTAACATCAACCATTAGCATTAGCGTCAGTTCACGCTCCTCTTCAAAAACTTTTACGAAAGGTTCGTTATAACGAGCAGTTACGTTCCAGTCGATATTGCGGATATCATCACCATATTGGTATGGACGCACCTCCGAGAAAGTCATCCCACGTCCTTTAAACGTAGAATGATATTCTCCTCCGAAGATGTTATCACTCAATCGGCGGGTTTTAATTTCTACTTTTCGTACCTTTTTTAATATTTCTTTTGTGTCCATTTTTTCAGTTAAATACTTTCAAACCAGGCGTTAAACATAGGTTTTATCTGTAAAAATTGCCTAATCAAGTAACTTCCCTTTTAGTATCATTTATAAATCTGAATTTAGAAAATCAGTAAAAACAGTGTTAAAATCTTGTTTTTTAACCAGTTATTTCGTCTATCATTTTGCTACCCTTTGTGTATTTCTGAACTACATAATCCTCACGTAGATTCTTCTTACAAGATGTTGCAAAAACTAAAAAAGACATAAAATATCCTACAGCTACCATTTGCATCTGTTAAAACGTTGATATATTGCATTGATGCTAATCGGTTTTGAATTGATTTTATATCCTTGTATTTCTTTTTTTTCATTTCCCATCTAATAATAAATGAATTCAGGTTCACAAATACGGGTGTAAAATATCTCTCCATTGAAAATACCCCTCTGCCATTAAGTGCAAACCATCATTGGTGTATTTGGCTGCCAATTTATCGGTTCCTTTTTCCACAAAATATGGGTATAGGTCAATGTACATAGCTCCATATTCTTCAGCAATAAGTTTATACCTTTGGTTGATATGCTTTATTACTTCTGGTTTCATATGATTTTTGAATGTGCCGAAATCAGGATTTACAGGCAATAAACTCTGAATATGAATCTTTGTTGTGGGAGATTCTTGTTGTATTTTTTGTACAATTTTCTTCATATTATCGACGATGGTTTTTACCTCAAAACCTCGGGCGATGTCATTCACTCCTATCATCAAAAATATTTTAGCAGGTTTAGCCTTTACGATATAATCTAAACGCTCATAAACTCCTTCGGTCGTATCTGCACTGATACCTCTGTTTTTTACTTTTTTCTCAGGGAATAACTCGCTCCATTCACCTCCGTTAGTTATGCTATTTCCTATGAAAACAATATCTTCTGAGGTTACAGGTAGCTTTTCAAACAAATCTGACCGTTGCTCGTAAAAATGCGAGTGTTTTCGTTCTTGTGTATATCCATTGAGAATAAAAACAGCAAAAAAGGACAAGACGACAAATCGTTTCATAATCAAAAAAGTAATATTTTTAAATGTAAAAACAATAGCTCTAAGGAACTTCTACTGTGTTTACGATTTTGTTGATAATCTCAACGGAAGTAACATTTTCTGCTTCTGCTTCATATGTAATTCCAATACGATGACGCAACACGTCATAAATAACAGCACGTACGTCCTCAGGAATCACATAACCACGTCGTTTGATAAAAGCATGACACTTGGCAGCAGTTGCTAAATTGATACTTCCACGAGGCGAAGCTCCAAATTTTATAAGAGGTTTTAAATCAGCTAAATTATATTTTTCAGGATAGCGTGTGGCAAAAATAATATCCAAAATATATTTTTCAATTTTTTCATCCATATACACTTCACGAACCACTTGCTGAGCTCTGCGAATTTGATCTAAGCTAACTACTTGATTTACTACCTCTTGTTGGCCTGATAAGTTGTTACGCATAATGAATTGCTCTTCATCCAGTTTTGGGTAGTCAATCACAGCTTTGAGCATGAAACGATCCACTTGAGCCTCTGGTAAAGGATATGTACCTTCTTGTTCTACAGGGTTCTGTGTAGCCATTACCATGAAAGGTTTGTCGAGGACAAAAGTATTATCGCCGATAGTAACTTGTTTTTCCTGCATCGCTTCCAGTAGTGCAGATTGCACTTTGGCAGGAGCTCTGTTTATTTCATCCGCAAGAATAAAGTTAGCAAATATAGGCCCCTTTTTGATAGAAAATTCATTTTGCTTGATGTTGTAGGTCATCGTTCCTACCACGTCAGCAGGGAGTAAATCAGGGGTAAACTGAATGCGACTGAAGGATCCATGTACAGCCTTAGCTAAAGTGTTTATTGATAGTGTTTTCGCCAAGCCTGGAACTCCTTCCAAAAGGATATGTCCTTGTCCTAACAATCCGATGAGCAAAGCATCAACCATATGTCGTTGCCCAACGATTACTTTATTCATCTCTCGCGTGAGTGAATCTACAAAAAGGCTTTCATTTTCAATTCGCTCATTAATTTGTCGTATGTCGACAGTAGTATTATTTTCCATATGTTATACCTCGTATTTTGTGCCTCGCAAGGTAGTAAAAATATTTGTCTTAAGTGTTAAAAATCTTATAAAATAATTAGATTTGTAATGATTTAAGAAATTCGTTTCAGTTTTTCTAAGACAAAGAGGTTTTATTTAACATTTTTTATATCTTGTTATCTGCTATGACAGCACTAAATAACGTCTTCTGTATTAACAAGCAACTGTGTATCAAAACTCACAAAAGTTGATGAAAATCGATTCTCACTAATAGAATATGCGTTGATTTTTTCATTTTTCGTTTTATTTTTTTACATTTGTCGCTTTAAATATGTAAATTATATGATCAAAGTTACACTACCCGACGGTTCAGTTAAAGAGTTTAACAAGGGCATAACGCCTTATGAAGTGGCTCTCAGCATTAGTGAGGGCTTGGCAAGAAACGTGTTGTCAGCAAGTTACGACGGAAAAGTGGTTGAGACTACCACGCCTTTGACCACCGACGGAAGTCTAATTTTATATACCTGGAATGATACTGAAGGAAAGAAAACTTTCTGGCATTCCTCAGCACACATTTTAGCACAGGCTTTGGAAGAAACATACTCAGATATTAAACTAACGATAGGCCCTGCTATTGATAATGGATTCTATTATGATGTAGACTTCGGACAACACAGTTTTTCTGAAAAAGATATTCCAGAAATTGAGAAAAAAATGCTCGAAATCGCCAAAGGAAAGCATTTATTTTCAATGCGTTCCGTAAGTAAAAAGGAGGCATTGGATTTTTACAAAAACAATCCGTATAAAACAGAATTGATAGAAAATTTAGAGGATGGTTCAATCACTTTCTGTGATCACAGCACCTTTACCGATCTTTGTCGTGGAGGGCATTTGCCTAATACAGGTTTTGTGAAAGCGGTAAAAATATTGAGTATCGCAGGAGCGTATTGGCGTGGCGATGAAAAAAACAAACAGCTAACACGTGTTTACGGAATTTCATTTCCAAAACAGAAAGATTTAACTGAATATTTGACTCTTTTGGAAGAAGCTAAAAAGCGAGACCACAGAAAGTTAGGTAAAGAATTAGAACTGTTTACCTTTTCAAATAAGGTTGGGCAAGGGCTTCCGTTGTGGTTACCCAAAGGAGCAGCTCTTCGTGAGCGTTTAGAACAATTCTTGCGGAAAGCACAAAAACAAGCTGGATACGAGCAGGTTGTGTCTCCGCATATTGGGCATAAAGATTTGTATGTAACTTCTGGGCATTGGGAAAAATATGGTAAAGATAGTTTCCAACCCATTGCAACACCTAACGAAGGTGAAGAATATTTACTAAAACCGATGAATTGTCCGCATCACTGCGAAATTTACAATTCAAAACCTTGGAGTTATCGTGATTTGCCTAAGCGTTTTGCCGAATTTGGAACGGTGTATCGCTACGAGCAAAGTGGTGAACTTCACGGACTTACTCGTGTGCGTTGCTTCACTCAAGACGATGCTCACATATTCTGTACTCCTGAGCAGTTAGATCAAGAGTTTAAAAACGTGATTGATTTGGTGTTGTATGTATTTGGTTCGCTTGGTTTTGAGAATTTTACAGCGCAAGTTTCGTTGCGTGACCCTGAAAATCCGACTAAATATATAGGTTCCGATGAAAATTGGCAAAAAGCAGAACAGGCAATTATCAACGCTGCCAAAGAAAAAGGATTGAATTATGTGATTGAAACGGGCGAAGCAGCTTTCTACGGCCCTAAGTTGGACTTTATGGTGAAAGATGCTTTGGGAAGAAGTTGGCAGCTCGGGACAATCCAAGTGGATTACAATCTGCCAGAGCGTTTCGATTTGTGGTATAAAGGTTCTGACAATGAATTGCATAGACCTGTTATGATACACCGAGCTCCTTTCGGAAGTATGGAGCGTTTTGTGGCGATTTTGTTGGAGCATACGGCAGGTAACTTCCCACTTTGGTTAATGCCGAATCAAGCTATTATACTTTCCCTTAGCGAGAAATATGAAAATTATGCTCAAAAAGTTTTGAAATTATTAGAAAATTTCGATATTCGCACTTTGGTAGACAATCGTAATGAAACGATTGGTAAAAAAATCCGCGAAGCAGAGACGCAAAAGATACCTTATATGTTAATTGTAGGGGAAAATGAGGAAAAAGAAGCCACAGTTTCTGTAAGAAAACATGGAGGCGAAAGTTTAGGAACACTTTCTGTAGATGCTTTCGTTAAGATTGTTGAAACTGAAATTGGAAAAAGTATAAAGTCGTTTAAATAAGAGAATAGCTTATAGCGAAATAGAAGTAAAACTATTGATATACAGTTGATTATCTGATTTATTTTGGAAACTACACTATCAATACTAGTACATAATCACTTCTGTAGGTGCTAATTTATTATTCTTTGAGTTAAAAATAGTATTAATTAAAAATCAGGAAGATTATTAACAAGAAGGTAAACACTCCAGGTAGAGATGACAAACAACCACACCGAATTAATAACGAGATTCGTGTGCCTGAGGTTCGTTTGGTCGGGGAAAATGTCGAAGTAGGCATATATCCCACTCGCAAAGCATTAGAAATTGCAGATGAATTAGAGTTGGATTTGGTAGAAATCTCGCCAAATGCAACACCTCCTGTTTGTAAAGTAATCGATTACAAAAAATTCCTTTACGAACAGAAAAAACGTGAAAAAGAAATTAAGGCAAAGGCTACAAAAGTAGTTATCAAGGAAATTCGTTTTGGACCTCAAACGGATGAGCACGATTATGAGTTTAAGAAAAAACACGGCGAAAAATTCTTGAAAGAAGGTGCTAAAGTGAAAGCGTATGTTTTCTTCAAAGGACGTTCAATAATTTACAAAGACCAAGGTGAAATTTTGCTATTGCGTCTTGCAACCGACTTGGAAGAGTTCGGAAAAGTGGAACAAATGCCAAAGTTGGAAGGAAAACGCATGACAATGTTCCTTGCACCCTTGCCTAAGAAAAAATAATGTTGTAGTTTTGCACCCGTTTTGCAGAAAACATCAAACAATAAAAACGAAATAATATCGCAAAAATCAAAAGCAAGATGCCAAAAATTAAAACTAAATCAGGGGCTAAAAAACGCTTTCAAGTAACAGGCTCTGGTAAAATTAAAAGAAAGCACGCTTACAAAAGTCACATTTTGACTAAAAAATCGACTAAACGTAAGTTGAAATTAACACACACAACATTGGTTCATCCAAATGATGAAGCAAGTGTGAAAAGACAATTAGGTTTGAAATAATTGTTCTTTTAACATCTGAGTAATTCAAAGTGAAAGACTTTTAGCTCAAAAAGGGAATTAATAACCATGGAGTTAGGTAAAACGAAGTGTCTGAAAATGACCACCTACTACAAAAAATAATTAACATTTATGCCAAGATCAGTAAACGCAGTAGCTCGTAGAGCTCGCAGAAAAAAAATAATGAAGCAAGCCAAAGGTTTCTTTGGTCGTAGAAAAAACGTTTGGACGGTAGCTAAGAATGCTGTTGAGAAAGCAATGCAGTACGCTTACAGAGACCGCCGTAATAAAAAGAGAACATTCCGTGCTTTGTGGATTGTACGTATCAACGCAGGAGCAAGACTTCACGGATTGTCGTACTCTCAATTTATGGGGAAATTGAAAGCAAACAGCATTGAGTTGAATCGTAAAGTTCTTGCCGATTTGGCAATGAACCATCCAGAGGCTTTCAAAGCTATTGTTGAAAAAGTAAAATAAAAAACGTTTAACAAAAGATATTATTTCGTTTTAAAAAGCTGTCCTTAAAGGATGGCTTTTTATTTTGTACTAACTTTTGAGCATTCAAATGTGAAAATGCTGTTTATGGTCATTTAATCCAAATTCCTATCGCGTAATTTGGGCTAAAAATAGTCAAAAAGTTATTCTGATTTTTTAAAGTGCTTATAAAAGCTCCAAAAAAAATCAGAATAACTTTTTCTTACACAGATTATAGGATATTCCCTTTTTCAAGTTTCTTTGAAAAACAGAAGCAAAAGCTCCTAATTATCGGTGCAGATTTACCCAAAACTAACAACATTTTTTTCAATAATAACTTATTATATTTCAGCAATATACCGTATATACAATCCTCTTTCAAAAAGAATCAAAATCTTTTGAATTATGTCTTAAATGTTGATATAAATTACCTCCTTTTTCTTTACCTAATAAATTCGCTCTACACTTACCACAGAGATGTTCTAAGAGTCACAATATCTTACAATCTGTTGTAGAAACCATTGATCTTATCGATACAAGGTAAAGTGTCCCATAAATCGACGGTTATCATCTTGGCGATTTATTTCGATGATGTACCAGTAGTCCCCCGAAGGCACTGGTTTATGGTTATAGTTTCCGTCCCATTCATCAAGAACTCCATTTACAAATTGTAACGTTTTGATTCTTCGTCCGTATCGGTCGTATATATGTACATTTGAATTTGCAAAATTTTCCATATTTCGAGGTTTCCAAGAATCGTTTATTCCATCTCCATCGGGGGTGAAATAGTTCGGAATGGTGATGTCGAAATATTCTTGCTCTATGGTCATCGTTCTAGTACATCCAGCGGAATCTTGAACCATTACTTCAATAATTTTGATTATCTTACCATCTTCAATGCGTTGAGGGTCGTTTATATTCATCACATACACAGAATTTTCCCCTTGTTCTTTTCCATTGAAATAGAAAGTGTACTGAGGAGTTCCTTGTTCTGCAATAACCTCAATGGTATTCAGCCTCATGTCCGTTACTCTTTCCAATGTTAAAGGCAGCACGTTGTAAACCGTAAAAGGATCAGCTGTAATGCTACAACTTTCAGTGAGTCCTAAAACAGTATCTTCATAGTACACTGTAATCTGTTGCTTTTTAATGGTTCTGTCAAAGTCATAGATGCGTCCAGCAAAACGTGTGGTGTTTGAGAACGTATTTTTTGTAGAAGAACCATTCAGAGTGTAGTACAACTTAGAGAAATCCAGCTCAATAGCAAATCCTACTTCGATATAATCGGAATATTGATTGTCAACACACGTACCCTGTTGTTCAATGTGTCGTATGGTCAAATCGGGAAACTCCACCACAGTGAAAGATACTGTATTTTGCATCAAACATTCGTTGGCATCGGTCATTCGAATTTCGTAGTTTCCTGGTCCTATGTTGTTATTCTTGAATTCTAACTCTGTTCCAGGATTTACGTTGGAGTAGCTTCCTACCTCAACAAAACTGTCTTTATGAACTACAGAAACTCGGTATGGAGCTGTTCCTCCTCCGATAATGTTCACTCTTACGTATGCATTTTCTTCTCCGTAGCATACCGAGAATCGAGAACTTCCACGCACAATTTCCACGTTCATTGGAGCTGGCTCATGGATATTTATAGCAGACGTTCTCATGCCACAATTCCACGCATCGATGATTTCAACGAAGTAAGTAGCTTCACCTAAATCTGTGAAAACATTCGAAGTCTGAGGTTCTCGATAAAGTGTATTATCCTTGTAAAGAGCATAATAGTATGTTCCTACTCCAGAACCGCCACTTGCATCAACCGTAATGGTTCCATCATTGCTTCCGATACACGTGATTTGCGTTGCGGACACCGTAGCTGTAACACTACTTGGTAGTAATAACGTCAGGGAAGTTGTTCCAGTAAATACGTTACATCCAACAGCATCTGTCACAGATATAACATAATTATCGGCACTCAATCCTGTGAATAGGGCATACTGAACCACACCCGTTTTAGTGATTGGAGCTCCACCACCAGTTAATGTTACCTCAAACGGAGCTTCTCCTCCTTTGATAGTTACCAACACTTCACCTTTGTTATTGTCGCAGGTAACTCCATAGGTTTCATTGGCTTGAACTTCTATTTTTGGAGGGCTTTGTGGAATTACGATACGAATTGGCAACGTCTCACAATCATTTAGTAATGATTTGGCAGTCACTTCGTACATGCCAGCTTTTAGGTTGATAGCTCCTGTCACGTCTGTGGTTGTTGTGCCTGTGTATACTTCAGTTGAATTTATAACCGAAGTGATGGTATATGTAAATCCATGAACAGCTTGATTACCATTTCCTAAGGCAACATCCACGAAACGTAGAGAGGCACTACCCCAATCGCCGTAACATGTTGGACGTACGATGTTTTCGGCTACTACCTCAAAGGTGTTAGGGTCGTCCACTCGGTGGGTAGATACCAATTCACAACCCGTGGTTAGGTTGATGACCTGAATTTCATAGTTACCTACACCCAAACCTACGAACGTATGCAAGGTTGCAGTAATGGTAGTTTCTGTAACCACCGCCCCTGTGTCTATATTTCGCAAGATATACTTTAAGTCAGTTCCTAAATAGGTTGGTAATACCGTCACTGCCACAGCGATATGCTCATCACGGCTGCAAGTGATGCTTTGCGTGGTAACTACGTTGATGGTTTCTAAGCTAAACGTAGGAGTTACGGTTACCCCCGTTGTGCTTGACACCGTACATCCGTTTTGGTCGGTTATCATCATATAGAATGTCCCTCCGTTCAAATCAGGTAGAGTGTAAGAGTTTCCGTTACCTAAGGCAGCGTTAGTTGTAACGTCGTAGAAAGTTGCCTGATATGGAGATGTTCCTCCTTTCACTTTTGTCATATCAAAAGTGAGCGTTGCAGGATTCATTCGGCCATTACCTGCACAGGCGTATGCACTTGCTGTTAAAGCCTCGTTTTGTAATGATAATGGTTCAGGAGCAGTCAGCGTAATGTATCTTTCTGCATAACAATCGTTGTCATTTGACACTACTCGGATAGTGTAGCGCACCCCTGCTACCGTACCTCTCAAATCTTTGAAATTAGCGGTGTAGTTATCTGCTGTGGTTGGAGCAGTGACCGTAGTAGTTACCATTCCACCTGAGGTCAAATCCTCCATACGGACAATGGCAAAAGTAAACCCTGCGGGATCCGAGTTTGGCATACTCACGATAATTTCGCCTACGTTTGGATCGCAAGTGAGCGGAGTGGCTACCAGAGTTGCATCAGCAATATTTGGTTTTACAGGTTCTTGAATTTGTAAATCCTTGTAAATAGGACATGCAGCAGTATTGTTGTCATATACCGCTATGCGATAGTTTCCATATGCAGGATTCAATATGGTGATTGTAGGTGTGTAAGCTCCTGTTAATACTACGGTGGCTGTTTCACTGGCAGTTCCTTTTTCTTCGATTCTTTCCAAGATGTAGAAATAGTTACCAGTACCACCTGTTGGGGTACTCACACCAATTTCTACCGATGGAACGGTTGTTCTACAAGTGGCTACACTGCTTATATTGGCTGTATACTGAATCAATTCATTTACCACAAAAGTAGTGGTAGAGGTACAGTTATTGCCATCGCGTATAGTGATGGTGTAAGAACCTGCCTCTAAGTTTAATGAGAAAGCGTTGCCTGAAGCATCCCAAGTAATAGGCTCTTGTGGTTTCACGCCAGAACCTGTTTCAAGTGTATAGAAATGATTTCCAATCCCTAATTGGTTCATGGTGATGCGTACAGGAGTTTCCAACGTATTCGGGTCTGTACTACAGAACATTACGTTGGTAGTTCCAATCTGAGGTTCTTCATCTTTCGGTACGAATACGGTGGTGCTTTTCGTACAGCCGTAATCGTCACGCACATAGACCGTCCATATGGCAGTTCCCTGAGGAATAACTACCGTAGTTGCGTGAGTGTTCAACGGATATGTCGGTACAGCACTTCCTGTCACAAAATCATAGTGGTATGGTGATTTTCCTCCGTTGAAGTTCAAACGAACTAAACCATTGCTGCTACAAGTAGCATTTACCATTGGAGTGGCGGATACTGATAGTTCTATTGTGGCTTTCTCTATAATAAAATCTTTAGAAGCATTTACGCAAGTATCATTTCCTGAATTATCTTGTTCTGTAAACACAATATAATATCTTCCTGCAGGTAAATTAAATATTGTAGCAGTACTTCCTGGTACAAATGTCTGTGTAGCTCCAGTAACTTCCGTATTGCCGATGTAATTATATACTTGAGCGTTAATGAAAGTCGTTGAAGTTTGCGTTCCTGATGCAGTGAACGTTACACTTCCATCATTGGCACTACTACACGTTGTAGGCTTAGTTGCCGTAATGGTAGAAGTCAATGTTGAGAAAGTCGGTACAGGGATGGTTGCCCGCTGTGTATAATAACATCTCGTGCCACTGTTGTACATCGTAAAGGTGTACTCAACCCCTGGCACCAATCCTGTGAAAGTTATTCCTGCAGATGTAGTCACTGACCCACTAACTGTTTGGGCTGTATGTTTGTGCCATACTGTCTGTCGTGTTCCGTGAGTTACGGTTTGAATACTTCCTGTAAACGTTGTAGGTAACATGTTTTCAATACCTGGTTGGTAAATAGCAAACCAATAACCCTGTGTAGCATTTTCCAAACCTCCTGTAATAGTAGTGAATGCGGTAACACTCACCGTTCCCGTAGTTGCACACGCGGTAGGTGTTGCAACTTGAGTGGTAAGGATAAAATTCGCATTTGCCAATACATCAAAAGGTATGGTAACTTCACAGCCATTAAGGTCAGTAACAATAGCGTTGTATTGTCCGAAATCCAATCCATTGAACGTACTTGTTGAATGAGAGGTCAAAATTCTTGTTTGTGAGTAACCATTTGAGGTACTTTCAACTTTCACAGTAAACGGAGGCGTTCCTCCTCTGTTGACAGAAACTTGCCATTCCGCTAATTTCAATCCTCCTGTTTCTCTACAACTGATTGGGGTAATTTGAGTCGCTGTTGCTGTCATGGCTTCCACTCCTGGGACGGTTACTGTGGTGGTTACCACACAGCCTCTATCATCAGTAATTTCTACTAGATAACTTCCAATGGCCAAAGCTGTTGGGGTTACCGCTGGTAATATCCGATTTCCTGTGGCATCCAATTTAAACACATTTACAGTGTTGGAAGCTGTAGACGAGTAAAAATCACTTGGTTTAACGATGATTGCTCCATTGTTTTGTCCACAGAACGCCTCTTGGGTTGTAACGCTTGGATTTAAGAATCGCGGAGGGTCGTAAATAACCTTTCTCTCTACGATAGCTTCGCAGGCTTCACCATTCGGGAAATAAATTACCATAAAGCGATAGTCTCCTGGTGTAGAAGTGCTGTATGTAGCATTAGAGGTTGCAGAGGCAAAATTTGTATATGTAGCTCCCCCATCATTGCTAACTCTAAATTCTTTCGTAGCTAAAGGATCACCTCCCATAGCCGTCAGTGTAAAGGTTACGGTAGCTCCTGTAGTACAACCTATATATTGATTGTTTTCAGTCACTTGCAAACGCATAGGTGGATAAACGGTAGCTATCACAGTAGCTGAACATCCCGCATTGTCTGTGACGGTAAAGGTATGGTTTCCAACACTTAGTCCTGTAAATAGATACGAATCATCAACAGATGTGTACATATTAGCATCTCCCACACGCTGGAAGCGATAACCTTCATTTCCTTCGGTTACGGAGATACGTACACTTCCGTTTCCGATTCCATCATAACAATAGATGGTTTCAGCAGTAATGGTCAAAGTTTTTTTGTCTTCGATTATCAAAGAAATAGACTCCTCACAGCCATTACCATCACGAACTGTTACAGTGTAAGTTCCTGCTGATATGTTCACAAATTGATTATTAGAAGTGAAAGCCGTTGGGCCTAATTGATAGTTATACGATGAAGGATTTCCTCCCGTTGCTGTAACAAGGACGGTAGCCCCTGAAACAGCCCCACAAGTGACTTTTTTAACGACTTCAGCCTTTACTACAATAGGAATTGCATCGCCAATAGTGTATGGAGTGAAATCTACCATACACGAAGGCTGATTGGCGTCTCTAACGAAAATCACACCGTTGGTTGTCACAGGTAAACCTGTAGCTACGAAAGTGTTGTTAGTTGTCGTTAAAGTTACCGTTGTCCAAGAGGCTTGACTGCCAATAGCATATTCAATCACGCGTGATGCAGGAGGATTATTGACCTTAATGGTTAAAGTTCCGTCCGAACTTCCTTTACATCTTACGTTAGTTTCAGCTATTTTTTCAATATATAACTGTTTATTCTTTTCGATAGTTATCGGCTTAGAAACCATAGCTTCACAGTGTTGAGTATCTTGCCACACCTCAATATTGTCAATAGCAACATCATTCCCCAAGTTTCCTACCGAGCTATTTGCTTTATTGATGATTACCACTTCTAAGGTATTTTCTTTAATTGTGTTTTTTGGAAAAGTTACCTTATGTGTTTCCCAATTGCCTCCGTGAGGAATGTTTCCATTTCCAACATGCTGACTGCTGAGAACGACCCCTGTGGTGGTTCGTAATTCTACATATAAATTGGCATTTGTTCCCGTATTTAGAAGTAAGCTACGCACATCAAATTGTAGGTGAGCATCGGATGTGTTAGTTACGAATCCGGATATTCGTTTTTTATAAATTATCTCATTATTTCCGTTACCCATCACTGCCAAATATCTACCACCTGTTGGATCAGTAGGTGTTGGATTCACCCAATTGGCATTGGTAGCTACTTGTTGAGTGATAGCATATTCTCCATCGAATAACGTTTGATTTTCACGACAAGTCAAGTTGTTGATATTTGGCATACAAATATCAGCACCCGAACCAAAATCCTCTTGGAACAACAGATTTTTAGAAGCTATATTCGATTGAGTAACATAACGAACCTGAACCAAATGTGTGTTTGGTTCTAATGTTAGCATAAACGAAGTACCACTCACTGTTTGATAGTTTTCTGTTGATCCTACGCGATACTCATAGGAGTTGGAAGAGGTAGCACTCATGGTCACTGTAACCACTCCGTAACCATTGTCACAGCGGTACGATATTGGACTAAATTCAATAGTAGGAATCTCTGCAGGAGCAACTACAATATCAAATCCTTGTTTGCAACCCTTGTTATCTTTCACATAGATTCGCATCGAATTACTGATGTAACCAATGTTGTCAATAGAGTAATTAGCCTCTCCATCGAAGCTATATCTGTAAGGAGCTTCTCCACCACTTACGTTGTTTACCGCGATTTTGTATTGCTTACTTGAAATACCTATCCTAGTATCACAATCTTTATCGGCAACCACACCAATGAAAGCCTTAATAGTAGTTTCAGAAGGTTTGATTTCGATAGGTTTTTTAACATATGTACAGGTAGTCCCTGAAATAGTTGCGATAACCTCTGTTTCGTATAAGCCCACTGGCAAATTCAAGAAAGTTCCAGTGCTGTTTTGTTGAATTGGCACACCGTTGCGAGTGTAGTCAGGGTTCAAACGATACAATCGGACACTTCTATTTTGTTGCGAAGCGAAGTTTAATAAAATAGACCCTTCATTTGGTGCTGATGCACATTGAATGTGGTTTACATTTAGCTTAAAATTATGTGGAACAGGAGGTTCTATAAGTAAAGGAGGTGTTGAAAGAGCAAAAGCTCCATTACGCTGGTCACCTGCGATAAAAACATACTCTCCTACATGCGTAATATTTGGAATTTCCGCTTCAATAAAAGTTTGATTTTCAGGTAAGGTAGCGATTACCGCATTTTGGAGGGCTAATTCCTCCGAGGCATGTTGCTCAATTCCGTTAATACTCCAAATAGCGAAACGATATGGAGGTTTCCCTCCTTCGGCAGAAAATCGCACACGAGCAGTATTACACTGTGTCCACCCCAAAAAGGATGCTGTCATGGTCATCTCTGTACGCTTATCAATTTTGATGATATCTTCATATTTACATCCCTGAATTTGAGGAGAGGTTACCACTATGCGGTAATTCCCTGCTGTTAAATTCGTGAATTGATAGCTATTTGAGCCTGTGGTTATGTCTCTTTCTAAAGCGTTATCTTTGTAGAGTTTCATATTGTAATTAACACCCGTTGCACTCATTACAACAGAAAAATAACCTTGTGAATAATCCGATTGATGTCCTACTAAATTCGAAGGAATATCTCCTGATAATCCATTGGTTATCACATCAAAATAGTAACTCGTGTTACAGTTAGCATCTTTGATTTTCAATCGATATTTTCCTGCGGAACTGATTGTGAATGAATTATTGCTACTCACATCCTCCCAGCACGATTCATCGGAGTACGGACATCCTTGGAATGGAGCTGGGCAGGAGCCATTGGCTCGTTGCCATATAAAGTTAGTGTTTTGGAAACTCACCGTCAATAGTCGTGAATTCGATTCACACAAGAAAAATAAACTCGTCCAAAGTCCGTTGTTCGAACACACCATACCGATATTGTTTGCCAATGCTCTTATTGGGTCAATGGCTACAGCAGGAGCTACTAAATTGACAGTTTCTGAGTTAGTTACCGTTATTCCGCTGCAAGTGTTGGTTTTGATAACTTTGTAGATTCCCGCTCCGCTACTTGTTAAAGAGGCGGTGTTAGCTCCAGGAATTGCAACACCATTTTTGTACCACTGATAACTGTCAAAGCCTTCCGTTGAAGTAAGAACAACCTCTTCACCACAGAATAATTCCTGACGCTGACAACTGTCGGTGTTAATTTTGATAGTAGTTGTGTGTGTGCGCATTTGCGGAGCCAAACTACAACCCGCAGGGCCACCTCCAAAAACTACAGAAGTATTTGCTAACAGATGATCCAAGCATGGTTTAATAGCTTGTTCACAACCTCCAGTGATTCTTAATGGAATACGGATTATTCGTTCAGCAGATGCTTGTCGTAAGGTTTCGCCAGGAATGACAAATTGGTAGGTACGACTCGCCGTGTCATAGGTGTATGTAGGCACAAAACTTCCCATTGAGGCTGCTGTTAGCATCGGGCTTCCGTCTAAAGTAACATTGCTGTTTGATGGTAACACTACAGTCATCGTAGCAGTAGTGATGTGCTCACCACCACTGTTTCTGTAGCGGATCTCATATAAGAACGCATCAGAAGTCGGAGATAATTCGGATAAAGGCGTATTACTACCATTCACATAACGAGATGTCAAACTAAGATCCAAAGCGTTCGAAAGAACTGTTACCAAGAAAGTACGGGTGGTTGTGTTTCCTGACAAATCTGTAAAAGTATAGGTAACGGTAGTTACACCCAAAGGAAACTCATCTCCTGGAGTATGCGTACTACTTACTGTTACAGGCGGACAGTTATCCGTGGCCGATACCGTCCATGAAACAGGAGCTAAACATCGTCCCAAAGGTAGCCTTTGTGTGATGTCAGGCATTGGTGCCACAACAGGAGCCTCATCATCATGTGGAATGGTGATTGTACGTCTCAAGGATTTGATTTCTCCTTGATTACAAATTATGGATTGTTTTAAGTTATATTCCACTTCAAAGGTGGTCGTTTTAGTTACAGTAGTTAGGAACACACGTCCGGTATGTAATACTCCACCCACTCGATTGTCTTGTTCATCTAGCTTGAACCAACGAATGTCGTACAGAGATTCAATTCCCGTGAAGTTCAAAATAACATTTGCAGGGGAACAAACATCGGGGCGGTTTACCAGTGGAATCATCCGAGGAGGATAGAAGTTATTTGCTAACACTTCTACATCTTTCGGCACTGAACCACAACGATGTGCCGTAATCACTTTGTATTTCCCTGTTGGAATGTTAGAGAACACATGGGATGTTCCTCCTGACGAATATGTTTGTGACGCTACTACAGCATTCGTTATAGGGTTTATCAACGAATAGGTCAATGGATAGGAAATAACATGAGGATTATTGATGTTTACAGCCACGTATGCTGGTGTGGAAGCATCGCAAGATGAGCTAATAATGTCTGGATCAATAATTTCTTGTTCTTTAATTTCAAAATATGCGTAATCCTTAAAGTTTGGTGCATATGAGCTATGGTGGAAATACGGATTTCCATTCAACGCCTCTTCTAAGAAAGAATAACCAGATATATTAGTTTTTGAACCATTAGAATATATATAAGTATAATGATAATTATAAAACTCCACTCGGTATTCCCCTGTAGGTATGTTTACAAAAGTATTTACACGACCTGCAAGATTTGGGTGAGTAGCCACCATTGATTCCCATGTTACCTCCCCTGTAACACTGGTTACTTTTCGTTGTAATCTGGCTACAGGATTCACTAACAAGGGTTGATAATCTTTAAATTCATATTTATATGTTCCTAATTGGCAATCTTTAGTTATGGTAGCTTGATAATTGACTGGAGGTCGCCCTTCTGCAATGGTAATGGTTTTGGTTGCGACACTTCCACAGGCATCCGTTACTGAAACAATATACTCACCCGTAGGAATATCTCCAATATGATAATATCCTCCACCACTTTTGGAAAATTGTATAGGAAATTTAACCGTACGAGTATAGGTGCTTGTTTCCAACGGTAATTTTGTTTGGAATGCCATAGTCGTTTGCCCATCAACACGTTCCACTCGAATACTCATGTTATTCTCGTGAAAGTAGTTACCAATAGCTCCCATTCCTTCGTATACTCCATACCCTGGTCTTAAGTAATCCATTGTTCGTTGCAGTGGGGTGGCGGGAATAGGAGGAAGAGGAACCTGAACCTCTTTTTCTACGTCAGGATAACAACCTTCATGGGCATTTAATTTATAAACGATCTTATATTTCCCTGCCCCATGAGCTGTTACATCGATGTGATTATTAGATTTTATGATGCCTGTAATCAAAGGGCCTGTCCAAGTGTTAGTGCCTTCGTCGAATTTATAGATATCGACATGGTTCATCAAATTAGTGTTATTTTTTACTGCCCATCTTATGTGGAAAGACATTCGTTTATTATTGTCTGTTGGGAACATTAGGTGGTTGTATATTCTGTATCCATTGTATTTTAGGAGCTCAATCAACAATCGTGGGGTAGGTGTACAACCTCCTATTATATTAGCATGTACACGAAATTGCGGAACCGCTTGTTGGGTCACTTCTCCAAACTTGAAATGGTCGTCTCGTTCAAAAATAGGCGGTACGGTGGGTATGTTAACTCGTACTCTCACTTTAATTTCATCATTTTCTTCAAAGGTATAATCTGTGTAGTACCACCCCCCTGAAAAGCTGGATGAAAAATCCTTGATAGTTCCTTTGGTCACGTTCTCCACCACAAAAGTACCCGACTGTTTCATCAGGTTGTCAAGTACAGTTCTTTCCGCACCGCTTAAGTTCGAGTAGATGTATCCACCTCCCGTAAGCAAATGAGAACTGTACGTCATTCTGTACTTACAGACTCCAGAAGGGTCTCTTTCAAAACTCTGAGGTTTTACTCCTACCCCTAAGCATTCATAGTTTTGTACTATTGTCCCCGTCATAACCATCGGAATTCGGCGTGTTTCCCCACATTGTACAACATCTCCTGCCAAATCCTCTATTACCAATACTACATTTCCTAACGGGATGGAATTAGAGCCTGACCCTTCGATGCTTATTACATTGCTTCCCGTAGGTCGTGTAAAATCTTCGGGAGCATATAAAACATTTCCGTTAGGATCTTCAACACTCACTCTAAAAGGACCAGTCCCTCCTGTAGGTATTCTAAATGTGATTTTACCGTTTCTCTGAGTTAAACATGTAGGAGGGGATTGTTTAATCTCCTGAATGTTCATTATCACGTAGGAGCTGGTTACGTTAACTATCTTAGGAGCAGTTTGTGTACCAGAATCCTGATCCATAACTGTTACGGTGTACGTTCCAGCGCGTAAAGCATTAAAGGTGTAGGAAGCAGGAGTTCCCGTCAATTGTTGATATTCAACGTTTCCCGTTCCTTCTGGTGGTGTCAGAACCGCCAAATAGCTTCCTGTACAACCAGCAGGTAATTCTACCTTTAAAGTTGCATCAGAAAAACACGATCCGGGAGTAGGTGTTGCCGTGAAACTATCAATACATGGGGTCTGAGCCTGTGTTACCCAAACAGTGCATAAAAAGACAAATGTTAGCAAAAGATTTTTCATATAGGTTGAATCTTATTAGTTCATGTTTCTATCATCGCTATGCGTAATACAAAAAAATCGAAACATAGCTATGTAGAAAATATTCGATATGCAAATATATATTTTTTAATGGATTTTCTCATAAAAAAACTTCTTTTTAGCGAAAATTTAATGCGTTTATAAATAATCAGTTAAATTTTTCATCTTAATTTTTCAATACTTTTGTTTGTTTTCTTTTTTTTTGTAATTTTATGGCTTCAATTTTAATATGTATTTATTATGATAATAGGAATTCCAAAAGAGATTAAAAACAATGAAAATCGTGTTGGAGCCACTCCAAGTGGCGTGAATGAACTTGTAAAATTCGGACATACGGTTTATGTCCAGAAAACGGCGGGTGAAGGCAGTGGATTTTCTGATGAGGAATATGTGGAAGCTGGAGCTAAGTTGTTGCCAACTATAGAGGAGATTTATGCTCAATCGGAAATGATTTACAAAGTGAAAGAACCTATTGCGGTTGAATATGATTTAATACGTGAAAACCAATTGATTTTCACCTATTTCCATTTTGCAGCAGAAGAAGCTCTCACCCATGCTATGATAAAACAAAAAGCTGTATGTTTGGCATACGAAACGGTCACTGAAAACAATTCGTTGCCACTACTAACTCCCATGTCGGAAGTGGCAGGACGTATGGCAGCTCAGCAAGGAGCTCGTTTTTTAGAAAAACCTCAAGGAGGACGAGGGGTGCTTATGGGCGGAGTGCCAGGAGTTCATCCAGCTCGTGTACTGGTATTAGGCGGTGGAGTGGTAGGTTATAATGCCGCTATCATAGCCGCAGGATTAGGTGCTAATGTGCTGATAGCGGATATTTCGCTTCCAAGGCTACGTTTGTTGGATTCAATTTTACCTAAAAATATAAAAACTTTGTTTGCATCCCAGTACAATATCAAGCAAGAACTGGCTCATTGCGATTTAGTTATTGGAGCAGTGTTGGTTCCTGGAGCAAAAGCACCTTATTTAATCACTCGCGATATGCTCAAATTGATGAAAAAAGGTTCTGTATTGGTGGATGTTGCTATTGACCAAGGTGGATGTTTTGAAACTTCACGAGTAACAACCCACAGCAACCCTGTATATGAAGTTGATGGTATCGTTCACTATTGTGTAGCCAACATACCTGGAGCTGTTCCTTACACTTCTACGTTGGCTCTAACAAACGCTACACTTCCGTATGCTATTGATTTGGCAAACAAAGGATGGAAACGAGCTTGTCAAGACAACCGAGGTTTAGCTGAAGGATTGAATATTATCCAAGGAAAAGTGGTCTATCAAGCAGTAGCAAATACCTTTGGATTAGAGTATACACCAGTAAGTGAATTTCTAAAATAATGCGAGGAGTATAGTGATTACGTAGCAAGAAACTATCCTCTTGTAAAAATATAGAAGAAAATAGGCTTAAAAAAATAGATCTTTGCAACTTTTAAAAAGTTAATTTATTTTAATTCAGGTTGTTACAGATTAAATTTAACTCAAACGATTTTTTTGGATAGCCTTAAATAAAAAAAGTGAAAAATGAGTTTGAAATTCATTTTTCACTTTTACATATTCACTAATTCGATTAGCGAACTTCTTTAATACGAGCTTTTTTACCTGTAAGTCCTCTGAAGTAGTAGATTCTTGCGCGTCTAACTTTACCTCTTTTGTTCACTTCGATTTTTTGAAGAGCAGGCAAATTGAAAGGGAAAATACGCTCTACACCTACTGTTCCAGACATTTTTCTGATAGTAAATGTTTCAGTAGCTCCGCTTCCTTTACGTTGAATCACTACGCCTTTGAAAAACTGTGTACGTTTTTTATCTCCCTCTTTAATTTCATAGTACACTGTTATAGTGTCACCTGATGAAAATTCAGGAAAATCCTTTCTTTCTACAAAATTGTCTTGTACGTACTTTAATAAAGGTTCCATAAAAATTTAAAATATAATTTAGTTATCATTGGGCAACATTCACGTCTTTCGCCAGAGGTTGACCAAATCGAGTGCAAATTTAGATATTATTTTTGAAAATACAAGTTTATTTTACTTCTTTTACTTCCATATTTTCGTATTTAACGATGAAAACACCTTGGTTTTCGTAACCTCCACCTTTGTAAGGGTTGCGTTGATAGGCAAATTTATTTTCTAAGTAGGAAGTTTCGCCCACATGTGATGTTGATTGTTCAAAGTTTCCAGTAACTCCTAATCGCAGTACGGCATCCATTGTAATGTCAAATCCTCTAATAGCATATCGGTTAGGCAAAACACCATATGTTTTCACATAGCGTTGCGAAAAACTGTCATCTCCGTTGGAGTATTTATTGAAAGTAGGATAGGTGAACTGCAAATCCGATAACTGATTGTTAGAAATGTTATTAGAGTCAAAAACACTTCCTCTATCAATAGTAGCCAAGATAATTTTTGGAGAAATATCGTTCTTTTTAAGAGATAAAGCTCCGTGTAGCACACGCACCGCGTTGGACACATAGCCAATATCATTGGATTGAATCAAAACAAAATTCAGACGGTTGTAATCAATGGCATTAGGAATTGATTTTGCAGTAACTTCAGTAACGATTTTTGCGTTCGGAAAACTACTTGCTAATCGTTCACGAACCGCAGTGTTCTTAGAGTCTGCCAAAATTAAAATGTTTGCATCTGAGTGATTTTCAGAAATGTAAGTAATCATTTTGTTTTGTTGTACCTCATCAGTTGGAAGTGTTTGAAATACGTTTGGATTTAAATCAATATTTCGGTTTGATAGAGGAGCCAATACCGCAACATTGGTAACATGTTTTGTCAGGTCATTAAACGATTTCGCTGAAAAAGGGCCAATAATTAGCTGTGAGTTTAGCAAATTCTCATCGGCGATTATATTTTTCATGTTGTTATTTTCACTGTCAAACACATTGACTTTAAACGAATACCCCATTTTTTGTAATGAATCTAAGGCAATCATAGCTCCCGAATAGAAATCCGTTGCCATAGGCGTGGCACGATTGTCTCCTAAGCGTGTACGAAGTGCGGCAGATTTGTTTTCTTCCGAAATATCTGATATTCTGAAAGGAAGCACAAAAGATAACTGACGTACATTTTCTGTCGATGATAGCGATTGCACATTTTGATTCGAATCTGGAAAACTTTTTTCCTCAAAAGAGGTCATTGAATAGCGATATCGATTGTAATTTTCCTTCGGAATCCAAATTTGAGTATCGGCCTTTACACCATCTTTTAATTCAGGATTCAATTTGATAAGTTCTGCCTCTGACAAGCCAAATTTACGTTGCAAACTATAAAAACCCTCAGCTTTTTCTACAGCGTAAGGCACTAAATCCGTTCTATGATTTGGTTTTGAGGCAACACTTTCAACGGCAGGTACCCAAATTTCTTGGCCATCTTTGAGGTTACTTGCCGTAACTCCACGGTTCATTTTTTCTAATTCTGCTTGACTGATGTTATGTTCACGAGCGATACGCCACAGGGTTTCTTGAGGTTTTACTACGTATTTTTTTTGTCCTTGCACACCTTTTTCAACTGTCCCAGTAGCTCTACTGAAAATTGGAATTGAGATTAATTCTCCTTCTTGTAATCCACGTGTATATAAATCAAAATTATACCGTTTGATATCATCGATGGTGATGTTGTACTTTTGAGAAAGCCCGAAGAATGTTTCTTTAGCTTCCACTGTATGCGGTATAAATCCCATTGGGCGTTGTGTACTGTAATATTTCACCTTTCCACTTGGAATAACAATCACCATACCCTTTTTCATACTATCTTTAAGTCCTGGATTCTGCTTAAAAATATCGGATGGTGACACACGATAAGTCTTAGCAATGTGGTCAATACTCTCATTTGCTTTAATTGTATGGGTCTGCTGTTGGGCGAAGATCACTCCAAACAAGAGGAAAAAAACGATAGAGGTAATTTTTTTCATATTTGTATTACACTTTTTTTTAGTAATTGAATGCACAAAGATATTGCATTCATTGAGAACAAACGCAATAAACTCAAAAAATTAATATTTTTTTAACCTCAGCATCAACAGTCTTTACTTTCAATAGAGGAAAGCGATGCGGAGAATCAGTATGAGGTTAGATTCTGACTATTCGTATGGGTGCTCAACATCCAGTTTTTCCAACTGAATGAACACATTAGCAATTTTTTCAGTGATGAACTTAAAATATCGCTCTCCTTTTTCAGCGGTAGCTAATTTAGGGTTACCGACACCTGTGTCGGCAGTGATTTTTGACCATTTGCGTTCTGACCACATCCAACCTTCTGTAAATTCTTTTATTTTATGTTTCTTCTCTTTACCTTCGCCTGCCTCAGACAAAGGAAGTACTAATTCAGGACGCAGGTACATTAGCAAACTGGTTTCCATCTCATCGGCATGGTCGCCAATTTGGTCAAAATAGTTTTTTTTCTCTCCATTTTGAAACCAATTGCACACAGAAATATGCATTTTAGGAAATTTTAGCCCTAATTCTCGTAGAATAGGCTTGAAATCATTACCGCCGTGGCTGTTGAGTACCACTAATTTATGAATGTTCTGGCGGTTGAGGGTTTCGACAATGTCCGAAAGTAAAATCAATTGAGTGCTTGGATTGATATTGATATCTAAGGTAATGTCAGCTTGTCCCGTATTTACTCCGAAAGGTATGGCAGGAAGTACGATGATTCTACAACCTTGTTCCCATGCAATTCGTGCCGATTCAGAAGCAATACATTCCGATTCAATTACATCGGTGGCATAAGGCAGATGATAATTGTGTGCTTCCGTAGCTCCCCAAGGTAAAACGGCTATGCTAAAATTAGTTTTTTGGATAGTCTTCCAATTTGTTTCTGCTAAGATATATGGTCTCATTTTGAGTAATTTTGATTTAAGTAGCATGCAAAGTTACAAAAAATAAAAATGATTTTGTACTTTTGTAGACTTTATTTAAAAAAACAAAGAATATGGCACGAATTTTAACCGGCATTCAAAGTACAGGAACTCCCCATCTGGGCAATATACTTGGAGCAATTATGCCGGCAATAGAAATGGCTCAAAATCCTGAAAATGAATCTTTTCTTTTTATTGCGGATATGCACTCGCTTACCCAAATTAAGAACGGTCAAGAACTTAAAGCAAACACATATAGCGTAGCGGCTACGTGGTTGGCTTTTGGGTTGGATTATAATAAAATTACGTTCTATAGACAAAGTGATGTGCCTCAAACAGCGGAACTTACGTGGTATTTGAGTTGCTTTTTCCCTTACCAACGTTTGACACTTGCTCACTCATTTAAGGACAAGGCAGATCGTTTGGAAGATGTGAATACGGGGCTTTTTACGTATCCAATGTTAATGGCAGCTGACATCCTTTTGTATGATGCCCAAATTGTACCCGTAGGCAAAGATCAGTTACAACATCTCGAAATCACACGTGATGTGGCTTCGCGTTTCAACCACCAAATGGGCGAAACTTTTGTATTACCACAGGCTAAAATTGAGGAGCGAATTATGATTATCCCTGGAACAGACGGAGAGAAAATGAGTAAATCACGCAATAATTACATCAATATTTTTCTTCCAGAAAAGCAACTTCGCAAACAGGTGATGAGTATCCAAACCGATAGTATACCGCTTGAAGAACCTAAAAAACCAGATACATGTAAAGTTTTTGCTCTATATAAGCTGTTGGCTTCGGATGAACAGACACAAACTATGCGAAATCTATACGAAGGAGGAAACTATGGTTATGGACAAGCAAAACAGGCTTTGTATGAACTTATTTTAGAAAAATTCTCCGAACCGCGTCAGAAATTTCATTATTATATGGAAAATTTGGACGAATTGGAGAAAATATTACAAGAAGGAGCTTCAAAAGCACAAAAAATAGCAACAAACGTACTAAAAAGGGTACGTGAAAAAATAGGATATTAAAAAAACAACACTATAACAGTATGACAGAAATAAAAAATACGATAGAAGCAGCTTGGGAAAACCGAGAGCTTCTTAAAGATGAAAGCGTACAAAACGCTATTCGTAAAGTAGTTGATTTGTTGGATAGTGGAAAGTTGCGTGTGGCAGAACCTACTGAAAACGGATGGCAGGTAAATGAATGGGTTAAGAAAGCCGTTGTGATGTACTTCCCGATACAGAAAATGGAAACCTTAGAAGCGGGAATTTTTGAGTATCACGACAAAATTCCGTTGAAGAGAGGCTATGAAGAGAAAGGAATCCGTGTAGTTCCTAATGCAGTCGCTCGGCATGGAGCTTATATTTCAAAAGGCGTGATTTTGATGCCAAGCTACGTTAATATAGGTTCATATGTAGATGAAGGCACCATGGTTGATACCTGGGCAACTGTAGGAAGTTGTGCTCAAATTGGGAAAAATGTACATTTGAGCGGAGGTGTTGGTATTGGAGGGGTTTTAGAACCTTTACAAGCGGCTCCTGTGATTATAGAAGATGGTGCTTTCATTGGTTCGCGTTGTATTGTAGTGGAAGGCGTTCGAGTGGAAAAAGAAGCTGTTTTGGGAGCAAACGTGGTACTTACAGCTTCCACAAAAATCATTGATGTAACAGGAGAAACTCCGATAGAGTTGAAAGGATATGTTCCAGAGCGTTCGGTAGTTATCCCAGGAAGTTACACTAAAAAATTTGCAGCAGGTGAATTTCAAGTGCCATGTGCATTGATTATCGGAAAACGCAAGGCTTCCACCGACAAAAAAACTTCATTGAATGACGCTTTGAGAGAATATAACGTTTCGGTGTAAATATCTATTTTTAAACTGTTTAGACTTTACCAAGTTTGATATTTCTTTATATGATATTCATGCTTGGTGAGGTCTAAATTTATTATTGTTCCCCAATGAATCAAAATATTACTGAAAATATAAATCAAATTCAAGCACGAATTGAAAATGCTTGTCAGAAAGTAGGAAGAAATCCAAAGGAAGTAAAATTGCTTTTGGCAACCAAAACGGTTAATGCAGAGCGGATAAAAACAGCATTGAATGCAGGATATACGCTCATTGCTGAAAACAAAGTGCAAGAGGTCAAAGAGAAATATGATGCTTTGAAGGACATCCCACATACGAGTCATTTTATTGGGCATCTGCAAACTAACAAAATAAAAGAAATTCTAAGATATAATATCCATTGTATTCAATCGCTTGACAGAATTGAACTAGCTCAAAAATTGCAACAGCGATTGGCTTACGAAAATAAAAATATGGATGTTTTCATTCAGGTAAACACATCGAACGAGGCTAGTAAATTTGGAATAGCTCCAGAAAAAGCCATTGCTTTAGTGCAAGAGGTAGCTCAATTTGATCGACTACACATCAAAGGATTGATGACTATAGGTTTATTCAGTGCAAAATCAGAAGAAGTTAGACCATGTTTTCAATTATTAAAGAATTTACAATTAGAAATCAACGGATTGAACATAACAAATGTAGATGTTTCTGAACTTTCAATGGGAATGAGTAATGATTTAGAAATCGCCATTGAGGAAGGAGCAACAATCATCCGAGTTGGAACAGCTATTTTTGGAAAACGTATATATTCAGATAGTTATTACTGGAATGAAAATCATTAACACAATTTTTTTTCCAAAGTACAAACAAGAACTTCATCGCTAAGAATATGTATTTACTTTTTTTTGATTTTACGTTTGACACTGATTTTTCGGTTTATCTGCCTAATGCTTATATTGCTCAGCAAAAAGGCAAGGCGTGGTATTTTTTAAAAAAAGCTACGGATTCCGTGTTGTTAGGATTACCTGAGTTATCCATAAATTTACAACAAAAAGAGGCTTTGGTCTTAGTTAATAGCTTACAACGAACAGTATTACTGCAAAAATTTGTAAAAAAAGGCAGTTCCTTAGAAATTATTTATAAAAACATCACTCAAAAACAACTTATTCAAAGATATATTGAAGAAAAAACGGATGTTTTATTAGAGATTATTGCCAAAAATGAATTTATAACCACTTTAGAATACAGTAGTAGGGATGAAATTTTTAAAAAACGCATTCAGGTTAGTGAAAAAATCATAAAACCTTTTTTAGAGTTTGAAAAAACAAACTTAGGAATTAACTATCGTTTGTTTTTGTATGACAATGACACTAAGATGATTCCTTCGGAACAAAAAATTGAATTGTTGAACAATCAAAAATCATGGATTGTTATCAATCGAGAGTTAATGCGTGTGAATCATATTAAAGCATTGAACATAAAACCTTTTTTGAATAAAACTGAAGTTCATATTCCTGAGAAAATGGTTCATGAATATTTCGATAAGTTTCTTAAAGAAATTCTTAAGAAAGTAGAAATCAATGCCATAGGGTTCAACGTTTTACAAAAAAATAGTATTCAGTCATCGGAATTGCGTTTAGTTAATGATTTTTTTGAAAATCGCTATAAAATTTCGGTGGGATTCAATTATGGAGGTTATGTTTTTTTCAGTAACCAAGGTCGAATTTCCCATTCTGTTCTAGAAGTAGATGAAAATAACGCCATACAAATCATAACTTATAAAAGAGATACATCGTCTGAAGAAAAAATATATGATTTATTTAGGAAAATAGGTTTTGAAGAGGAAAATGGTTTATTTTTCGTTCAAAAAGAAGGTCTTTATGCGTCAGTATATCATCTTTTGGGACACAGTTCTGCTTTTATTTCTGAGAATATCAACATGAATTCCATAGAAATTGAAGGTAAAAAACTAAATAAAGACAATTTTGAGCTTATTTTTGATAACATATATACCGAAAATGATTGGTTTGATTTGAAAATCCATGTAAAAAAAGGGAATAATACGTTTCATTTTAAGGAATTAGTCAAAAATATTAAGGAAAATAATCCAGTTTATATATTGCCTGACGGAACTGTTTTTTTAATTCCCGAAGAGTGGTTTGCCCGCTATGGAACAATTGTAAAATTCAGTAAAGTGAACGAAGGTAAATTGCAGTTGCCTAAAAGTAATTATGCTCTGTTGAACGACACTCCTGAGTTGCAACCTAAACAGTTGATAAACAATGTAGTATATGTTCCTTCTCCTAATTTGAAAGCTACGCTTCGACCCTATCAAAAGGAAGGAGTGCAATGGCTTTTGGATCATCATTACAACGGCTTGGGAGCGTGTTTGGCGGACGACATGGGTTTAGGAAAAACCTTGCAAACCATCGCTTTGTTGGTTGATATTCACGACCGATTGCCCATGCAGGAAAATACCACTCCAACCGATTTATTTGATTGTGTGCAGCAGAAAGAACCGCTAAAAGCCTTGGTAATTTTGCCTTCATCGTTAGTGTTCAACTGGTATGACGAAACTAAACGCTTTGCACCGCATCTGAAATGTACGCAATATGTTGGTAATGAGCGCAAAGGCAAATCTAATCGTTTGCAGAATTACGATGTAATATTCACCAGCTACCCTATTGTGACACGAGACGCTAAGTTATTCCATAAACATGAATTTCGATATGTGATTTTAGATGAAAGTCAACGAATTAAAAACAAAAACTCGCAGATTTTCAAAGCTATTCACGATATCAAAGCTACGCATAAAATTTCACTCAGTGGAACACCTATCGAAAACTCCCTCAGTGACTTATGGTCGCAAATGCAATTCATAAATCCAAATATATTGGGAAGCTTTTCTCAGTTTTCGAAATATTTTAAGCAAGGCATTGAAAAGAAAAAGGATCCCATTGTTTTGGAGGAATTAAAAACAATCATCAGGCCGTTTTTGCTCCGCAGAACAAAAGAGCAAGTATTGGATGATTTGCCTGAACTTACAGAACAAATCACTTATTGTGAGCTTTCCGAGGCTCAAGAAAAATGGTATGAACGTGAAAAATCAGCAATTCGCAATCAATTACTACAAGTTGATGGACAGATTTCGCAACTGAATGCTTTAAATATGCTCATGCGTTTACGTCAAATTAGTAATCATCCTAAATTGGTGGAGAAAAACAGCGATATACCCTCTGGAAAGTATGAAGAGGTTATTAGTTATATGGAATTAATAGCTAATTCATCACAAAAAGCATTAGTTTTTAGTAGTTTTGTGTCACATTTGGCAATTTTTGAACAATGGTGCATTGAAAATAATCTAAAATATGCGAAATTGACAGGAAGTGTACCAACGGATGAGCGGAAAAAGGAAGTAGAAGCCTTTCAAAATCAGCCAGAAGTTATATTCTTTTTCATTTCGCTCAAAGCAGGTGAAGTAGGGTTGAATCTCACTAAAGCCTCTCATGTGTTGCTTTTGGATCCTTGGTGGAATCCTTTTTCCGAAAAACAAGCCATTGCCAGAGCTCATCGTTTAGGGCAAAAAAACAAGGTGAACGTTATTCGTTTTGTATCAAAAAACACCATTGAGGAGAAAATCATTCGTTTGCAGGAGTCGAAAAAAGAATTGTCACAAAACATCGTGGACGATACTGCAATCATCCACGATGTGATGCAACATATTGATGAAATTCTTTAGGTTCATTTGTAAAATATCTAATTTTCTTTCAGAGTGTTAAAAAACACCCAACTTCATCCCAACTGTTGGATTTCTTTCTTTTTTTGGTTGTTTTTTAGCTTTGAAAATCAGAAAAAACAATTTGGCGTCTAAAAGGTATAACTATTCTTTTCTATTTAAAAATTTTGTAGCATTGGAATTCAATTTTTAACACAAAACCCCGATTTTCGGTTTTCGCCGAACTTCGGGGATTCGTTTGTAGCAGATTTATAAATTATTTATCTGATATACAGTAGCATATACTCTTTTTTTGAACAGACCTACAGAGGTTTCACCAATTCCAAAAACCAAGTTTTCACTTCGCCTTCCAGGTGTGGAGCGATTTTCTCTTCACAAGTTTTGTGATAAGCATTCAGCCATTGCTTCTCGTCATCAGTCAAAAGTGTAGGATTAATACCAGTTGCCATAAACGGACAAAGAGTTAAGGTTTCAAAGTCACAGAATGTACCAAACTCATTTTTACAGACTTCTCTAACAGCAACTAAATTTTCATGTCGAATCCCATATTTATTTTCTAAGTAAAAACCTGGTTCATTTGAGCAAACCATTCCTGGCAATAGCTCCTGTGGGTTCATATCCTTACGAATGTTTTGAGGGCCTTCATGCACGTTCATAAAACTACCTACACCGTGTCCTGTACCATGTCCATAGTCTTTGTTATTTTTCCAAAGAGCCATACGTGCAAAAGCATCCAGCTGTACACCACGTGTTCCTTTGGGGAATTTCACCAACGAGAGTTGAATCATCCCTTTAAGAGCCAACGTACTATCATTGATAAACTCTTGCGATACTTTTCCTAACGGTATAGTACGCGTAATATCGGTTGTCCCCTCTAAATACTGTCCTCCAGAATCTACCAAGATACTTCCTTCCGCAAACACCTCTTTGCTACCGGTTTCAGGAGCAGAATAATGCACTATAGCTCCATTTCCTTGATATCCAACAATGCTTCCAAAACTTTCTCCTACGAAATTTTCTCCAGCCGCTCGAAATTCTCTTAACTTAACCCCTATGCTGTATTCTGTCATTGGTTCTTTACCTACTTGATGTGTGAGCCAATAAAAGAATTTAGCTAAAGCTACACCGTCACGAACCATTACGGTACGGAAACCTTCTAATTCGGTAGCATTTTTTACCGCCTTCATTAAATTTCCAGGAACAGGAGATTGGATAAGCACATTCCCTTGAATTGCCTTGAAAATCGCCTGATTTGTATTTGGTGCAATAAGAATCTGTTTATCTTTTATTTCTGTAAGATATGGAAAGAAATCGGAATAAGCCCTTATCGTTACGTTTGCTTGGGTCAAATGAGCTCTCACCTCATCGGTAACTTTTTGTGTATCAACAAACAAAAAAGCATCTTCATTAGAAAGAACTATATAACCCAGAAATACAGGATTGTACGCTACATCACTCCCTCGGAGATTGAGTGTCCAAGCTACATCATCCAAAGCTGTGATAATATGGAGGTTTGCTTTTTGTTGCTTCATTTTCTCGCGGATAGCTTTCAATTTTTCTGCCACCGTTTGTCCCGCCCATTTGTCAGGATGTACAAAAATTGAATGTAAAGGACTTTTCTCTCGATTTACCCAAACTTTATTTAACAAAGGGTTGTCTTTCAATTCAATATGTTTAGTAGCTAGTGCCTTTTCCAATTTTTCCCAAGCTACATGTGATGTTGCTAATGCATTCACAGCAACTACCGATTTCTCAGGAAGCTCTGAAAGTAACCAATCCGTATAGTCAGGTGTACCTTCCACACCTTCTTTAAACAAATCAATACCCGACCCTTCAAGTTCTATAGGAGCTTGTACAAAATAACGAGAATCCGTCCATAAACCTGCTTTATCTTCGGTAATAACCACAAATCCCGCTGACCCTGTAAATCCTGAAATCCACTGACGTTCAAGCCATTCTTTTGGTAAATATTCACTTAAATGCGGATCGGCACTGAATACTACAAACGCATCCACTCCTTCGGTTTGCATTTGTTTTCGTAATAATAATAATTTCTCTGACGTTTTCATCATATATGCTTTTAATTTTATTTTCTGTACCTAATCCACAAATGTAGGATTATTTTAAAAAAAAGACAAGAATTTTTAAAATATTTTGGGTCACAACTATCCGAAATTTTTAAAATAAAAATTTCGGATAGTTGTGTTTTTATACACATAAAAAACTTAAAAGTGCTTACAGAAGTTTAAAAAACAATCTGCCTTGGTTGTTTACTTGGTATGATAATTATGAATTAGGCATTCCCAATACAACTAATGCTATTGACGGTCATTTTGCTGATTTAAAGAATAAGAGACCTTTGCAAGACAAATCTCCCTAAAATAACTTTTTAATTATTTGATTATTAGGTGATTATTTTGTATATCTACTTTATCAAAAGCACCAAAACCCTATCCGCTATGTCCTTTGCTGCTTACGATGTAGAAAGACGCACCCGAAAAGGCTCTTTTTATGCACAAGTCGATACCATTATCAATTGGAAAACCATTTCCGCTATCATTGACCAACATTATCAAAAAGGACTTTCCGCCTCGGGTGAAAAACCTTACGATGGGCTCCTGCTTTTCAAAATGCTACTCATCGGGATGGGAACAACCTATCGGATGTCAAGGTAGAAGAGTATGTAAACGACAGCCTATCGGCGATGAAATTCTGCGGTATGCAGCTGGAGGATAATGTTCCGATCTACAGTGTTTTAAACCGATTTCGCACCGAGCTTACCGAAAAGAAAGCCTTTGATTCTTTGCTTTCGGAAATCAATCATCAGTTAGAAAAACACAGAATTATCATCCATCAAGGCATAAAGGTAGATGCCAGTATTACGCAGAGTTCGTTTCATTCGAAAAAGCCGAAAACTTTTGAAATCGCCCAAGACCGAAAAGAAGACAAGTTGTCCGAGAAAGAAGTTGAAAAACAAGACCATTTTTTCAAGGAAGTGGCTGAAGATGGGGTAGATAAGGAAGCGAGATGGGTCAAAAAAGGGAGATTTTAATTAAAATAGCCTCAAAAGATTGAGAAAAAATGATGAAAAAGAACATAATTTCGAATTTTCAGAAACACATTTTCTAAAAAAATCGGTCGTGTTTTAAAAAGTATGATGGTATAAAAATTTGACAATCAGGGAATAAAGTTGTATTTTTGTTGAATGCTAATAACAATTACACTCCATTGCCCCAATTGTCAAAGCACAAAGATAGTCAAAAATGGGAATAAAAAGAACAAAAAACAAAACTATCTTTGCAAAACCTGTAAACGCCAATTTATCGGCGATCATAATCTGACCTACAAAGGTTGGGCTTCGCATATCACTGCGAAAATTCTCTTGCTTTTGGCAAGAAATGTAGGTATTCGTGATATTGCTGAAATTGAGAAGGTTAGCATCAAAAAAGTGCTTTCGGTTTTGGTAAATTTCAATCGAGAAATCAAACCCAAACAAAACAAATACAAATCGTTACAAGTTGATGAACTTTGGACTTTTGTAGGAAAAAAGAAGAATAAAAAGTGGTTGATTTATGCTTATTCTGTTGAAACAAAGGAAATTGTAGCATGGGTATGGGGCAAACGAAACATAAAAACAGCCCAAAAACTTCGTGAGAAATTGAAGAAATTGGGTGTTAGTTTACAGATAATTGGGAAGCTTTTGCGTCTGTTTTTCAAGAATATACACATAAAGTAGGTAAAAAATACACTACTGATATTGAAGGAAACAACACACTTTTGAGACATCGGATACGCCGAGCGGTGAGGAAAACTTGTTGTTTTTCAAAAAAGTTTGAAAACCATATAAAAGCCTTTGAAATTGTGTTTTTCTACATCAATTTTGGGTGGATTTGAGTATCATACTTTGGGAAACACTACCAAAAAATCATCCTAAATACAGGAAAAATAGAGGATAAATGGCTCTTGCAAAGGACTCAAGAAATTTATAAAAAACATTTCATACATAAAAAACAGAAAAGGCTTTACATTTCTGTAAAGCCTTGATTTTCTTTGTGGTCCCAGCTGGGCTCGAACCAGCGACCACCTGATTATGAGTCAGGTGCTCTAACCAACTGAGCTATGAGACCTGTCCGCTGTAAGACGATGCAATATTACATCTTTTTTTTTTCTTACGCAAGTAAAGAAAGAGTATTTTTACACCATTGTATTTAAGTCGTTAAATATGAAACCTTTATAACTTCATAATTTTATTAGCAGGTTCATAATACAAAAAATTGTATTTTAAACTACCTCCAAAATAATCGTGTTCATTTCGCAGTGAGGCGTAAACATTCAACTCTTGTCGGAGTGCTTTTTCAGCATCTTCATTGATTTTTAACGGATTTAATGAAGAAAGTAAAGGTCTTAACCGATTAATCAGATTTTGATATTGAGCTGAAGCATATCCCATTTTTTGGTCGTTTTTTACCAAGTGACTTAACACAGCATCTCGGTTTCCATTGAGTTGGTAAATAGTTTCTAAAACATTTATCTCAACGTTATTTAAGCCATTCGCCACCAAAGGAAAACGTTTCAAGTGGAGTTGGATAGCATTAGGCAGTGCTGTTAAGCGAGTTTGTATGTTTTTGGTGTGTTTTTCTAATTGCAGAGGAGAATTGCTACAGTAGAGTTGCCAAATGTAATCAGCATATTCGATATCATCTTGAATTAGCGGATGTCGCTGGGTGTAGGCAAGTTTTATTTTTTCAATAGTTTGGCTGCTTGGAAGTAAATTAACCCATGACACTTGAATATTTTTGCGGTGTTGCTTTATCCATGAAATCACACCTATCATGTTAAACTGACTTTGTAAGTCTTCTGCAAACCATAATACTATTTCATCTTGTGTTTTTTGATTGCATAGGTTTCTATATTCCTTCAAAACGGTTTCAATAAACGATGATTTTTCCGTATTATATTCATTTTTAAAAAAATCATACCGATTTTTCCAAAAATGTTCACTACCTACATCAGTTGTTGTTTTTCCCTCACAAAGCATTTCGTTCCAAGTGATTACTTCCGATTTTGCGTAGGTTTGTTGCAATTTTTCAGAGGCAGATTGGTTGTTAGTAATATGTAGTACTCGTTTCATAATATCATTATTTTAGTTGTACAGACCATCCGCAAACTTACGAAAAAAAATAATATGATATATTTTTATTTTCGAAAAAAAATAATGAAGAGTAATAAAAAAGGCTATCTTTTTCAGTTAGATAGCCTCTTTTAAATACATTAACTCAAGATTCTATTTAATGTTTTACTTGGTTGCATTGCTGCATAAGTTCGTTTTTCATTCGGAGCATAATATCCCTCAATGCTGACAGGATGTCCCTGAACGCTTACTAATTCCTCAACGATTTTCGTCTCATTATCTTTCAACGCTTGTGCTATAGAAGCAAATTCACCTGCCAATTGGTGATCTTTATCTTGATTAGCCAAAGCCTCAGCCCAATACAAAGCTAAATAGAAATGGCTTCCACGGTTATCTAATTGTCCTAATTTTCGTTGAGGTGATTTATTGTTTTCCAACACTTTTTCGGTAGCTTCACCAAGAGCATTGGCTAAAACTAAGGCTTTTGGATTGTTGAAAGTTTCTGCAAGATGCTCTAATGAAACTTCTAATGCCAAAAATTCGCCCAATGAATCCCAACGCAAGTAGTTCTCTTCCAAGAATTGCTCCACATGTTTTGGGGCAGATCCACCAGCTCCTGTTTCAAACAATCCTCCTCCGTTCATCAGAGGTACAATAGAAAGCATTTTGGCACTGGTACCTAACTCTAAGATAGGGAACAAATCAGTTAAGTAATCACGAAGTACATTTCCTGTTACAGAAATGGTGTCTTCCCCTTTCTTTAGGCGTTTTAACGTATAAACCGTAGCTTCTTCTGGTGATAAAATTTGGATATTTAAACCGTTGAGATCATAATTTTTAAGATATTCCTCCACTTTTTTGATAAGTTCATTATCGTGGGCTCTGTTTTTATCCAACCAAAAAACGGCTGGAGTTTGGGTTGCTTTAGCACGTGAAACTGCCAACTTTACCCAATCTTGAATAGGCGCATCTTTCACTTGACACATACGCCAAACATCACCAACTTCTACATTATGAGACAAATAAACCACTCCATCTTCCCCAATAACGTTCACTATTCCCGTCGCAGGGATTTCAAAAGTCTTGTCGTGAGAGCCATACTCTTCCGCTTTTTGAGCCATCAGTCCTACGTTCGGAACAGTCCCCATAGTAGTTGGGTCGAAAGCTCCGTGTTCTTTGCAGAATGCGATTACTTCTTTGTAAACTCCTGCATAAGAGCTATCAGGAATCACCGCCAAGGTGTCTTGAGCTTCGCCTTTGGCGTTCCACATTTTTCCTGAATTGCGAATCATTGCGGGCATTGATGCGTCAATAATAACATCGCTTGGCACATGTAAATTGGTAATCCCTTTATCAGAATTTACCATTGCCAAAGCAGGTGCGTTTTCGATAGCCGTTTGAATATCTTTTTCAATAATCTCTCGTTCAGTATTTTCCAAATTCGACAGTTTAGCGATGATATCGCCCCAGCCGTTATTTGCGTCCGCTCCGATTTTTTTTAGAATATTTGCATGTTTTTCAAAAATATCGGCGAAGAAGGTACGCACTGCGTGTCCAAAAATAATAGGGTCAGATACTTTCATCATCGTAGCTTTCATGTGTAATGAAAACAAAATGTTTTTATCTCTTGCCACTTGTACTTGTTCTTTTAGGAAAGTAAGCAAGGCTTTTTTGCTCATCACTGCTGCGTCAATGATTTCGCCCTTCTGTAAAGATGTTTTTTCTTTCAAGACTATTTTCTCTCCTTCAGCGGTTGTAAGCTCAATTCGTACGTTGTCTACTTTTTCTGTAGTTACCGACTTTTCACTGTGGTAAAAATCGCCTGTGGACATAGTAGCTACTTCGGTCAATGAATCTTTGCTCCAAGCGCCCATAGAATGAGGGTGTTTTTTAGCGTAGTTTTTCACTGCCTTTGGAGCTCTTCGGTCTGAATTTCCTTCTCGAAGCACTGGATTTACGGCACTTCCTTTAATTTTATCGTAACGTGTTTTAATCTGTTTTTCTCCTTCGGTAGTCGGATTTTCGGGGTAGTCAGGCAAATCGTATCCTTTGGATTGTAACTCTTTTATGGCAGCAATCAGCTGAGGTACTGAAGCACTAATGTTTGGTAGTTTAATGATGTTAGCCTCAGGTTGTGTTGCCAATTCTCCTAAAACTTTTAAAGCATCTTCCACCTGTTGTTCTTTGGTCAAAAAATCAGGGAAATTCGCCAGAATACGTCCCGCTAAGGAGATATCTTTCAACTGAAAATCAATATTTGACGAAGTCGTAAATCGTTTGATGATAGGCAATAGAGAATGGGTCGCCAATAACGGAGCTTCATCGGTTTTAGTGTAGATTATTGTTGCTTTTTGAGTCATTACTATATGATTTTTTATTAAGAAACCACAAATGTAACATTTTATTTCTAAAAAAAATAGTATTCCCTTAAAATATTTTAGCACAAATCTCAAAATAGCCATCACCTTCAAAAGAAAGTAATGAGTGCATTTCTCGTTTACGTACGAAGAAAAACGAAACGAACAAAATTATACTAAACGTATCGAAGTTTTTAATTCACGCACTTTAGGAGGTAGTGCCTTTCTTAAAAATCAGTAATAACTCATTGCTTCCTTCAACATTAGGAAGAACCTTTACTGTCGCATATTGTTTGCAATACTCAATAAAACGGAGATTCCTGATGGCGTCCTCTTTTCTTACTTTCATTGTGTTAAACAGAATGATTCCGTTGTTATTCAGCAATGAAATTGTTTGATTGATAAAAGCTTTCGAAAATAGAAAATCAGGCATGTGGTTATCCTGAAAAATATCAACGATAATTAGGTCATAGGTTTGTTTTGCTGTTTTGACAAAATTCTGAGCATCATCAATTACGATGTCTAAACCATCTATATCATTGATTATAAAATACTTATTTGCAATATCAACTACTTCACCATCTAATTCAACCGCTGTCATAGCCCCTTGGTAACCTATTTCATCAATCAGAGTTCTCACAACACTTCCTCCTGCCAGTCCCATTACTAAAATACGTTCCATTTCTCGCACACGTGCGAAACCTATTTTCTTCAAGCCAAATCGCAGAATACGCTGAAGACTTCCATAGGAATAGTTCGTATTCGGTGTATCAAGTATATAGCGACCGTTGTGTAATAACACCTCCAACGACGTACTCACCTGTGAGTCTTGTTTATGTACCGAAATAGGAATAATGTAACTAAGTATTTTCTTTATCATTCGATTCTTTTGAAAGTATTTTTGGCGTGATTCACGATTGCTTTACACAGTTGAGCATCTTTCTCGTCCGTATACTGAATTTCAATAATATAAAAACCTCTTTCACTATTGATTGTATATTTCATAAACGATGTTTTACCGTCTATCATTCCTTCAAGAAAATAGTAATCTTCGTCATGAAATTCTGTATTAGAATACTTTACATTTTCACTTTTCAAATCTTGATCATACGCCTCTTTCAAATTAACCCAATCAGATTCATCATTTATGATAAATGCATGATATCCTCCAAGAAGAATATCTTTTTCAGGATATCCAAGCCGAATTCCATCTAAATGGTTCATTACAACATCCATCTTCGTTGGATATTCAAACTGAAATTCGTAGTCCTGATTCAAATAAGTTTCATATGTAAACTCTGGCTCCCGTGGCTGTTGATTGTTACAACCTATCGAGATAAATATACCTACAAAAAAGATAATTAATTTATTCATATATTCTGATTTTTAATCACTTACAAACAATTTGTTACAAGAATATCAACTTTGTACCGAATTTGCTAAAGTTTCTGTTGTTCAGATAACGCATATTACTTTTACCCTGCCTTTGTTTTGTATCTGCGGAAAAGGTTATATCTACTTTGGTCTTATCACAGGCGAGCAGAAAAAGTTTAATGTGTAGTTTTTCAAAAAAACTACTGAGCGTAGTCCCATCTATACTCTCCTGTACCACTTACCTTCCGTTGGTTTATGTCAAATTTATATTTTTCTAAACATATGATTGGAAATCCATCAGTTAGAAAACCTCTTTTTTCAAATTCTTTTTTTTGTTGTTCTAACTGGTCATTCATTAAATTTTCAGGTATTTCCGTGTTTGATTTCCAGGTTTTTGTAGCTTCTTCCCAATATATTCCGGGAGGGGTTTCCTCTCCGTACAGGTAGATGTAAAACACGCCACTTTCCTCTCCTGTTTCAATTCCCCAAACTGAAGATGATGCCTCTAATATTTTCTCTCCTGTTTTAAGATTATAAGCCTTCAAATCACGGGTTCCGCCTGTACCTAAACTGACCAACAAGAAATGATTGTCAACCTTTTCTAATGAGACATATTCGTTATCCGATGCCAATTCAAAAGAGGCTATTCCTTCTTTTTTCGCTTGGATTTTTAATTTGTTAAACATTTCATTTTCATCATCTTGATTGACTATACGACAAAATGAATCTTCAAACTCGACTGTCTCTCCTTGAGACAATTCAGGTAAAGAAACCTCTTTTGGGATTTGTCCCTCGGTCGTATTTTGCTTTTTAGGTGTCGTTTCACAACTCACAATCAATAAACATGTTACAACTATAAAATAAATAAATTTCATTTTTTCAAAATATTTTTATTTGCTTTTTTAATTCCATATTTCAACACAGAAAACAGGCTCTCCAGATTTGTTTATTTTTCTGATAATATTTTATATCAGTCAATAAAATTAGTGTTCATATAATCAATTTGAAAACTATCCCCGTTCTTAACAAGTATCACGTCTGACGAAGTTTTCACCTCCCCATAGTCTATAAAAACATTAAAACTCAAGTCTTTTAAATGTTTTATTTTCAGGTCCTCAAGTTTGTCAACATCTCCATTTCCTGTTCCAAACACATTAATATCATCTTCTTTCACTGGGTTATAAACACTTGCCCATTTCTTTTTATATTGAGCTCTGGCTTGTTCCAAAGCTTCTTCCGAATCGTAGTTATCCTCTGCCCAAAAACTGTAAAGCTCAATGGCTTCATTGTAAAATTCTAAAAATCGTTTCGTATAGAGTTTATCATCCCCTCCCCATTCAGGAAAACAAAATCCATTCCCGTTAGGACATTGGAATATAGCATACAACCACTTTTCGGCAGCTTCAACCGAAACTTTGTCGTTCTCACTGTTGCTTTTGCAACTCCACAGTAAGGTAATCACTGCGATACTAAGTATTATTTTTATTTTCATAAACTGTAAATTTATTGTTTTACAAAAGTGTCTGCAAATTTTCGTCAACATGAAAGCTTTTTCTGACAAAAACACACTCAAGGTGAGATGAAATATCATCATCACCTCGAATATGTTTAAAAACCTAATTCAACATTACAAAGATAATTAATTTTCACTAATGTTTTGCATTTTTCTTGCTCTTATTGATAAGTTTAGTTAAAATTCTTATACTTTATATTCAAAGGGAAAGTTTCAATTACATTCAGTAACTATTTTTTTTAGAAACAATACGTTTTGAATAGCTTTGTTTCTCCTGTTTATTTGCTGATTTTTCTAGGATTGTGTGTCCCATCAAAAGGAGCTGTAAATTGGTATTTGTTTTGCCATTTTTTTCCGTCGCCTGGCTGTTGTAGATTGTACTGACGCAAGTACGTTACGCCTCCTTCGTTAGTCAAAAGCCCCACTAACAAACTCCGATGCGTGATTTCGTATGGATAGTTTGGACTTTTGAATGTTTTCCAATCTTTTTCTAAAAACACAAGTTTGTCTACTTTAAAAGCTCCTTCAAATTGTTTTTTAGCGTCAGCCAAAGCTTTTTGCGTTGTTGCGGGTGTCATATTGTATGTTTTTGGCATATCTATACCTTTTGCCGTATGAGCATCCCAGCCTTTTACTCTTTGTTTTATCTGTTCATATTTGTTTAACACAAATAGATAACTATCATCTTGTACTTTTTTGGGATGCTTCTCAAAATGTTCTTTCATTGTTGTAGCAATTCTGAAACTCATTTTGCAGTTATCGTATTTCCCCGCCTTTTCGAATTTTTCAATATTGTTTAGCATTCCAAAAAAAGCTGCTCCGATGGTGTTGAAAGGTGTTTTGTCATACACCATTTGATCCAAACGTACCACTTCAAGCCCCATATCTGCTACACGAGCTCTGTGAGAATAAAGTAAAAGAAGAATACCACTATCGGTCACTACCTTTGTATGTTCATTATCTTCATATTTTGCTTCAAAAGTGATGTCTCCATAGCGATGGGCTTCCAATAAAGTTTTACCTGAAACATAGAACGAATAAGGTTTAATCCCCTCAGGATCAGCGTTAAATACAGCGAAGTAAGCGTGTATAACATTGTCATCTTGAAAAGAATAACGTTTTCCTCCTTTGTTGGGCAAATTTACCTCAAATAACTTGGATTGAATACTTTCACGCAATCCTCGATTGTTCAACTGTTGATGTGTATAAATTTCCTGTGAGATCAAGGCTTGCTCACTGTTGGCATCCAGCAGATAAAATTCTTTGAACGCAGGATTGTCATAAGGCTTGTGATATAACCTTTCATCTAACTGTGTATAAGATTTTCTAATCTCTCCGATTGATTTGGTATATCCCTTTTCAACTGTTTTATTGTTGAGTTCAGGATCGTTCTGTGCATTGATTTGTAGCGAAAATACCACAAGCAATCCTAGTGTTGCTTTTAGAATATTTGTTTTCATAGATTCCTGTATTTCAATTTAGTTAAAATTTTAGTTCACTCAGGATTTTATCCTGTCTAAATCATAAAATGCTTTAATTAATTTGTGATAAATGTGTTCGATTTTGCATTTCTTCCCCCATTTGACACGTATTTTGGAGCATTTTTAGCTTATAATTCCTTGTGGAAATTAACAATAACTCTCCAACATTTCTCGTTTTTTCCGATATTAATATCACCATTTGTAAAAACATTTTTCTCTGTTTTTCCTCGCGGGGTTTTGTTAGCTGTCAAGTAGAGGAAACCTGTTGTGTCACAACGCTGTGGTAAACTATTCATGAAAGCCGTCATATTTTCCCCTTGAATATGATTTCCATAACAAAAGATTGTTTTAAGACTTATGTTTCTACTGACGTCCAAGGATTTCAAATTGGTATCGCTACAATTTAATTCCTCTAGGTTTGCATTCGCTTTCAGATTCAAATTCTCAATCTGGCTTCCTCGAACGCAAATTCGTTTTAAAATGAGATTTCTGCTCACATCTACCGATCTGATTGGATTAACCCCCATTGACAACTGCTCCAGTTTTAGATTGTTACCCAATTCAAGTGAGGATATGCTATTCTCGGAACAATCCAGTTCTTTTAGATTTACATTTTTTGACAGATCAAGCTCCTTAATATTGTTTTCCGAGCAGTATAATTTTTCCAGTGCAGGATTTTTATTAACCTCCAATCGTTCCACTTTTGCTCGTGGGATGTATAGTGCAGTTACTTCGCCATAAATAGCAATTTCAGGAGCATCTACTTCAAAAATAGTGTACTGTCCAAAAAGTGTTTCGTTAAACTTCTCACCAACATCTTCTCTTTTGTTATTATTCCAATCAATCCAAACAGCATTTTGTTTCGATGTTTCTGCTTCCAAACTGAGGCAAATGCTTTCTCCTTTTTTCTTCTGTGTTACAAAAGTTATTTTATTCGATTTTTCCATCAAGGATTCGTAATCCTCCATCTCATCTGTTGAACAGGCTGCAAATATTAACACAGCCAAGAACATTATCAATTCTCTCGTTTTCATCTCTTCTAAGTTTTAATGTAATCTTACTTTATTATTTGCGTTGTCCTCATTTTCAAATAATTTCTTTTGTAGCTTCACAGCGTGGGTTACGTTATCTTCTCGACTACATAACCCTCAACTCTGATTTAATATTTGAATATGAAAAAAAATAAGTTTTCTTTAATCTTCTTCGGTAGCTATAGCTGTGCTATCCTCCCGACAGCACAGCCTTAAACTACTACTAACATTTGAATATGAAAAAAAATGATTTAACTTCTAATCTCTCAAGTTGCGCTATCCTCCCGACTGCACAACTTCACTTCACTAATTAAGTTCTCTTTTTATATTTTAAAAAACCATGATGTTTTTCTCTTACAGAATAAAGTCATTTTATCTTCTGTTTTCTGGTACAAAGGTAGGGTGAACCTAAAAGACGCAGTTGTAAAAATCAAATTACTTTTTGTAAAAATGACGCATTAACAATTTCAAAATTTGTATAAATCATATACCTCAAAATATGTTAAACATTTTAAAATGAGTAAAATATAAATACAAAACTATTTGAAAAATGAATCCCTTTTGTTTAGCAGTTAATGTTTTGATGAGAAAAGAATGCTGTATTTGTTGATATTCAAGAATATATAAAGTTCTTCGGATATGCCTTTTGTCTGCTATTTATTTTTTATACATCTGATAATCATATTATTACAAATATTTATCTTTTTTTATCTACAAATTACGATTTGTATAAATCACGCATACACATGCATCTACCTATCTAGTAATCAGATTTTTATGAATACAAATTATTTTTATAGTTAAAATGCATTCGGAGAACCATCTTTTTTGGATATATTTTTTTTACAATTGGAAAAAAAAATTTACTTTTGTTGCGATGAAATGCAGTTCAGAAAATGAAATATATAGAAAATAAATTTTTCGGTTTCTTTGTCGTTTTTTCGTTTCTGATTATCTATGGTTGTTCCTCTGAAAAAACACAAGTTGTAGATAATGAGGCGAAAAGCATGTACTTAAAGGAAGCTCAGAAACTTTCTCGGAAAGAAGATTCTCTAAAAATAATGGTTCAGAAATATACTGATGAGAAAAACAATGTCGCTTTGATGATGTTTTACAGACAATTAGGTAAAACCCAGCGTGAAAACACACGCTTTTCTGATGCCATCACCTCGCACCAAACGGGGTTAGAAATTGCCTTGAAACTCAACGACACTCTTGAAATTGTTCAGGCTCTCAACGATTTAAGTACTGATTTCAGACGTATAAGTGCCATGACAGAAGCTGCTAACTACAGTTACGACGCTCTTCATTATATCGAAGCTTTTTCCGATGTTAAAAACAGTGGACGAAAATTGCGAGTAATGACTCTCAACGGTATAGGAAACATTAGTGAACGTTTGGGTTACTCGGATGATGCCGAACGCTATTTTCGAGAGGCTCTTAAAGAAGAAACTGCCTTAGACAGCAAGGTGGGACAGGCCATCAATTATGCCAATCTGGGATCTATTTTCCGAAATCGACAGGAATATGATTCCGCAAAAACTTATTACAACCTCTCATTACAGAAAAATATTGAAGCTAATTCAAAATTAGGCATTGGACTGTGCCATAATCATTTAGGTAACCTTTATGCGGTAGAAAAAAAATACGATTTAGCAGAAAAAGAATATCGAATTGCCTACGATTTGATGGAAAAGTACTCCGATAAATGGCACTGGCTCAATGCTTGTATTGCCTTGGCTAAAATAAATCTAATCACAGGTAAAACAGAACAATATCACGAATATATTTCTTTAGCAGAAAAAACGGCTCAAGAAATCAATTCGACGGGACATTTAGCTGAAATCTATTTACTTAAACACGACTATTCCATCAAACAAGGTAAATATGAAGCTGCTTTGAAACAGTACAAATTCAGTAAATCCATGACCGATAGCATTTTAGGCGTTAAAAACACCAATCATTTTATGGATTTACGGGTAAACTACGAGCGGGAACAAAATTCAAGGCAACTAAAAATCATTGAAGCTGAAAACCAAATCAAGGAGGAGCGAAGAGAGCGAGTTCTTTACTTGATGTGGTTAGCTGCTGTTGTGGGAGCTATTATCATCGGTTTGTTGTACTATGCTTATCGACAACGCACCCGAAGCAACCAAATCTTAAAACAGATTGAACAAACTCGCTCGGATTTCTTTACAAATCTGACCCATGAATTTAGAACTCCATTGACTGTTATTCAAGGACTTAATAGACAATTACAACAACGTAAAGACTTAAGCGAAAAGGAAAAGACACGGTTTATGCTTGCTATCGACCGACAAAGCGAAAATCTACTTAAGTTGGTTAACCAACTTTTGGATATTTCTAAATTGAAAAGTGGTACGGACAATCCGAAATGGGAACGTGGAGACATCATCTCTTACTTGCGTATGACTGCTGAAACTTTCGGATTATTCGCACAAGAAAGAAACGTAAACTTAGTGTTTTATACCGATATTGCAGCTCAAGAGATGGATTTTGTTTCCTTCTATATGGATAAAATCATCAGTAACCTACTGTCAAACGCTATCAAACACACTGAAAACGGCGATAAAATTGAATTTATTGTCTTGAAAGGAAAAAATCCTAATGAAATTATGATTCGTGTGGCAGACAATGGAGATGGTATCCCAAAAGATGAATTAGACCGTATTTTTGAATTATTTTATCAGAGTCCTAACGTAAAAAATAATTCAGGAACGGGTATTGGACTGGCTTTTACAAAAATGCTTGTCGAAAAAATGAAAGGGAAAATTGAAGTAGAAAGTGAATTGGGAAAAGGCTCAACCTTTACCGTTACCTTGCCTTTAAAAAATAAGAAAATGCAAAATCTTCCGATGCTGGTGCTTCCTAAGGCAGACCATATCGTTACAAATACCTCGCAAAATCAAGATAATCATGATGATGACCATGGTAGTGATAGAATTACACCTATGGGCACTGATGTCCCAATTGTTTTAGTGGTTGAAGATAGTAAAGATGTTTCCTTATTTGTAAAATCTTTATTGCAAAGTAATTACAATGTTATTACTGCTAAAAATGGAGCGGAAGGGTTGCTGATGGCTGAAAAATATATTCCCGATATAGTGATTACCGATGTGATGATGCCTGTAAAAAACGGATATGAATTCTGCACTGATATGAAAGACAATGTTTTGTTGAATCATATTCCTATTATTATGCTTACTGCAAAAACCTCAGAGGAAGATCAATTGGAGGGATTGCGTCATGGGGTAGATGCTTATATGCGTAAACCTTTCAGAAGTGAAGAATTATTGATTCGGATTGAAAAAATTTTAGAAAATAGAAAAATATTAAAAGATAAATACTTAAGCGTTATTGAAAGTAGTGGAAATAATATTTCCGAACAAAAAGCAGACAATGATGAGAAGATGAAATTCTTATGCAAGGTGATGGACATCATTAATGCTGAGATTACAAACCCTAATTTCAACGCTACTTTTATTGCTGATAGAATGGCTATGAGCACTTCACAACTAAGTAGAAAACTTAACCAAATTGTTGGAGTTTCAACGGTGTCATATATCTTGCAGGTAAAACTCATAAAGGCTAAAAAAATGTTACAGGACAGTTCCATAAGTTTAGGAGAAGTTTCCGACGCATGTGGATTCTACGATTTGAGCTATTTTTCTCGTACATTCAAAAAAGAATTCGGTATCACGCCAAGTGCATACCAAAAAAATGCATCCATGAAAGGGTTCTTGAATACATAAAAGTTGAAATCAAAAAAAATGTCGTTATTATACCTACAACCCATCGATAGCACCTTAGCTTCAAAAACTTACAAACCACAGCAATTAGGTTCGCAAATAAGAAAACACACCTTCGAATTGGGTGTTCCTGATTTGGATGAAATTAAAGTGGCTTTCTTTAGTGTAGAAACCGCTGAACGAACTTTGCATGAAGTTCGCAAGAGTTTGTATGCTCTTTATAGAGGTAATTGGAATTTTCCGATTGCCGATTTGGGAATTTTGTACGAAGGTCACTCCACTAGCGACACTTATTTTGCAGTTAGAGAGCTGGTAAATTCTCTCATAAAACAAAATATTACCCCTGTTGTTATTGGAGGAAAACGGGATTTGACCTATCCTATTTATCGAAGTTTTGACACTTTAGAACAAATGGTCAATTTGGTAACTGTAAATCCTACGTTTGACTTTGGGGATAAATATGAATTGTTTTCGGAAACATCTTATTTGAGTAGAATTCTATCCGAAGAACCTATTAATCTATTTGATTTTACAAATTTAGGTTACCAATCGTACTATGTAGCCCAAGAAGAATTAGATTTACTCGAAAAAATGTGTTTCGATACCTATCGTTTGGGAATCATTGTCAACGACCTACCGATGATTGAACCTACCATGCGCGATGCTGACATTGTAAGCATTACGATGAACGCTATACAAGCACGAGATATTGAAAACACTGATGGATTTGTGAATGGTTTTTCCAATCGTGAAATATGTGCTATTTCTCGATACGCAGGTATCAGTAGTAATGTTCAAGTCTATGGTATATTCGACATCCCCGATACGGGACTTGCTGCCCAATTGACAGGACAAATGTTTTGGTATTTTTGCGAAGGGTTTAACTTCAGAGTCAAGGAGTTACCTTTGGTAAATGACAATAACTATATCAAATACATTGTCCCAGTTGACGACATACAAATTGAATTTTTTAAAAGCGTAGCTACAGGTCGTTGGTGGATGAAAGCAGGAAGCGAAAGTTTTTCAGAACGCAAGCCTCATCTTCCACTGGGATTGATTCCGTGTAATCATAAAGAATATCTTGATGCAACACAAGGCGTTATTCCTGAACGTTGGTGGAAGGCTTATCGGAAATCAATTTAACTTTGTAATATATTTAAAAATGAAAAACAACATATATATCTTAATTGCACTTATCGGATGGACACTGGTAGGCTGTGAGCCTCCTTTTTTTTCGGAAACACAAAGCTTTGTTACTCGTTTTGAAACTTCCAATGGAGAGGAGAGTGCAACCTATGAGGAAGTAATCAATTTTTACAAAAACCTATCTGCAAAATATAGCTCCATCAATCTAAAAACAATGGGGCTAACCGATGCAGGACTACCTCTACACATCGTTACTTACAGCACAGATGCTGAGTTTAATTTTACTAAACTTCAAAAAGATAAAGTTATTATCCTGATAAATAATGGGATACATCCAGGAGAAACCGATGGTATTGATGCTACAATGCTATTGTTTCGCAATTTGGCTGAAAAACAGATAAAAACACCTGAACATGTGGTTGTAGTTGCTATTCCTGTCTACAACATAGGTGGAGCTTTGAACCGAAATTCAACAACCCGTGTGAATCAGAATGGCCCTAAGGAATATGGATTTCGAGGTAACGCTAAAAACTTGGACTTAAATCGTGATTTTGTGAAATCAGATTCTGAAAACGCTCTTTCTTTTGCAAAAATATTCCATTTGATACAACCTGATGTTTTCATTGATAACCACGTTACTAATGGTGCGGACTACCAACATGTACTTACTTATGCCATCTCTCAGCCAAAAAAATTAGGCTCTTTTCTTGGCGGATATATGCAAGATACCCTAATTCCGAATCTATCCGAAAAGTTAATCACACATCAGAATAGTGTGAAGAATGATTCTATTGAAAAGCCTTTTCTACACTTGGCTCCTTACGTAACTGTTTGGAATACAACCCCTGATAATGGATACAGAGAAATGCTCGACACACCTCGTTATTCCACAGGATACACAAGCCTATGGGGTACTATGAGTATACTAATCGAAACCCACATGCTGAAGCCTTACAAACAGCGTGTCGAAGCGAATTATGAGATGATGAAGGCTCTATTGGAATTACTTGAAAATGATTCAAAAAACATCAAACAGCTACGTACTAAACAAAGAGAAATAGCCCTTACCGAAAAATCGTATCCCATTCAATGGCAATTAGATAGCTCACAAGTGTCGTCCATAACATTCTACGGTTATAAAGCGGATACTCTCATCAGTGAAGTTACAGGACTACCACGTTTGCACTATGATCGGAATCAGCCCTATGTGAAAGAAATTCCGTACTATAACCACTATGTACCTACCAAACAGGTGGAGGTACCACAAGCGTACGTTGTTCCTAAAGCATGGACAAATATCATTGATCGGCTCAGGGCTAACAAAGTAAGTATGAATGAAATAAATAGAGACACACTCATGTCGGTTGTTTATTACCGCATTGAAAATTATAAAACTGTAGATACTCCTTTTGAAGGGCATTATCTCCATTTCGATACGGAAGTTTCAAAACACAAAACAGAAATACAACTATCAAAAGGTGATTGGATTATACACTTAGACCAACCAGCGAAACGTTATCTGTTAGAAGTTTTAGAGCCAGAAGCTCCTGATTCATTTTTCAATTGGAACTTCTTTGATGCCATTTTACAGCAGAAAGAACATTTTTCACCCTATTTATTTGAAAAAACCGCCTTAGCTTTTTTAGAAGAACATCCACAACTTCGAGACTCATTGGAATTACTCAAAAAAAACGACCCGAGTTTCGCTAAAAATAGCTACGAACAACTAAATTGGATTTACCGACAAACACCTCATTACGAGAAATCACACCTGCGATACCCAATTTTTAGAGTGGAATAAAGGTGCGCTCTTAAGTCTCCTGTAGATTTGACGCGTACAATTCCGCTCCCCAAAAGATTATCACAAAGGCTATATATATATACGGATGTAAAAATTACTAAATTAACAGTTCACTCCGTTCGAAAATTTTTGATTTTCTCCTCATTAAAATCACTTTCTTTAAAATACCTATTTACATAAGGAATTCCTTTCATCAAAACAATATCCTTAGGCATATTTTGCTGAGTAAAAGACATCGCAGTATTATGTAATGATGAAGATACTGCCGTATCTTCATTTGAAAATAATTGTAATGATTTCTCAGATACAACTGAACAATAAGTTTTCACCCATTCAATTATACTTTCCTCTTGTGATAAATCTGATTTCTCAATATACACATTTAGCAGAGATTGAAAATCCTTAAAGTTTTCTGCATTACCGTACTCATTAAAAAGATTCTGTACGGGGATATATGAGTTTGACAAATTTACCTCCCTTTTTTTTATCTTTGCAGACGGAACGATAGATTCTAAGCTACTCATTTGCTTTTGCATATAGTTGTAAATGATATGCTGAGTATCTGACTTCAATCGTTCTTTTGTATATTCAGGACTAATATTTTGCACAATTAGTAGGATAGCATCTTCATAACTGATAGACGACAACTCTTGTGTTTTTTCTTTACGAACTGCCATATTTGAACTAAATAAGTGCATTCCGGTGAGTGAACGGTATTTTAAAGGTACATAAACTATTTGCCCTATGTTCGTCAGATCGAAACGTACAAAATGTTCGTCGTCGCACGACTGCATATACAATAGTAAATTACGATCGTAGCGAGGTGGTATCTCAAAATAATACCAATTCAAATATTCACGCATTACAAGATTGAGTAATAACTGATAAGAAGGTTTCATATTATTAGTTAATTATATCCAACTTCCTCGCTTTTTGAACAATACTTTTGAGAGTTCGGGCAAATGTATGGCGATGAGATACAAATTCATCACTAAAATTATTATATCGAACCATAAAAAATCCGTAGCATGGCTAATATACCAATGGCAACCCACCATACCGATACACATAGGCAGTAACCAAATCCCCCCAAACAGATAGGTACAACGAGGGATTAGTAATAATCCGCCGACCAACTGTGCGAAACCAATGAGGTATATAAAACCTGTGTTTTCCCAAATGAGATAAAAATCCAGAAAATCACCGCCCAAACCAAAATCAATATACTCTTGCGGATTGATTCGCATGGTTAGTTTTTCCCAACCGTGAGGAATAAATGTATAGGCTAAAAAAGCACGAAACAAATAGCCCAATACCGTCGCAACCCATTTTATTTTTTTCATATCTGTCATAGTTAAATTTAAAAAAATCCGAATTAGGTGAATAACTCGGATTTTAGAAAATCGTTATTTCTGTATTACATTCACGCCCATTAGTCTTCCACTTTCTTTGAGTTGAAACTCTACTTTAGTTTTTCCATTGGTAGGGTCGTAAGAAGAAAGACCTGAAAATCCATCTGTTACATTATTAGAAATAAAGAATATTTTGTCTTTATATAAGAAAGGATTTTGATAGCAAGTATAATTATCCACAGGTATGTCTAATGCTTTCTTCCGCTTGGTTTGAGCGTCTATTTCTGTCCATTGCCAAACATCTGCTCGGTATTTTATCCCGTGTTGTCCTCCGCCGTAATAAGAAACCGCTCTTGATGGAATGGTGGTATATACCTTGCCGTTATGGGCAAAAATACGGTTAAATTCTGCCGGAAATTGATAATCATTGATATCTAAAACAAAAGTAGTATCAAATTGATTTTCACCTTTCTTAATTCTTAGTATTTTAGACGAATACATTTGCGATTGATTTTTCATATCGCCAACGGCTACCATATACAAATCTCCCGTTACGGCATCTATGCTCCATAGTGGGTGGTCTGAAAAAAGTGATAGATGTGTTGTCCCTTGAAATGTGGTTACGCCTTCCAGTTGATGAGTGGAAAGATTATAAACCGCGATTGCCACTTCTTTTCTCTTAGGCACTACTTGCCATAAGCCAGCTTGTCGTTCTCCGATTTGCACATCCATATAGAGTTTGTTGTCTCTTTTCGCTAAAATGAGTTGCCCCACAGCTTCATAAGGTTCTCCTTCCGACAGAGAAGATAAATCAATTTCGCCTGTGCGTTGCATCGTAGCAGGATTAAAGGTTTGAATTTTTAATCCCCCACGAGATAAGTCCCAATAATAGCCTTCGGAATCACTCACAACAAGATAATTTGTTTCATAGGTGTTATTTACCGTAGAAAGCAAGCCCGCATCGGAAATGGTAGCGTTATCTTCTAATCTTAATTTAGAAAGTCCTTTATTTACATAGGCATCCAAACGATAAAGATGATTGCCAAAGGTACGACCACCTGCCGAATAGGCTAACTGATGAAATGGTTTTCCGTCAAGGGATACTTCCCCATTGGGTTTTCCCTGAAAGGTATAGATACCTCCCGACCAGTCTGCTTGACCGTTGTAGATTACCCAAGTGTCCTTACTTTCTCCCGTAGAAGGAGTAGGGGAATCCTCATCATTACGATTACATTGCACAAAAACAATACTTAATAGTGCAACGAAAAACAGTTTTAAAAATTTTTGATTTGTCATAATTACTATATATTTAGAATTTAATTTTAATTAAAATGATACGCTATTTTGAAATAGAAAGCTCTCCCAGGCTTTTGAACCCTAAAATTATCATACAGCTTTTCATTGGTCAAGTTATACACATTAAGGCTCAAACTTACTTGAGGACGATGGAAGAAATAGCTAATTCCTGCATCAACACTTGCCATACCTAATCTATTATCGTTGGGAATAAGTAACTCCGTAGCTACTTTTTGGAGTTTGCCAAACAAGGGCGGCTCTACTTTTCTGCTCATTGCCTTTAAAAAAAAGCGATGCACATAATTGATATGATAATGAAAACTTAGTTTGTCTTCTTTTTTAAAAATATCAAAAAAATGAAATCTTGTATAGTGGTTTCCAAAGAAATACGGAATATTGGGTACGCGTGCACCTTCTAAAAATTTCATTGTCTTTTCAACATTGACCGAACGAATGTCTTGGTAAGTAATATTCACAGCTGTTTCCCATCGGCGAGACGGTCGGTAAGTCAGTTCGTATTCTCCTCCTAATATTCTCGTATTGTGATAATTGATATATCGATTGAATGGAATATCTAGCTGCAAGAAGATAATATCGGATACTTTCCTATAAAATATATTGAAATTACTATTCCATTGATAGTTTTTTGATGTGAAATCAACTATAAAATTGAAGTTGTGGCTGCTTTCAGGTTTTAGTTCTAAATTCTCCTTTATCAGGACGGCATCGCCATAGAGTTCATATTCATCAGGCAATCGAGTGGCGTTTTCGTAAGTCGTTTTTAATAAAAATCGATTTTCTTTTACGCTTATTCCTGCGGTGTAGCCTATATTTTTGCCTTGATGATTGGCTTGCCAAGAAAATCCGTAATTATCTGTACTAAAACCTTTTGCGGAATATTGGTAATGTTTTAGTGCGAATACGGTTTCTATCTTTTTATCCCACCAAAAGGAAGAAAGCCCAATAGCGGCGATGTTTCGTCTGTAATGTGCAGGAAACGCCAATACATCAGAGTTTGTAATGGGTGAAATAGCTCCTAATGGGTCGCTTCCTATTCGTTTTTGTTGATGCCAAGTGTTTCCTAATTCTATTTGGTGTGAATCGGTGAGTTTATAGCTTGTATTTACTCTCCAATGAAACAAATTAAATTTCAGATGCTGTTCATTTCCTCTATTGATTTCTCCTTGTTCGTTCGTTTCAGCCGATACATTCCCTAACCAATCATATCGTTTTTTGCTTATATCTATCAACTGATTATTAAAAATACTATAAACCGTATTGATATTCAGTTTTAATCTTTGGTTTAAAAAAGCATTTTGGTATTGAAGATATTGAGTTATATTTTTTTCCTTAGCGTATGGCTCTCCAAATACTTTTGACATATCGGCACTATGTTGTATTTCTTTATATAGAGAAGAAAATAGCACGCCTACTTTTAGTTTTTCTGCCCATTTTTTATTTCTAACCCCAGCATACCACTCTCCGTACATATTTTCAGTAGCATCGTGAAATCTTGGTACTTCTATATTTTTGATTGTAGAAGTATTGGAATCATACAATGGAGCTGTGATGGTAAAATTATTCTCAGAAGTAACCAAACTGCTTTGCATACCAAGATAGTAATCTCCTGATTTATTTAATTTTAGAAAACCATTCAGCGTAGTTTTATAAGTACCAAAAGACCCTGCCGTAGCCGTAATATGCAACAGATTTTTTTTAGGGATTTTTGTCAGAAAATTTATTCCTCCTCCCAAGGCATCTGCCGATAATTCAATGGGTAATGTTCCTTTATAGATATTTACTTGCTCTAAAAGTTCAGGAGCAATCATCGATGGGTCAAAGCTATGACCGTAGAGTTCTATTGGCATTCCATCTTTAAAAATTCTAACCGCTTTCCCTTGCATACCTCCCAGATTGATTTGCGACAAAGCTCCTACACTGCCATCGGTTCTTAATTTTATTCCTGCCGTTTGGTTAAGAATGGTTCCTATATTCTCGGCTCTATGTTGGGCGTTTTTTAAATCAATTACTTGCACACTGAACGGGCTTTCTTTCAGCTTTTGTTTTTGCGTTTTGGCTTCAATGATAACTTCACTCAGCTCATAACTATACATTGATATACGAATTTCGTTATTGGGCAAAGAACAATCTACGGTAATTGTTTGGCTATGTATAGGCTTGTTGTTGTGCCAAATTTCAATATTGTATCGTCCAGATGTTATATTTTCAAAATAAACGATGCCTTTATCATTCGGAACGAATTTTTGCTCTACGAGGCGTAAATGAAGTTCTTTCAAAGGGTAGTTCAGTGAGAAGTCATATACATTGATACTCACAGGACAAGCAAAAACGCTCATAAAAGGAAACAGCGTAAAAAATATAACTTTTAAAAACCTCATTATATTTATTTTATCTAAATAAAACTAATTATATTTGTCGCAAAAGTAAGACGAAAAATGCTTCTTGGGTTGTGAGATACGAATTTTCGGTTGTGAATTTGGGAATTATGGAATATAAATTAAACGAATACAATATTTTAGAATTACTTACGGAATATCCAGCTACTTATTTTTCTATTGGTAGCGGAGGGTATTTTCATCATACTCAAATCAATACTGAAAACTTTACTTTATTTCAAAATCAAATTTTTTCAGGAGAAAAAACGATACATTTGGATGGTGAATCTTCTGTTCCCAGTTTAGAAATACAAATAAACATAGGCGAAAATGATATACCTTTTTATATCAATCCTTCCCAGCGAAAAATAGCGAAAAAATCGCATTGTAATTTACTGTATATCAATGGAGAAAAAAGCGGAATTTCTTTTCAATCTCAACAAGAATACAAGACCTTTGATGTGCATATGCCTGTTCATAGGATATTTGAATATTATGGGAATAATGCTATCATAGATAATTTTATTAAGCAAATTGAGAATCAAGAACCTGCAATGCTTTTCGATGAATATTTACCAGTTTCTCACACGGTTTATGAACTTATTAGAGGTATAAAGCAGTGCAATTTGCCCGATTTTTTGAAAGAAGAATATCTAAACATAAAAGTTCAAGAAATTTTTCTAAGTATATTATCCGAATCCGAGCGAAGTTTTGAACCCAATGGCATCAGTTTAAAAGACCAAAAGTTGCTTTTGGAAGTCAAAAATTTAATGGAGCAAAATATTGAAAAACCGCTCACCATCATAGAATTATCAAGATTAGTGGGTATGAATGACAACAAGCTAAAAATATTCTTTAAACGCTATTTCGGTTGCACTATATTTGAATATTTTCAACAATACAGAATGCACAAAGCTAAAATGTATCTCGAACAAAAAGAACTTACAATCAAAGAAATAGCATACCAGTTGGGCTATTCCAACACGGCTAATTTTTCAAATGCTTTCAAACGATTTTGGGGTATTTCCCCAAGTAAAAAATAATTGTCTGTTATAAAACTCCAAAACCAATCAGAATTTTAACTTGTTGATAGTATGGTTATATCTTAAATTCCATTAGCAAGTGTAATTTTTTGAGATTGTTTTTCTCCTCTAATTCTAAAAATTGATTTTGCCTATTTGTACAGAAGTTATATCTTTGTGCTTTTACGTTTAATTTCAAAATTAATAATACTATGAAGAAATACGGTCTTATTGCCTTACTTCCATTCTTTTTTGCATACTTAAATGCCCAAAATACAACTTATTGGCAACAAAAAGTCCATTATGAAATGGAAATTGATGTTGATGCAAAAAACTTTCAATATAAAGGAAAACAAAAACTCACGTATTTCAATAATTCTCCTGACACCTTGCAAGTAGTTTTTTATCATCTCTATTTGAATGCTTTTCAGCCTAATAGCGAAATGGATTTTCGTTTACAGTCAATTGCTGACCCTGACCGTAGGATGGTTAAGAACTTGGGAACTGCGGAAAATCCTGTCTACGAGAGTCGTATCGCTAAATTGAAACCTAACGAAATAGGGTATATTAATGTAAAATCGTTAAAACAAGATGGTATTGCTGTGAAGCATACTACAGAAGGCACAATTTTGAAAGTAAAACTCAACAAGCCAATTCCGCCCAAATCAAAAGGAGTTTTTACAATGGAATTTGACGCTCAAGTTCCTGTTATGATTCGTCGTACGGGGCGTAATAATCCTGATGGAGTAGCCTTATCAATGGCTCAATGGTATCCAAAAATAGTGGCATATGACTATCGTGGTTGGCATCCAACAGAATATATCGGTCGCGAATTTTATGGAGTTTTTGGTGATTTTGATGTGAAAATTACCATTGATAAAAATTATGTACTTGGAGGGAGTGGTACTTTGATAAATGCCGATGAAATTGGTTTTGGTTATGAAAAACAAGGAGTCATTTTACCAAAAACTAAAGGAAGAACCAAAACATGGCATTTTGTAGCTTCCAACGTACACGATTTCACTTGGGCTGCCGACCCTCAGTTTAAACACGATAAAATTACATTAAACAACGGAAAGACATTTCATTTCTTATACAAAACCGAAGTTGAAAATTGGAAAAAAATACAACCTAAACTGATAGAAACCTTTGAACTTTTCAATAACCTTGTTGGTAAATATCCATGGGAACGCTACTCTTTTATTCAAGGAGGTGATGGAGGAATGGAATATGCAATGTGTACCCTTTTAGTTGGTGGTGCAAATTACGATGATTTGTTGGGCACTGCCGTTCACGAGTTGGCTCACGCTTGGTTTCAACATGCTATCAACACCGATGAGGGATCATATGCATGGATGGATGAGGGCTTTACATCATTTATTGAAGATTTGGCAATGGCATTAGTTATCAACCCTACCAAAAATGAAACAAATCCATTCGAAGGTTCTTACAAAAGATATTTTCGTTTGATAAAATCAGGATGGGAAGAACCAGCTACTACACATGCCGACCGTTTTCAACGAAACTTCGCCTATTCAGTAATGGCTTATAGCAAAGGAACGCTATTTTTAACTCAATTGGGATATATCATTGGAGAACAAAACCTTATTAAAACGTTACAACAATTTTACAAAGAATATGCTTTAAAAAGCCCACATCCTAACGACTTTGTACGTGTTGCTGAAAAAGTATCGGGTATGCAACTTGGATGGTTTTTAAATGAATTTATCAGCACTACTCACACGGTGGACTATGCCATAGAAAGCGTTAAAGCGAAAGGTAAAAAAACCGAAATTACCTTGCGTCGTATTGGAGCATTACCACTACCTGTTGATTTATTTGTGGTTGATAAAAGTAAAAAAGTAACCTATTGCTACATTCCGTTGCGTATGCAATTTGGGGAAAAATCTAATCCATATCAATATGAGAGAAAGGTATTCCCTGCATGGGGATGGGCAACCCCTACTTACACATTTGAGATAGACGTTCCGTTTGAAGAACTTCACAGTGTTGAAATCGACCCATCAGAAATGACAATAGATATTAATCGTCAAAACAATTCGTTTACGAATCAATAGAATCATGAATTTTTGTTTCTCAAAAGAGGAAAAGCTCTGTAAATTAGAGCATATTCAAAAATTATTTTCAGAAGGAAAAAGTGTTCAAAGTTTTCCACTTAAGTTCTTGTACATCCCTATTGAAAAAAGACGAGAGAACACTCAATTTCAGCTACTTATCAGTGTTCCGAAACGTAATTTTAAAAAAGCTGTAGATCGTAATCGCATCAAACGGCTTATACGCGAAAGCTATCGATTACAAAAACATCAACTAGCTACTTTTACGAATGAAAAATATGCTTTAGCATTTATTTTTACAAGTAAAGACATGCCTACTTATGATTTGATTTTCAACAAAGTAAATAGATGTTTCGAGAAGTTTGCACAAGTCTTGGAAACTCAAACAAAAGATTGCACATTAGAAAAATAAGCCAAATAAAAAGTTTTTAATATGAATTTACTTCAAGAATTAAAAAATCGCAGTGGAAACTGCTGTGAGTTGTGTGGAGCAACCGAAAATTTACATATTTATGAAGTTCCTCCTGTTGGAGCAGGGGGTGTTGATGGCAGTTTATTGGTATGCGAAACATGCAAAAACCAAATTGAAAATCCCGCAATGATGGATACAAACCATTGGCGTTGCCTGAATGACAGTATGTGGAGCGAACATAGAGCCGTAAAGGTAATGGCGTGGAGAATGCTAAACCGTTTAAAATCAGAAGGATGGTCGTTAGATTTATTAAACATGATGTATTTAGACGATGAAGAGTTGGCCTTTGCTAAGGCTTCCGACGACCATTTGGACGAAAGTGAACGTATTGTGCATCGTGATAGCAATGGAGCTATACTTGAAACGGGAGATAACGTAGTGTTAATCAAGGATTTGAAAGTAAAAGGTTCGAGTATGGTTGCTAAGCAGGGAACTATCGTTCGGAAAATATCCTTGGATAGAGAAAACGCCCAATATATTGAAGGAAAAGTAGACGGACAACAGATTGTGATTGTTACACAATATGTTAAGAAAGTGTAACCCATCGATAAAAACCAATACCAAGAAATCTTAAAGGTTTATATTCGTAAAATATGGCAAAAATCTTTGTAAATCACTTTTACAAGGATTTTTTTGTTAGCTACATTCAACTCACAAAGTATGCGAGTTGAATGTAGCTACTATTAATGAGCCTCTAACCAATTTTTACCTACTCCCAAATCGACTACCAAAGGAACAGTAAGTGAAAAAGCATTTTCCATTTCGTATTGGATAGCACTTTTAACGGCTTCCAGTTCGTCTAAGGGAACATCGAATACCAACTCATCATGCACTTGCAAAAGCATTTTGGTTCGAAATTGCTCTTTTTCCAAACGGTTTTGAATACGAATCATCGCAATTTTAATAATATCGGCGGCACTTCCTTGAATTGGAGCATTGATGGCGTTCCGCTCAGCAGCTCCTCTAACCACCTGATTACGTGAATGAATATCTGGCAAATAGCGTCTTCGTCCCAACACTGTCTCAACATAGCCATGTTGCTGAGCAAAAAATATTTGTTTGTTGATATACGCTCGTAAATTTGGATATGTAACATAATAAGTTTCTATGAGTTCCTTACTTTCGGTACGTGAAAGGTCCGTTTGGTTGCTAAGTCCAAAGGCAGAAACTCCATAGATAATCCCAAAATTCACGGTTTTAGCATGGCTACGTTGTTCGCGTGTAACGGCTTCAATAGGAACATTAAACACTTTAGCTGCGGTGGAGCGATGAATATCTTCCTTGTTTAAGAATGCTTGAATCATATTTTGCTCTTCACTTAGTGCAGCAATTATCCGTAATTCAATTTGCGAATAATCCGCAGCGAGTAGTACATGTTGTTCATCACGAGGTACAAATGCCTTACGTACTTGCTGTCCTCGTTCAGTACGAATTGGGATGTTTTGTAAATTTGGATTATTACTACTCAATCGTCCAGTAGCTGCAACGCTTTGCATGTAGGTTGTATGGACACGCCCTGTTTTGGGATTTACCTCGTTAGGTAAACTATCTACATAAGTAGACTTTAATTTCTGTAACTGCCTCCATTCTAATATATTAGAAACAATCAAATGTTTATCTGCAAATGCTGAAAGTACCTCTTCGGAAGTGGCATATTGCCCTGTTTTGGTCTTTTTAGGATTTTTAGCAATTTTCAATTTTTCGAACAGAATATCCCCCAATTGCTTGGGAGATGCCAAATTGAACTCCTCCCCTGCTTCAGTAGCAATGGCTTTTTCTAAAGTAGCTATATCGTCGTCCAATCCTGCTGATAACTCTTTGAGAAAATCAGTATCCAAACGAATACCTTCAAGTTCCATTTTCGTAAGAACCTGAATTAAAGGAGCTTCCAAATTATAATATAATTCATCAACCTTCGATGATTTCAACTTTTCTTCAAAAACTTCCTTAAGTTGCCATGTGATGTCAGCATCTTCAACAGCATATTCCTTTTGGTCATGAAGCGACACTTGACGCATCGACAACTGATTCTTACCTTTTTTCCCGATAAGACTTTCTATGGAGACAGGGGTATAGTTCAAATACGTTTCCGCCAATACATCCATATTGTGCCTCATATCTGGATTGATGAGATAATGAGCAATCATAGTATCGAAAATCAATCCTTTAACTTCTACTCCATAATTGTGTAATACTTTAATATCATATTTCAGATTTTGACCTACTTTCGTAATATGCTCATTTTCAAAGAATGGTCGAAAAATTTCGAGTTGTTTGCTCGTTTGTTGTTGATTCTCAGGGAAAGGTACGTAATAACCCTTTCCTGCACTCCATGAGAAAGCAATACCAACCAATTCAGCTTCCAAGCTATCAAGATTCGTGGTCTCTGTGTCAAAACAGACTTCTTTCTGTTGTAATATATTCTGAATAAGAATTTTACATGCCATTGGAGTATCTACCAACTGATAAAAATGTGGTGTGTTTTGTATGTTTTTTCTTTCAGAAATATGCTCAGTTGCAAACAAATTACCTTGCACAACTACAGGGGCTGTTTGCAAAGAAAATAAATCAGACGGAGCTTCGATTTGCTTTGTTGCTGGAGCTGTGGTCTGGTAAGTTTTGATAAGATTCTGAAGCAGTTGTCGGAATTCGAGCTCTTCAAAAATTTTGGTAACAGCCTCCATATCAGGTTGCGACAGTTCAAAATCGGTTTCATCAAATTGCACTGGAACATCCAAAATAATGGTTGCTAATTTTTTGGAAAGAAGTCCTTTCTCTGCATTTTTTTCGATATTTTCACGCAGTTTTCCTTTGAGTTTATCGGTATTAGCGAGTAAGTTTTCCATACTACCAAAGTCAGCAAGAAGTTTCTTTGCGGTTTTCTCACCAACTCCAGGCAATCCTGGTATGTTATCGACGGCATCTCCCATCATTCCTAAAAAATCAATCACCTGATCTGGACGTTCTACCTCAAATTTTTCTCTTACTTGGTCAACACCCCAAATTTCGACATCATTTCCCATCCGAGCAGGGCGATATACGAATATATTCTCAGAAACTAACTGAGCATAATCTTTATCGGGAGTAACCATAAACACCTGATAATCTTGTTTTTCGGCTTGTTTGGCAAGGGTTCCAATAATATCATCGGCTTCATAACCTTCTTTTTCGATGATGGGAATGTGCAAAGCTCTCAAAATCTGTTGAATATAAGGCACTGCTATGCGAATGGCTTCGGGGGTTTCATCTCGATTCGCTTTGTAATCGATGAACAACTCCAAACGATCTACACTCCCTCCTTTGTCAAACGCCACCGCCAAATGGTCAGGACGCTCTTTTTTGATGACATCAAACAACGAGTTCATAAACCCTAAAATAGCGGAGGTGTTGAGTCCCTTAGAATTGATACGCGGATTTTTGATAAATGCGTAATATCCTCTGAAAATCAACGCATAAGCATCTAATAGAAATAGTCTTTTTTTTGACATTTTTAAAATATTTTGTTAATCGAAACTCTCAATCGGACAAAGGTACGTATTTTTAATGAAATTTTGCTTTTCAGGTAAAACGATGAAATAATATCTTCAAAGCCATTAAAACCACATAGGGACATAGGTTTATGAAATCTATTTTTCAGAGTTATTATATTGTGGATGAATGATGAATTGGGTTGTAGGGGCGTATTGCATACGTCCTAAAATTCATAGTAGGGCGGGCGTATTGCATACGCCCCTACAAGAACAAAACTATATTTTTGATTTAAATATAGGGAAGTGTTGTAAAAAGTATGATACCTTTAATAAAGTGGATATTTCTGTCAGGCTGAGCGTAGTCGAAGCCCTGTAATTACAGGGCTTCGACTACGCTCAGCCTGACAATCAAAACTACCATCATACTTTTTATAACACAACCAAATATAGTTCATTTGCTCCACAAAATTTTTAAGAAACCCTTAAAGTTCTGCTTCATCGGCAAAACTGAAATATGTTTTTTCGTTCAGAATGATATGATCCAACAGTCGAATATCTAAACTCTCTCCTGCCATTTTTATTTTTTGTGTAATATGCCTATCTGCTTGGCTCGGCGTTAAATTCCCTGACGGGTGATTATGCACCAAAATCAGAGCCACTGCCCCCCACTCTATGGCAGCTTTGAACAACAGACGCACATCTACCACCGTTTGAGTAATTCCTCCTTTTGAAAGTTGTGTTTTGTGAAGCACACGATTGGCATTATTCAGGAACACTCCCCAAAACTCCTCGTGAGCTAACTCTCCAATAATGGGTTGCATAAGCTGAAAAACATGTTTTGAGGCTTTAATGACTGGCTGTGGTTCGGGTAATTCAGCGCTTCTGCGTCTACCCAATTCTGTAGCTGCGAGAATGGTAATTGCCTTTGCCTCCCCTACTCCTTTAAATTGTTGCAACTGCTTCAATGTCAACTTTCCTAATTGTGTTAAATTATTGTTTACCGATGTCAGAATACGCCTACTCAATTCCAAAGCACTTTCATTCCGACTGCCTGAACCTATCAAAATAGCCAACAATTCGGCATCACTGAGTGCATTTTTACCCTGTGCCATCATTTTTTCACGAGGTTTGTCATCATCCGACCAATTTTTGATAGAAATATGCGTATTTGTCGACATAGCTTTATAGTTTTCAAAAATTCAATGCTAAAAGTAGAAAAAAAAATGTAAATTACAAAATATCAAAAAAATAGATTATTTTTGCAATACATTAGTTGGTGATGGGGCGTATTTTTCTTGCAATATTGGTTGTTGTATTGGGGTTCAGTGCCTGTGGCAGAGGTAAAAAACCTGTCAAAGGCGATGTGCTTCTATTCCCTGAAAACACTCAGGTTATCTATCGAATCAACGACAAGAACAACTTTTTGAGCGCCATCGAAAACAATGAATTTTGGAAAGAAAACAATCCCAAACCATTACGAACTTATGAAACAAAACTAATACAAAGCCTCCCTGCTGACAATAATATTTGGGTTGCTTTTACTGGCTACAAGAATTTTTTCGCAATCGCTAAACAAGAAACTTCTGATACGCTCAGCATCTGGAAAAATGCAAATCAACATGTTCAAAAACAATCACAATTTGGCAAAGAATGGTTCTATACGATAATTGACAATAGACTGATTGTTAGCAATGTTTTTGAAATACACTCCTTCTTTAACACAGATAAAACCAACCCTACTAACAAAACTGAAAGTCAAAGCATTTTAGAAGATTTACAAAGAATCGCTACAACGGCATGTAGTGCAAATCTTTTTATGCAAAATGAACAGGCTAACCAGTTTTTCAGTCCATTTTTTAAGAAAAATATTACCAAAGAATTTGACCATTGGCTGGCGTTGGACTTATTTTTGGAAGAAAACGATATACGTTTCAGCGGAATGGCTATTGTTAAAGACGATTATCAGAACGATGTACTGATACGTTCCTCTCCTTACGAAAATGATTTGACAAAGGTGTTTCCTGCCCAAATTTTGGAAGCTACCTCTTTTTCGTTCAAAGAAGCCGAAAACATCGTCTTGCGAGATTCAATCCACGTGCCTTTCAAAAAAAAACTCAATGGCATAGCTTCTGTGCGTACTATTGATGGATTATTTGTGGTCGCATCGTCCTTTGATGTGGATGAAACCTTATTGCAACTTCCTATTTTAACGGAAGTCACTCAGAGTGATTTTGCCATGTATGAACTTACGGACGATTCCTCCTTGGATTTCTTCAAATCATTTGAACCAAACTTCAAACCTCGATTTGTGAGCGTGTATGATGACTATCTGCTATTCTCAAAATCCAAAGAATTGCTCATCGCAGTTATGGGGGATATCGACCGAAAAAACACACTTTCAACGAACAAATCCTATGAAGTTCTAGAAAAGAACACGGCTTCAACTGCTAACTTAACTTATATCGCTAACCTACGCGATAACAGTGAATTCAATAAAAAATACCCAAAAATTGCTGAAAACTATCGGTGGGCGGTCTTTCAACAAACATCTCAAAATGACTATTGCATACTAAATTTCGCTAGCAAAAAACAAACTCAAAAATCGCTCTCCGAAAAAATCAAAGAACGTTTTCAATTTTCTTTTGACGAAAACATGATTACCCCACCAACGATTTTACTAAATCACAGAACAAAACGTTTAGAAATTGCGGTACAAGATCAGAACTACGACCTTCATTTAATCGGCAATAACGGAAGTTTGTTATGGAAAAAACAATTGGACGGAAAAATCCAAAGCCCCATCTATCAAGTTGATTTGTTCAAAAACGGATTCCTACAGATGGCATTCACCACTGAACATTCCATTTGGGTAGTGGACAGAAATGGCAATAACGTAGCCCCATTTCCCAAAAAGTACAAAGGAAAGATCACCCCAATGGAAGTATTTGACTACGACCGAAATAGGGAATATCGTTTTCTTTTTGCTGAAGGAAAAAATCTGCATATGCTCGACAAAAAAGGTGAGGTAGTAAGCGGATTTCTACGCAAAACCACCAACGCTACTCCACTATTCACACCAAAACACTATCGAGCCAACGATAAAGATTTTTTGGTATACCTGTCTGACGACGGGAAATGCAACATTTTGCATCGGAACGGAGAAATTCGCATTCCGATTCAAGGAAAATATAACTTTTCAAACAATCCTCCGCTGTTTTTCGATAATCGTTTCTTATTTTCAACCCAACGCGGTGAACTGATACGCATCGACCTTAACGGAAACATCATTGTGAACGACCGCGAATGGGTTCGAGAACACTATTTAATTGGAAATCAACACACAACGTCTTTTCTTTCTGGAAATACAATTTCTATAGGAACCACGCGAATTGACATTCCTGATGGACGATATGAACGTCAACGATTATTCCGCATTCGAGGCGTGAACTACGTTTCTGTTACGGATTCTTATCAAAAGAAAGTATACCTTTGGAACGAAAAAGGAGAGTTGATACAGGATTTTCCCCTAATAGGAAATACCCCTATTGCTATTGATGTGGATTTGGATAAATCGATTTGGATTGTCGTTGGAAAAACCAACAAGCAATTGCACGTCTATGAAGTCCGAGATTTAAAATAAATGTAAAAATAAAAACATATGTATCGAATTTTAGCCATTGATTATGGAGTCAAACGTTGTGGCATTGCCGTTACCGACCCTATGCAAATCATAGCCTCAGGATTGACAACCGTTGCTACAAATGAGCTTTTACAATTCTTAAAAAAATACGTAAACGAAGAAAATGTAAGAGAAATAATTGTAGGTAAACCGAAACGGATGAATAACGAAGATTCTGATATTGAAGCTCTTATTCTAAATTTCATAAAAAATTTAACCACGGAATTCCCTGAACTGACTGTTCTCCGTGAAGACGAACGCTTCACCTCGAAGATGGCTTTCCAAACGATGATTGACAGTGGTATGAAAAAAAAACAACGTCAAAATAAGGAACTTATTGATGAAATCAGTGCTACCATTATCTTACAAAGCTACCTAAACAGAAGAGGATAAAACAAAATCAACTATTTAGGATAATAAACATAATGTTTTACCACAGGTTTGGATAAAGCTTCCAAATTCAATTGGTCAGAAGCTTTAATTACGTCAGTAATCTTTCCTTTCTTGGTTAGTATTTGTATCCTTTGGCGTTCCGAATTGTATGCAGTATTACTAACTACTCCTGAGAAAACAAAAAAATCAGCCTCCTCTTTTGAGATATTATAGTGTTGCATTACCTTTTGACGTTGACTCTCCAATTTTTCAGTTTCAAAGGGATAATTTTGCATTTTCACCTTTGGTAAATCCCTATATAAAAGCATTCTACTTAATTTAGACAATACAAAATCTGAATGAAATTGCCATTGTTTCATCGCGGCAATAATGTCTGTATCATCCAGCATAGCAAAGGTATCTAAAATTTCTTTAGAAAAATAATCTTTGCTAACTCTACATTCTATAAAATATTTGAGCGGAGAGGACATGGACACGGATTCACCACGTTGTATAAGCTGTTTGACACGCTGCAACACCTTGATTAGCAACTGTTCTGCCACAACACTCGTTTTATGCAAATAAACCTGCCAGTACATCAACCGTCGAGCTACCAAAAATTTCTCTACCGAATAAATCCCTTTTTCTTCAACCATCACTTCATCATTCCGTACATTAAGCATTGAGATGATACGCTCAGGATTGATGTTTCCTTCAGCAACTCCGGTGTAAAAACTATCGCGTTTCAAATAGTCCAATCTATCCATATCAAGCTGACTTGCAACAAGTTGATTCATAAACTTACGCGAGTACGTCCCTTGAAAAATTTCAATTGCAAGATCTAATTTTCCTTTAAACTCTCGATTTAATTCTTGCATAAAGAGCAAAGAAATTTCCTCATGTGAAATATTTTCAACAATACTGTGTTCCATGGCATGCGAAAAAGGGCCATGTCCAATGTCATGAAGTAAAATGGCTGCATACAATCCTTGTGCTTCTTTATCAGAAATCTCAACACCTTTATAGCGAAGAGTTTCCACGACTTTTTGCATCAAATGCATACACCCCAAAGCATGTTGAAAACGGGTATGTCTTGCTCCTGGATATACCAAATAAGACAACCCCATTTGTGTAATTCGACGCAACCGTTGGAAATAAGGATGTTCCATCAAATCAAATATAAAAGCATCCGGTATGTGAATAAATCCGTGAACGGGGTCGTTGACAATTTTTAGCTTGTTTCTTTTCACCTATTGAGTTTAAAAGGCAAATATAATGATTTTCAGTGATATTTTAAAAACTCCATACAATAACAACATGAACATATGCAAACCCTTGATATCAATGCTGTGATTTTTTCGTCAAAATAAATCAAGAAATGTGCAAAATTGGGAGTTTATATCAATTAACCAAAATACTGAATATCAAATACATACAAATATAAATTCAATTAATTCATTGAAAAATTGTTTTTTTAAGCATTCTGTATTAACTTTGTACCCACAGAATACGTTGAATGTCTGCAACAGAAAATATATATGATTTGGCTCGATTGCTCGAAGAAAAAGCAATGCAGTTGAAACGTAAGATAGAAGATTTAACATCTGAAAATCAACGATTAAAAGAGCAAACAATCTCTTTGCGCAATGAAAAAGAGATTTTAACAAAAGAAATTATTCTTTGGAAAGAAAAATACGAAGCCATAAAAGTTGCAAACGGTATTCTCGGCAGTAAGGAAGAAAAAACAAAAGCAAAACAACAGATAAACGCTTTAATCAGAGAGATTGACGCTTGTATTGTTCAACTTTCAAAATAGACCCAAACAAAAATGGATGAAATTTTGAAAATTAAAGTTTCAATTGGTGATAGGGTCTATCCGATGAACATCGAACCTCATCAAGAAGAAGGATATCGCAAGGCAGCTAAAGAAATCAACGAGTTGATTCAAAAATTCGAATCAACATATGAGTTGAAAGACAAACAAGATGCTTTGGCGTTGTGTGCCATTGTTTTAGCAACAAATATTGAACAAAAAAAACTCGACGAGAGTCAAATAGATTCTACGGTTAAAGATAAATTGACTTCCATCAACGAATTGATGGATGCCATGCTTTGATTCATATGTTCTTACAAATAGAAAGGAATTACTGCCTACATTGATCATGATTTTTTGGTAAACTCAACATTAAACAAAATAAAAAAGGTAAGTGGAGTTGTTAAAGTGTGCCGTCATCGAACGGATTCTTGACCAGCTCAGTAGCCTTAAACCTGTTCGCGGAGTTTACGCAAAACTCTCAAATCAATGTAGGTTTTTTTATACATAATTTTTTAAAACAAGCAAATGGAAACAGTAATATTAGGAATTGTGGTCGCAGGAATCGTAGGGATTGCCTTAGGATTTGCCATCGCAAAGGTATTGGAGAAAAAAAACGCTTCAAAAATTATCTCAGAAGCTAAAACAGAAGCAAATACTATTTTAAAAGAAGCTAAGAGCGAGGGTGAAAACATCAAAAAAGACAAAATCCTACAAGCAAAAGAAAAATTCCTAGAACTCAAAAGCGAACATGAAAAAGTCATTGCCAGTAAAGACAAAAAAATGGCAGAGGCTGAAAAACGTATCCGTGACAAAGAATCGCAGGTTTCAAACGAATTAGCTCAAAACAAACGACTTAAGGACGAATTGGAAGAGAAAAACAAAGAAGCCGAACATCGTCTACAATCACTTAACAAAAAACAAGAAGAAATTGAACGTCTACACAAAAGTCAAGTAAAACAATTAGAGGTTATTTCGGGACTTTCTGCTGAGGAGGCAAAAACTCAATTGACAGATTCATTACGAAGTGAGGCTCAGGCTGATGCGATGGCATATATCCAAAGTACTATCGAGGAGGCAAAGTTAACTGCCCGTCAAGAAGCTAAAAAAATCGTCATCAACACCATTCAACGCATTGGAACTGAAGAAGCTATCGACAACTGTGTGTCGGTTTTTAACTTAGAATCGGACGATGTAAAGGGTCGTATAATCGGACGTGAAGGGAGAAACATTCGTGCTTTGGAAGCCGCCACTGGTGTAGAAATCATCGTGGACGACACTCCTGAAGCCATCATCCTATCTTGCTTCGACGCTGTACGAAGAGAAATCGCACGATTGTCACTACATAAATTAGTTACGGACGGACGCATTCACCCTGCTCGTATTGAAGAAGTTGTAGAAAAAACTACCAAACAGATTGAAGAAGAAATTATCGATATTGGTAAACGAACCATAATTGATTTGGGAATTCACGGTTTACATCCAGAGTTAGTAAAATGTGTAGGAAGAATGAAGTATCGTTCTTCTTATGGGCAAAACCTTTTACAACACTCTCGTGAGGTAGCAAAGCTATGTGGTGTAATGGCTGCCGAATTAGGACTAAATGTAAAGTTAGCAAAACGTGCAGGATTACTACACGATATAGGGAAGGTTCCTCAAGTAGAAACCGAGGTTCCTCACGCCATCTTAGGAATGGAATGGGCAGAAAAATACGGCGAAAAACCTGAAGTTTGCAACGCTATTGGGGCTCACCATGACGAAATTGAAATGACTTCCCTATTATCCCCTATCGTTCAGGTGTGTGATGCTATAAGTGGTGCTAGACCAGGGGCTCGTCGTCAGGTATTAGATTCTTACATTCAGCGCTTAAAAGACTTGGAGGATGCAGCGTTCTCTTTCAATGGCGTGAAAAAAGCATATGCTATTCAAGCAGGACGGGAGTTGCGTGTGATTGTAGAAAGTGAAAAAGTGAGTGATGATAAAGCTGCAGAATTATCGTTCAACTTATCTCAGAAAATTCAAACAGACATGACCTATCCGGGACAAGTAAAAATCACCGTTATTCGTGAAACTAGAGCTGTGAACATAGCTAAATAGGAATTGTTGAACGTAATGTTATAAACATATTTACCCGATTGGAGAAACCAATCTAAAAGTATACAGCCCCAAAAGTTAAATATTTTTGGGGCTGTACATTTTAAAAAAGACACTATCCCTCTAAGTGTGTAAGTTAAAAAGTTGGGGTTAAGTTTTTATAGTTTGAGTCTTTGTGCAAATATAAGCATAAATTGGTTCAAGACAATCCCCCAATTTTGGATAGGCATACTCCACTTTTTGGTAGCTTCTCTCAAAGCCAAGAAAACGGACTTTTGCACAGCTTCGTCTGTTGGGAAAGACAGCTTGTTTTTGGTGTATTTCCGAATCTTACCATTCAGATTCTCAATAAGATTGGTTGTGTAAATAATTTTTCTTATCTCTAACGGAAAATCGAAAAATACGGTCAATTCGTCCCAATTGTCATACCAAGATTTGATAGCATAGCCGTATTTTGACTCCCATTTTTGGGCAAAATCTTCCAAAGCAACCTTGGCAGCTTCCTTGTTAGGGGCAGTATAGATGTGTTTCATATCGGCTGTAAATTCTTTTCTGTCTTTGTAAACCACATACTTACAAGCATTCCTAATCTGATGAACCACACATATTTGCGTTTGTGATTGGGGAAAAACCGTGCGAATGGTTTGCGTAAATCCGTTTAAATTATCGGTGGCAGTAATGAGAATATCTTCCACTCCACGAGCCTTTAAATCAGTGAGAACGCTCATCCAAAAGGCGGAACTTTCATTCTTTCCGAGCCACATTCCTAAAACTTCCTTTTTTCCCTCTCGATTCAAGCCCACAGCAAGGTAAATGGTTTTGTTGACAACTTTTGAGTTCTCACGAACTTTAAAAACGATGCCGTCCATCCAAACAATCAGATACAGCTCGTCCAACGGGCGGTTCTGCCAAGCGACCATTTCATTGGTAACCGCATTGGTAATCCTTGATATTGTGGAAGTTGATACTTCAAAGCCGTACATTTCTTGGATTTGTTCTTCGATGTCGCTCACGCTCATTCCTTTGGCATAGAACGATACGATGATGTTTTCCAAACCATCGATAACGTTCTTGCGTTTAGGGACTAACATTGGGTTAAAACTACCGTCTCTATCCCTAGGAACTTGGATTTGTTCTTCGCCAAAGGAAGTTTTTATCTTCTTGGAAGTGTGTCCGTTACGATAATTTCCATCTTTAGTTTTGTCGTGTTTTTCGTTGTCCAAGTGAACGTCGAGTTCGGCATTGAGCATATGTTCCACCGCTTTTTTGTGGAGCTCTTTAAAGAAACCTGTCAAGTCCTCAGCAGTCTTAAATGACTTGTAAAATTCTTTGCTGTTGAGCAATTCTTCCTTGTTAATCATATCTGTTTAAATTATGGGTCAAAAATAGTTAAAAAGTTATTTCCGAAATTTTTTTTGAGCTTTTAAGGGCTCAAAAAATTTCAGAATAACTTTTCAACTTACACAGATTATGGGATACTCCTTTAAAAAATGAAAACGTATTGATGGTACTTCCTCATTTATTTTTAAGGTAGCTTTTTCAGTATTTCAAAACACTATAAACCTCGTGATTTCCTAATTTTTGAACACCTTTCAAGAACGTAAGTTCAATGAGGAAATTCAACTGGACAATATTTCCTCCGAGAGTTTCAACGAGTTTTACTGCTGCTTCGGCAGTACCTCCTGTGGCGAGTACGTCATCATGAATTAGAACGTTCTCTCCTTTTTTAATTGAATCTGAATGGATTTCGAGTTGATCCTGACCATACTCTAAATCATAGGTCTGTGCAATAGTTTCGAACGGGAGTTTGCCCGGTTTTCGTACTGGAACAAATCCTGCTCCTAAACGTTGAGCTAAGAGCGTTCCGAAGAAAAATCCACGACTTTCCATTCCGATTACTTTATCAATTTTCTTTCCATCAAGACGCTTCAAAAATAAGTCTAAAACCTGTTTGGTTGCTTGGACATCAGCCAACAGAGGTGTAATATCTTTAAATACGACACCTGGTTTTGGAAAATCGTAAATATCTCTTATTTTACTTTCTAAATACGTAATTTCATCCATCTTTCTTCATTAAAAAGTTTCACGTCCTGAGAAATGAAAGCTACTTTCAATAGCTGCGTTTTCATCACTATCTGATCCATGAATAGCATTTTCAGAAATAGACTTGGCAAATCGCTTACGAATAGTCCCTTCAGCAGCATTTTCGGGATTGGTAGCTCCGATAAGTTTTCGGAAGTCTTCCACAGCGTTATCTTTTTCTAAAATTGCTGCTACGATAGGGCCTCTCGACATAAATACTACCAAATCTTGAAAGAATGGACGCTCTTTATGAATTGCATAAAATAGCTCTGCATCTCGACGAGACAATTGTGTGAATTTCATTGCTTTGATTTTGAATCCCGCTTCTGTAATCTGATTTAAAATTGCTCCAATGTGTCCATTCTCTACAGCATCGGGCTTAATCATTGTAAATGTTCTGTTTGTAGGCATAACTAATTATATTTTAATATTTTAAAAACTATTTGTAAATCAGCAATATAGCATATTTACACACACTTTTTTATTTTCTTGTTCCACAAATATACACATTTTTTTTCTAAAAAAACTTGTTTAGTGCACAAAAGTATGTATATTTGCACCGGCAAGTCCTACACGACCAGCTCCTACAAAATCCTCCAGGGTGGGAACACAGCAAAGGTATGTGGTTGTAGCGGTGCGATGTAGGTAGCTTGCCATTTTTTATTGACTCAAAGTCCCCTTTCTTTTTGGATTTGCTCATAAGCTTGTTGCACCTGCTTAAACTTTTCCTCAGCTCCTTTTCTGATAGCTTCGTCTTGTGTAATCACCTTGTCTGGGTGATATTTTTTTGCCATTTCACGATAAGCCTTTTTCACCTCAGCATCAGTAGCATTTCGATTGATTTCAAGAATGGTATACGCATCACGAATACTTTCTTTCTGGCTGCGAACAAACATGGCTTTAATACTTTCAAAATCATGTTGTGAAATCGCAAAATATTGTGCAATCTCTTTAATCTGACGTTCTTCCGAGTCACTAACTACACCATCAGCTTTGGCAATTCCAAAAAGAAAATGTAGAATCTGCAAACGAGTTTCGTAGGGAGTACGAGCTCTTAGAAACATACTAACTCGCTGAGCAGATATTTCACGTCCTTTCACTAACTCGTTGAAGGTTCTGAAAACAGCATTAGCTCGATCTTTCCCATACATTTCAACAAAACGAAGCCTGACAAAATCGAGTTCTGATTGGCTGACCTGCCCATTAGCTTTAATAACTAATGAACATAAAGAAAGTAGGTTAACCTCAAAATCTGCTGGACTTACTGTTCGTTGTTGTCGATAATTTGATTGCGATCCATACTGCCCACTTCCGCCAGAGTTATTTGTAAAATTTTTCAACAAATACCCTAAAAAATATCCAATAATAGCCCCAGGCAATTTAAAAAGTAAGTATCCTAATAAAGAAAGTATCCACTGCATATCAATTATTACAAAAATATTAGTAAAAACAAAACTGCTCAAAAAATCAGTTTGACCCAATTTTTTGAACAGTCTCGTGCATTAAATAAAAAAACTGCTTATTTTTTAAATTTAGCATATTTGCTTTTAAACTTATCGATACGTCCTGCGGTGTCAATAAGTTTTGATTTTCCTGTATAGAAAGGGTGAGATGTTCTTGAAATCTCCAATTTCACTAATGGATACTCAGTTCCTTCAACTTCAATTGTTTCTTTAGTGTCGATAGTAGACTTCGTAATAAAGATTTCTTCATTTGACATATCTTTGAAAGCTACCAATCTGTAAGATTCTGGGTGTATTCCTTTTTTCATCGCAATGTATATTTTTTATCCACTTAATTTTTCAAAGGGCAAAGATAGGTATATTTATTTAATTAGCAATAGTTTCAGTTAAAAAATATTGAATTATTTTAGATTAACGTGTATTTTATCTCATTCAAAATGCCACATCAATATCATCAAACAATTTAAAATCAGTCCTTTGTTCTGAAATGATATTTTTGAAGACACTACTTCACAAAATAATTTAAACTGATAACCACTCCCAAATGCATACTCTCATGTGTGTTATTAAATTGAATAGCATCCTCAATCGAATTCAATTCAAATCCATAACTTGTTGAATATGAATTAAAATTCTCAAAAAAACCTTGTTGATAATCTTCCTGAAGTTGCTTTTGTGTTGATATAAGTAATTCCTTTAATTGCTGAACCTCTTCTTTTGTCGGCGTATGCCCATCGGGAGCCGTACCTTTTCGATAGGTTTCTATAAAACTCTCAGGCACTTTGGGTGTTAATCCACTAAGTTTATAGCACAATATTTGCTGAGTTGCAACGCAATGAGCTATATTCCATAAAACATTGTTATTGAATCCATTAGGAATTGTTGCTAAATCCTGCTCTGTCAAACTATCTAAATAGTTCAACAATTTAGCACGAGTAGCCTTATGCAGGTTGAATGTTTGTGATGTTAGTTTCATTTGGAATATTTTTTGATTTACAAAAGTACGGTTTTCTTACAAAAACAGGAAGGATTTATAGGAAAAACAAAATTGATTTAGCAAGTAAAACCACAAACGAGTTCGGCACAAATCACTGAATTAGGTTCTTGTGTTTTCCTTGAATTTTGTAACACGCTCGTTTGGCAGCGTTTTCTTCTGCTTTTTTCTTAGAAGTGGCTCTTGCTTTAGTCACAGAAAAACCTTCCACATAAATTTTTGACACAAAATACTTTGCTCCTGAGCGGTCTTCTTTATCTTCGTCTGTATCAAAGGAAAAAGTGAGTTTGTGTTTTTGACACCATTCAATGAGTAAACTTTTATGGCTAAGAATCTTATCTTCAAGGTTTTTAATATTTATGTAAGGTTTTATCAATTTCCTTTCAATAAATCTCATACACTCACCGTAACCTTTATCGAGATAGATTGCTCCTATAAGAGCTTCAAACAAATTTCCTGTTATATTGTTCCCTAATTGTTTTGGGGGCAATTTTGTGCGTAAAAAATCTAACAATCGCATTTCTTTACCTAATTCATTCAAATAGCGACGTTCTACGATTTTTGATCGCATTTTTGTCAAATACCCCTCATCTTGTTCAGGTGCATTCTTAAAAATATAGTCTGCGATAACTGCTCCCAAAATAGCATCACCCAAAAACTCCAAACGTTCATAGCTTTTCCGTTTGGTTTTATCATATTGATAAGACGGATGCGTAAAAGCTTCGCTATAAAAAGACAACGTCTTTGGAGGATAGCCTAACAGTGCTTCCATTTTGGCATAAAAAACCCCGTCTTTTTTCTTTTTAAAACGGGTAAAACTTAATATTTTTTTTAGATTTATCAAAATGACTATATTTTTTTGAACAAGACACAAGCGTTATGACCTCCAAAACCAAATGTATTACTCATAGCGACTTTGACATCTCTTTTTTGAGCTTTATTAAATGTAAAGTTGAGTTTAGGATCAATACTTTCATCTGCAGTTTCAAAGTTAATTGTCGGAGGAATTATTCCGTGTTTCACAGCTAAAATAGAAGCGATAGCCTCTACAGCTCCTGCAGCCCCCAATAAGTGCCCTGTCATTGATTTTGTTGAATTTAGATTGATGTTATATGCATGTTCTCCAAAAACATCTAACACAGCCTTTGATTCTGCAACATCTCCAAGAGGAGTTGAAGTACCATGCAGATTTATAGCATCCACTTCTTCTGGTTTCAGCCCAGCATCTCTCAAGCAGTTGAGCATAACGTTCTTAGCCCCTAAACCTTCTGGATGTGGAGCCGTCATGTGATTAGCATCTGCGGAAAGTCCTCCTCCTGCCAATTCACAATAGATGGTTGCCCCACGAGCGATAGCATGTTCATATTCTTCTAAAACGAGAGCTCCTGCACCTTCACCTAACACAAAACCATCTCGGGTTGCATCAAACGGACGAGAGGCTCTTGCATAATCATCATTACGTGTAGAAAGAGCGTGAAGAGCGTTAAACCCTCCGATTCCTGGTATAGTAACCGCAGCTTCCGAACCTCCAGAAACAATTACATCGGCATATCCCAAACGAATATAGTTCAAAGCGTCTATAATCGCATTAGCCGATGATGCACAAGCAGATACGGTAGCAAAATTAGGTCCTCTAAATCCATACTTGATAGAAATCATCCCAGGAGCAATGTCTACAATCATCTTAGGAATAAAGAAAGGATTAAAGCGTGGACTTCCATCTCCTTTTCCAAAGTTAAGCATCTCATCCTGAAACGTTTCCAGCCCTCCAATGCCTGAACCCCAGATAACTCCTACACGGTCTTTATCAATGGTTTCAAGATCAATTTTTGCATCTTTGATAGCCTCATCAGAAGCTACCATAGCGTATTGTGTAAATTTGTCTAATTTTCGTGCTTCTTTTCGGTCGATGAAGTCTTCCACCTTGAAGTTTTTTACCTCACAAGCAAATCTTGTTTTGAATTTTGAAGCGTCAAAATGCGTTATCATGCCAGCACCACTTGTACCCGCAATCAAATTCTCCCAATATTCTTGAGTGGTATTTCCTATTGGGGTCAAAGCTCCTAAGCCTGTTACTACAACACGTCTATTTCTCATACAATTAAACAAATTTAGTTCATTAATAAAAAAAACAGTAAGCCATAAGACTAATACGCTGACTCTAAACTGATTCAGTTATTGGCTTACTGCTTACTGCTCATAGCTCACAACTTAAATTATTGTTTAGCCTCTTCAATATATTTGATAGCTTGACCAACTGTTGCGATGTTTTCTGCTTGGTCATCTGGAATTTGAATATCGAATTCTTTTTCGAATTCCATAATCAACTCCACTGTGTCCAATGAATCAGCTCCTAAATCGTTTGTGAAGCTCGCTTCCGTTACTACTTCGTTCTCGTCTACACCTAACTTATCAACGATAATGGCTTTTACTCTTGATGCAATGTCTGACATAATCTTTATATTTTTAAAATTAAATACCGATGGCAAAAGTAATAAACTTTTTTTAAAAACACTACTTTTATTGGTTAAATATCGATGTTTTTTGTTTTTTTAAATCATAACTCATTGTTAAACAGCATCTACACCTCACCTTTTAACAAAATGACTGTTAGACTTTTATTCCGGCTTAGTGATACTGAACCTCTCTGATAACCATATAACGAGCTATACCGTCCACATATTCGACGCGTTCTATCCAATTCCCTCTTTTGTCATAAGTATAAACATAGGCTACTTCGTCCAACATCAAACCTAACCTATCGTATTTAGTTTGTGTGGTAATATTTCCTGAAGAGTCATACTCAAAGACAACCTTATAAATAAGTCTATCTCCTTGGTAAAGAATCGCCTCGACCATTCTACCTTCTGCGTCATAGGAATAGGTCTCACAGTTATCTGGCTTTGATGAACGAGTACTAACATAACGACAGAGTTTTGAAACTCGCCCTGCATCATCGTACTCGTGTGTATATTTACCACATGTTGACTGTTCTGTTTGTACACAAACTTCTTCTATTTCTTGACCCTTATCGTTATTTTTATAAGCATACACTTCAAAAATAGCACCTTGAGAATTATACCCTCGGAATGCTATTTTATTTCCTTTTTGATCGTATAAATAAACGCTTCTTTTGGACATCTTACCATCTGAACCGTAGGTTTCGCGAGCCGTACGCTTCCTTGTATTACTATACCTATAAACCACCTTGTGATTCAACTTACCTTCTTTATCGTAATACAACGCATCCGTTTTGTACCCTTCTCTATCAAAATTGGTTACAACGTCCCCACGCCAATAATCTGCTTTTTTTCCTTTGTAAATAGTTCCAAAACTATCAACGGCCATGTGCGATGTAACTCGCAATGACCTGACGTTTCCAACTAAACCGATTTCCTTCAACTGACTGGTAGGTTTTCGGGGCGGCACCATCTGTGCAAATGTAAAATCACAGAAAAAACTAAATACAATAAATATGATAACTGCAAATTTTTTCATCTCTTTTTGTTTCTAAAAATTAATCTAAACGTACTGAATCTCATACAAAATTACATAAAACGATTCGTTCAGTAAAATTTTTCTGAATTATTTAACAAAAAAAATGTGATTTCCTTGAAAAAACACCTTTTTCCTTGTTTTCTATAAACCTTTCGTATCTTTTAAAAAATCCAAAAAAACACATCTTAATACTATAAATCAATGAGTTAAATAACACTCTCTAAAAAAACAAATGCTACGCAAGTAAAATTCACGTAGCTTTATATTCTTTAGAATGTTATAATGAAATGCAAAACTTGAATAGAACTTAAAGATGTAATGATTTGTTTAGAAATGATGATAATGCTGAGTAGCAAAAATCAAAAATATCCTCAATAGTATGTGATTTTTCTTTCTGTTAATACCTGCGACATACCGTAGATTTCTTCAATGCGTTCAATCCAATTACCTTGGTTATCATACTTGTACGTAAATTTTTTTTGTCCATACAATTGCCCTCCATTTCCATAGTAATTCTCTTCAATTACATTATTTTTTTCATCATAGACATATTTCAAAACCACTTTTTTACCTTCCTTATCCTCAATGTAACGTTCTGATAGATTTGATTTTGAATCATATATAAATTCGGATTTCATCAAAAAGTTCTCTTTTGAGTCGAGTAACAATTCATTTATCTTAAGCCCTTTTTCATCGTAACAAGCGATTTGTTTTCCTGTAAAAACACCATTAGCATCGTATCCATTTACATCTTCTTTTTGAGTTTTGGAATTGTAGGTATGTTTCATAATCTCTTGCACTTGTTTCTTTTGATTGAACACATCTACTTGTCGCAAAAGGTTGTTGCCCTCGTAAATGTACACCCAACTTCCTATGATTTTTTCATCGGTTGAGAATTGTTCTCCGGAAACCTTGTATCCTTTGATGTTGTACGAAACCAGGGTGTTAAACCCTGTCATTGGACTACCTTTTTGCATCTTTCCGTTGTCATTAATATACTGATATGTAATGCTTTTTACAGATTTAACTTTCCCTTTTAAATTTTCTTTTTCCCAGTCGGTTATAGGAAACTGAGCATATCCCAATAGCGAAAATAGGAATAATAGAGTAACAATATTATATCTCATACCAAATTAATTACTAATTACTTTAATCGTTTCCTTAACTTCTTGTGCGATGCGACGTGCTTCAACCACATTTTCACTAATGATAGTTACGTGTCCCATTTTCCGAAATGGACGTGTTTCACGCTTTCCATAAATATGAGGCGTAACACCTTCCATTGCCATAATTTTTTCAATATTTTGGTAGACTACCTCTCCCGTATGCCCTTCGGCACCTACTAAATTCACCATAACTCCAGCGAGTTTGCTTTCCGTTTTCCCTAAAGGAAGGTTTAAAATAGCTCTCAAATGCTGCTCAAACTGACTTGTGTAGGCCGCTTCAATACTGTAATGTCCTGAATTGTGAGTTCGAGGAGCTACCTCGTTTACTAAAATATCATCTTCTTGTGTTTGAAACATCTCTACCGCCAACAAGCCAACAATTCCAAAGGCTTCAGCCGTTTTCAAGGCTACTTCACGAGCCTTTTGTGCCACAGTATCGGAAATACGTGCAGGACAAATGACATATTCCACCTGATTAGCTTCAGGATGAAATTCCATTTCAACCACAGGGTAAGTTCGCACCTCTCCCTGTAAATTCCGAGCCACAATCACAGCTAATTCATTTTTGAAAGGAATCATGGTCTCAGCAATACACTCTCCCTTAGGCAAACTTTCTAAATCGGTGACCGAACGGACTATCTTTACTCCGTTGCCGTCGTATCCAAATCGAGTACTTTTCCATACAAACGGAAACCTTATGTGAGAATCTTCAATGGCTTTTTTTAACTCTTCAATTGATGGAAAACGAAAAAAATCGGCTGTAGGGATATTATTTTGAGCATAAAATTGTTTTTGAAAACCTTTATTTTGAATAATCTTTAAACTCCTTGCTGAGGGGTAAACCTTAACTCCTTCTTCTTCCAATTTTTCGAGTGCCTCTACATTTACGTTTTCAATTTCGATGGTAAGTACATCTACCTGTTTCCCGAAATTGTAAACTGTATCAAAATCTAATAAGCTTCCTTGAAAAAAACGATTACACGCCAGACGACTTGGAGCGTCCGAACTGGGGTCTAACACAAAGGTTTTGATATCATATTTTCGTGTTTCTGTGAGCAACATTTTACCCAATTGCCCTCCTCCTAAAATTCCTAAGGTAAAATCTGATGAAAAGTAGTTTGCCATACTGATTATTTATCTGTGAATAAGTTTGTCTCTGCACTCTATACATCTTTTGTTAAGAAAGAAGAGTAAGTTATAATGAAGTATATATTTACCAAAAAGACTGTCTGAAAAGTTGACTTTGAGCAAATCAAACTCCATACAGCCTTTGATAATAGATATGAATATTTTTTTAAACCGTAATAAAGCTTCCAATAGCAGGTAAAAGCAATTCTTTTCCTTTAGCTTTGAAGCTACGTTTTGCTAACTCGTGATCAATTTTAATGAGATTGAACGTGTCGTAATTCACTCCCATAATGGTATTACATTTCACGAAATCAGAAGCCATGATAGCATCTTCCACATCCATAGTAAAATTACCTCCAATTGGAAGAATTGCCAAATCTAATTTGTATCGAACAGGAATAAGTTGCATATCAAAATGTAGAGCTGTATTTCCTGCAATGTAAATGGTTTTATCCATTGTTTTGATAATGAATCCACCTGCACAACCTCCTGCTTTCCCGTTTTGGAAAGTAGACGAATGCAAGGCAGGAACAAATTTTAGCACCCCAAAAGGAAAATTATTTCCCCCTCCCAAATTCAACGGATGACCATCGATACCTCGATCGTAAAAATATTCAACAATCTCAAAATTTGAAATTATTTTTGCGTTAGTACGTTTGGCAATCGCCTCAACATCGGTAGTATGATCTTGATGAGCACTGGTTATCAAAATATAATCGGCCTTGATACTATTGATATCAATATGCTTTGCTAAAGGATTCTCTGAAATAAAAGGATCTACTAACAAATAAGTCTCTCCAATTTTTATTCCAACGCATGAATGTCCGTAATATGTGATTTCCATTTTAAGTAATTATGAAATGTGTTTATAATTATAAATTAGTAAGTAAAAGAGTGGCTAAATTACAAAATTTGTCCGATAAAAAACAAAAGTGACATAAAAAAAGTACTCAAAGCGACCTTTTTTAACTCTTTGTCCAAGTTTTTTAACACTTTGTTGTTCTTAACAGTGATTAAATGCAACGCTAATGGAATGAATACCAACAAATAAACAAGCTGCCAACCTGTCTGCAAATGCAATACAGAAAATACTAACATGCTAAGCATCGCTACTACAACCAAATAATAGTGATAGAATTTAGCCAAGTTACTTCCCATTTTGACTACTAAGGTGTTTTTGCCCATAGCTTTATCATTTTCATAATCACGCATATTATTGATATTCAACACTGCTACACTGAGTAACCCAACAGATGTAGCTGGTAAAAAAATCTTCCAATCTAATTCGTGCAGATACAAAAAATATGTCCCAACTACGCTAACCAATCCAAAGAAAATGAAAACGAACAAATCACCGAAACCTCGATACCCATAGGCTGACTTTCCCACCGTATACTTAATGGCTGCCACAACACAAGAAACCCCTAAAACAAAGAAAATCAACACATAAACCCAGTTTTCTTTCCCAAAAGCCACATAAATCAAAGCCATTGCAACAAGCATTGACAACAACGCCGTAATGATGATTAGCCTTTTCATTTGACTTTGGGATATTTTCCCGCTCTGTAACGCTCGTTGTGGCCCTACACGATTGATATTATCAGTTCCTTTGACTCCATCTCCGTAATCATTAGCGAAATTAGAAAGTATCTGAAAGAGAATCGTAGTGAGAAGTGCCAACAAAAAAATATTCCATTGGAAGTACCCTACACGAAAAGCCAACGCACTACCCATAATAATCCCTGAAACAGAGAGCGGTAACGTTCGCAAACGAGCAGCTTTTAAAATCGTTTTTAGTTCCATCATAATGTAATAGGCCACAAAAGTAGGAATTATCAGACGAATAAAAAAATCACTTAGGTAATTCAGGCGCTCGTTCACGCGTAGGAGACGATGATAAAGTATGCTGAAAAGCGATCATGATTCCATGAACCTACGCGGTAATGCTTTTCAGCCGAAATTTGCATATTAGCATTAAAAGGTTCTCCTTTAGTGTGCATCACTCCTAAATACTGTGGAGGCGTATAAACCCCTGTATGCAAACTCGTTTCAGTTGCCGTGGGGACTACCAAACCTCCATTATTTAACCACGAAGAATTATAATCTTCAGTGTAGGAATATGAAAATCCACCTTGTAACGACAATCGGTCGATCCATATTCGATTCAATTGCCATCGCGAACGGTTACTTAAAGTGATGGCATAATCTTTCTTTTCATTTTTTGCTTGAAAATTAACCTCATTTTCCTTGTCCTTTCTAACTCCATCTAAATTAGTTCGCAAGGTCATTGACAGCGAGTTATGAAAAAAATCATCACGCTCTGTAGTCCATATAGCACTCCCTGTCAATCTGTTAAAACCATTTAAATTATTGACCGGTTGGTTATTCGAGTTTAAGTAATCCAGTGAAAGACTTAGTTTGCCTATCTTGGGGGATAACTGAAAGCCTTTTCCTACCGAAATGGATTGCCCTCCTCCCTGTAATTTAGCATCTATCAAAAACGGATGAATACCTGCTTTACGCTCAATAATAACCAAGCCCGTAGTGGCATTTCCATATTTAGCATCAGCAATTCCTGTAATAACTTCAATTTTTTCGATATTTGACGTGGGTATCGTTCTCAAATCCAACCCAGAATTAACATTTGATGAATAACTCGTAGTAGCCATTGTCCCTTTATAAGTTTGCATATTTTCATCATTAGAAAGAGGCATATCATCTAATATATAACCCACCCCGAAAGCATTGTTGCCACTGTTAATTGCCGTTCGCATATTCAACACCTTCGGTGAAGTAAAATTAGAGGCAACTATCCTTTGCCCTGGAAGCTGCTGCAGTACATCAGCTAACGAAAAAGATTGGAATTGACTAATCGCGTATTTGTTGAGTACAATTTTCGAATTTGCCACCCCTTTTTCAGGGATACTTGCCGTTACTACCACATCATCCAACCGTAAGGTTTTATCCTTCAGAACAATTCGTATCAAAGAAGAAGGTGAAGAACCTACCAATGACTCCTCTTCTTTCCCTAACATCTTGAATCTTAATAAATATTCTTGATGAAAAGTAATCGAAAACTTACCTTCTTTATTTGAAGTTGTCCAACGTCCTGATTTTTCATCAACAATGACTACTCCATGTAAAGGCTCATCATGAGTATCAATCACAACCCCAGCAACTTGTTGTGAAAAAACCTGTATGGAAACAAATAGTAATATGTACAAAAACAAAAACTTCATTATTGAACTCTAAATTCGGGGCAAAAGTATTATTTTTATTTACTCTAAACAAACTTAAACGTTTTATTTAAAAACAAAAACTCAAAAACAAAAATAAACAACTACATATCAACTAATTAGTAAACACCTTATTTCATACCATAAAAACCAAAATCTAATCTAATCACAAAACAATAAAGAAAACATATCAACTTTCAAATGTATTTCTTTTTATTTTTCACTTTTTTTTATACTTTTGTCGGATAAATACAGAGGATTATGTCTTGGTTTAAAAGAACAGCAAAAGGAATACAAACCTCTACTGAGGAAAAAAAAGATACACCAAAAGGATTATGGTACAAGTCTCCGAGCGGAAAAATCGTTGAAACTGAAGAACTTGCAACTAATTATTTCGTAAGTCCTGAGGATGAGTACCACGTACGTATCGGAAGTAAGGAATATTTCCAGATTCTTTTCGATAATAATGAATTCAAAGAATTAGATGCCAACCTATCTTCAAAAGACCCACTAGAATTCGTCGACACGAAATCCTATGCCACCCGCCTAAAAGAGGCTGAACAAAAAACAGGTTTAAAAGACGCTGTACGCACGGCTGTAGGAAATTCTAAAGGAGAGAAATTGGTGGTTGCGTGTATGGATTTTGCCTTTATTGGTGGTTCAATGGGAAGCGTAGTAGGTGAAAAAATTTCTCGTGCTATTGATTATGCCATCAGAAAGAAACTTCCTTTCCTAATGATTTCAAAATCAGGAGGTGCCAGAATGATGGAAGCTGCTCTTTCACTAATGCAGATGGCGAAAACTTCGGTGAAATTAGCTCAGTTAGACGAGGCTAAATTGCCCTACATATCGCTTTGTACCGACCCTACGACAGGGGGGACAACGGCTTCATATGCTATGCTTGGTGACATCAACATCGCTGAGCCTGGTGCTTTGATTGGATTCGCAGGGCCGCGCGTGGTAAAAGACACCACAGGTCAAGACCTCCCTGAAGGATTCCAAACCGCCGAATTTGTTTTAGAACACGGATTCTTAGACTTTATTGTAAATCGGAAAAATCTGAAAAACAAAGTAAATCTATACATCGATTTGGTGATGAATCGCCCGCTTCGATAAAAAAACATAACACAACGAGCGATTTTATCAGTCGCTCGTTTTTTTTTGCAAAGATATGAAATACCAAACACAGAAAGGAACAGTTTCGGCAAAGGCTCCAAGCAACATTGCCTTAGTCAAATATTGGGGAAAACGCAAAAATCAACTCCCTGCAAACCCGTCGATTAGCTTAACATTAAACAATAGTTATACGGAAACAACCATTCATTTTGAACAGCTAACCACTCCAACGGATGACTTTCAGTTTGAATTTTTCTTTGAGGACAAGCCTAAACCTACTTTTCACCCTAAAATCACTACGTTTCTTGAACGAATTTATGAATATATGCCTTTTTTAAAGGATTTCCATTTAGAAATTCATTCGAGTAATTCGTTTCCTCATAGTAGTGGCATCGCTTCATCAGCAAGTAGTATGGCAGCTCTTTCGTTATGTTTGATGCAAATGGAAAAATTGCTATACCCTCATTTGGCAGAAGATGAAACCTACTGGCAAAAGGCCTCCGTATTAGCACGTTTAGGCTCTGGAAGTGCTTGTAGAAGCATACAAGGGAAAATCGTAGTATGGGGAAAACATACTGAAATACAGGGAAGTTCGGACAAATACGGGGTAGTGTACCCATATAAAGTTCACGAAATTTTCAATAATTTTCAAGACACTATACTATTGATTGACAAAGGACAAAAACAAGTAAGTAGCTCTCTTGGTCATGACTTGATGCACGATCATCCGTTCGCAGAACGACGCTTTGAACAAGCTCACGAGAACATCAGCAAGTTAATCCCTATTTTTGAAAATGGTGATTTGGACAAATTTATAGAAATCACAGAAAGTGAAGCTCTTACCCTACACGCTATGATGATGACCAGCACTCCTTACTTCATACTAATGAAACCTAATACGTTAGAAGTAATTCAACGCATATGGCGATTCCGAGAAGAGACGAAAACTCCTGTTTGCTTTACACTTGATGCTGGTGCAAACGTACATGTTTTGTATCCAAATTATTGTAAGAATGAAGTGATACAATTTATTCAAAAAGAATTAGTTGTGTATTGTGAAAATAAGCAGTATATTTGCGACCACAATTAAGTCAATGAATAATTAACAAATAGCAACGAAGTAATTACGAATTAGATTAATTTGCACCTTTAAATTCGTAATTAGCTTTGAACCCTAGGACAGCAATTTGAAATTGTTCGTTGTCAATTAAAAAATCATTAATTTAATGAAAAGACCTCTTTTTTACTCGAAAATATTGCTCTTTGGCGAGTATGGAATCATAAAAGATTCCAAAGGATTGGCTATACCGTATAATTTTTATAACGGAGCCTTGAAAACATTCGATGAGGCTGACCCTAACAAACTTGAAGAGGCAAGAAAATCAAACCGAGCGTTAGCTGATTTTTCGGTATATCTGGAACAACTTTCGACCGAAAACCCTGAAATTGTTACTTTTGACATCGCTCAACTGAAAAGCGACATCGCCGAGGGAATGTACTTCGACAGTAGCATCCCACAAGGATATGGCGTGGGAAGTAGTGGCGCGTTGGTAGCTGCTATTTATCATCAATATGCTCATGACAAAATCACTGTTTTGGAGAATTTGACTCGTGAAAAACTTTTGAAACTAAAGACTATTTTCGGTAAAATGGAATCCTTTTTCCACGGCACCTCGTCTGGATTAGATCCTTTGAACAGCTACCTTAGTTTACCGATTTTAATTAAATCAAAAGATCATATTGAACCGACGGGAATTCCTTCTCAAGCAATTAACGGCAAAGGGGCTGTCTTTTTGTTGGATAGTGGAGTTGTAGGAGAAACCGCTCCTATGGTGCGTATTTTCATGGAAAAAATGAAAAATGAAGGCTTTCAAAGTATGCTCAAAACGGAATTTATTGAATACACAAACGCCTGTATTGATGATTTTCTGAAAGGAAACATCAAATCACTATTTAGCAATGTCAAAAAACTTTCAAAAGTGGTGTTAAACAATTTCAAACCGATGATTCCTGCTGAATTTCACACTCTTTGGAAACAAGGTATCGACACTGGAGATTATTTCTTAAAACTTTGTGGATCAGGAGGAGGAGGTTATATGTTAGGTTTTACCGAAGATTTGGAAAAAGCTAAAAAGACCCTCGCTGGACACAAAATAGAGGTGGTCTATCAGTTTTAATAGTAACCATTGGAATTCAATTGCAGCTAGATTGAAAGCATATTCTCTTCTCAGTAAGAAGCTACTTTTGGAAAATTATTAATTTACTGCACATCAGATAAATATATTTTAATATTCATTATCAAGAAACCCCGAAATTCGGCAAAAAAGCTGAAAATCGGGGTTTCTACTAAATTGAATGTTTTTTAAGTATCCACACCGCTAAAATACTTCAGATATTGGAAAAACTACTAAAAAAGTTTAAAACACAAGACTTAATCATTTTACAAAAAACATCTAAAAAGTAAAAATCCAACAGTTTTTTTATCTGAACTGCTTGGATTTTTTTGTGTCTAAATTTTAGGTAAAATGAACATTTTAAAAGTATGCCTATTTATCAAATGTTGATAAGTTTGTGCATAAATATTCTAGATTTTAAGATTTATATATCTTTTATTTGCATAGCTTCGTAGTGTGATAATATAAAAATATCATAAATCTATTAATCAAGTAGTTATAGATTTTTTTTGTTATCACAAAACTCAATCGTTTTTTTTCTGAAAATTTCAGAAATTGAAACACTTCCACTAACTATATTTTGCATCGACTTAACCTTTGAATAATCTCATCTGTAAAACGATTTATTATGTCAAAATTCACAAAATTAACGCCCGAACAACTAAAAACGAAATGTAATTTTATTGAGAATTACTTAACATCGCAAAATGCAGCGAGTGGTTCCTTGTTTGATTCTAATGCTAATGTTTCTAACAAAAACATAGCCACGATGGAAGCCGAACTGAATAAAGATATTAATATTCAGGTAAATAGAATGTTGGTTTCACGCAAGATTGCTCAGCTTTTTGGTCAGGATTTAGCCGATGAATACATCAGGCAGATAGAAGAACACGAAATTTACGTACACGACGAAACTAGTCTGAAACCTTATTGCGTGAGCGTTTCGATGTATCCTCTTTTGCTTGACGGACTGTTGAAACTTGGTGGCGAATCCAAAGCTCCGAAGCATTTGGCGAGTTTCTGTGGTTCGTTTGTAAATTTCTTATTTTCAGTGTCTTCTCAATTTGCAGGAGCAGTAGCAACCGTTGAATTTTTGATGTATTTTGACTATTTCGCTCGAAAAGACTACGGAAATGATTATCTAAAAACGCATACAAAAATAGTAGAAAACGAAATGCAACACGTGGTGTATGCTATCAATCAACCTGCGGCGGCACGTGGTTATCAATCTGTTTTTTGGAATATTTCTTTGTACGACAAACCTTATTTCGATTCGATGTTCGGGAATTTTGTTTTCCCCGACGGAAGTAAACCGATTTATGAATCGTTGGATAAAATCCAAAAATATTTTATGAAATGGTTTAATAATGAACGAAAAAAAGCCATTCTGACTTTTCCTGTGGTTACGGCGGCGATGCTAACCAAGGACAAAAGAGTTCACGATGAAAATTTTGCCAACTTCTGTGCCGAAGAACTTAGTGAAGGAAATGCATTTTTCATCTATCAGTCCGACAATGCCGATTCACTGGCGAGTTGTTGTCGTTTGCGAAATGAAATTTCGGACAATACGTTCAGTTATTCGTTGGGTGCAGGTGGCGTTTCCACAGGAAGTATCAATGTGATTACCATCAATATGAACCGATTGTATCAAAAAGGGCTTTCTTTGGAAAAAATGATTGATAACATTCATAAATATCAAGTTGCGTATCGTGCTATTATTCAGGATTATAAAGATGCTAAAATGCTTCCTGTGTACGATGCAGGATTTATTTCGCTTGACAAACAATTTCTTACCATAGGAATCAACGGAATGGTGGAAGCCGCAGAATTCTTAGGATTAAAAATATCTGATAATGAGGAATATAAATCATTTGTCAATAAAAATTTAAAGCTGATTTACGAAAAGAACAAGGAAGCCAAAGCAAAATACGGCTATATGTTTAATACAGAGTTTGTTCCTGCTGAAAATTTGGGTGTGAAAAATGCCAATTGGGATAAATCTGATGGGCTTTTTGTTCCGAGAGATTGTTACAATTCATATTTTTATGTAGTTGAAGATGAATCTGTTAATATAATAGATAAATTCTTTATGCACGGACACGAATATATCCAATTTTTGGACGGAGGCTCGGCATATCACTGCAATTTGGAAGAATATCCAACCCAAGAGGGATTTTTGAAGCTACTCAATGTAGCTGCGAAAACGGGTTGTAATTATTTCTGTTTCAATGTAAAAGTAACTTATTGTAATAGTTGTGGTTATATCAATAAACACACCACTGACCATTGTGTAAAATGCCATTCCACTGATGTTGATTACGCTACTCGCATCATCGGTTATTTGAAAAAAATAAGTAATTTCTCGAAAGACAGACAAAAGGAAGCCAAAAAAAGATATTATGGCAATACTGCGGTATAGCGAGTATGATATTGTATTACAGGAAGTTCCTAATGAAATTTCGCTTTGTTTCACGATAACAGGTTGTCCGTTAGCTTGTGAGGGGTGCCACTCTGAGCATATCTGGAATCCGAATTTTGGACAGCCTTTAACGCTTAGTTTGTTGGAAAAACTCATTGAAAAGTATGAGGGAACTATCAGTTGTGTGCTTTTTATGGGAGGAGAATGGAATATTGATCAGCTGCTGAAATTTATTACGATTGCAAAAGAAAACAATTTAAAAACAGCACTTTACACGGGATTAAATATCAAGCAGGTAGCTCGAAAATACCCACAATTATTGGAGCGTTTGGATTACATCAAAACAGGCAAATGGATTCCGTCATTAGGCGGACTTGATAGCAAAACCACAAACCAACATCTGTTAGAAATCAAAACGGGAAAAATATTAAACCATTTCTTTTGGAAGGAATGATTATTAGGAAAAATATGAAATAACTTTTTAGATATATTACAGTTGAAACCACATAAGAACATTAGAAGAATTCAACTTGCTAGTTGTAAATAAAAAAAGGGGACTATAACTATAAACACGGTTACTTCGGAAAGTTCTACATTTTCAAATAAAAATCTTTTGTAAGAGAAATATACGCTTCCGTGTACTGACCTCGACCTTTTTCAATTACCAATAAATCAGAGGTATACTCCCCCTTGTTTTTGATAAAAGCAATCAAGCTACGTTTCAATTCGCTCTGTTCATTACCTTTGACGCGAGTGATTTTCTGAGGAAATAATCCCTTACTTTGAGCTAAACTTATAAATCTTTCTTCTTCCTGAAATGGAATAATGACTGAAAAAACACCTTCATCGCTAAGTAATTGCACTACTCCATCCATAAGAGTCTCGAAAGGTAATGAGTCTTCAAAACGAGCTTTGTTCCTTGCCAAGGAATTGGTTTTATAATTTTCGGTATAGAACGGCGGATTTGAAATAATTAGGTCATATGGCTCTTCTCCTTGCATTTCTTCAGCAAATTCTTGAAAGGAAGCAAAATAACAAAAAAGCCTGTCACTCCATGAACTATTTTCAAAATTTTCAGTACATTCAATGAATGAACTTTCATCAATTTCAACAGCATCGATGGTCATTGCCTCGGAACGCTGTGCCAACATCAAGGACAAAACTCCTGTCCCTGCACCAATGTCCAATATACGATGTGGAAAATGATCAACAGACACCCATGCCCCTAAAAGTACATTATCTGTACCTATTTTCATGGCACTTTGGGATTGCGAAACTGAAAATTGTTTGAACTTGAAAATCATTTGAATAATGAGTCACGACAGTTAAACAAACAAAAACGCCTCCTTATTGATTACTTTTTGAGAAAAGTAATCAATTGAGTTTTCCATTAATTCTGTGATAAGTCCTTTTTTGAAAGGTTGCATCGCATAGTGGATAGGACAAGGAAATTCTTCGGAACAAGCCTTAAGCCCCATAAAACAGTTTGAAAAATTTTCAACATCATCCAAATTTTCAATAATTGTGATCAAAGGAGCTTGTTTTTCATGATCTGCCAACCAAAATCCTCCTTTTGGCCCTTTAGTGGAGCTAATAACTTTCTTTTTAGCCAAAGTTTGCAAGATTTTAGCCAAAAAAGGCGATGGTATATTTAATTTTTTGGAGATTTCCTTAGTTCCTATCTTATTACTCTCTGAGCCATTAATCGCCAAATAAATAACAGCATTAATGGCATACTTACTAGGGTTGGAAAGCATATTTCTTTATCATCTACATTAGTGGACAAAGGTACTACTTTTTATTTGATTTGTAATTATTTTTCGTATTTTTGTCCAATAATAACCTAAAAACGCTTCTTACACATGACACACAAGGCAGGGTTTGTAAACATAATTGGAAATCCAAATGTAGGAAAATCAACTTTAATGAATGCTTTCGTTGGCGAAAAACTTTCCATCATAACCTCCAAAGCTCAAACCACCCGACACCGCATCTTCGGAATTGTTAGTGGCGACGATTTTCAGATAATTTTTTCTGACACTCCAGGAATTATCAAACCTGCTTATGAATTACAACATTCAATGATGGATTTTGTAAAAAGTGCTTTTGAAGATGCTGATGTGTTAATATATATGGTTGAAATTGGTGAAAAAGAACTGAAAGACGAGGCTTTTTTTGAAAAAATAAACCGTATGCAAGTACCCGTGTTGCTTTTGATCAACAAAATAGACAAATCATCACAAGAAACTTTGGAAAACCAAGTAGCTTATTGGAAAGAAAGAGTTCCTAAAGCCGAAATTTTCCCTATTTCTGCCTTGGAAGGCTTTCAAACTGCAGAAGTTTTTAATCGCATTATAGAATTATTACCCGAATCACCTGCGTTTTTCCCAAAAGATCAACTGACAGACAAACCCGAACGTTTTTTCGTTAATGAAATCATTCGAGAGAAAATATTGATAAACTACAAAAAGGAAATCCCTTATGCAGTAGAAGTAGAAACAGAGTCATTTGTCGATTCAGAACATATTATTCACATTCGAGCCGTGATTATGGTGGAGCGCGAAACCCAAAAAGGAATCATCATTGGACATAAAGGGGAAGCCTTAAAAAAAGTTGGCACACAAGCTCGAGCTGATTTGGAAAAATTTTTCGGCAAACAAATTCATATTCAAATATTTGTGAAAGTGAACAAGGATTGGCGTTCCAACTCTCGACAATTGCGACGCTTCGGATACAGCCAGTAGATTTATATGATATAAAAGAGTAAAAAGCTCCAGCAACTCAAATTATTCAACACTTTTTTACAAACCTTTTATAACATAAAATGTAGCTTACATCATTTTAAAAACTAGCGATTCTCTTTTTTTTGAAATAAATTTATATCTTTGCACAAAAAAAGAAACAGTATGTTAGCTAATAGTATATTTTTAGGAATTGCAGGGCCTTGGCAAATTGCAGTGGTTGTTATCCTTATTCTTCTTCTTTTTGGAGGTAAGAAAATACCTGAGTTGATGCGTGGATTAGGAAGTGGCATCAAAGAATTTAAAGATGCAACCAAGGAGCCAAACAAAGATGAAACTAATTCTTCAATAGAGAAAAAGCAGGAGTAATTAATTCTTTGAAGACAGTCTTTTCGCAAAGCATTTTTTGCATAAAATTATCGAAGATAACTATCCGGAAAAATCTTTTTCAGGCTAAATACAGATGCGAATACCGTAAAATCTTGTGATAAACTAAAACTAAGATGTTTGAGCTAAAGTTTTTCGGATAGTTTCTTTTCAACGATTTCCTACAAAACAATCCATTTTGAATTTATCGAATTCTTCATCGAAAGTCGAGGCTTTCGACCGTTTTTTTTCTCAACGACTTTTGCAGTGGTACAATAGCCAAAAAAGAGATTTGCCGTGGCGACAAACCACAGATCCTTATAAAATATGGCTATCCGAAATCATCCTACAACAGACCCGTGTTGCACAGGGATTGCCTTACTATGAGCGTTTTACAAACCATTTCCCCTCTGTTTTCGACTTAGCAAATGCATCCGAAGAACAGGTACTGAAGCTATGGCAAGGCTTAGGATATTATTCCCGTGCAAAAAACCTACATCACACCGCTAAAACGATTGCTTTTGACCTCAATGGAAATTTCCCTACAACACATAAGGAATTATTGAAACTCAAAGGCATAGGTGATTACACAGCAAGCGCCATTGCATCTATTTGTTTTTCAGAATCTTGCGCTGTTGTTGATGGAAATGTTTATCGAGTTTTAGCCCGTGTTTTTGGCATAGAAACTCCTATCGACACTACCTCAGGTATTATTCAGTTTAAAAAATTGGCTACCAAACTATTAGATCCAAAAAATGCGGGAGTTTACAACCAAGCTATTATGGAATTCGGAGCGATACACTGCAAACCACAACTGCCTATGTGCGAAAGTTGTGTCTTTTCAGACAAATGTGTTGCTAAAAATCAAAGTAAAGTAGAAAGGCTACCCGTAAAAATTGGGAAAACAAAAATACGAAAACGTTATTTTAACTACATCGTACCTATTGATAATCAGAAGCATACAATATTGAATAAACGTAACAATAAAGATATCTGGCAAGGATTGTATGAATTTCCACTCATAGAAACTGAAAAACCTTACTCGGAAGCAGAAATAAAAGCCGAAATAGATAAGATATTCGACTGTATAACAGATATTTACCTACATAAATACGAAAAGATTCACAAATTATCACATCAGCATATTCACACTCAGTTTTGGATAATCTCCATGGAATATTCATTGAAAAATAGCATTGATAAAGAGGAAGTTAAAAACTATCCTGTATCGGTTTTAACAGCAAATTTCTTGAAAGAATTTTGGTTTTTTAGAAATTAATTGTACTTTTGTCCAAAGCCTCAACACATTTTTTATCTATTCGATTGGACAGAAGCTTGGATTCAAGTGTAGAAAGAAACAAAATAAAGCCCATCAGCAAGACAAAAATAAAAAAATTATTATCCGTTTTGTGTGTATGAGAAAAAGGAAATAATTTATTGTGTAATTCTTCTAACCAAAAACGATTAGAAAATATAACATAAACCCTTAAAAATTGAATACTATGAGTGCAGGAACATTAAACAAAGTGATGCTTATTGGGCGTTTGGGAGATAAGATAAAATTGACCTATTTTGAAGGAGGTAATTGTGTTGGACGTTTTTCATTAGCTACGAATGAGGAGTATACCAACAAAACAACTAACGAAAAAGTAGTTGAAACAGAATGGCATACAGTGGTGGTTCGTAACAAACAAGCTGAAATTATTGATAAATATACCTCCAAAGGTGATTTGATTTATGTTGAAGGTAGAATAAAAACTCGTCAATGGCAAGCCGAAGACGGAACAACTCGTTACACAACCGAAATCTATGCCAACGAATTTACGCTTCTGCCGAACAGCCGAAAGGAAGAAAAATTGGAGAAAAAATCACCCGCAGACGACATGGATAAAAGTTTGCCGTTTTAAAAATATTGTTTAACTAATACTAAAGATTTGGACTCAGAGCCTCCCCTTAATTTACTTTGGATGCCATCAATGGCTGTAGAAACTATCGCATTGCAGCTTAATATGCTTGATTGGAATATTATTTTGCAGTTTGTTGTTTTTCTGATACTTTTAGGTTGTTCTGCCTTGATTTCAGGGTCTGAAGTGGCTCTTTTTTCACTTTCACCAACGGAAGTGAACAATCTCAATGACGGAAAATCGGCAGTAGGTAGCATCATCGCTCGTCTGGTTGAAAATCCAAAGAAATTACTAGCTACTATATTAATTTCCAACAATTTAGTAAATATTTCCATTATCTTATTATTCGTTGATTTAGGAGATTTCCTCTTCGGAAATATTGAAAGCGAAATCCTGCGGATGATTTTAGATGTAGGAGTTGTTACATTTATGATTTTACTCTGTGGGGAAATCGTCCCGAAGATATATGCAAACCGGAATAATATACTTTTTTCCAAAACTGTGGCATATCCAATCTATGTTTTAGACACGCTTTTCACACCACTCAGCATCCCGATGAAAGGATTTACATCTTTGATTCACAATAAATTAGGAAAACAGTCTACACACATATCCGTAGGACAATTGTCTCAAGCCTTAGAATTAGCATCGTCTGATGACACAACTAAGGAGGAAAAGAAAATTTTGGAGAGTATTGTTTCATTCGGAAATACGGAAACTCGCCAAGTGATGGTTCCTCGTATTGATATTTTTGCATTGAGTGAAACCCTGACTTTCAAGGAAGTAATCACCGAGATTGTGCGAATGGGCTATTCGCGTATTCCTGTTTACAACGAAAGTCTGGACGATATCACAGGGATTATCTACATCAAGGATTTACTTTCTCATTTGGAAAACGACGATTTCGACTGGCTAACTGTTAAGCGCAAGGCTTTTTTTGTCCCCGAGAACAAAAAGTTAGACGATTTGCTCAGCGAATTTCAGGAGATGAAAATACATTTAGCGGTGGTAGTTGATGAGTATGGAGGCACTTGTGGCATTATTACTTTAGAAGATATCATAGAGGAAATTGTCGGAAACATAAACGATGAGTTTGACGATGAGGATGTTATCTACTCCCAAATTGACAAGGACACCTACGTTTTTGAAGGAAAAACAGTGCTAAAAGATTTCTATCGGATTATGCAACTAACAGATGAAGAGGAACTTATATTTGAGGAAAAAGAAGGAGAAGCAGAAACCTTAGCTGGTTTTTTGTTAGAAATTGCGGGGGATTTCCCTCAGAAAGGCGTTCCTATTGTATTTGAGAACTACCAATTTACTGTTCAGGAATTTGACAAAAAACGTATAAAACAAATCAAAATACACAGAGAGAACAATGCGTAGTTTATTATTTATCACATTGATTTTCACAATATTAAGCTGTGAAGAAACGGTATTACCTAAACCAAAGGCTGCTCTTCGATTAGAATATCCACAGGCGGAATATAAAAACTATGCTAAGGACTATTGCCCATTTGAATTTGAAACTAACACTTCTGCATTTGTGAAAACTAAGAAGGATGATTCATGCGACTTTGATATTGAATATCCCGCAATGAAGGCTACTATTTATATATCATATAAGAAAGTAAAAGACAATATTCGCCATTTGTTGCGCGATGCTCAAAAGTTTACATTTGAACACACCATCAAAGCAGACAATATTGCTTCCAATCAATTCGTAAACGATTCTACTCGCGTGTATGGAATGTTTTACCAAGTTTATGGCAATGCAGCTTCACAGGCTCAATTCTACGCCACTGATAGCACCACACATTTCATTTCGGGTTCGGTCTATTTCAAAGTAGTACCTAACTATGATTCAATTCAACCCGCAAGCCATTATTTGGAAAAAGATGTTCGCCGAATTATGGAAACCCTACGATGGAAATAAGACAAGTATGTATGGAAAAGTAATAGCATGTGAAAAACACTTCTTTTCAAAATATTTTCACAATTAATAGAAAACAACCTGAATACGCGAGAAAAACAAGATGATAGAGAAAAAAGATATTAGAGCATTAAGCAAAGTAGAGTTACGAGATTTCTTTGTAACCCATGGAGACAAGGCTTTTCGTGGAAATCAGGTATATGAATGGCTATGGAATAAAGGTGTGCACTCCTTTGAGGCTATGACCAATTTACCGAAACAAACTCGTGAAATGCTTGAAAATCATTTTTCGATAAACCATATTCAAGTGGACGTGATGCAACGAAGTGCTGATGGAACTATCAAAAATGCGGTTCGCCTTCACGACGGATTATTGGTAGAATCGGTATTGATTCCTACCGATACTAGAACCACAGCTTGTGTGTCAAGTCAGGTAGGATGTAGTTTGAACTGTAAATTTTGTGCTACAGCCAGACTAAAACGTATGCGTAATCTACAGCCTGACGAAATTTTCGATCAAGTAAAAGTCATTGACAATCAAAGTCGTATATTTTTCAACCGTCCCTTGTCAAATATTGTTTTTATGGGAATGGGCGAACCTCTAATGAACTACAACAACGTGCTATCGGCAATCGAAAAAATCACTTCCGATGAAGGATTAGGAATGTCGCCCAAAAGAATAACGCTTTCGACTTCAGGAATTCCGAAACTAATCCGAAAAATGGCAGACGACGAAGTCAAATTCAAATTAGCGGTATCATTACACTCCGCCATTGACGAAGTACGAACATCCATAATGCCATTCAACGAAAACTTTCCTTTATCAGAACTTCGTGAAGCTTTGGAATATTGGTACCGAAAAACTAAAAACAAAATCACCTACGAATATGTAGTATGGAAAGACATCAACGACAAGAAAAAAGACGTAGATGCTTTGATAAAATTTTGTCGTTTTGCTCCTTCCAAGGTAAATTTAATTGAGTACAACCCAATTGACGATGGCGACTATCAACAAGCGGACAGCTCCGCCATTGACATGTACCAAACTATGTTGGAAAATGCTGGGATTACGGTTACCGTTCGTCGCTCTCGAGGCAAAGATATTGATGCTGCCTGTGGTCAATTAGCTAACAAACGATGAAGTGGTATGGAAAGGTTTTAAATAGTTTGGTTCGAAATAGGCAATATCCTCAAAACAAGCATTTCTATATCTTTCCTCTGCATACGGAATCATATCTTTTGCCTGTGGATACTTATCACTAACAAAGACTGCATTAGGGTGATTACATATGGCAGAAAATTTCATTGCTCCATCTCCCAAAAAGGTAACTTTTCCTTTATTTAACCACTCTTGATAGCTGTTTTCATCAAGTATTTTTGCTTGAGTTGCTTCTAACTCATTGTTATTTTTATCAAAAACAGCACTATACACCTCCATACGTCGAGCATCCAACATAGGAATAACAAACTGACTGTCAGAAATTTGTTTAGCCAACACCTGTAATGTAGGTACAGAAATTAAAGGAACACCCAATGCAAAGCACAAACCTTTAGCAGCTGACACACCAATCCGCAATCCTGTGTAAGAACCTGGGCCTCCACTGATAGCAATAGCATCTATTTCTTTCATCGGAAGATTTGCATCAGCAAGTACTTTTTCAATAAAAAGATGTAATGTTTCGGCATGTGTAAACTTACCTTTATTTTCCGATTCTTCGGCAATTGATACCCCATCGCGAGCAACTACTACCGAACAATTAATTCCCGATGTTTCTATACAGAGAATGTTCATTTTTACATTTGATTTTGTATAACAAAAATATTTCCTATGTAACAATACTGTTTACAAAGAAATACACTTCGATTTGAATGAGACTGAGCGAAGAGCCTTTTTTTGGAATTTTTAGAAAAACATTAATATTCAACATTTTTACAAATACATTCTTCTTTAAAATAGACCTTTTCGGACAGTCTCTTCTACTATTTTGAATACCTTATGCCAATAGAATTTGTTCGAAATTAATCATTATAAGTTGAAACCTCGCTCAAAAAATCATACAACAAGCGAATACCAACACCTGTCCCACCAGCTTTGAAATAGCGGAAAGGAGCGTTCAAAAACGCAGTTCCTGCGATATCGATATGTACCCAAGGATAATTGGTAAAATGTTCTAAAAACTTCCCAGCTGATGAAGCTCCTCCTTCGGGATTTCCTAAGTTTTTGATATCGGCAATGGGAGATTTTAAATCTTCTCCGAACTCATCCCAAAAAGGAAGTTCTACCAAACGCTCAAATACCTTATCCCCAGATCGTTGTAAACGTTTTTTGATTTCATCGGAAGCATTCCCCATAAAAGCACTACCGTAGTGTCCCGTAACGCGAGCCGCAGCTCCTGTAAGTGTAGCTAAATCAATAACCAATTCTGGGTTCAAACGCTGTGCATAAGTCAAAGCATCCGCTAAAATAAGCCGTCCCTCAGCATCTGTATTCTTAATTTCAACAGTCATTCCGTTCATCATTGTCAACACATCATCGGATACGATAGCATTAGAGTTTATTCGGTTGTCGGTGGCAGGAATTAGCCCTACTACATGCAGTGGCAATTGATTTTTGGCTACGGCACACAACAAGCCTACTACAGCTGCCGCACCCGCCATGTCGGCCTTCATCGTATCCATGTAATTTCCAGGCTTGATGTTATAACCTCCCGTATCATATACTACACCTTTCCCTACAAACACATAAGGTTGTTGATTTTCAGCATTTTTAGGCTTCCATGTAAGAATATTAAAAGTAGGAGGCACTTCACTACCCGCATTCACACCCAATAATCCACCCATCTTCAAATCTTGGATTTCTTGCTTACGGAGTACACTAACCTCAAATCCAAAATGCTTACTGAGAACTTCGATCTCTTGGGATAAACGCGTGGTTGTCAATACCAAAGGAGGTTCGTTTACCAAATCACGAGCAACTGCAACCGATGCCAACAAATTATTAAACTGAGTAAGTTCGGTTACTGGTAAATCAACGTATACAGATATTTCAGGTTGAGAATCTTCCTTAGTTTTATACTTATTAAACTGGTAGTCAGACAACTGCATTCCTTCCAAAACACACATTGTGAGGTCTTTATCTGCTGATGAATGAATATAAACTTCTGTATATTTTTCTTTTTTAAAAGTAGTAAGAAGTTCGTTTCCAAGTTGTCGAGCTTTTTCTCTTTCGGCATTAGTATCTTTCCCTTTTTCAAGTAGCAAAGCAACCACTAAGGGGCGTTCTAATAAAGGGAATGCCACTACTATATTTTGCTGTTTTTCAGTATGTTTTTTCAAATATGTGTGTAAAAAATCAGGCGTTTGCTCCACTTCGGTAGCAATGTAAGCTGTTACATCACCTATTTGCTGATTTTGTGTAGGGTATATTTTCATGTGATATTCTGTACAAAAAGAGCGTATCTAAAATACGCTCTGAATGATTATTTATTTTCTTCTGTTGCTTCTTCGCTAAGAGCTTCGGTTTCTGTTTCTTCTAAAAAGCCTTTTTCAAGCAGTAAGTTGTACCATTGGATTACCTTTTTGATATCACTTGCATACACACGATCTTCATCATAGTTCGGAAGTACACTGAAGAAATATTCCTCTAATTCTGCTCCACTTGACTTGTGGGTAACTGGAGTTTTTCCACTATTTTCTTTGTCTTTTATATTTTTAAAAACCTGTGAAAGAGGCACTTCTTCCTCCAATGTGTATATAGCTATTTCTGAAAGTAGGCTCACATTATCGCGGATTCCGATAGAAATTCTCTTCCCGTCCAAAAGTGAAGTTGCTAAAAATCCTGTACGCGTTTGGGACTCTAAGTGGTACAATCCTGGTTTGCCTGAAATAGCTAATATTTTGTTTAATTCCATTTTTTATATTTTTTTATTAATGATTATCTTCGTTATAGACAATAAAAATTTAAGACCTTATTTTGTGAAATCCTAAGAACTCTGAACTATTTTCTTCTTACATCTGGAAATCGCATACGATAATCGACATTCACTTTACCTTTGCTGATGTCCGTCAATTTCCCTTGTAGGATTCGTTTTTTGAATGCCGACAGCTTATCGGTGAACAACACTCCTTGTATGTGGTCATATTCGTGCTGGATAATTCTCGCTGCCAACCCATCTACCGTAAGAACTTGAGGCTGAAAATTTTCATCTAAATATTCAATAGTTAATCGCTCATGTCGTGACACATCTCCACGCACCCCTGGAATGCTCAAACAACCTTCGTTAAAACTCCATTTGTCACCTGTTTCCTCAATGATTTTAGCATTGATAAACACCTTACGAAAGTTTTCCAAAAAGGTTTGTTCTTCCTTTGTTAGTTCGTCATCATCAGCAAATGGAGCTGCATCAACCACAAACAAACGAATGGGCAATCCAATCTGTGGTGCCGCTAAACCAACACCCCTACTAGCTTCCATAGTTTGGAACATGTTGGATATCAAATCCTTAAGATTGGGATAGTCTGCAGAAATATCCGTACACATCTTTCGGAGCACAGGATCGCCATAAGCTACAATCGGTAAAACCATAATCTTTCAATGTTATAAGAATGCAAATGTAAACTTTTTCCGTAGAATGACAATTTGTTTGATAAAAAATCGTTATTTTCCGCTTCTATTTTTTTTCGTAATTTCTCTGCAATGGTTCCTATTTGGCAAAAATTAGAAACTCTTTAAACAAAATATGCACACCAAAAATAACACTAAAAGTAGAAATTTTTATAAATTCGACACATTTGATTCCTTATCCGATTCCACTTGATAAGTAAACTTAACCTTCTTATTTTCATTAGGTTTCAGCTGTATTCTCCATTGTAGCTTTCCTTTGGAAGCATCGAAAGTTGCATTATCTGACGACACCAAGTGGACTTTAATTTCTTTATTGGTGCTTAACGGAATCTGATCTTCAACTTCAATCTCTACCAACTCACGCTTGTTGTTCTGCATCGTAATTTCATAGGTAAAAGTCTGTACCTTTTTAGAGCTAAAAGATTTATTTTCTGTATTTTGGGACACCAACTTTCGGTCGATACGGATATTTCTATCTTTACCTAAGCTCAACGTTAGTTTTTTGGATGCGTTTTCTGGGTTAATAACTGTTTTCCCTACATACATACCTTCAAAAATCAAATTTGCCTCACCTCGCAACAGATTGTATTTACCATAATCTTGAATCTCTCCTACCAAATAAGCTCCTAAATCATATTTTGGAACCGTATAGTATTTATACGTCGCTGGGATTTCGATTGTTCGCAGTGCAACACTGTGCTTTTTTGCATTGGAAAGAATGGTGTAAGGCAAATCTATATCAAATACGGTATTGAATTGGGTTTCGTTTACCACTACCACATCTTGAAGTGATTTTTCTTCTAACATAATATCTTGTTCAACCACTTCATTTAACTGCTTTGTTTCCATATTTTTAGAAAAAGCAGCCCTTTGTCGAACCATGGGAGCTGGTTGTGCAGGTTTGTCATAATTAATAAACCATGGACTTAACACCGGAGCTGTAGTTTGTTGATTCACATAACCACTAGACAAACTCAACTTAACATTATTCCAATCCACTCCTGTGCTTTGCGACACTCCTGCGTTGTATTTTAGCGTTATCGGAGCATTAATTTTTTCAGAACGAACCTCATAAAAAGGACTCCAACGTGCTTGGTAAGAAATATAATTCAACTGAAAAGGCACTTTTCCTTCCGTTTCGTTCATTACCTGCAGAATGATTTTCCCTCTATTATTGACATTTTGCGAAGAAGCTGTTCCCATTCTAAATTTGAGTAACCCGAGTTTTTTTTGCAATCTGTCACTTTCTTCTGAAAGATCATTGAGTTGTTTTTCAAGTTCAAATCGTTTTGATTTGTGATAGTCCAACAACTTAGAAAGTTCGGCTGTAGTCATATTTTGATTTGTTAACTGTTGGTTCTTATCAAGTATTTCTAATGATTTTTGGACAGATTTTCTCAATAACGCATTTTTTTTGATTTCTTTCTCAGTATTTTGAATACTATCCCAAATGGGACGAGCTGTATCCGACACAAATTGCTGATCATAGCCCACCACAGGTTGATTTGAAAACTGAACAGACAAAATTGTAGCTGTTTTTGCAGATTTTATCTGTATTGAACTCTCATCCAATTGATTAGCAACATTCATAATCACCACTTCTGATGTCCCTTTTGGGAGTGCCAAATTTGCCGATTGCTGAATTTCAGCCCCATTAAAATAGAGTTGAACACGTTCTGCTTTAGCATGCGTAAACACCGTCTGTGCCTTTAACACACTGAATAACAAGGTTATAAAACCCAAAAAAACACTCAATATAACTCGTTTCATATTTTTATCTTTTTATGTTTGATATTTATGTATGTCTTTGGTAATACAATAAACGTGCCTTTTATTATTTTTAGCTCAATTATCTGTCAATCTCCAAAAAAATACTTTTATTTTCAACAAGAAGACGTATCTTTGTTTTTTGAATCAATAATGAATAATACAATGACAAAATTAAGTGTAAACATCAATAAAATCGCAACCCTTCGGAACTCACGTGGAGGAAACGTTCCCAATCTACTAAAAGTAGCTACCGATATTCAAAAATTTGGAGCTGAAGGAATTACGATTCATCCACGCCCTGACGAACGACACATTCGCTATCAGGATGCGATTGATTTATTGGATGTTGTAGTAACTGAATACAACATTGAAGGAAATCCGATTCGGAAGTTTATGGATTTGGTGTTAAAAGTAAAACCTACTCAAGTAACCCTTGTTCCAGATGCTGACGATGCCATTACCTCCAACGCAGGTTGGGATACTATCAAACACCGAGCTTATCTGACGGAAGTAATCACTGAATTTAAACGTAATGGAATTCGTACTTCCCTTTTTGTAGATCCTGTGGAAGCTATAGTAAACGCTGCTGCGGAAACAGGCACTGACCGAGTAGAACTTTACACAGAAGCATATGCTACTGAGTTCGAAAAAGGAAACAAAAATGGTATACAACCATACGTGAAAGCAGCCTTAGAAGCTCAAAAAGTAGGTTTAGGACTCAACGCTGGACATGATTTGAATCTTGAAAACATCCGTTTTTTTAAGGAAAACATTCCAAATCTGCTCGAAGTCTCAATAGGACATGCTCTCATTAGCGAATCTCTCTACTTGGGGTTGGAAAATGTGGTAAATTTATACCTAAATAAGTTAAGCAGATAGTATTCGGAAAAATTTATTTTCAATTAACAAAAAAATGACATTCGACGACATTATCGGATACGAAACCATAAAAAAACACCTGAAAGACAGTGTAGAAGCACAACGTATTCCACACGCACAGCTTTTTGTGGGTAACGAAGGAACAGGAATGTTGCCTATGGCGATTGCCTACGCTTCCCATATTTTATGTAAGGGTGATACTTCCTGTATGACAAAGTGCAACCATCTTTCACATCCCGATATGCATTTTGTTTTTCCGACAGCTACTAACAACAGAGTAAAAAAAGACCCTATAAGTTCGTTATTCTTAGAAGATTGGCGGGTGTTTATAAAGGAGCAACCTTATGGCAGTTTATTTGATTGGTATTCACAGTTGGGCATCGAAAATAAACAAGGGAACATCAGCGTAAATGAAGCCAAGGATATTACCTCAAAGTTAACTCTCAAGGCTTTTGAAGGTGGATTTAAGGTGATGATTATCTGGATGGCTGAAAAAATGAATGTAGAATCGGCCAACAAGTTGCTGAAACTTTTGGAAGAACCTCCACAAAAAACGATTTTTTTGCTCATCACTGAAGATGAATCATCCATATTGGACACGATTCGCTCACGTTGCCAGATTCTGCGATTCCCTCCTTTGAGTGAAAATGCTATCAAACAAGCTCTTATACAGAAAGGGATTACTGAAAGCGATGCCACACGCTATGCTGTACAAGCTCAAGGAAATTTCAACAAAGCCCTACAACTATCGGAAGAAACCGAAGAGGAGGATGTCTTTGAACGCTGGTTTATCACATGGGTTCGGTCGGCATACAGGGCTAAAGGCAACAAATCAGCAATTCACGGATTGCTTCAATGGAGCGAAGAAATTGCTACAAGCGGGCGTGAAAAACAAAAACAATTTTTGTTCTACTGTATTGAGATATTCCGTCAAGCAATGCTGTTGAATTACGGTTCAAAAGAATTAGTCTATGCCGTTTTCAAAGATCCTTCGTTTGAATTACAAAAATTTGCACCTTTCGTTCACGGAAACAACATCGAACAAATTCACCAACAGTTAGAAGAAGCTCTACTGCACGTAGAACGCAACGGTAATGCAAGGATTATCTTTACGGATTTATCCATAAAACTTACTCGATTGTTACATAAAAAACCTTGATTAGTCTAATTGAGTTCCTCATATAATTTCATATATTTGCAGTTCATAAAATCAGGTAGTTATGGAAATTTTTAACGGTCAAAATCTTTTAGAGTTCACTGAACGCTTCAAAACCGACTTAGATTGTGAAGAATATTTAGCTCATTGGAAGTGGGAAAAAGGCTTTGTTTGTCGTAAATGTGGGCATACAAAAAGCCAAATCCGCAAGGATTTTTCAAGAACTTGTAACATTTGTTCTGATACGGAAAGCCCTACGGCAGGAACACTTTTTCACAAAGTAAAATTCGGGCTTCGTAAGGCTTTTTTTATTTGTTTTGAGATGTGTGCAACCACTAAAAACCTATCAGCTTTACAAATGTCTGTTCGTTATGGAATTACCGAAAATACGGCTCGATTGTTTATGCACAAAGTTCGTGAAGCAATGAAATCCAATGAATTACATAAAATGAATGGTCAAGTTCAAGTGGACGAGTTTACTGTGGGAGGGAAAGAAGATGGCAAACAAGGTAGGAGTTACGATTCAAAGAAAAAAAAGATTGTTTGTGCCATAGAACTAACTGATGATGGGAAGGTTAAACGATTCTATGCTAATAAAATAGAAGATTATTCTGCCAAATCATTACGGACAATTTTTGATAAACATATTGATAAATCCGCCCAAGTGACCACTGATGATTGGAAAGGTTACAGACCTATTAAAGATTTCAATATCAAACAAATACCGAGTAATAAAGGGAAGAATTTTCCTATTTTACATACCATAATACACCAAGTAAAAAGTTGGTTGAGAACGATTTATTGTCGAGTTTCAGATTTCAATATGGATAGATATTTGGCTGAATTTTCATACCGAATTAACCGTTCTCAATCGAAAGATAATATATTCAATAATCTCATCAAACGAATGATTGAGAAGAAACCTGTTCATCACCGGAATTTGATATGTAGTTAAGTGTGGAACTCAATAGTCTAATATGTTTTGGAGTTTATTTTTCATATATCTGTTTTTGATAATCACTTTTGGATATAGTGCTTTTGAAAAAATCGTTAATTTTAAGACTTCGGTAAACTATTACAAAAATTATTTTAAAGGTATTTTCATTTCTGGATGGATATATCCTTTATTGTTAATAATAACTGTAATAGAATTTGTTACAACGCTGTTTCTATGTATTGGAATATATGAACTTTGGACACTCCCCTATCCTCAATACGGATTTTATGGACTAGTACTAAGCAGCTCCACCCTGCTCTGCTTTCTTCTGGGACAACGTCTGGCTAAGGACTATGACGGAGCAAGAGGGATTGCTATCTATTTCATTATTTGCTTAATAGGATTTATTTCTGCTTCATTGTAAGCAATCCTTTTTCCAAAGCCTTTTGTAATAATTGATTTTTTACATAAAGTTCAAAACAGGTTAATTGCCTTTTTATTTTCACAAAACAAGACCTTTAAAAATGATATTCCGATATATATTTTGGTTCATTTGGCGGACATGGTTCTATGTATTAGTAGGAACCTTAACCTTATTATTCGCTCCATTACTTTTGATACTGACTTCGCATCAAAAGTGGTATACTCAGTTCTATTGGGTAGCTCGAAATTTATGGGCAAAACCGATTCTATATGGCATGGGGTTTTACCCACAAATATCACGTTATGAAACACTTGAAAAAAGAAAGAGCTATATGTTGATAGCTAATCACACCAGTATGACCGACATTATGCTTATGTTCGTTTGCAGTAAAAATCCATTTGTTTTTGTTGGGAAGAAAGAATTAGCTAAGATGCCGTTATTTGGATTTTTTTACAAGCGAGTAGCTATTTTGGTCGACAGGTCAAACCTACAAAGCCGTAAACAAGTGTATGATTCGGCCATGGAGCGACTTAATGCAGGACTGAGTATTTGTATTTTTCCTGAAGGAGGAGTTCCTGACGAATCGGTTATGTTGGATAATTTTAAAGACGGGGCTTTTCGTTTAGCAATTGAGTATCAAATTCCCATTGTTCCAATGACTTTTTTCGATAATAAAAAACGATTCCCATTTCGCTTTTTTGCGGGAAGCATGGGGCGTATGCGTGTTAAAATACACCCTTTTGTACACACACAAGGAATGCAGTTTGAAGATAGACACGCCTTGAAAAATGAAATTAGAAGTTTGATTTTGAGTGATTTAGATCAGGTTTATAATTCAAATTAGAAAACATTTAGTGTTGTTATATTTATAAAAAATTCATTTCTATGTACAAATTTTTTTTAACCTTAATTCTTGCCTCTGGGTTGATGGGAGGACATCAGGCGAGTAATGTGTTTTGCCAAAATAGGGCAGTGATCACCCAATCCAAACATCTCTATGACAGTGAGGTACGTAGCTTATCGCTTGCCCAACTACAAACGATTATGATAGACTATATCAATAGTATTAGAAAAAAGCATAAACTTCCTCCTTATACCATTTTTGATCATCCTCTGGCTCAGGAACATTCTAAATATCTGTTTGAGAGTGGTAAGGATAAAGAACTTGATTGGAATGATCATTTTGATGCAGAAGGGAAGTCTATTTTTTGGAGAATGAAAGCTACTAAGATACGTTTTAAGGATGTGGGGGAAAATATTGTCACTGTTCCTCCTGGAGCAACGGTCAGGCAACTTGTAGATGCTTGGATGGAAAGCACTATGGGACATAGAGAAGCACTACTTTCAACAGAATATAAGCAAGTTATTATTGGGCATCATCCTGGATCCAATAATGTCGTGCTTGATCTTGTTACATTAGATGATGAAAAATAAGGTCGTGTAGTAAAAAGTATGATGCCTTAAAAAAGGAAATATCTTTGTCAGGCTGTCGTGGTCAAAGCCTAACAATCAGAACTTTCATCATACTTTTTACAACACGACCAAACATTCATAATAATAATTTCATACCTATGTACAAAACTTTTTTAACCTTAATTCTTGCTTCTGGGTTGATGGGAGGACATCAGGCGAGTAATGTGTTTTGCCAAAATAAGAAAGTGCTTCCCCAATCCAAACATCTCTATGACAGTGAGGTGCATAGCTTATCGCTTGCTCAACTACAAACTATTATGCTGGACTATATCAATAGCATCCGAAAAGAACACAAATTACCGCCGTTTCGTATGATAGACCTTCCTCTGGCACAGGAACATTCCAAGTACCTTTCGGAAAGTGGAGAGGATAAAGAGCTTGACTGGAATGATCATTTTGATGCAGAGGGGAGATCAATTTTTATGAGAATGGAGGCTACTAAAATACTCTTTACAGATGTTGGGGAAAATATTGTGACGGTGCCCCCAAGAGCAACTGTTAGGCAACTTGTAGATGCTTGGATGGGAAGTACTATGGGACATAGAGAGGCATTGCTGTCTTCAATATATAAACAGGTTATGATTGGACATCATCCTGGTTCTAATAATGTTGTACTTGATTTTGTTACATTGTATAAAGAAAAATAATTGCTTTGAGGTTGCTAATTGCTATTTTGCCTCATAGTCAAAGTAAAAGTAGGTAAACTATAAACTAACAAAAACCACATAGTGACATAGAGTTTATTCTATCTTCCTATGTGGTTTTAAGCTGTTGTTAATCAATAAATTATTTGCGGTTGCGATTTCGCTTTTTCAATTCGTGCTGAAACTCATCAAATTGTAAAAGCAGATTATTATTAGCTCTAACTAACGCGTTGGTTTCCAACAGCAGACTGAAATAAAGTTTTGAGTTTTTCGGACTGGTTTCTGAAGTTCGGATACGGTCAATTTGTTTTTGAACCATGTTTGAAACGTGCTTCTTCAATTCCACTCCTTTTCCTAATACATTATGCAGATTTGTATAGTCTTCGCTACGGAAAACCGTTACCTCCCCTTTGAACAATTCTTCCATACTTTCTGAAACACCCTTCAAATCTCTCAATTGATTGAATTTAAGGTTTTTATGGTTATTATTCACATGCTCATAACTGTGTGAAGCAATCGTACTTAGCGAATATGCCATATCTTGGAGATTATCCATAATCATAATATAAAACTTACTCGAAACCACGGAACTATCGTCTAATGACTTTATGAAATAGTAGATATTTCCTTTCAGCTCGTCGATTTCCTTTTCTATTTTTTTTGCGTTTTTCTTATTTTTAGTCAGTTTACCTAAGTCTTGCGTACCTAAATTATTGATAATTTTACCGTAAAGTTCGTTCACACGCTCAATAGTTCCCGAAATATATTCTGAACTTTCTTTAGCAATAGCGTTGATGGTTACTAAGTCATTATATTCAAAATGACGCTTTTTGTTTTTCTCTTTCTCTTTATTTTTAAAAGCGATAGCACTTCGAAGCAATAAAAATCCAACTAAAAGCACCATACCAATAAGTCCAATCACATCACCATAGTACAGAACAAATGCTACTACGAACGCAGACAAAAAGGCTGCACCTGCCGTTAAGAACCAACCTCCTACAACATTGAACACACCTGCCACACGATATACTGCACTCTCGCGTCCCCATGCACGGTCAGCTAACGAGGAACCCATGGCTACCATAAAAGTAACATAGGTTGTCGAGAGTGGTAATTTTAACGATGTCCCTAAGGCTATCAAACTACTTGCAACCACCAAATTAGTAGAAGCACGTACCAAGTCGAATGCCGGAGCATCTTTGTCTTTGATTTTCGGGTCTTCTTCAGGTTTTTGGAAACGCTCGTCAATTTTTTGAGCTACTGCTCGAGGAATAACATATCCAATCACATTGGCTGTAAAAACCGATATTCGCACCACAAAACGAGAAAGCATATTGGACGAAAAACGCTCCTGCCCTTCACTTTGGCGAGAAAGATTGACGCCTGTTTCAATCACATTACGTGCTTTTTTGGAAAACCAAAGAGTCAAAACCATAATCGTTCCAGCCAAAATCAATAAAAGTGTTGGAGTTTGAGCCTTCCCTGAAAGAGCTTCCATGGTGAATTGATCGGGTTCTAAACCAGAAGATTGCCACATCTCAAACGATTGCCATGCAGCAATAGGCACCCCTATAAAGTTCACCAAGTCATTTCCTGCGAAAGCCATCGATAAGCCAAAAGTTCCAACGATGATAACTATCTTAAAGATATTGACACGCAATTGAATGAATATCTGGGAAAGTATGGTAAAAATTATCAAACACAAGATAAGAATCAGCTTGATATTCTCATCTAACCACTCAAGTGTGTCGGAAGAAATGAATGAAACACCTTTTAGTCCTTTAAAAATGATGAAGTAAGTCAATGCCGTAAGCGAAAGGCCTCCAAAAAGACCTCCCGTAATATGGATATTTCGCTCATATCGGAATGAAAATACTAACCTTGCCAAATACTGTACAATTGTTCCTACCGTAAAGGCAATTAGAACGGACAAGAAAATACTGTATATGATTTGCCCTGCCTTTTGAGTATTGATATATTCGAAAACGGCGGAGATACTTTGGTCGTTATTATAGGTTTTGATGATTCCCACACAGACAGCAGCTCCTAACAATTCAAATACAATGGAAACAGTAGTCGATGTAGGTAATCCCAAGGAGTTAAACAAATCCAAAAGGAGCACGTCAGCAAGCATTACAGTCATAAAAATAACCATAATTTCACTGAAATAGAACTCTGTCGGGTCAAAAATTCCACTCCGAGCTATTTCCATCATTCCACTGGAAAAAATCGCACCAATGGCAACCCCTAAACTTGCAACAATCATTATCGTACGCAAGGTTACAGCTCGTGAACCTACTGCCGAATTCAAGAAATTTACTGCATCGTTACTCACTCCAACTACCAAATCCAAGATAGCCAGTGAGAACAGTACAAACAACATGAAAATATACACTTGTTCCATATTCAAATACTATTTTTATGGAGCAAAATTCTGCATAATCTCAAAAAAATATGTTACCTAATTGTTAAGAAATCGGTAAGATTTTGGTTGTAACATAAGCTCTAAGAAAGTAAAAACAATCTACAGTTTCAAATAGAGTTTTTTCTTGGGATAATTAATCACAGCCTTACCTTTTTTAAGTATGTCTGCACCAATAATCCCATGAACAGGTTCAGCATTATGATGTATCAATGCGGCATTTACATGCGTAAGGTCAAACAAAACTAATGGCGTTCTTTTCATCTCCCATGTGCCAATTTTTAAGTGATTCCTAACGGAAAGTAAAATTTCTATATCACTTGAACCTGCTCCAGTGGCTTTGATTTCAGAAAGTTTCGTATCCAAATCAAAATATACGATATGTTCCATCCCTACACAAGTGTTCGATGCTCCTGTATCTAAAATGAAACGTCCTTCGATTCCATTAATCTTTGCTGACAACTGAAAATGTTGGGTGGGAGTAATCAGCAAAGGGATAACGACATATCGCTGTGAAATAAGTAATTGTTGTAAGGTCATGCTATAAATTTTGGGCGAATTTACATTTTTTGAGCTCACTTTCCAAAAATATATACAGCCGACAACGATTGCTTATAGGAATAATTCGTACCTTTGCCTTATTGTTAAAATACACAAAAACTATGTATCCATTAAGAAGAAATAGAAGGTTACGCACCACCGAAGCTATTCGCAGTTTGGTTCGCGAAACCATTTTATCCCCCAATGATTTTATTGTTCCATTATTTGTTGTAGAAGGTAAAGGCATTAAAGAGGAGATTGCTTCCATGCCCAATTACTTCCGTTATAGCTTAGATTTGTTGGAGCAGGAAGTGAAAGAACTTTGGAACTTAGGGCTGAAATCCGTATTGTTATTTGTAAAAGTACCTGATAACATGAAAGATAACTCTGGAAAGGAAGCCGTAAATCCCAATGGATTGATGCAACGAGCCATTAAAACTGTAAAAAACATAGTGCCTGAGATGGTAGTTATGACGGATGTTGCTCTTGATCCATATTCAGTGTACGGACATGATGGCATCATCGAAAACGGACGCATTGCCAACGATTCTACAGTAGAAATTCTTTGTGGAATGAGCCTTTCACACGCAAAAGCGGGAGCTGATTTTGTTGCTCCAAGCGATATGATGGACGGACGTATCCTAAACATCCGTGAGACGCTCGAAAATGAAGGATTTACCGATGTGGGAATTATGTCATATTCAGCAAAATATGCTTCCTCTTTCTACGGGCCTTTTCGAGATGCTTTAGATAGTGCCCCTGTAGAAGCTCAAAACATACCAAAAGACAAAAAAACGTATCAAATGGACTATCACAACCGATTGGAAGCCATTCGGGAAACTCGTATGGACATAGAAGAAGGAGCTGATATTGTGATGGTTAAACCCGGATTATGCTATTTAGATATTGTTCGAGAAGTAAAAAACATGTCCGAAGTTCCTGTGGCTGTCTATCAAGTATCAGGGGAATATGCAATGATAAAAGCAGCTTCCGAAAAAGGGTGGCTGAATCATGACGCTGTAATGTTGGAACAAACCGTAGCTATCAAACGTGCGGGAGCAGACCTCATCGCATCTTATTTTGCAAAAGACGTGGCGAAACTGATAGGAAAGTAATTTCCTATCGGTTTATCATCTGCCAAAGAGTATCTTTCAGGTTTTGAATGCCTTTACCTGAAACGGAGGAAATAAACAAGAACGGAACCCCCTCTAAAGCAGATTTTATTTCATTTTCTATCGCCAAAGTCAATTCATCATCCAACATATCTGATTTTGAAATGGCTATCAGGCGGTCTTTATCCAACAACTCGGGGTTGTATTCTTTCAGTTCGTTGAGCAGAATATTGTATTCCTCTATGATATCCTTGCTATCGGCGGGGATTAAAAACAATAATGTAGAATTTCGTTCAATATGGCGTAAGAAATAATGCCCCAATCCCTTTCCTTCGGCGGCTCCTTCAATGATTCCGGGAATATCAGCCACTACAAACGACTGAAAATCACGATGTTCAACAATCCCCAAATTAGGTTTTAGGGTCGTGAACGGATAGTCGCCGATTTTGGGTTTCGCCGAAGTTATAACCGAAAGTAAAGTTGATTTCCCTGCGTTAGGAAATCCTACAAAACCTACATCAGCCAACACTTTGAGTTCCAATAATAATTCTCGTTCCTCTCCTGGTATACCTGGTTGAGCATAACGAGGCGTTTGATTGGTAGCACTTCTGAAATGCCAATTTCCGAGACCGCCTTTACCTCCTCGTAGGGCGATAACTTCCTGTTTGTCTTCAGTAATTTCAAAAAGCATTTCTTCCGTAACGGCATCTTTGACGATAGTTCCCAACGGCACTTCTAAATAAACATCTTGTCCATCGGCTCCCGTACTACGACTCGCACCTCCACTTTCTCCGTGTCCTGCACGAAAATGTTTCTGGAATTTGAAGTGAATCAACGTCCAAAGGTTTTTGTTTCCACGGACGATAACGTGTCCTCCTCTACCTCCATCGCCCCCATCAGGGCCTCCTTTAGCCACAAATTTCTCTCGGTGCAGATGCATAGACCCCTTGCCTCCGTTGCCAGATGTTGCAAATACTTTAACGTAATCCGTGAAATTTCCTTCGGTCATAATCGTATGAAATAAATTTAGGGAACAAAAATACAGTATTTTTTTTGATTTTTAGTTCTTGTGCTAAAGTTCTTGTGGTTATCTGCTTTCTACTACAAAAGTAATTAAATGCCACAAATATCTATAAAACAACAAAACATTACTTTTTTAAAATGCTAAAAATAACGCATATATACATTTGGGGTTTCTATGCAATTATTACAAATATTTCTGTTGAATTCATCATTTGTTTTCATATTTGTACTTTTGTGTTGAAACATAGTAAACGAAAGCTTGATATGTGAAACCAAAAATTATCTCCACAAGTTCGGCGAACTTCATTCCAAGGCTATAGATACTTCACTAAAAATCAATTCTCACATACTCCGCTGTGCGGACTTTGTCTACAATGCCTATAGAAAACACAAAAAACATTGAAAATAGAAGTCTAATAAATAAAAAAGATATGTGGTTAAATGCTGAACTCGGTATTTCTCTTGCTTCCACACAGGTTAGTAATCACGAAAATCAACAAAGCTATTACGCTCAAAACACGAACATGCTATTTTAACCTCTCTACTACTTTCTGCTAAGTTTAGAATACATCCTCAAAACGAAACGTATTTTTGAGTCGTACACCAATTTCAGTACGCTGTACCGTACATAGCTGATGATGAGCATCATGTTCCAAAAATAAATAATATTCCTTCTCTGCAGCTTGTCGCAGGAACGCATCTTTTTCTTCGAGGGTAAGCAACGGACGGGTGTCATAGCCCATCACATACGGCAAAGGTATGTGTCCCACCGTAGGTAACAAATCCGATACAAACACGATTGTTTTGCCCTTGTAGTGAATGTGAGGTAGCATTTGTTTTTCGGTATGCCCGTCCACAAACAGGATTCCGAAACCTAATTCCGATTGTTCTAAAAACGTATTCCCTTTGGGATCAATGAAATACAACTGTCCGCTTTCCTGCATCGGTAAAATATTTTCTTTCAAGAAAGATGCTTTTTCACGTGCATTGGGTTGGGTTGCCCATCGCCAATGACTTTCGTTTGTCCAAAAACGTGCATTTTTAAATGCAGGTTCGTAGCCTGTACGCTCTTTATTCCATTGGATAGAACCTCCACAATGATCAAAATGCAAATGGGTCATAAACACATCGGTAATATCATCCCGATGAAAACCAGCTTTTTTTAGGGAATCATCCAAATTAGTATCTCCCCAAAGTGCGTAATAGCCAAAAAACTTGTCCGACTGCTTGTTCCCCATGCCTGTATCGATGAGAATCAATCGGTTATTATCTTCAATAAGCATACATCGAGCTGATAAATCAATTTGATTGTTTGCATCGGCAGGATTAGTTTTCTGCCAAATCGACTTGGGAACAACGCCAAACATCGCTCCACCATCCAGTTTAAAGTTCACTGTATCAATAGGATATATTTTCATAACAAGTGTGTTTCAATTTCGCTAATTATCGCCATTAGGTTCGTTAATAGTCTCTATAATGATTTCTTCTGCTTGAGAAGGCTCCTCCATAGGTTGAGTTATTATCTCAGGCTCTTCCTCAGAGGCATCGGTCGTAGCTCCTCTATATGTTTCTACAAAATCTTTGAGAGAAACACCTTCAACAAGGACGTCTTTCAAAACTACCTCTCCTTTGTAGATTGCTACTTGCGCATAGGCTTTGAGGTTCTCATCATTTAAAATTTGTTCTGCTCGTAGTGATTTCTCTTCGTTCATATAGTAACGATTGAAGGGGAAATCAACGGTAATTTGTCCATATTCATCAACATGTAAAACCTTTGTTTTGAAATAATTAGCTCTTTCCGTTGGTTCTTGTTCTGAAATTTCGGACAAATAAGCAATACCTGCATAACGATCCACAGTAACAAACGCTTCCTGCCCTACCTTAAAAGAAGGAATACTATCAAAACCATATGCTTGTACTTTATTGTCCCTAAACCCTAAAACGACATATTTCCCTCGAAAAGCATCATGAGGATCAACAGGCTCTGTTTCAAACAAATACACCTGATTCTGACGGATAATATTTTCTCTGTTCCAAATCATTACCGATGGCACTAACCACTGAAAAAGAACCATAAGCCCAAAAGCTATGAATAAGATATAGTTACGCATTTTTTCGTATTTTTCTAATAATTAAATAATTAACTACAAAGAAACTCATCCCTAAGATAACGAATACAATTCCTTTTAACAGGAAAGGAATGTAAGCATCAAAGAATCGCTGTCCGATAGCGTATGTGAGTACTATCAATCCAAAATTAATCAGTAAAAACCGATGTGATTTGACACCTTTAATCAAATACCAAATCCCGAAACCAAGCCCCAATAGATCAAACATATAGGGAATGGAAAGCCAATAAGCCTGTGCTACTATCAATATCGGAAACACCTCCAACCAATCAAATTCCTCTTTTTTGACCCAATACTTTTTGTAAGCATACAACAATTGTAAACCAAACAACAGAACAGCTATAAACTGAAAATCAGACCAGAAGCCGTAGGAGTAGTAAGGGAAAAACAATAAAAAAACAATTCCTAGAATGGCTGTGAGTTTATAAGCATTGTAATATATGCTGCTTTGAATATATTTACCAACATAAATAAACATCCATAAAAGAATGATTATCAAAGCAAACACATACTGTTCCCTAGCATTAGCAAATATGGAGATAAGTAAGGTTATCACAAAAAACCAGTGAAAAACAGCCGTATAGTTATTTTTAGCTTCAGTTTTAAAAAGACGATAGTAAAAAGGAATAATTGCAATTACCAACCCGGTTTGCATAAGGAGGTAGTAATTATCGGTTTGGTCATAGTTAAATGCGTTCTGTGTACTGATAGCATAAGCGGACACTCCAAACATGTAAAACAACGCTACCGATTTGGATTTCATCACATAGACCAAAGGAAGCCCCAGTAAAATCCAAGTGAATATAAAATTGCTGATATTATTTTCGGGCAGGTTATAAATTTGATGCACCATTGCTATACACAGTCCTACGGAAAGAGCCGTAAAAATCGCAAAACTCTCGTAAATCCATGTTTTTTGCGGTCTAAACAACACCCAAAAACAGGCTGACTGACCGACGATCAAAGGCGTAAAAGCTACAATGGTTTTGACTCCCCGCGAAAGATAATCCCAGTTATGAGCCAAGATTAGAATAAGTCCCAACCCAATGAGAACCGCTCCCAAGATACCGAAAATAACCAAAAAACTATTAGTGGTATTTGGTTTTCTTTGGTGTAAGTATGCACGTATATTTTGAGCTACTTCGGAGGTAATGACCCCCGCTTCTTGCAACTCGTCCAGTTCATTTAAGATTTTCATAAAGATTGTTTTTGACAAAAATAATAATTTTATTGGAAAATACACTTTTTTTACACAGAAGTTATCTTAATCAAACTCAATTCACACGATTTTTTTTTGATTTTAACAAACATTTCACTATCTTCGCCCATCCAAAATAAATATTATGACTCAATACGCCATACAGACCAAAGCTCTAAACTTTGGGTTTTCAAAATCAAAGAAAATAATTGATAACCTGTCGATTAACGTTCCTAAGGGAAGTATTTACGGATTTTTAGGCCCTAACGGAGCAGGAAAATCAACAACAATGCGATTGCTTACAGGAATTCTCCCTGATGACACCAATAGCATCGAAATTTTTGGTCAATCACTTAAAAATCAAATACCTTACATATTTGATAATATAGGCTGTTTGGTGGAAAGCCCCGCCTTATACCTGCATCTTTCGGGATACGATAATATGCGTTACATTGCTTTGATGCGAAATGTGGCAGAAGAAAACATTGAGAAATACTTAGAAATTGTGGATTTACAACGAAGTAAACACATGAAAACTAAAAAGTATTCTCTGGGAATGAAGCAAAGACTTGCTATTGCGATGGCACTGTTGAGCAATCCTTCGTTATTACTGTTGGACGAACCTGTAAACGGACTTGACCCTAGTGGAATGCTCGAAATCAGGAATCTGCTAGTAAAACTTAATAAAGATTTCGGCACAACAATCTTTGTTTCAAGTCATTTACTTTCTGAAATTGAGAAAATGTGCACACACGTGGGTATCATTTCGCATGGAAAATTACAATTTGAAGGCTCTATGAAGGAACTTTCAGACAGATACAGTGACTGCAAAGTACAAATCTTCTTACGAAATCTTCCAGAACTAGCTAATAAGATTAAAGAGCAATTCCCTGAGGCTACGTTCACTGACGGCAAAGCTACTTTCACCCTTGCTAACAAAGAGGCTATCCCTGAATTGGTTAAACAATTAGTACAACTCGGAGCCGAAATTTACGAACTCAAACCTCAGGAAGGTTTGGAAGAATCTTTTATGCTATTAACCAAATAATTTTACAACTATGTCATTTCTAAGCGATTATAAAACAGCTTTCCGAGCTGAAAATATAAAAAGAAAAGGAACAGCCACTTTTTTGATGGCAACTATTTTCGGGGCATTTATCCCTGTGGTGATTTTTGTGTTTTTTCTTACGAGAAAGGAAAATCCCCCAGTTACTATCCCATATAATTATTTTGAAGACATCACCGCCGGAGCTTCGGAAGGGCTAACATCTTTATTTCTTCCACTACTCATTGTGTTGACTTGTGCTAAAATCACACAAATTGACCACCGAAACGGAGGATGGCAACTGATGGAAACTCTGCCTATTTCTAAAATAGCTACATATTCTTCAAAGTTGACAATTGTACTGATTAGCAATTTAATATGTATTCTATCCTTTGTAGTTTGCGCCATATTGTTTGCCTGGATTACTTATCTATTCGGAAAAATACCTGAGGGCGTGGAAATAAACATCCCGTGGGGATTCTTTTTTCAATTTACTATAAGAATGTTTGTAGCAACTTTGTTTTTTACAATATTACAATTCGTCCTATCAACCTTGTTTTCAAGCTTTATAACTTCCATACTGATTGGAGTGGCATTAGTGATAGGAACAGGAATCCTACGAGGTTTTGATATTGAAAAAGTTTGGAATCCGATAACCATATTAGCAAAAACATCTAAAAATACCTACGGAAGTGACTTGAATCATTGGTTGCTTTACACCGAAAAATTGAGTTTGATAGCCTTTATCACTCTCTTTATTGTCGGATTTATCTGGTTCAAAAGCAAATCCTTAAAACGTGTTTTCACTAAAAGAATGAATGCGATAGCAACCATTTCGGCTTTGGTTGTAGGTTTTTTGTCAGTTCACTACCTACTGATTCCCAACCACTTACCTAAACATCACCGCACTGTAATTGCAGGAGAATTTGACAGTGATGAAAACATTTCTAAACTGATTTTAAGTGAAAGTTTTATGCGAGATACCATAGTCGAAATCCCTGTAAAGGACAATAAGTTTCACTATATAATTTCCGAAGATTTACCTTTGAAACAATATACGCTATTGGTTCCGATGAAAGAGAATAATGCACAAATTCATTTCCCTTTCCAAACCAACGATAGTATTTTCTTTAAGCATAAAATTGCGAAGAACAATATTAAAATAATTTCAATAAAAGGAAACCAATTAGCTGATTTACAATACAACTCAGAAAAAGTTTACAATAAATTATGGACGTTGGAATATTGGGCTGAGGAAAATAATCAACCATTAGATAAAATAGACCGATTTGTCGAAGAAGCATACAGTATTTGGACAAACAGAATGAACACAACCAACAGCTTCCGAACAAAAGATAATTATGCCCTCAGCGAAGATTTATTGTTGATTCACAAGAAATTATTCACACTGAAAATTTTAAATTATTGGAGAGCCTTTGAGGAAAAAATAAAACATTCAAGACCTGATATTGTGGAAAATCTCCCTAAGGAAATTCAAGAAATCAAAGAATTTATTTCTTTTACGGATCATAGCCTATTGGATTTCCCTGAATATTTACAATATATTTTGAATGAACTCACTAAAAAAGACACCACAGAAATTGCTCTGCAAACCAAACAGTTAAATGCTATCGCAACGCTTAACGATCCTATTTTCAAAGACCAATTGTTATTCTATACGTTGAATGAATCATTACAAAGCTCATTCGATACTAACGAAAGAAGCGAATTGATACAAAACTATGCTTCACAGATTGAAAACACAAAAATCAGAAACCGAATTAAGACTATCTACCGTCAGGGAGAAAAAGTTTCTCGAGGCAGTCAGTCCTTTGATTTTGAAGCTGAAAACTTAGAAAACAAGACCGTTCGTTTATCCGATTTCAAAGGGAAATACGTAGTCATAGACGTATGGGCTACGTGGTGTGGTCCATGTAAATATGATTATCCATATTTTGAAAAGTACGCTCTAAAATACAAGAGCAACCCGAATTTTGTATTCGTTGGAATGAATGCCGACAGCAAACGTGAAGCCTGGTTGCAAGATGTTCAAAACAAATCAAAGTCCATTGTACAACTACGTCCGTTTGATTCTGAGATGAACGCATTTAAAGAGAATTATAATATTACCAAATATCCAACTTATATCCTCTTGGACAAAGATGGGAAATTCATTTCGGCACAAATGCCACGACCTACTGAAGACCATTTTGAGCAAATGCTAAAGGATTTAGAAAAACAAAATTAAGTTTTGTGTATCGGAAACTTAAACTCAAAAACTAAGTTTAACCTCCTTGTGTAGTAATTATTTGTTTTACAACACCATATTATAAAACCGAGCTATAGCAAGGAGGTTAATCGTTCTTGAAATTTTTCTGCATAATATGCAATCACATTCCGATCAAAATAGGGCTCTTCGTTAATGCGTCCGAGAAAAGAAAGTTGTGTTTTTTGGAGTATAACTTCCTCTGTTGGCATATTTTCCTCACCATTGAAAATAATCCCAAACACAGATAGCCCTCTGTTTTTCAGAGCTTCATAAGTTAAAAGAGTGTGATTAATACTTCCCAAATAGTGTCGAGAAACGATGATGATTTTATCGGTCGGAAGTATCAAATCGGCAATCGTTTGGGTATCATTCAAAGGAACTAACAGTCCTCCCGCTCCTTCAATAACAAGATGATTCTCAGTATTTGGGCGATTTATCTGTGTCAAATCAATAGAAACTCCATCTATTTCCGCTGCTAAATGCGGACTTGCAGGAGTGTTTAATCCATAAGCATTTTTATGAAAAACAGAGGTTTGATTGGTTACTAATCGTTGTACTTTATGGGTATCAGAATTGTCTAAATCCCCTGCTTGGATAGGTTTCCAATAATCCGCCTGTAATGCTTCTGTCAAAATAGCTGAAGCTATTGTTTTACCAACATCTGTAGAAATTCCTGTGATAAAAAAGGTCATACGATTGTTTTTTTTGCAAAAGTAATAAAATTTGATTTAACAATATGCAAGACATAATTTGGAATTAAATCACGAAAAATCCTGCCTTCGTAATTCGTAATTTATAATTCGTAATTTATAATTCGTAATTTATAATTCGTAATTAATTATTTAGGTCGTGTTGTAAAAAGTATGATGGAAGTTCTGATTGTCAGGCTGAGCGAAGTCGAAGCCTTATCATTACAGGGCTTCGACTTCGCTCAGCCTGACAGAAATGTCCTCTTTTTTTAAGGTATCATACTTTTTACATCACTTCCATTATTTATTTCTTGAAAGTAGGAAAAGTATTGTCATTTAAAGAGATAAACTTATATTTGCAGTTCGTAAACAAATGAATTGGACACAATGAGAAAAATCATCATATTACTGATAATCAATACACTTCCGATTATAGCACGAGGACAATATACGGATATTATCAATTCCAACCAACCTGGAAACTCACAAAGTGCGTACGCTGTTGGAAGAAAAGTACTCCAATTTGAAGGTGGGCTGTGGTTTGAACAGCGAAATCATAAGTATACCTACACGGACATGACTTTAGTAGGATTGAACTACTCGGCTCGTTACGGAGTATTAAGCGATAAGTTTGAAGCAGTACTAAACGGAACATTAGCATACGACCATACGCACTACCACTATCTGGGGAGCCAACGTTCCAACAACATCGGTTTCATCAACAACACCATAGGAGCTAAATACCTGATTTACAACCCTTATTTTGATGAGAAACCAAACTTATACAGCTGGAAAGCCAACAACAAATTCCAATGGAAACGCTTAATTCCCGCTATAGGTGTGTATGCAGGAATGAACTTTTTCCCAAACAAAAGGTTTTATTATGACAATATCCCGACACTTTCGCCTAAAGCTGTGGTTTCGCTTCAGAGCCACCCGATGCCCAGAGTCGTATTAGTTGCAAACCTAATAGCCAATCGGTTTTTGGATAGCAACCGAGAATTGGGTTACATCGCTACTTTAACCCACAATATTGATAATGGCCGATTTAGCATCTTTTTAGAATCCGAAGGTATTCAAAGTCATTACTATAGCGACCATATCCTACGTTTGGGCGGAGCATATCTATTCACCAAAGACATCCAAGTGAATGTAGATTTGGGAGCAAGTTGGAAGGATACACCAAGTCGATACATGGGATTGATTGGTTTTTCATATCGAATTGACAAACATTTAGATGTCATCAAAAAAGAAATTTTAAAAGGCAATGAAGAGGAGTTTAAACCCACAAAAATAAAAAGAAAGAAAAAATGGCTACTATTCTAATTAAAGAGTTATCATCAAAAAAAGAACTTACGGATTTTGTTAAATTTCCTTTTTCCTTATACAAAAATAATCCTTATTGGGTTCCTCCTATCATCAATGATGAGGTAACGTCATTCGACAAAACTAAAAATCCAGTATTTGAAAACGCAGATGCGTTTTTCTATGCAGCGTACGACGCTCAACAAAAGATGATCGGACGTGTAGTAGCTATTGTCAACAAACACGATTTGCGACAAGGAGTGCAAAAAATTCGTTTTGGATGGTTGGATATGATTGATAACATAGAGGTTACCAAAGCTCTGCTGAACAAAGTTGCCGAAAAAGGAAGAGAGTACAACCTCCAATATATGGAAGGGCCTATGGGATTTTCAAACATGGACAAGGTAGGGGTGTTAACAGAAGGTTATGACCATATTGCCAATATGATGACATGGTATGCCTATCCTTATTACAAACAACATCTGGAACAAATGGGCTTGGTAAAAGAAAAAGGATATATTGAAACCTACTTCACCTTAGACAGTGTAAACCCAGAGGTGTTCAATAAAACAGCAAATGCTATCAAGAAACGCTACGGAGTCCGGTTGGTTGAAGCCAATACGAAAAACGAAATCCTAAAATACGTTGATGCGATGTTCGATTTGTTTAATGAGAGCTACGCATCGCTGTCATCATTCGTACCTATCACTGAAAAACAACGAGAGCATTTCAAGAAGAAGTACATTCCCTTTATCAATCCCGAATACATCCGTTTCATCGAGGACAACCAAGGAAAAATGGTATGTTTCGCTATCGTACTACCTTCATTTTCAAAAGGATTACAAAAGGCTCAAGGAAAACTTTTCCCTTTTGGATTTTGGCATCTACTTCAAGCAAAAAGAAAACACGACATGGTCGATTTCTACTTGATTGGGGTATCTCCAGAATATCAAAGCAAAGGAATTCCATCGTTGTTATTCGATTACTATTACCCTATTTTTAAAAAAAATGGAATTAAAAAGTGCATTATCACTCCCGAATTAGAAGATAATATTGCTATCCAACAACTTTGGAAGAATTTTAACCCTGTAATTTTTGCAAAAAGAGCAACATATAAGAAAAATATCTAATCTTAAGTTATTAAAAGCTCACTGCATAAGTGATTCACGAAAAAAATCATTAAATCATTAAATTATTGAATCTTTGAATCTTTGAATAGTATAACAAATTTTATAAAAAAGAATGAACTATCTATTACCCTTTCTATCGATTGTATTAGGTTTTGCAATCGTACTTATTTTTAAACCTAAAAATCAACGCAATATCAAATTACTATTAGCTTTCAGTGGTGCTTTTCTGTTAGCTATGACCATATTTACCTTAATGCCCGAAGTATATCATTCATTGGCACACGACCACGACCATGATCATCACGGCGAAATAGGCAAACAGTTAGGCATTTGGATTGTTATAGGAATTTTACTGCAAATTGTATTAGAGTTTTTCTCCAAAGGAGCTGAACACGGACATACACATCACCCGCATAAGGATTTAAAGAACGCCTTCCCTTGGACGTTATTTATCAGCTTAAGCATTCACTCAATTTTAGAAGGATTCCCTTTGCACCATCATCATCATATGGCATATGGGATTTTTGTTCATCACTTGCCCATTGCGATGGTATTGACAATTTTCTTTCTAGATTCAGGTATTGGATTTAAACGTACGTTTGTTTTTCTAACACTTTTTGCTCTGATGACTCCCTTCGGAACGTTCTTAGCAGAATACATACCTCAACTAGGTCATTACCATGTAGAAATATCAGCCATCGTTATAGGAATTTTCTTACACATTTCGTCTGTCATTCTATTTGAAGCATCTGAAAACCATAAGTTCAATCATATTAAATTGATTACCATAATATTAGGTTTTGCAACAGCTTATTTTGTTTAGGCTTGATAACAGAATCTACTAAAACACAGCCACATTCTTTACATAAGAGATTTCCTTGTCCTGTGGCTGTTTTTGTTATTGTCCAACACCTAAGTGTAGTCAAAGAGATAGATATATAAAACATTCTTTCACAGGACTATAGCTCCATTTTAGAGGTTATTCATTCTTATTTATTGACACCCTTAAACTCAATTAAAAACATTCCACAAGAATAGACACAAAAAAAGAGGATTTTTAATCCCCTTTTATAAAAGCAAGTACTTCATTTCCTTGAGCATCATACAGTGTCAGATTTAATTCCTCAAGTTTGTAGGAAGTTACCTTTTCCATAGCTTGGTTGTACTGATTGGCAATTTCCATTTCAGGACATAATTTGGCGGTTACCCCTATTCCTGCGAAGACAATTTTCTCATCAGTAAGCTCCTCAATCTGACCGAAATAACTATTACAACTATCACTTCCACTGATGCTCATTTCTGTAAGATTAATTTCCAACATTGGAATGCCTTCTTTTTTCTCAATCGATTTTCCTCCAATGCGGACAGCTCCCCAAATGTCGTGCAGACGTTCATTTACCTTCTTTTTAGGACTGAAAATCAGTATCTCTTTATTTGAAGCATCTGACAAAATCAATTTTCCTTCGTCTATTTTAAAAGTACGCACCTGCGACAAGGCATCGAAATATGCCATTTCGATGTTATCGTCCATACACATTTTGCGTGTTGCACCAATTTTTCCAAACTGAATTTTATTCTGATGAAGTTCTGTAATCGTTCCAAAATAATTGTTACATCCGCCAACTCCGTTTATTTTTTTCTCTTGCAAATGAAGTTTCAAATTGGGCTTTAATGATTGTGTAACTTGGTTTCCGTTAAGTTTTTCCAACGTCCAACTTCCGCTAAGTTCAAAAGACATATCTTTCTGTTTTTCAATTTCTTTTATCATCGTGTATTCTACCGAAGAAGCATCGGCAGGGACATTTTTGCTATCCAATTGTGTTTCTTTGACTTGTATCTTCTTAAAAAATCCTTCCTCAAAAACAAAATTCTCTATTGGAGCATAAAAATATTCCCACTGAGCCTTATCAAGGTCTTCATTTTTAGAAACTTGCATACATTGGGCTTTTCCTGCTCCTGCATCACAATCTACTTTTACAGAATTCACCCAATAAATTTGTTCTTTTGAAGTAGAACATGCCGAAATGGCACCTCCAATTATCAAAAAAAGAATATATTTTAATTTCATATCTTAATAATTTAAAAATTTACTAAGCATTACTACAAAAAGCATTCCGTTTTCGCACAAAATCTGGATTTTTTATTTCTACTTAGGAAGTAAATTCGAGGCTTTTTTCTACCTTTAATTACAAAAAAAGACACATTATATTGTGTCTTTGTGTGTTTTAGGTTCTGTTATTCTGTCGTGATAAAAATAGTAAATTGAGTTCATTATTTATTTTTATACATTGTTCTTTTCCTTAGATGAAAAGAACCAAAAGTGCGAGCCGCACGGGCATTAAAAAATAAGCAGTTGGCTTCCGACAAATTTTCCAAACTTGCTTCCTACGGTCGCTTCGAACAATGGAAAATTTCCCACATACTAAGCTCCAAGTTTTCGCTTACTTTGCTTTATTCGTTGATTTTCTTAACGCCAAATCTCCAATGCCGATGAAAAGCGGTCAAAATGCTGAAAAATCAGTGTTTAACCATTAAAAAATATATGCAATTAAGAACTAAACTCAAAATAGTAATTCCAAATAATTTTTGGAGCTTCGACTCCGCTCAGCAAGACAAACTCCGTGTCAGTCTGAGCGAAGTCGAAGACTTTTATCTTCGTAATTTTAAATTTAAAATTGTGTAAGTGTCTTCGTTACTTCTTCGTTACTTCTTCGTTTATTTATGATGATTTTTTTTGTAGTAATCAACCACACTTCGACTTCGCTCAGTGTGACAAACCATAATTCAAATTTTCTGTGATAACCAATAAGCAGTTCAACTTCGCTCAGTGTGACATTTAAAATTAAAAATTAATTACTTTAAAATTTCTGTTTTTTCTGTGACATTAGCAGGAATATCGGAAGCCTGAATGATTATTTTATCTCCTGAGAGGTCGGGATTTTGTGCGGTGGCGATATAAATCCAATCGATGCCTTGTAAAACGGCTTCGCCCTCCTCAACCAACGAACCATCTGCATTTTGGATAATTACCTTTACAGAAACGACCTTAAAATCATCTGTGGCTCGAATAATAATCGTGTCTCCTGCATTGCCTTTGTAGTTTGATACATTGATACTTTCGATTTTAGGCGCATTGAGCAAGTCGGCCACGGCTACGTTATAGGCTTTTTTGCCTGTGGTTTCGTAAAGTGCCTTTTGATTGTCGTCTGCAAGGACAGCCTTTCCGTAGAGTACCGCCTGTTGGAACTTGGCTTGTTGTTGTTTTTGCTTTTCGGAATCTTCTCCCGTGCGTTTTTTAGGAGCTTTGGAAACAATGGTTTTCCCGTTTCGTTGTGAGAAAACCAAAATATCTCCCACTTTTCCACTTAATCCGTGGGTTACGATGTTGTTCTTTGATTGTGCCATTTTTTTATGATTTCAAATAATTACTTTTTCTTGGTTTTTTTGTTGAAATCCAAGCAGAGATTAAGCCAAAAAGCAAAATCTTTTGCTGATTTGTAGCCTATTTCTTCCACATAGCAGTAGCCTTTCAAATCCTTATTTTTCATTATGCAAGGTAAATAACCCTGCCTTTCGGTAAGCCCTTCGGTATATTGGGGGTCGAAACGACACATCAAACGGTCATCACTAACATTAATACACATCTTTTCGTTTACCAAAAATGCTAACCCCCCAAACATTTTCTTCTCTTCAACCTCAATTTCAGGAATTTTTGCTAAAAATTCACGCACCCGATTGGCTAAAGCTTCATTGTAAGCCATTTTTATACTATATCGATTATCATTAAAGCCTGTTTTCTACTTATGAAAATAGATTTTCAGCTCTTTCAAAAGTCCGTTTTCTGCTTTCCATATCTCGGCAACATTACCATTTTGTATAGTTCCGTTGGGCAAAATCCAATCGTAATTTGCCAACACAAAGGCATTATCTCCTTCTATTATCGTTTGGATTACTCGCATTGTTTGGTAGCTTTTACAAAAATTTCTGTACATTTCTATATAAGCCTGTTTTCCCAAAAGAGGCTCTCCGTCGTTCATTATAAAAACAAAATCTTCGTCTAAAGTTTGTTCCCAGTTTGCTTTCTGTGCAAACCCCTTGTAATAAGTTGCTAAAAGTTCTTTCATTTTATTCTGATTTTTGGGGCAAAAGTAGTGTCTTTAAAATAAAAAAATGTTGCCATAAGGCAACATTTTCAACTTATAGTGAAACTTCCTTTCTAATCCGACTTAAGGAAGTATGTGTAATTCCTAAGTAACTAGCAATTTGCCTTAAAGGTACATTCTGAATCACTTGCGGTTTATCTTTTAGAAATTGTAGATAACGCTCTTTTGCAGGAAGTGTAATCATTTCAAGCGAGCGTTTTTTTATTTGAAATAACTTTTGGGTCATAAAGAGTCGCCCCCACTCAGCATAGCCCGGAAGAGAATGATACAATTTCTGAAACTCCTTAAAATCAATCTTCCAAGCTATACAATCGGTTAAAGCGACAATACTTTCAGCACTTGGTAGATGGTTGAATAACGATAGTTCTTGCACTATAATTTCATTTTTGCAAAAGAAATCTGTCGTAATTTTATTTCCTTTGTAATCATATACAAAACTTTGAACAATACCACTTTCCAAAATCATATAATCTCGAGCCGTTTGCCCTTCTCGTAAGATATATTCTCCTTTTTTGATTTCAATCCTATAATGAGCCTGTGTAATCTTTTTAAGGTCATTTCCAAAAATCAATGGATGTGCATATATTTTAGAAAAATCAAGAGTGTTTGACATTATCAACATTTTTCCACAAAAGTACAATGTTTTTCAAAATACAATTAAAATTATTTACAAAACGCTCTAATTATAGAGCTTTTTTTGATATCTTTTTACTGCGTATATTTTAAGTTAATCCTTGGGTTACGATGTTGTTCTTTGATTGTGTTTTTTGTAGTTTTTAACATATTAATTAATAGCGTAATTCATCATCAAAAAATCCTCTTCAAAGCCTAATTTTAGATAAAGATTTCTGCCCATAGCGGAGGATTGTAGTGTCATCGTTTCACATTGTCGGTCAATAGATTGATTGATAAGCACGGTCATTACCTCTTCCGCGAAGCCTAATTTCCTAAACTCAGGAAGTATGCCCAAAGAATGAACACCCATTATATTTTCGGTTGGGTGTGTAAGCACCGTTCCTACAATATCTTTCTGAAAATAAAGGATATAAAAAGGAATTTTCGCACTCGATTGGTAGATGCTTTCGACGGATATCTTATAGCCGAAACTCTTTAAAAATACGTCCGACCAAAGTTGGGATTGCTCTTTATCTTGCACAAGTTGAAAATGCAATCGCCTTTCAATGGGAAGTTTTTCTTTTAAAGTGAAAGACATTCCGTATTGCTCGGATTTTTTCACAAATCCGTTGCGGAGCAATTGTTCTTCTTCGGGAAAATGTAAATCATCGGTAAAAAGACTAAAACGCAGAGGTTCTTTATTTTGCAGTGCAATAGTTTTAATCTTTTGTATGGTTTCCGTGGTCAATTTGGTAGGATATTGGTTCAGCCAAATTCTGTTTGGATATTCTGAATTTGGAATTTTAGCTACTGAAATTTTTTCAGATTGATAATATTCTCCTCCACAATTACTTACAATTTCCCAAAGAGAAAAAAGATTTTGAATATTTTTATGTATTTTGTTCATTTTGAATAAATTAAAAGAATTCCTATAATCATTACCATTACGCCTATGCTTTTTTTCAAGGTAATGGGGTCAGCAGGTAGATTGAGCCAACCGAAATGCCCTGCGATAACCGACAAAACTAATTGTCCGCAAAGTCCCAATACGATAACTTTGGTAATGCCTATTTTAGGAATGGTAACAAAGTAAAGCATCAGTCCTGCGATACTGAAAAATCCACCCGCCAACCATAAATACCAAGGGATTTCCCTAAAACTTTCTTTGTTGGGAAGGTCTTTTGTAAACAGCAATAGCACAAATAGTAGTGAAAACACTACCGAACTTATCGCAGAAACGAAAGTAGTAAAAATCGGTTTTTTGAGCAGCATCGTCAGTTGAGAATTAAATGCGGCTTGAATCGCCAAGCAAACGCCTCCCATAAAAGCCAATATAAATAGTAATTTTGTATTCATACGGCAAAATTAGGAGGGTTTCGGCTGAAAACGCTTTACATATGTTGAGAAAGAGTATTTTTATAGAATTTCTTTTCTGATTCTGCTGAGTTGCGTTGGGGTAATGCCCAAATGTGAAGCGATATGTTTGAGCGGTACGCGACGGTCTATGTTAGGGTGTTTTTCAAGCAGATTTTTGTAGCGGAAAATCGCATCTTGCATCACGATAGCGATTTCCCGTTGTTCTTTGTCGATAACCCAATTTTTCTCTAAATAGGCGATGTAGAAATTTTTAATTTCTTCATTCTGTGAAATAAGTCGCTTAAATTCTGAGAAATTAATCTTTATCACAAGACTATTTTCAAGAGATTGAATCACAAATTCGGAAGGCTTTTGAGTAATTGCTGAAACCATAGAACCTGCAAATTCGTTTTCAAAAAAGATGTTTTTATTGTATGTACTTCCGTTTTTATCTATAAAATAGGCTATCAAAATTCCTTGACAAACAAAGTACAAATCCTTGCAGGTTTTTCCGTAATCCAATAGAATTTCATTACGAGACAATGCAATACAATCAATATGCGTTTTGAGAAGTTCAAAAGTAGCCTCCGACAGGGAAAAGTATTCATTCACTTTATTTCTAAATTGATCTATAAGCAATTGGCAATCAATCATATTAAATCAGAATATTTTTCACCAAAAATACATCGATTTTTGTATTTTTCAAGAAATTATGAAAAAAAGAAACGAATTTTTACATATTTCGTGGGTTACGATGTTGTTCTTTGATTGTGCTATTTATATATATTTTTAACATTATTGTAAATTCTCCTTAAAAAACGTTTCCAACTTATCAAACGGAATCACTCCTGCCTGATTGTCGTAAAAGTCGGTGTGCTTGGCGTTGGGAACAATAAACAACTCCTTGTTTTTGCTTCCTACGGATTGGTAGGCATCTTCGCTCATATAGCGGGAATGAGCGTTTTCTCCCGCAACGATAAGGGTCGGGACATCGATTTCGTGAACATACGAAAGCAGCGGGAAATTCAGAAACGAAAGCAGTGTAGTGGCTGTCCAAACCTGATTAGAAACCGAACGCTCGTGGAAACCTCTCGGAGTTTTATAAAACTCGATATAATCGTTCAGGAATTGAGGGACTTTATCGGAAGGAGCATCCGGCATCGGATAGCCAGGAGCAGGCATTCCCGTTTCGGCATCCGTCCAACGAAGCGCATTGAGCGAACGCTTCATTTCCAGACGCATTTCGGGTGTGTTGCCGTCGAAATATCCTTTGCCGAAAACGCGGGACATATCGTACATTACCATCGTTGCCACCGCTTTTATTCGCGTGTCGATAGCCGTAGCGTTCAGGGCAAATCCGCCCCAACCGCAGATGCCAATAAGCCCTATTTTTTCTCTGTCCACAAAGGGTTGAAGCCCCAAGCAATCGACCGCAGCCGAAAAATCTTCGGTGTTGATGTCGGGCGACGCCACATTGCGAGGTTCGCCACCGCTTTCGCCCGTATAAGAAGGGTCAAAAGCCAAGGTTACAAAGCCTTTTTCCGCCATCGTTTGGGCGTAAAATCCGGAGGCTTGTTCCTTTACCGCTCCGAATCCTCCACAAACGGCAAGAGCTGCAAGTTTCTTGCCTTCGCTGTTTTTCGGAAAATACAAATCGCCGACAAGGGTTATGCCGTAGCGGTTTCTGAACGTTACTTTTTGATGTTCTACTTTATCGCTTTTCGGGAAAATTTTGTCCCAACAGTCAGCACCGGAGTGCATTTTTTTGTTTGTGTTCATATTGTTGAAAAATTAATACCTTTTATTTATGTATTATATTCTTTTGTAATGCAATTGCACAAGTCCTGTGTCGTAAGGGGTTACGCTGATGAGTTTTAGTGGCTGTTCGGGTCTGTTGTCGTTAAACAATTTTGTGCCGTTGCCCACCAATATCGGAATGACGGAAATGATGAGTTCGTCCAATAAATCGCCCTTCAAAAGTTCATTCACGATTTGAGCCCCGCCGTCGCAATAGATGTTTTGGCGAGTTTCTTTTTTCAATTTGCCGATGAGTAGCGATATATCTCCCGTATAAAAATGAATGTTCCCTGCGGAAGGTCTTTCGATTTTCGTCAGTACATAAACCGTTTTTTCCTTATGCGGAAATTCCCCTACCGCATTCATTACCCAGTCGTATGTTTTTCGTCCGATAATCAGTGTATCCACCGTTGATATAAAACGCTCAAAACCATAATCTTCTCCTTCTTTTTCCACGATGGATAAGAAACTTAAATCGTCATTGGGCTTGGCGATATACCCGTCCAAACTCATTGAGATATACAGAATTACTTTACTCATATATTATATTGTATATTGGTTATTTCTGTTTTTGATGTAACCACAAAATCAATCGGTTTGACAGAATTTCGCTTTTCGTATTTTTCTTAAATACAAGCCTATTGCCAAATACATCATCAGCGGAATAATACCGAAAGTTGGCGAAATCAATAATGTTTTATCAGGCGAGACAACGGCAAAACCTTCGGAAATCAGCGGATTGAGAGCGTCTTCCATCGTGTGCATCAAAACCACCACCCAAAGCGAACGCGACAAGAAAAAGACTTCGGTGTACATAATCGTCCAAACGCCCACCACCACAAAGCCGTAGACGAAAAGCCACACTCCTCCGTAAGGGAAAAATTGAGCCAAATAGTCTTCTTCCAAAAACACCATATAATAAGGGGCGTGCCAAGTCTGCCACACCAGTGCCACCACTAAATAAATCAACCATTCGTTTTTGGTGAGTTGCTCCATTTTTAGGGTGAGATAGCCTCGCCAAACCGATTCTTCAAAGATATTTTTGATAAATTCGGGCAAAAAAGCAGCTGCAAGAATGGATAAATATGTCGAAAAACTAAATTTGCTCACATCTGCCCAACCCAGCATTTGCCCTATGCAAAGCGTTATACCGATAACCAACGGATAAACTGCAAAGGCAAACAGATACCAACAGGCGTTTTGTTTGAAATTCGGTTTCAGGGGAAGGTCTTTCCAGCCGTCGCCACCGAAAAGGCGAAGCAAAAGCATACACAGAAGTGGCGTAGCGATAAAAATCAACGCTCCGAGCGATTCCAAATTCGAGGGCTGACCGAGCAACTTATCCACCCCAACGCCTACCCAACCGCAGGTGATTGCCACCAAGCTGAATAGGGTAACATTTCTGAAAGTTTTTGATTTGGTGTTCATATTGTTAAAGGTTTACATTGTTTTTTGAATGAAATTTCATTTTAGGTATAGAAATGATATTATTTTAAAATATCCAAAATTTTCTCCTCATCATAGACAAACATTCCAACTGCGACCAGTGAAGCTATACCGTGAGCCAACATCCACGATTTAGCGATAATGTTCTTTACGCCTTCGTCGGATAATTGTCGGTATTCTTCTGAATTTTTCATTATGTTTACTATTTGCTGACTTTCCGGAAAAATATCTGTAAGTTTTATATTCATAATATTATCCATATAGAAAGCCTTAAATAAAGCAGGTTCTGTATGAGCCATTTGCACATACCCCAATCCTAAATCAAGGAAAGAGTTTCCTGTTTTTGAATAGCCCAACATTGTGTTTTGTAAGTGAATAAGAGCTTTTTGGCAGACTTCGGCTTTGAGGTCGTCCATATTTTTGTATGTCCAATAAATGGGCTGTGTTGAACAACCGATTTTTTTGGCAATGTTTCGGGCAGAAAGCACCCCAAACCCTTCTTTTCGAACCATTTCAAAGGTAGTTTCAATGATAATTTCTTTCGTTATTGTCGTTGTTTTAGGCATAATATTATTTTATAACACACATTATATAACTACTATTATATTTTATTGCAAAAGTAATATGTTTTTTTGAACAGACAAATTTTCTATAAGAAAAAAGAACGCAATTTTCTTCCTTTAATCTTGAAATCTTATAAGTTATGTTCTTTCTAAAGCAAAAACGCTCCAATTAAGGAGCGTTTTTATATCTTTTTTGATTATCTAATAAATTCCTAAATTACACGATATTGGTTTTTACAAGAAAATTGATTATCATTCAGATTCTGTGTAGGTTACTATATCAATACCGATGTCGTTGGGGTCTTTGATAGCGAAATGGCGGTCGCCCCAAGGCTCATTTCGTAGCTCAATTTCAATAGGAACGCTTTTGTTTTTTTGTTCATAAACGAAGTCGAACAGTTTTAATTTTCTACTGTCAATTGGCTTTAAAAGTTTTATGGAGGTCTCTAAATTATTCGAGATTTCGGAAGTAAATTTTTCAAATTCATCAGTTTTATATTTGTCAATGCTCCAAAATGAAAAAGGCAAATTTACGATTGAGTCTAAAATTGATTTAATCTCTTTTCGGAAGATATATTCAATGGCTAAAAGTTTAAACCTAATGGCGAAGAATTTAGCGTTTTTAGAGATTTGTATGTCTTTCGGTTTTGTCCAAATTCCTGTGAGTTTGACAGTTGTCAATGTTTCGTTTTCAAACTCTGCAATTAAGTCAAAGTAACCGTCCGGTAAAATGGTATGCTGGATTTCTGTGTCAGTAGTTTCGTAATACCAAAAGCACTGTACAAAGTTGTTCAAAAATCCATTCGGTTTAATTTCTCTGTATTTCATTGTAGTGGCGTTATAAAGGGCATATAACTTGAAAAACGCTGTTTTATGTCTTGTTGTGCATCATAGGTGTTACTTCGTAAGGACAAAAATACTAATTCCTTTGAAACGAATACGATAATCTGATAAAAACAGAAAGTGCATAACCCACAAACCTATCCTTTTTGGGGAATAATGTAAACCATATCTTTGCTCTGTTTTCTTTTTGCAAAGACAGTAAAAACATTCGGAAATACAAATGTTTCTAGTTGTTGTATCTTGTTGATTTATTGATATATAAAAGAATTATGGATAAAAAAATAAAACGATATACGAATATTATATATGTAGAATAAACGAAATTGCGTATATTTGCGTGTTACCTGCAAGCGTAAAGACAGACCGTGCAACCCTGACAGTAACGGTCAGACAAACAAGAGAAGCGTAAACCATTTTGACAGATAAACAAAGACATACAGACCATATTACAAACGGACAAGAACTAAGCCGACACACCTTGCCGACCCTTCTGTATTTTTTCTTTTCCCTACCGCACATTTTTTTATTCAATTTTTTGCCACCGCACAATGGCACATTGGCTTTTGCCCCGACACACAAAAGCCCACGCTTCGGCAAAATCCAAAGAGCCATTTTTTCCCAACGCTTTTTTAACTTTGCATTTATAAACATCTATATAGAGAACACTATGCTATCAACAGAGAAAACATTATCAGAAGTAATAGAAATACTAAGACAACGTGGTTATACAGAAGACTTTAACTTGTTGGAAGAAAACATATCTTACAAAAAAGGAGGCGAAAAAGTTGATTTGAACGACATCGTTATTGACAAAATATATCGTTTTACAGGACAAAACGACTTGGAAGACGAAGCCATTTTATACGCAATGACAAATCAAAAAGACGGAGCTAAAGGCGTATTTGTCAATGGGTATGGAACTTACACAGACTCAGGGGCAAACGCTGTTATCAGTAAGATAACCGTTAATGAAAATGATAATGACGATTGGACAATAAAATAATGAATTATACTAACTTTGCAGCGTGAAATATTTCTCCTTCATATTAGCCCTTTATGTTTTGTTGCTGACAGCAGCACCAAACTTGGTGGAGGACAATTGTTTTCAGGAGCAAACAACCGAACAATCACAAGACAATCAAAGTGACAAAGATTGTAGCGATTGTTGTTCACCATTTATGAGTTGCAATACCTGTTTGGGTTTTACTTTTCCAATAGCAAAATTTTCAATACACTCTATCCTCACTTATTCAGACAAAAAAGTTTCTATTTACAAGGAAAATACAACGTCTGACTTTTTCTCTTCCATTTGGAAACCGCCCAAGATTAGTTAATGTTTCCGTGCCTTCGGCACAATAACAAATTGCGGTGCTACGCACCGCCAATTCTTATTTTTCAAACATTAATAATCATTTAGGCAATGAAGTTTAAAATCATTTTGCTACTAATGGTAGCATTCAACATAAATACCGTATTCGGACAGAATACATTTAAAGCGGTCATAAAAGACAGCGAAACAAAAGAACCGTTAATCGGTGCGACAGCTATTTTATCAGAAACGGCAACAGGAGCAACCGCAGACATTAACGGAATGATAACCTTAACCAATATCCCAAACGGAAAGCAGATAATTGAATTTCGTTACATCGGTTATGAAACAAGAAAAGACACGTTTGATTTTCCGTTGACAACATCAAACCTGATAGAGATTTTTCTCAAATCAAATGCAAACGAATTGGACGAAATTGTGATTTCATCTACCCGAAGTTCCAGAACCATAAAGGACATTCCGACAAGAATTGAATTTATTGGAGGGGAAGAATTAGACGAAAAAGGCAATATGAAAGCAGGGGATATTCGTATGCTTTTAAGTGAAAGCACAGGCATACAAACGCAGCAAACTTCCGCAACATCTGCCAATGCTTCTATTCGTATTCAGGGACTTGACGGACGATATACTCAAATTCTTAAAGACGGATTTCCACTATATGCAGGAGCAGCAAGCGGTTTAGGACTTTTGCAAACGCCACCGCTTGACTTAAAGCAAGTAGAAATTATTAAAGGTTCTTCATCTACACTTTACGGAGGAGGAGCGATAGCAGGATTGGTAAACCTTATTTCCAAAACACCGACAGATGAAAAAGAATTACGTTTTCATTTAAACGGAAGTTCGGGCAGAGGTTTTGACATTAACGGTTTTTACGGACAGCGATTTAACAAAATTGGAACAACAATATTTGCAGCACACAACCGCAATTGGGCTTACAACCCTGCCAATATTGATTTTACAGCAATTCCAAAATTTGACAGGTATGTTTTCAATCCCAAGTTATTTGTTTATTTCAGCGACAAAACAAAACTGAATGTTGGAATAAACACAGCTATTGAAAACCGTATCGGTGGCGACATACATTTTATACAAGGAAAAGGAGACACTATCCACAGCTATTTTGAAGAAAACAAAACACAACGCTATTCCACGCAATTGTCTTTTGACCATAAATTTAATGACAAAAGTTTCTTCAATTTTAAAAACAGCGTAAGTTATTTTAACAGGATAATCAATATTCCGAATTATAGCTTTGACGGCACACAAACAGCCACATTCAGCGAAGCAAGCTATACCAATGTTCGGGAAAAAACAGAATGGGTTGCAGGTGTAAATCTTTGGTCGGATAACTTTCAGGAAAAGCAGACAGACACTTTTCCGTTGAGAAATTACGACCAAATTACTTTTGGTGCATTTGCTCAAAATTCGTGGAAAGCAACCAAGTGGCTCAATCTTGAAACAGGTTTCAGAGCCGACTATGTTATTGATTATGGTATTGCCTTGCTGCCAAGAGTTTCAGCATTATTCAAAATAACCGACAAATTTTCTTCACGGCTTGGCGGTGGCTTTGGCTATAAAACGCCAACCATATTTACAGAGGAAAGCGAACGCATACAATACCAAAATGTAATGCCCATTGATAAAAACATCAACAAATTGGAACGCAGTTACGGAGGAAATTTTGATTTTAATTATCGCACCGTATTTGGCGAAAAAGTAACGTTCAGTATCAACCAACTTTTTTTCTATACCTATTTGAATAACCCTTTGTTGCTTGAATCTCAAACAGGCGGATTATACCAATTTATCAATTCGACAGGACACATTGATACAAGAGGAACGGAAACCAATATCAAAATCGGGTATGATGATTTTAAATTGTTTTTGGGTTATACATTTACCGATACCCGCTTGCATCAAAACGGAATTTTGACAAATACACCGCTTACGCCAAAGCACAGGATAAATTCAGTTTTAATGTATGAAGTAGAGGACAAATGGAAAGTAGGTTTGGAAGCGTATTATTTCAGTCCTCAAAAATTGAGTGACGGTGCAACAGGAAAACAATATGTGCTTTGTGGTTTTATGGTTGAAAAGCTATGGGAGAAATTTTCGGTTTACATCAACTTTGAAAATTTCCTTGACGCAAGGCAAACCCGATTTGACACTATTTATACAGGCACAGTAACTAATCCTGTTTTCAGGGACATTTACGCACCGCTTGACGGATTTTTAATCAATGGTGGTATCAAACTAAAATTGTAGCAATTATGCAAAAGACAATATTTAACATTACAAAAATGGATTGCCCAAGCGAGGAGCAATTAATACGGATGAAACTGCAAAAATTTGATGAAATAAAATCATTGGACTTTGACATTCCGAACCGAAAATTAGCAGTTCATCATAACGGAAAACCAGAGCCAATACACTTAGCATTAAATACACTGAACCTTGATACTTCTTTGGTTTCAACAGAAGAAAGCAGAGTAGAAATTGAAACGGACACAAGCAATAAACAACGGAAATTGTTGTGGACGGTTCTTATCATCAATTTTCTGTTTTTCGGATTGGAAATGCTGTTAGGAATTTTTTCCAACTCAATGGGATTAGTGGCAGACAGTTTGGATATGCTCGCAGACAGTATTGTTTACGGATTGGCATTATTTGCGGTGGGTGGAACAATAACGAGAAAAAACAATATCGCAAAATTTGCAGGATATTTTCAAATACTTCTTGCTGTAATTGGTTTTGTAGAAGTAGTCAGACGATTTATAGGAGTTGAGAAAATGCCTGATTTTCAAACAATGATTATCGTTTCTGTTTTGGCTCTTATCGCTAATGTGATTTGTCTTTACTTATTACAAAAAGGTAAAAGCAAAGAGGCTCATATGCAAGCAAGTATGATTTTCACTTCCAATGACGTAATTATTAATTCGGGTGTTATCGTTGCAGGACTTTTGGTTAATTGGCTTAGTTCAGGTTATCCCGACTTGATTATTGGAGCAATCGTTTTTATAATTGTTGCAAGAGGAGCATACAGAATATTACAATTAGCGAAGTAAAAAGCCAACGCACACAAGCACACACATTTTGCAGCCGCTACAAGCCGACACGCAAACCAAAGCTGCAAAAAGAGTGTGCTTGTTCCCTAAAAAAATTGAATAAAAAATTTCCTGCCCTTCTGAAAAGAAAAAATACCCGAACGCACAACCCGACAGCGACACTTGGACGACATACAGACAAATGGTTTACTAAGACGGTGGACAGAACGCCAGCAGCTAACAGCGGTTTGGCGTAATGGGGGGCGGACGTTCTTCGTATGACAGTTTTTCGTAAATTTGAACTTTCGGCTTCGTATGAAGTTTTGTGCTGAAAAGCCCCCACTACGCCAAGCCGCGAATCGTTATGTGTAATTTCACCAAAACACCGTCCAAATGAAGGAAAAGTTAAACGAATTATTTGAGTACAACTATCATTTTAATAAAAAAATGGATTGAGTTTCTGACGGAAAATTTCCAAGAAGTTCCTGAAAAATCTTTGAGACTTATAAATCATCTGATTAAAGCTCAACAAATATGGAACATCAGAATTGACAATGAAATTGAATTTGGAGTTTGGCAAATTAACGAATGGAATAAAATCTCGAAGATAAATGATGAAAATTATACAAAAACCTTGAAAATAATTCGTGAAAATAATCTTGAAAATATAATTGAATATCAAAATTCAAAAGGACAAAAATTTACAAATAAAATTGAAGATGTTTTATTCCATATCATAAACCATTCGACTTATCACCGTGCTCAAATTGCGGTCGACATTAAAAATTATGGAATAGAACCGATTAACACAGATTATATTTTTTATAAAAGAAAGATTGAAGAATAAAGAAACTGCCCACTAACATCGTATTGGCGAAATGGCTGTTTAAGGGAAAAATTGAAAGTTTACCTTCGGGGAGACTTCGTATTCTCCTTTTTTGTTGTAGCAACCATCCAATTGAAACAAATACGATAATCACATAAAAAACAGAAAGTTCGTTAAAAAAATCCCCGTCTAAAAACATAAAACGACTTATCCAAAAATTCTTCAAATTTTACTGATATAATTCAGCAAATCAAAAGGGAATTTTTACATCTCCCCCTTGAAAGGGTCATTAGATAAGACATACAAAATCTATAAAATACAAATGATGAAATATCATAAAATAATTTCATTTCTCAAACATCAAAGAAATCCATCTCATACTGAAAAACTTCGAACGGAACTTCCTCATTATATGCCTTATAGACTTCTGACTTCAGAATTTTTCCATTGGAGTCAAAGATGTTTTTTTGTATGGTAGCATCGTCTTGATTGACTGCCGATTTCCATCGGTATAGACAACAAAAGCCGTACTTGTCATATTCATAAAACACCGAACCGTGATGAGTTTTATCCGAATAAAAATATTTTATCGAGATGAGCCTGCCACTTTCATCGTAAAAGGACTCCGAATATCCGCTCAGATGGTCGTTTTGGTGCTCGTGATGGCAAAAAATTTCTTGTCCTTTTTCATTAAATTTTCGTGTGACTTTGGCGTAAAATTCTTCATTTTGCAAAGTTAAAATTTCAGAATTATTGTTGTTTTCATCATAAGTAAAAATTTGTTTTAGTTCTAAATTTCCGTCTGAATCATAATAAAGAGCCTGTATTTTTTTACCATACGCATCAAATATTACTTTTTTGTATTCGTAAGGTTCAAAATATTGATAATGAAAAATCCGCTCCACAACTCCATTTCTATTTAGAAAAAACTCCTTTATGGAATATAAATTTTCTCTTCCTTCAATCACTGAATAACAATTGATTTTCAAATATTTGACATTTTGATGTGTCATTATTTGATAATATTCTGGGCTAAAAAAAGCACTTTCTTCCAGTATGATAAGCAACGTTTGATTTTGTTTTTTCATCGTGTTTTTTTTAGGAAAGACAAACTTAATAATAAATTTTATTGAGTTCATTATTTATTTTCATATTTTGTACTTTTGTCCTGAAACATAGTAAGCGAAAGCTTAGTATGTGGAACCAAAAAATCAATACTGTGGATACTTTACCAAAAATCAACTCTCACATACTTTGCTGAAAATTTCTAAACTCGCTACGCTCAGGTAGTATAGATTTTCTAGGCTACATTCATTGATTTTTTTAACGGCACATATTCCGCAGTGCGGACTTTGTCTTTAAAGCCGATGAAAAGTGGTTAAAATACTGAAAATCAGTGTTTAACCATTAAGAAAATATATGTAATTAAGTACTGAACTCAAAAATTTTATTATTGTTTTGGACTTGGACAATATACCTTTGGTTGTTTTAAGCTACGAAGCGTATCTCCCAAACGTTATTCTACTTCATCAATAGTAATACCTCCTTTTTGACGACTGACCTTTAAACTTTCTTGAAAAATGCAAAATCTTATCAAATGCCTCACTTCATCTTTCGGATTAAACTCAAATCAAAAAGAGCTAAAAAGCTGAAATACAGAGTTCCCAATGCAATCGCTGTATGAGGAAAATCTAAAAAAAGTCCACCGTGTTTTTTGGCATCTAAGTAACTTTGGGATTTGCGAAATCCTTCATCTAAGGCAAATTCTGGGACAATATTTTGCCCAAAAGCGACAAACATCGCAAGAAAAAAATACAGCATTACTGCGACGACAGATTGAGCCATTACTCTTTGTTGTACAGCTTCACTGGTGTTAAAAAATGCAAAACGCATTCGGTTAAACACGGTAACGCAATAAAGCGTAGTAATCGTCCAATCCGAAAACCCCATAATACTCTGAAAAGAATAGGCAAACAAGCCATATACAGGGAAAAATATAAACAAACTGATGCGTGCAGAAAACGCCACCATAAACACACCTGAATGTACCATTATAAACTCAAATGCCATTAAAAGACTGAATTTAAATACTTTATCAGCGTCCAAAGGCGTGGCGGAAAACCACAAACTTCCGTAATAAAATGCCATCAGCACCAAATTCAAAAATCCAAAATACTCAAAAGGCTTGTCCCAACGCTCTATCACACTGATTTTTGAGTTTTCTTTTTTGGTTCTTTTTCGTGTCATTTTTTATTTTTTTGGCAAAAATAGGAGATTTTATTTATTTTTCACAAATTACGAAAAACAAGGAAGAATTATACCTCCTTATATTAACCATTTAGCATTGAGAATTATCCCTCCCATTCTTCCGGTTCGTGTTCGTTTACCCACCAACGGAAACCGCTAATACCTTTTATTTTCAATCGCTCAATGATTTCTGCTGTATGGTGTTGGGGTATGCCGGATGCAGTTCAGATGCAATTCAAAACGCGAAACTGGATACCATTCATATCCCGAATCCGCTTCAAAAGGCAGAGCTTCAATCCGTTGTAGCAAGTTTTCATTCAGCTCATCAATAAACGAAAACAATTCTTCTTTGGTATGAAATCCCTCTACCACCACACCTGCATCAGGATTTTCCCATTCTTGCGAACCTCCAAGACTCTCTGCCCCTCTGATGGCTTTTTCAAAGGGTACAAAACTGGCGTCATTTGCCCCTAAATAATATTGTATTGCGGCAATGCAATGATAGGCAATTTGCCAATTCGGATTGTTGTACTCATCCGTATTCCATTGGTCTTCAGGAACTTTTTCCAAAGTTTTACGTAGCATTCCAAGGCTTGCTTTATACTGCGAAGCCAAAATCTCTGCGATTTTTTTGTTGTTCATTTTATTCTGATTTTTAGGTTGTTACTATTTTGTTGGGGGCTACATATCAAGACCGTAGCCTTTTGAAAAAGGAATTTTTACTGTTTCGTTGGCAAAAATACGATGGTGTTGAACAACCGATTTGCTTGGCAATGTTTCGGGCAGAAAGCACCCCAAACCCTTCTTTTCGAACCATTTCAAAGGCAGTTTCAATGATAATTTCTTTCGTTATTGTCGTTGTTTTAGGCATAATATTATTTTATAACATACATTATATAACTATTGTTATATTTTATTGCGAAGGTAATATGTTTTTTTGAATAGACAAATTTTAAAAGAAAAAAGAGCGAAATTTTCTTCCTTTAATCACAAAAAAAAGAAGCCGTCTTTTTCGGACAGCTTCTCTCCTCTTTTTTATCAGTCATCCAGTAGTACTAGAAAGTCCTACTGAACTAAAAAACTATGAAAGTCCTGTAATGATTCCATTGTCGTCTATGTCCATACCTTCTGCCGCAGGAACGCTTGGTAGCCCTGGCATACGCATTGTATCGCCCAAAATAGGAATCACAAATCCTGCCCCTGAAGCAAATTCAAACTCCCGAACCGTAACCTCGAAATCCGTTGGACGTGCTAATTTCTTATCATTATCACTCAATGATTTCGGAGTTTTTACCATACAAACAGGCATTTTGTCGAAGCCTAATTTGTTAATATTATTGAGTTGCGTACGTGCCTTTGAAGTAAAATTCACGCTTTTAGCTCCATAAATTTCGGTTGCAATTTTAACAATTTTATCTTCAATGGAAATTGCATGGTCGTAAAGCGGTTTAAATTTACTTTCACCACTTTCTACAATCTCCACTACCGCTTGTGCCAGTTCTTTTGCCCCATTACCTCCTTCAGCAAATCCTTTACAAACAATTGCTTTCACTCCTTTTTGTTCACACACTTGTTTGATGAATTGAATTTCTTCATCACTGTCATTAGGGAAGAAATTAATTGCTACAACAGCTTTCAATCCAAATTTTTGCACGTTTTCAATGTGCTTTTCTAAGTTTCCGATACCTTTTTTTACTTTTTCAAGACTTGCTGTGGTATATTCTTCTTTCATTGCTCCTCCATGATGGCGTAACGCCCTAACAGTTGCAACAATAACAGCTGCATCAGGAGCAAGTCCAGCAGACACACATTTGATATTCATGAATTTCTCTGCTCCTAAATCAGCTCCAAAACCGGCTTCCGTTATAGTATATTCAGCTAAGGACATTCCCATTTTGGTAGCTAATACTGTATTGGTTCCTTGAGCAATACTTGCGAAAGGTCCTCCATGCAAAATGGCAGGATTATTTTCTAAAGTTTGCACTAAATTAGGTTTTATCGCATCTTTCAACAGTAATGCCATAGCTCCTACTACTTTCAAATCACGAGCAAAAACAGGTGTGCCATCGAATTTTTTACCGATGTAGATGTTTCCAATACGCTTCTTTAAATCCGAAAAACTTTCTGACAAACAAAGGATTGCCATTATCTCAGAGGCAGGAGTGATGTTAAACCCATCTTCACGAGGTACTCCGTTGGCACTACCTCCCAAGCCGATGACAACCTGACGTAATGCACGGTCGTTCATATCCATCACACGCTTCCAAACAACTGTACGTGGATCAATACCGATGGAATGTGTTTTACTTTGTATATTATTATCAATCACTGCTGAAAGCAAATTATTTGCTTTTTCAATTGCTGAAAAGTCGCCTGTGAAATGCAGATTGATATCCTCCATTGGCACTACTTGTGAATATCCTCCTCCTGCGGCACCTCCTTTAATTCCAAAAACAGGCCCTAAAGAAGGTTCACGAAGCACTGCAATGGCTTTTTTACCGATTTTGTTCAACCCTTCAGTAAGACCTATGCTAGTAGTAGTTTTCCCTTCACCTGCAGGGGTTGGAGTGATAGCCGTTACTAACACTAATTTATTCTTCTTAAGTTTTTCATTATCAATTAGATGTAGAGGTAACTTAGCTTTGTACTTTCCGTACAGTTCCAAGTCATCTTCACTAACATTTAATTTTTTAGCAACTTCTTTAATAGGAAGCATTTTTGCATTTTGTGCAATTTCTAAATCCGTTGGAAAACTCATAATATATAGCTATTTATTTGGTTAAAAATAATATGAAATTAATGAGTTCCAAAGGTACGAAATTATTTTTGATAATCAAGAATACAAATAGCAGATGATTTTCTTAAGGAAAAGATTTTAGTTTTTATATGGGATTCATGAGTATTTTTTTATCTTTGTCGCCAATTTTACATCTATAATAAAATCAATACATTCTATGGAAATTTTGTTGATTGCTGTGTTTTTTATCGGCTATTTTTTTATCACTATTGAGCATCAGGTGAAGATTGACAAAACCATCTCAGCTCTAGGGATGGCATCGATTTGTTGGGCTATTTTAAAAATGGGAGGACTCACTGTCTATGAAATCGAAGATCAAGCCCTTCACGCTATTAACCCTACAAACAACGACTTAGCTATTGACAACATTTTGTTACATCATTTGGGAAAAATAGCTGAAATTCTCTTTTTTCTTATCGGAGCAATGACTATCGTTGAGGTAATTGATATGCACCGAGGCTTTGAAATTATAAAAAAAATCATCAAAACACGTAGAAAAAAACGCTTACTTTGGATTGTCGGGATTATCGCTTTTTTCCTTTCCGCATTGATTGATAATTTGACAACAGTCATCGTTTTGGTTACAATTATGCGTAAATTAGTACCATTCAAAACTGAACGCATTTGGTACATTTCACTCATTGTGATTGCTGCTAATGCAGGAGGAGCATGGTCACCTATAGGAGATGTAACTACGACGATGCTTTGGATGGCAAATAAAGTGACTGCAGCTAAACTCACAGAATATGTGTTACTTCCCTCTATTATATGCTTTGTTGTCCCTTTTGCTATCGCATCATTCTTACCCGTTTTCCAAGGGCGATTGGACATTCCGCGGTCTGACAAGACACAGGCTTTTAAAAGTAGTACTCCAGTGTTGATTATTGGTTTTGCGTCCATTATTTTTGTACCTGTATTCAAATCCGTTACGGGTCTACCTCCTTACATCGGGATGCTTTTTGCTTTAGCAACCATGTGGTTTTTCTCCGAGCTGTTGAAACCTATTAAAGAATTAAACGAAGATGCAGCTGTTTCATTTTCAACACACAGAGCTTTGTCGCGTATTGAAATATCAAGTATTTTATTTTTCTTAGGTATTTTATTGGGAGTTGCCGCTTTGGAATCCGTGGGTGTTTTATTCAACTTTGCAAATGTATTAAACGAAGCGGTTCCAAATCAGAATATTGTAGTGGCTCTTCTTGGAATGGGATCATCAGTAATTGACAACGTACCGTTAGTAGCAGCAAGTATTGGGATGTTCCAAGAGCCTGTGGATAGTGCTTTGTGGCATTTTATTGCTTTTGCAGCTGGAACTGGAGGAAGTTTACTCATAATCGGATCGGCGGCAGGAGTGGCTGCTATGGGAATGGAAAAAATAGACTTTTTTTGGTACTTGAAAAACATCCTGTGGTTGGCTTTCTTAGGTTTTATTGCTGGGTTTTTATCCCTCATCGTGTTAGAGAGTTTTCATGTGTTCGAATAAAATCCGACTAAAGAAGTAAATATACACCATCCGAAAAGTTTTGTTTGTTCATCACGATTAGTGTGTCACTTTCGAAGAATACCAAGTATTTCAGTGCCGAATCTGTCTAAAACAAAACTTTTCGGATTTTTATCACAAAACTAATAAATTACATCCCCTAATATCTGAATTATCGAACCTTCCCAACACTTCAAAATCTGTGTCAGAAAGGCGTCTGCCTAAATCCTGTGTAGCAATAAAACTACACGATTGTAAATTTGCTAAATCAATTACATTAATCCCACCCGTTTTTTTATTAGGTTGAAAAGAAAGAGCATCGTTAGTATCTCGAATTAAAATCTTCATCCAAGGTACGGTTTTAAAAATGCCATTCCCGCAGGAATAACCTTGTGAAAGTAATTCCGTCATACCATATTCTGAATGAATAGTTTGAACACCAAATCCATTACATAAAATATGATGTAATTCCTCCCTTATCAACTCTTTACGACGCCCTTTCATGCCTCCCGTTTCCATAATGATGGTATTTTTTAATGAAAAGGAATGTTTTTCGACCATATCCAGTAGCGCAAAGGATACTCCGATGAGTAATATTTTTTTTCCTGCCTCATCCAATGCTTTTAGCAGGTTAGCTAAAGATTGTAACTCATTCAAATAGAAACCACTGTTAGGATTGTTTGATTGCTGAATTAAATCTTCTACCATGTAAATGAGAGAAGAACCAGTTCGTTCTAAGTACGAAGGAAGCAAAGCCAAAATCACATACTCGGATGGATTACCATAAAACAACTCAAACCCCTTTCGGAAACTTTTTTCGTAAACGCTCAATTTTTTTACATAATGTTTTGATGTTAGCATCCCTGTGGTGCCACTACTTGTAAAAATCTGTTGTTCAGAATCTTGTCCGCAAAAAACACGATGTGATTTAAAAAACTCTATCGGCAAGAAAGGAATTTCAAATAGAGAGCGTACATTTTTAGGTGTTTTTTTTAAATAGGTGCAAAAATCTTGATATACTAAGTTGTGATTAAACTGATATTCAAAGACTTCCAAGCTTATATTTTCGAAATCTATCTCGTTATTGATAGAAAAAATACGATCTTCTAAGGACATTTTGTGATGCACAATTGTTTTACAAAACGCGAAGTTACGAAAAAAAATGTAGAAAATAATGGATAAACATTTTTGTATTCTTTATGTTTTTTTGCTAACTTTGATACCATAAAACTCAAAACTTTAAAGACATGGCTAAAACATATCAAACAATGGGTGAATTCATCATCCAAAATCAAAAAGATTTTCAATATTCTACAGGAGAGTTGACTCGACTTTTGAGTTCCATTCGCTTGGCTTCAAAAGTCGTGAATCGTGAGGTGAACAAAGCAGGTTTGGTGGAGGATATTTTGGGCGACATGGGTGAGGAAAATATACAAGGCGAAGTACAAAAAAAACTAGATGTATTTGCCAACGAAATTTTTATCAAAGCCTTAACACAGCGTGAAGTAGTTTGTGGAATTGCTTCGGAAGAAAACGAATTTTTTATTTCAGTAGAACCCTCTCAAAACAGCCATTTGAGTAAATATGTAGTGCTGATTGACCCTCTTGATGGCTCCAGTAACTCTGATGTGAACGTAACTGTCGGAACGATATTTTCTATTTATCGTCGTGTGACTCCTGAAGGTACGCCTGTGCAGTTGGAAGATTTTTTGCAACCAGGAAATAGACAAGTAGCCGCAGGTTATATCATTTATGGACTTTCTACAATGATGGTGTACACAACTGGTAGAGGAGTTAATGGTTTTACACTCGATCCTTCCATCGGAACGTACTATCTTTCGCATCCAAATATGCAATTCCCTAAAGATGGATCTATTTATTCCATCAATGAAGGGAACTATGTACATTTTCCTCAGGGAGTTAAAGACTATATAAAATATTGCCAAGAATTGGAAGGTGACCGACCTTATACCTCTCGTTACATAGGTTCGTTAGTTTCTGACTTTCACAGAAACATGCTTAAAGGTGGAATCTATATCTATCCGTCGGGAACACGTACTCCTCACGGAAAATTGCGATTACTTTACGAATGTAACCCTATCGCTTTCCTTACCGAACAAGCAGGAGGCAAAGCTTCCGATGGGTATCGACGCATTATGGACATTCAAGCAGACCACTTACATCAGCGAGTGCCATTTTTTTGTGGCTCAGTGAATATGGTTGAAAAAGCCGAAGAATTTATGGCGAAATATCCGAGAGAATGATTTAATTTTGGGGTTAATAAGTTAGATATTTCTTTCAAACAGAACTTATTCGGAGAAAATCCGTACTTTTGCTCCTCAAAATATATCAAAAATGGACGCTACAACCTTATTTTATCTAATACTGGCTATATTTATTGCCGAACATTTGTTAGACGAATGGATTTCAACACTAAATGCTCAAAGATTTAGAGATCCGATTCCAGAGGTGTTAGCGGATGTTTATGACACTGAATCATACGAAAAATCGCAAAACTACAAGTTTGAGGGACATCGTTTTTCAACCTTTTCCTCGTGGTTGTCGTTTGCTCTGACTTTGGTGGTTTTGAGTCTTGATGGTTTTGCCTTTTTAGATGGTTTTCTACGTCAATATTTTGAAAATGAAATAGTTATTTCTTTATTGTTTTTCGGAATACTGATGCTGATTAGCAACTTAATAGCTTTGCCATTTGAGTATTATGCTACCTTTGTTATTGAAGAAAAGTATGGCTTTAATAAAAGCACACGTACCTTATTTTTTACGGACTTTTTGAAGGGACAGGCTCTGACTCTATTTATTGGCGGAGGGATATTGGCTTTAGTGGTATGGTTTTACCTTTGGGTGGGTACATATTTTTGGATTTATACTTGGTTGTTAGTCAGTGGTTTTTCGGTAGCGATGGCGTTTCTATATACTCGATTGATAGTCCCTTTGTTCAACAAACAGACCCCCTTGGAGGCGGGTGAATTGCGTGATGCCATTGAAGAATATGCAAAAAAGGTTGGTTTTCAGCTGAAAAACATCTATGTGATTGACGGTTCAAAACGTTCGACCAAAGCAAATGCTTATTTCTCAGGGTTCGGAAAGACAAAACAAATCACTCTTTACGACACTCTCATCAAAGACCTTACTACAGATGAAATTGTTGCTGTTTTAGCTCATGAAGTTGGACATTACAAACATAAACACATTCTTTTCAATATATTAGAATCGACAATTCTAACAGGGATAACGCTCTACGTGTTGTCTTTAGCTATTGAAAATTCTATTTTTTCGGAAGCTTTAGGAGTGCAAACGCATAGTTTCCATATCGGTTTGTTAGCTTTTGGATTGCTTTACAGCCCTATTTCAACAGTTACGGGTTTGATTTCTAACTACATATCTCGAAAATTCGAATATCAAGCAGATGAATACGCCAAAACGACTATGGGTACGGCAGAGCACTTGGTCACTGCTTTGAAAAAATTGTCTCGTAACAGCCTTAGTAATCTGACTCCACATTCATGGAACGTGTTTTTAAATTATTCACATCCAACACTTTATCAACGCGTAATTCATTTACAAAAAGAAATGTAAAGATACTAGATACTTTTCAATGATTCCAAAAACTGCATTTGATTGCTTGAACGGATGCTGAATTGATATTACATTTTACAGCAGATTTGATTGTATATCGCTAAAACTTGCGTATTTTTGCGTACTAAAATTAATCAAATAATGGCAAAAATACGAATCACCAAAAAGTTTGACTTTGAAGCTGGACATGCTCTTTATGGCTATGATGGCAAATGTAAAAACCTGCATGGACATAGCTACAAACTCCACGTTACTGTTATTGGAGAACCTATTACTAATCCATCCGATGTGAAATTTGGAATGGTTATTGACTTTGGCGATTTGAAAAAAATTGTAAAACGAGAGATTATCGATGTATTTGATCACGCCATGGTTTTTAATGGAAATTCTCCTCATTTAACTCTTGCTCAAGAGCTTATAGATAAAGAACACCATATAATAACTGTAGATTATCAACCTACAAGTGAAAATTTGGTTGTCGATTTTGCAGAACGTATCAAAAAACATTTGCCAAGTAATGTTACGCTGTTTTCGTTGCGTTTACAGGAAACGGAGAGTTCGTATGCTGAATGGTTTGCTAACGACAATTTGTAAAATTTCTTCGCTATGGAAATCTCATTAGCAGGTGATAAAAAAATATACTTTGCATCGGATAATCACTTAGGAGCACCTAATTTTGTAGCAAGTCGTCCACGTGAAAAACGTTTCGTCCAATGGCTTGACCGAATCAAAACCGATGCAGGAGCTATCTTTCTCTTGGGAGACCTTTTTGATTTTTGGTTTGAATATGAAACAGTGGTCCCAAAGGGATTCGTCCGTACTTTGGGGAAATTAGCCGAGTTAAGTGATAGTGGCATTCCTATTTATTTTTTCGTGGGCAATCATGACCTTTGGATGGAGGATTATTTTCAAAATGAATTAGGAATACCTGTCTTTCACAAACCTTTAAGTTTTACCGCCAATGGGAAACGTTTTTTTGTAGGACATGGTGATGGATTGGGACCTGGAGACAAGGGATTCAAACGTATGAAAAAAGTGTTCACGAATCCTGTTGCCAAGTGGTTTTTCCGATGGTTACACCCTGATTTTGGAGTGCGATTAGCTCAGCATATGTCTGTTAAAAATAAATTAATTTCGGGGAATGAAGATGTCAATTTTTTAGGAGAAGACAGAGAATGGCTGGTGTTATACTGCAAACGTAAATTAGAAACCCAACACTACGACTATTTTCTTTTCGGACATCGCCACTTACCTATGCAAATTCATCTTAATGATAAAGCAACTTACGTCAACACAGGCGATTGGATTCATCACTTCACTTATGCTGTATTTGATGGAAATAGTTTGCGTTTGGAAAAATGGGATAAGTAATTCTCGCTAAGATTGATTCTGGACTGAAGAACGATTTATCTGATTTGTTTGGTTCTTGAGTTTTCAATATTTCGTAGAGTCACACATCTGAGCGTCTTACGATATAATCAGATTCAACTTTTCCTTTTTATGTTGATAACTAATCTTTGTGCTAATTTACTTTAATCAAGTATTTATTTAAACTCATCTTTTGACTGCGGGAACTGGAATCCTATTGACACATAGATTTTTACTCAAAAAAAACTTAAGCTGTCCAAAAAGTCAAATTTTAGCAATTTCACAAAACTTAATATATTGAAAATAAGTATTTTATTTTTAATATTTTGCTAAAAACAACCCTTTTCGGACAGCTTCAAGTCTTATATGTGAGAAATTATTTCTTTCGGAGTTCTCGTTCTTGTGCATCAACCACGGCCAAAGTTGCTAAATTGACCATTTCATCAACGCTTGAGCCCAAAGTAGTTACGTGAATCGGTTTACTAAGACCTAAAACAATAGGCCCAACGGTATCCAACTGTTGTATTTCTTTCAGCATTTTATAAACAATATTAGCTGACTCCAAGTTTGGAAATATCAATACGTTAGCTCCTTTTCCATTGTTTAGTTTTGAAAAGGGGAACGATTTAGCTAACTTCTCTGGATTGATAGCAAAATCGGCCTGAATTTCTCCATCAACAACTAAATCGGGGTGATTTTTATGTAAATAAGCTACTGCCTCACGTACTTTTTGTGTACTTTTTGAACTGGCAGATCCGAAATTTGAATAAGAAAGCATAGCGATTGAAGGCTCTATACCAAACATTTTCACAGCCTTTGCAGTCATTAAAGTGATATTGGCCAAGTCTTCAGCGGAAGGATCAACATTAATAGTTGCATCAGAAATAAACAAAGGCCCTTGTTGAGTCATCATAATACTGGTTGCAGCAATGCGTTTCACTCCTTCCTCTTTCTCTACAAGTTCTAAAATTGGACGAATAGCCGATGGATACGATCGAGAATAGCCTGTTATCATTGCGTCGGCCTCCCCTGTATTGACCATCATTGCACCAAAGTAGTTGCGTTCACGCATTAATCGTTCTGCACTAACCAAAGTAACGCCACGTCGCTGATGTTTTTGCCAATAGACTTCTGAAAAGGCCTCTCTCCTTGATTTTTCAGTATCTGTTTTAGGGTCAATAATCATTACATCAGCAGTAAAGCCAACTTCTTCTTTGAGTTCGGTAATGATTTCTTTTCTTCCTAAAAGAATCGGAATTCCAATGCCGTCTTCATACAACCGTTGGGCAGTTTTCAACACCTCAATATGGTCGGCTTCAGGAAATACCACTCGTTTTGGATTTCGTTTGGCTCGGTCTTGTAATAATCTGATTTCCTTACTACCTTTACCTGAACGTTCGATAAGTTCCTCACGATAAGCATCCCAGTCCGTAATTGGTTTTAGTGCCACTCCTGATTCGATTGCTGCTTTAGCCACCGCTGGTGGAATTTCGTAAATCAATCGATAATCGAAAGGCTTAGGAATGATATAGTTACGTCCAAAAGAAAGGTTTTCATTGCCATAAACTAGCGACACTTGATCGGGAACCGTTTTCTTTGCCATATCTGCCAGAGCATGAACAGCCGCCAATTTCATTTCCTCGTTGATTTTGGTGGCACGTACGTCCAAAGCCCCTCTGAAAATAAACGGAAATCCTAACACATTATTCACTTGGTTGGGAAAGTCAGAGCGTCCCGTTGCCATCAGAATGTCTTGACGCGTATTCACTGCTAATTGATAGTCAATTTCAGGAACAGGATTCGCCATGGCAAATACAATAGGATCTTTTGCCATTGACAACAACATTTCTGGACTCACTACATTTCCTTTTGATAATCCGATAAATACGTCTGAATCTTTCATTGCTTCTTCCAAGGTGTGGATATTTCTATCCGTAGCAAATTCTGCCTTTTGCTCTGTCAGATTAGGACTATCCTTACGGATAACACCTTTACTGTCACACATCACAATGTTTTTAGGATTTGCTCCTAAAGCAATGTAAAGTCTGGTACACGAAATGGCTGCTGCTCCCGCTCCATTGACTACAATCTTTACTTGATGGATATCTTTTTTAACAATTTCTAAAGCGTTTTTTAAGGCTGCTGCAGATATGATAGCTGTTCCATGTTGGTCGTCGTGCATCACCGGAATATCGAGTTCCTCTTTCAGTCGGCGTTCAATTTCGAAAGCCTCAGGAGCTTTAATATCCTCCAAATTAATACCTCCAAACGTAGGGGCAATGGCTTTGACCGTTTCCACGAATTTGTCAATATCAGTAGCATCTACTTCTATGTCAAATACATCAATGTCAGCAAAAATCTTGAATAACAAACCTTTACCTTCCATTACAGGTTTGGAGGCCTCAGGGCCAATGTCCCCCAGACCTAACACAGCAGTTCCATTGGAAATCACGGCAACTAAATTACTTTTTGAAGTATATTTATATACGTTTTGTTTATCCTTAGCAATTTCCAAACAAGGTTCTGCTACACCTGGGGAATATGCTAATGACAAATCGTGTTGCGAAGCATATTTTTTAGTAGGTACAATGGCTATTTTTCCAGGTTTGGGGAACTGATGATAGTCCAACGCCTCTTGTTTTTTTCTGTTATCTTTCATGTTTATGTTATAATAATAAATCAATAAAACTATCCGCAAAAGTAGAATGTTTTCAAATAATAAGCAATAATTTTTAGGAAAATATGAATTAGACGGTAAAATTCAACTTTTTTTAATTTTAAAAAATGTATCTTTGTAATCAAATAATAAAGTACCTGTAAAATCCATGTTATGAAGTTTATGTTTACATCCCTGATTTGCTTATTAACTTTTTATTCCTATGCTATTTCGGGTGTTAACCACTTACTACCTAAGCCTCAGCTAATAGAGATTAACAATTCATCTTTTTCTTTACATAAAGTACGACTTTCTACAACCGTTTTGCAAACACAGTGGCAAAATTTCATCAAACAAATGAGAGGAACTATATCCGATAAGGCTAACAAACTCATTGAAGTAAAGCTTGTCAATGATATCCCTCAAGCTAGAGTCAACAAAGAAGAGGCTTATACATTATCGATCTCCAAAGACAAAATACTAATCGAATCGACCACGGAAAAAGGGGTGTACTGGGCTATGCAAACTCTACGGCAACTGGCAACAAATAAAGGAGATACAACTGAATTTCAAGGTTGCTATATACTAGATTTCCCTGCTTTTCGTTTTCGTGGATTTATGCAAGACGTAGGGCGAACTTTTATCTCTTTGGAAGAATTAAAAAAAGAAATTTCCATACTTTCACAATACAAAATCAATGTTTTCCACTGGCACCTAACTGAGAACCAAGGGTGGCGATTAGAAAGTAAAAAACACCCCATTCTAAACCATCTTTCCAGCTATGAGCGTTCGCACGGGCAGTTTTACACTCTTGATGAAGCTAAAGAATTGGTTGAATTTTGCAAACAACACAATATGATACTGATTCCTGAAATTGACATGCCTGGGCATAGTTTGGCCTTTCGTAAAGCATTTAACCACGATATGCAATCAGAAGAAGGTATGAAAATTTTGAAAGAACTTTTGGATGAAATGCTACCTTATTTCGATGTGCCGTACTTTCACATTGGCACAGATGAGGTGGAATTCACAAATCCAAACTTTGTTCCCAACATGGTGCAATTCATTCGTGAACGAGGTAAAAAAGTAATCTCATGGAATCCTGGTTGGAACTACAAAGCAGGCAATATTGACATGACTCAATTGTGGAGCTACCGTGGAAAAGTACAAAAAGACATCCCTGCGATTGACTCTCGATTTCACTATCTCAATCACTTCGATGCTTTTGGTGATATAATCGCTTTGTACAACAGCCGTATTCTAAACGTTACCCAAGGAAGTGACAACTACGCAGGATGTATACTTGCTGTATGGAACGATCGCTTTATTCCTAATGAACAGGAAATACTGATTCAAAACAATTTTTACCCATCAATGTTAGCCTTGGCAGAACGCTCCTGGTTAGGCGGTGGCACAGAATATTTTGACAACAAAGGTACAATCCTATCATCAAAAAAAGATCTCAATTTCATAGCCTTTGCAGATTTCGAACGCCGAATGCTGTGGCATAAAAATAACTATTTTAACAACCTACCCTTTGCTTACGTAAAACAAACCCACATGGAATGGACCATCACAGATCCTTTCCCAAACGAAGGTGATTTAACAAGGTCTTTTCCTCCTGAAAAAGAACTGTCGAATAGCTATACCCATCAAGGCAAAACCTATTACACACAAAAAACAATCGGCGGAGGCATCTACTTAAGACATGTTTGGGGAAAAATCGTAAAGTCATTGTACGAAAATCCTCTACCCAATCATACGGCATATGCCTATACGCACGTATACTCTCCTAAAAGACAAAAAGTGGGACTTTGGATAAGCACTCAGAATTACAGTAGGTCAGAAAAAGATTTACCTCCACCACAAGGAAAATGGGACTACAAAGAAAGTCGTGTTTGGATAAACAATTCTGAAATACACCCACCTAATTGGCAGTCATCACACACCCAAAAATCTAATGAAACACCATTGACAAACGAGAATTTTGAGGTACGCCCTCCTATTCCCGTAATCCTTAAGAAAGGTTGGAACAAGATACTATTGAAACTCCCTATCGGGCATTTCTCAACTCCAGAAGTTCGTTTAGTGAAATGGCATTTTAATTTTGCTTTCGTGAGCTTGGACGGTAAAAACGAAATACAACAGCTCAGGTTCGACGCTGACAGAAAAACGCAATAACTATCATAATAAACAGAGCATACGAAACTAAAAAAACAGACACACAGAGTCGGAAATATGAAATACCTTTTAACAACAAATCCCTTAATGTAAAAAATCAGCGATAAGATTAAAAACGATTGTTTTTTTGAGAAAAATTCGTACTTTTGTTTTTTATTTATTTTCTATGGAAATCATAAAAATACACGACAAATCATTTGAACCTTACATTGATGCGGCTCAAATACAGCAAATTATTCAACGAATGACTTCAGAAGTAGCTCGAGACATGGAAGATACAACTCCTGTATTTGTCTCTGTGCTTAATGGGGCGTTTATGTTTGCATCCGATTTTGTACGTAACTACAAAGCAGATTGCGAAATAACGTTTGTAAAACTATCGTCCTACGAGGGAATGCACTCTACTGAGAAAGTACGTGAACTCATCGGTTTGGATATTTCAGTCGAAGGACGCGATGTGGTAGTATTGGAAGATATTATCGACACAGGAAATACACTCGAAGAAATCTATCGTATTTTCCACAATAAAGGCGTGAAATCTTTGCGCATTGCAACACTTTTCTTCAAACCTGATGCCTACAAAAAGAACTTGAAAATAGACTACGTTGGTATGCCTATTCCCAACCGATTTATCGTTGGCTACGGACTTGACTATGACGAATTAGGACGAAATTTACCTCATGTATATCAATTAAACACATCTTTGACAATGACAAATTTAGTTTTATTTGGAAAACCAGGAGCAGGAAAAGGTACACAAGCTACTTTCCTGAAAGAAAAATACAATTTGGTACACATCTCTACTGGAGACTTGTTCCGATACAACATCAAAAACGAAACTCCACTGGGCAAACTAGCACAATCGTATATGGACAAGGGAGATTTAGTACCCGACGAGGTAACCATACAGATGTTACAACAAGAAATTGATAGCAATCCAGATGCGAAAGGTTTTATTTTTGACGGATTTCCACGCACCATTGCACAAGCAGAGGCTTTGGATGCATTCTTAACTTCCAAAGGAATTAAAATTCATGGAACATTAGCATTAGAAGCAGATGACGAAATTCTTATCCAACGCCTTGTTGAGCGAGGAAAGGTGAGCGGACGTACCGATGATCAAGATGAAAGTAAAATCAGAAATCGATTTGTAGAGTACAATCAAAAAACGGCTCCTCTGATTGAATTCTACAAAAAGCAAGGTAAATACCACGCTATCAATGGAATAGGAAGTATCGAAGAAATCACGAATCGACTTTCCGAGGCTATTGAAAATCTGGAAAAATAAAAACGAAAAGGCTGTCTGATAGTTCTCGGACAGCCTTTTCTAATTAACAATTAAAATTCTACTTTTTATTTATAGAAACCACACAATCAATCAATTCTGGTTTGTCTTTGGTGTAGTTATCTAACCACACTTTCAACTCCTCTTGTTCGTAAGGTAGTAATTTGTCTAAGGCTTTGTTGAGTTCCTTACAGAAGAGTTCTGAATTAAAACTTACTTTTGACAGAATTAACTTAGCATACTCAACCATCGGTCTTTTCATAGTATTAATGTTTTGACGTTTTCTTTTCACAAAGATACGAAAGAAAACAGAAACAAAACAAAATAAAAAGTTAAAGTTTTGGTAAAACTTAGAATCAATCTAAGCTAACATCAAAAAGCATACGTGCTTGAATTCCTTCTTGTTGCGATAACAATTTGATTTTCTCGTACATTTGATATGCCTCTTTACCTAACTCTTCTTGTAACGAATGAGATTTTAAGGACATCGCATAAGTGCCGAACATTTCTTTCAAACTGGTCTTAAACAATGGGTAAGACACTACACTGTACGACTCCAAACCTTTTTCATTAGCTACAAATTCCAACACATTATCCAATGTCCCAATTTGATCCACCAAACCCAACCTCAATGCGTCTTTACCGCTCCACACTCTCCCTTGTGCAATTTCATTGACTTGTTCAGTTGTCATGCCACGACCTTCTGCCACGCGTTCCAAAAAGAGTTCATAAATCTGTTCAACAGATTCCATATTCTCATCAATGAAACTTTTAGACGGCTTTTCAAAAAGACTGTATTCCAACGCGTTAGAATGAGTTGTCACCTGTTCAGCATTGACACCCCATTTTTCTGCTAATTTGCTAACATTTGGCACAGCTCCAAAAACACCTATCGAACCTGTAATAGTTCCGGCTTCGGCAAAAATCTTATCAGCATGACAAGCAATGTAGTATCCACCTGAAGCTGCGTAATTTCCCATTGAAACGTATACATTTTTATGCTGTTTTGTAACAGCTATTTCTCTGTGAATCAATTCCGAAGCTAACACACTTCCTCCCGGGGAGTTGATGCGCAAAACGATAGCCTTTACATCATCATTTTTCACAGCCTTGCGCAATGATTCTACTATAGTTTTATCGCCTACGATTCTGGAGTTACCACTCCCATACATGATTTCACCTTCGGCATAGATTACCGCAATTTTATCCTTTGCTTTTTTAGAATATTTTTTAGAAACACTTTCGGTATACTCTTCTATGTTTATGTGATTAACATCTTCAATTTTAGAGACATTCATTGCCTCACAAAGTATGTTCTCAAATTCATCTTGGAAAAGCACTCCGTCTACCATTTTGTTTTTCAAGGCCAACTGTGGAGTTCTTGCTTCTAAATTTGTAGCAATAGCGTTCAGATCTTCTACTGTAATGGCTCTACTTTCAGCAATATCTTGAACAATAATATCCCAAACTGAGCTCAATAACTCTTTGATTTGGAGTCGATTTTCATCACTCATTTTATTGTCTAAGAACGGTTCTACAGCACTTTTGTATTTTCCATGACGAATTACTTCCATTGACACTCCTGTGTTATCCTGTAAATCTTTAAAAAATAGCACTTCAGATGACAATCCTCTGAAATTCAATTTTCCTAACGGACTTACATAAATCTTATCCGCTACCGTTTGCAAGTAGTAATCTGACTGTGGAATTACATCATTGTAGGCATAGATGAATTTACCTGAAGTTTTAAAATCCTCCAAAGCAACACGTAATTCCCGAACTAAAGCCAATCCCGATAGATTACCTGAACTTTTCAAAAGAATACCTTTTATTTTACTGTCAGTTGAGGCATGTTTAATTGCTTTAAGAATGCTGTTCAAGCCGTTGTATTCTTCAATGGTATAATCAAAATCTTCAAGATAAACCTTTTCACCATAATCTCTTAAAGGCATTTTGAACTCCAACTCTAACACTGAATTGTCTTTCACAATCACCGCGGCACTGTCTGTCGACCCTATCGATGACATCATTACTGACATAAATATGAGAAAAATAATGAAAAATATCCCCAAGGATATAAAAAAACCGAGAATGGTCGCTAATACATTTTTTAAAAAAGTCATTTGTTTTATCTGTTTATCCTTTGTTATTCGTTAAAAATATTATATACGTCGTAATTTTTGTTCTGTATGATTATTTAAGCATCCTATTTAGAACTTGTTTGCATTTTTTTTTGTATTCAAAGGCTTTCTATCCAATTCAAATCGTATGTTTTTAGCTTTTTTTAGCTCTTCATGAGTTATAAAATACGATTTGTAAGGTTTCCCATCAATAAGAATATGTTTTATATACACATTTTCAGGAGAAGCGTTTGATTCGATAATCAATTCACCATTTGGATAATATTTTTTATCCAATGAAAGGATGATTTTATTAAATTTTGGAGCTGTAAAAGTGTATATTGGCTCTGCAGGGCTTACTGGATAGAATCCCATCATTCCGTAAATCAACCAAGCTGACATTACCCCTGTGTCTTCATTACCTGGTAATCCTGCGGGTTTATTCTGAAAGTACTCTTCAATGAGGTCGTGTACTCTTTTTTGAGTTTTCCATTCGCTTCCTCGAACGTAGTTATACAAGTAAGGATAAGCAATATCAGGTTCATTTGCCATGTCATATTGCTTGGAATCAAAGATATGATCCAGCTGTTTTTCAAAAGCTCTCTCACCCCCCATCATTTTTATCATTCCTTTTACATCGTGAGTTACCATGTATACATATTGCCACGCATTTCCTTCAATGTAGCCTACGTTTTTCTCAAAATTTGCTCCACTTGCAGGATTAAAAGGTTCATACCATTTGCCATTGCTATACTTGGGTCGAAGTAATTTAGTTTGACTATCAAACAACTTTCTGTAAGAATACGCTTGTTTATTAAAACGCTCATAATCAGATTTTTTACCTAATTTTTTCGCCAATTGAGCAATTGCAAAATCGGCTATGTTATATTCCTGTGTGGTGGAAACAGGGCCTGCCACCCCGCCATCTACACTCAAATACCCCAACTTCCAATATTCTTCTACACCTGGGCGTATTGGATTGTTTTTGAGAGTGTTTGCTCCTTTCAACATTGCTTGAAATGCCTTTTCGATATCAAAATCGGTCAGTCCTCGCAAGTAGGTATCTGCCAAAACAATACTTGCAGGGTCGCCAACCATTGTAAACGTTTCTGTGGAGTTGAGTTCCCATTTTGGTAACCAACCGCTTTCGTCATAAATATCTAACATCGATTTTATCATACCTAACTGTTGTTCAGGATAGAGCAAAGTCATCAGTTGGTGATAGTTACGATACGTATCCCACAAAGAAAAAACGGTGTATCGATTGCTTGATTTCCCTATTTTGTTAGTTTTGCTCTGAGGATAATCACCATTCACATCATTTAATACGTTGGGATGTATTGAAGCATGATACAACCCTGTATAAAAAATTGTTTTTTGGTCGTCTGTACCTCCTTCAACACGTGCGTGAAGTTGTTTATTCCATTCGTTTTTAGTTTGTTGATAGACATCCGCAAAGGTTTTTACGCCAATTTCTTTCTCTAAATTTTCACGAGCATTAGCAATACTTACGTAGGAAATACCTACTTTCACCTCCACTATTTCTTCCTTATCAAACTTATATCGGAAATACGCTCCAATGCTATCCCCCACCACTTCTCTGGAAAAACCCTCTTTCAAACGCACATCGCCATTGTACCACATCCACTCGGCTTCCACTCCCTTATACGTTTCTGGTTTATGCCAAACGCCGTAGTTCATTGCAGGTTTTGAGAGTTTTGCAACAAAATAAACGGGATAAGCCAACTCCGGACTATTGTAGCAGAATGACCCCACCATCCGCATTCCCTCCACCTCGGTTGGCGAAACGATTTTGACCATCGCTCCTTGCTCATTGGTTAGTCCTAAACCCAAATTGAGCAAAATGTTTGCTTCCCCTTTCGGAAAATGATAACGACTCACCCCGGCTCTTGTTGAAGCTGTCATCTCGGCTTTCACGTTATACTTTGTCAAATGCGTACTGTAATATCCTGCCGAAGCCTTTTCGTTCGAATAAGTAGTTCCATAGTCCAAATGATTCGTTTTTAACTCCCCCGTAGTCGGCATGGTGATGATAACCCCCAACTCTGGACAACCTACACCACTCAAGTTAACGTGCGTAAAACCTGTTAAAAATCTATTTTCATTTACGTAAGGATTCGATAGCCAACGACTGTCTTTTTCCAATGGATCTTTAATTCCCTTAGTGTCAAATACAACGTTAAAGGGTGAAATACTCAACATTCCGCGGGGAGCAATTGCCCCTGGATGAGTCGCCCCATAGTTAGAGGTTCCGATAAACGGATTTACATAGTCCGCTGGGGTTTGTGCTGTTAACACAGTTGCCGACAGACACAATGCTGACAAAACAATCTTGTGTAGTTTCATAAATTATTATTTTAGTATATTATTCTCAGTAAACAACATAGTGGCAAAGGTAAGAAAAATAATCTTATTTCTGGGAAATATGTCGATGTGAATGTGCAAAATAGAATTTAAATTCCCCTTCTTAGCATCGCATCAAAAAAACATTTTTCTTAGTCTTATCAAAATAGAATTAATATAAATAAGAATATTTTATTGAAAATATTACATTCTCAAAAAAGCAATTTATTTGCAATTTATATATGACAATGATTATTTTTAAATAAATAATTTACTATTTTATAAATATTTCTCGCTTATAGCAATCAAAAAAACATATTTATAATAAAACAACAAAAAAATGTTTTATTAGATATATTTTATCAATTAAAAAAAAGACCATATATTTGCGTATTAGGAAATGAATATAAAAACACATAATTATGGCTTTCGATATTGAAATGATTAAGGCGGTGTACGAAAATATACCTTCGCGTGTGGACAAAGCACGTGAATTGGTTGGGCGTCCGCTGACACTTTCTGAAAAAATTCTATATGCTCACCTGTGGGACGGGCAACCTTCACAGGCTTACACGCGAGGAAAAGACTATGTTGATTTTGCACCCGATCGTGTGGCATGTCAAGACGCAACTGCTCAAATGGCATTGTTACAATTTATGCACGCAGGAAAATCAAAAGTTGCAGTGCCTACAACGGTGCACTGCGACCACCTCATCCAAGCCAAAGTAGGAGCTGAAAAGGATCTTTCTGTGGCAAACGAGCAATCAAAAGAAGTCTTTGATTTTCTTTCATCTGTTTCAAATAAATACGGCATCGGATTCTGGAAGCCAGGTGCTGGAATTATCCACCAAATAGTATTGGAAAATTACGCATTTCCTGGAGGTATGATGATTGGGACAGACTCACACACTGTGAACGCTGGTGGACTTGGAATGCTTGCCATCGGTGTGGGAGGTGCTGATGCTGTGGATGTTATGGCAGGAATGGCATGGGAATTAAAATTTCCCAAGCTAATCGGGGTAAAACTCACGGGAAAACTAAACGGATGGACTGCTCCGAAAGACATCATCCTACGCGTGGCGGATATCTTAACTGTAAAAGGCGGAACGGGAGCTATCGTAGAGTATTTTGGTGAAGGAGCAGAGTCTATTTCTTGTACAGGTAAGGGAACTATCTGCAATATGGGAGCTGAAATCGGAGCTACAACCTCAACTTTTGGATATGACGATTCAATGCGTAGATATTTAAAGGCAACAGGTCGTCAGGATGTGGTGGAAGCTGCCGACAAGGTCGCAAAATATTTAACAGCTGACCCAGAAGTATATGCTAATCCAGAAAAATATTTCGACCAACTTATTGAAATAAACCTTTCAGAATTAGAACCTTATATTAACGGACCTTTCACTCCTGACCGAGGAACTCCAGTCTCAAAAATGAAAGAAGTAGCTAGAGAAAACGGATGGCCTCTAAAAGTAGAGTGGGGGCTAATAGGTTCTTGTACAAACTCTTCCTATGAGGATATGTCAAGAGCTGTATCCATTGTAAAACAAGCATTGGATTTAGGCATTACCCCTAAAGCTGAATTTGGAATCAACCCTGGTTCTCAGCAGATTAAGTACACTATAGAACGCGATGGAATGATTGAAGTTTTTGAAAAACTAGGAACAAAAGTATTTACTAATGCTTGTGGACCTTGTATCGGTCAATGGGATAGAGAGGGTGCTGACAAACAAGAAAAAAACACCATTATTCACTCTTTCAACCGTAACTTTTCAAAACGTGCCGATGGAAATCCAAATACACACGCTTTCGTAACTTCGCCTGAAATGGTCGCTGCTCTAGCTATCTCAGGTCGTTTAGATTTCAACCCAATAACGGATAAGCTACTAAATGATAAAGGCGAAGAGGTTATGTTCAAACCTCCATATGGCGACGAACTTCCCGTAAAAGGATTTGATGTAGACGACCCTGGCTACCAAGCTCCTGCAACAGACGGATCGGGCGTAGAAGTGGTTGTACGTCCCGACTCACAACGTTTACAATTATTAGCCCCGTTTGAACCATGGAACGGTAAAAATATTACGGGAGCGAAATTACTTATTAAAGCAGAAGGAAAATGTACTACTGACCATATTTCGATGGCGGGCCCTTGGTTGCGTTACCGCGGACATTTGGACAATATTTCAAACAATATGCTCATAGGAGCTGTGAATGCTTTCAATGGGAAAACCAATGCGGTAAAAAACCAATTTACAGGAGCTTATGAGGAAGTCCCTGCAGTACAACGTCAGTACAAAGCTGAAGGAGTACCGTCAATCGTAGTGGGCGATCAGAACTATGGAGAAGGATCTTCACGTGAACATGCTGCAATGGAACCTCGCCATTTAGGAGTAAAAGCAGTTTTAGTTAAATCATTTGCTCGTATTCACGAAACAAACCTAAAAAAACAAGGTATGTTGGCACTTACATTCGCTAACGAAGCTGACTACGACAAGATTAAAGAAGACGACACTGTAAATTTCTTAGACTTAGTTGACTTCGCTCCTAATAAACCGTTGCAGTTGGAGTTTGTTCATGCCGACGGCTCAAAAGATATCATAGTAGCGAACCATACCTATAACGAAAGTCAAATTGAGTGGTTTAAAGCCGGTAGTGCCTTGAACTTGATTGCTTCAAATGCTAAAAAATAGATTCTGTTGATATGAATGAAAGAGGCGTTATTTGAAAAGGAATACGCCTCTTTCGTGTTTTAAATTAAGAGCTGAGTGCTATTGAATCTGAATGCTTTCCTGATTTTGAGTCTTAAAGAGAATACAACATATGTTTATAAAACCTCTTTTGCTATATAATATAAGGATATAAACTGAAGTTTTTTCGATGGAAAAATGCTTTTAGAGAGTTTGAGATAAGCAACGTATTGCATTCCTTAGAGACATAAAATATTAGAAATGAGTGCATATGGAATTCTTAAAAAACGATGAAACACCTGTAATTTTTTACTTTAATATCATACTTCTTGCAATCCTCTTTGAACATACGAAATTACTACAAACCCATTCAGCCAACGATTATTCAATCGGCTGAAAATGTGTTTTATACAGAAATCTTTCCTGATAAAAAATTATTGCCTTTCATCTATTGCTATTGGCAACTTAAAACAAAAACACAACTTGCTGAAAACTATGTATATAGAGTGATTTCCGATGGTTGTATTGATGTGTTTTTTGAGTTGGATAATCCCGACGAAAGTTATCTTATGGGGTTTTGCCGAAGTTATACGGAATTTCCTTTGGGGAAAGAGTTTAACTATGTGGGAATACGATTTTTGCCTTCTGCTTTTCCGTTGATTTTCAAACAAGACGCCAAAGAATTGAGCAATAATGATATTCTTTTGAATTTAATTTCTTCCGATTTGGCGACATTCATTGCTCATAAATTCAGTAGTTTGCGAAGTTTGCAACATGTTAAAAATGAATTAGATACATTTTTTAGTGAGCATTTGGAAAAGACTAATTTCAGCATAGACAACCGATTTTCCAAAGCTTTGGAAATCATCTTAAAATCAAAAGGAAATGCACGGATAGTGAGCGATTTAGATACGGGAATTAGTCCTCGTCATCTCCGCCGACTGTTTGATTTTTACATTGGCGATACCGCAAAAACTTTTAGTCAAGTAGTTCGTTTTCAGTCTTTTTTGAATGCTAAAATTTCCAATCAAAACACTGATAAGCTATCATTTTACGATATGGGCTATTACGACCAATCGCATTTCATTAAAGAGTTTAAAACTTTTTGTGGAGTAACGCCGAGGGAGGTTTATTACAAATAATTTGTCCCCTTTTTCCTATTTTATCATTAAAAAACATTTCTATTTTTGCCTAAAATTCACGAAGATGGGAACGAATTACAGCATTACCGAAAAATTTGGTGCAAATCTTGCCGAATTGTTAGCTGAAAAAATTAATAGGGTTTATCCTGATTTTAACAGCAAAAATTTCATAAAAGACACAGGAAATAAGGTTATTGGACAAACTTACACACAGAGAATAATCACCATCGCAGATTTGTTAAAAAACTATCTTTCAGCAGACTACAAAGAAGCTCTGCGTGTATTACTCTCTATTTTGGGCGAAGAAAATCCCAATCAAACAGGAATGTTCACACATTATTATTGGATTTTGCCTATTGGAAAATTTGTAGAACGTTATGGTATTAATCATTTTACGCTTTCGATGAACGCTATAGAGGAGATAACTAAGAGAAATACAGGCGAATACGCCGTACGTCCATTTATCAGAAAATACCCTGAAAAATCACTAGAAATCATTGAAAAATGGGCAAAATCTCCTAATTTTCACTTACGTAGGTTGGCAAGTGAGGGACTGAGACCCAAGCTCCCTTGGGCGAGTAAATTAGATACTTTTGTAGAAAATCCTGCTCCTGTTTTTCAAATTTTGGAACTCCTAAAAGATGATGAAATTATGTTTGTAAAGAAATCCGTTGCCAATCACCTAACCGACTGGCTTAAAGTGAATAAAGAAGCTGTTTTACCTCTCATCCACCGCTGGAAAACTTTCGAAAATCCGCATACCCAATGGATTATAAAACGAGCCACAAGAAAATTTGATGTATAAATAATTCTGTCCCTTTTTTCCTATTTTGGTTTCATCCCTCTTGATAATTTTGCCAAAAATTAGAATTCAGAAAAAATGAAATTGAATGCAGGAATTATCACCGAAAAATTAGCAGATGCCAAAGCCTTTTATACCGAAATTTTAAACTTTGGCGTGAGCTTCGAAAACGAATTTTACCTTTTGCTCCACACGCCTAATCAAGAGGCAGAAATCAGTTTTTTGCTTCCCAATCACCCGAGCCAACAGCCTATTTTTCAGAAACCTTTTCAAAATCAAGGTGTTTACCTCACTATTGAAGTCGAAAATGTAGATGAAGTTTATAAAGAATTGAAAAACAAAAACATTCCTATTGAGATTGAGCTACGAAACGAACCTTGGGGCGACCGCCATTTCGCTATTAAAGATCCCAATGGCATCGGTATTGATATAGTAACCTACACAGAACCTGAGTAATAGTCATTTTTTGCATAAAAACGGAAATTGTAATCCATAAATTGATTGTATACACCGTAAAAGACACAAAAACGCTCCTTAATTGGGGCGTTTTTAGTTTAGAAAGAACATAACTTATAAGATTTCAAAGTTAAAAGGATTAAAATCTGGACAAATCTCCAATAATTTCACCTATTTTCGGACTTATTCCTTTACTAATGTACTTAGAAATAGGATTGTATTTAAGAAAGATACGAAAAAAGAGCGTTGTATTCAACCTGCGAAATGTATGAAAATAATTCAATAGATTAGAAATTGGAATTATTTTAGTATTTTTGCTCTTAAAAAAACATATGATTATGAGACTCTTTTTCCAATTTCTATTCACTGTATTCGTATTCAGTATGACGACATTGTCAGCTCAATCAAAGCCTGATCCAAAAACATATATTGCCTACCGCGTAACCGAAAAAATAGAAATCGATGGTAAGGACAGTGAATTATCATGGCAAAAATCGGAATACACCGATGATTTTATTGATATTGAGGGAGTTAAAATTCCACATTTCAAAACCAACGTGAAAATGCTCTATGATGATGATTATTTTTATTTCTTCGCAAAGATGGAAGAGCCTCATATTTGGGCAACTCTCAAAGAGCGTGATACAGTTATTTTTCATAATAATGATTTTGAAATTTTCTTAGATCCTGATAATGATTCACATAACTATTACGAATTTGAAGTTAACGCACTTAATACTGTTTGGGATTTATTCCTTACCAAACCGTATCGCGAAACTAATAAAGTACTGGATGGCTGGGATATCAATGGATTAAAATCCGCTGTATACGTGAATGGTACACTCAATAACGCCTCAGATATAGATACTTTCTGGAGTGTAGAAATCGCCATCCCGTGGGCAGCAATGCGAGAAGCTCACAAGCAAAACAATATCCCTACAAACAAGTTTTGGAGAGTGAATTTTTCTCGTGTACAATGGGATTTTGACCTTACGAATGGACGATATGATAAAAAGAAAGACGCCTACGGAAAATATTTACCTGAGTACAACTGGGTATGGTCTCCACAATGGAAAATTAGTATGCATGAACCTGAATTGTGGGGCTATGTCTATTTTTCGGATAAAATAATAGGTCAAAAAGATAGTTTTGAACTACCAAAAGATGAATCTATAAAAAGATATTTATATGATTTATATCATTTTAGCAAAAAAAACTCATCTCAAAAACTCATAACCGAAACCAAAAAAGGAACGACGATTGCAAACAAAAAAATCATTCCGAAGTTCAATACAAATCCGCATTTTTGGAACATTTCCGTGGTAAGTCCATTTTCTGGAGAAACCATCGTGATTTTCCAAGATGGTAAAGTAGAGGTATTCAAAAAATAATACCTCTGAATAGATGTAGAAAATTTTATAAAAAACTGCATCCTTTTTTAGTAGCAATTTTCTACAAACAGTCACGTTTTTTTTCTTGAAGAATACGCCTTACTTGCTCCATATGTCGCTGATTGTGATAAACCACAAACTGCAAAGTATCGCCCAAACGAAGACGCAGGAATCTGGAAATGGAAATTTTGGTTTTTAGTTGAGTCAAATCCGTAGTGTGGGCTTTTTGTAGTAAATCAAGGAGTTGGTTTTGCTGACGGATAAAAACTTGCAAACAATTCTTTGTAAGCCTACTCCCTTTGGGATTCATTTTAGTGGCGGTTTTCATTTTGTTGAGCCTAGGTTTGGGCTGAATAAGTTTCACAAAATAATTGCCTAAAAATCCGCTTTTGAACAGATTACGGTTGCTTTCATCAGCTTTTGCTATACACGAAGCTATTTCGGGCAGATAAAAATTTCCGTATAAGTTTAGGTGTTCGATACATTCCAAAATACTCCAAGCATCATCACTGGGGCTATGGCTGAGTTCTGTTTCGGATTTTAGTAGCAGTGCTTCTGCAAAGGTTTTATTTTCAAGCGTTATTTGGGTAAGCGTGTCTAATAATTGTTTTCTGTCCATCTTTTTTGGGGCAAAGGTCAGCAAAATGGAGGGGCTAAATCTTGATTGGCGTCAATGTTTTTTTGAGTCTGGAAAGCGTCTCTTCGGTCATTCCCAAATACACGGCGATGTGCCTGTGCGGAATTTGCTGAAAAAGTTTGGGGTTGCGTTTCAAAATTCGCTGGTAGCGTTCTCTGGGCGAGGATAAGAGCAAATTTTGTTCGCGTTCCAATTGGTCAACAAGCAGTTTTTCTAAGATTTTGGTATAAATCCACAAGTTTTCGGAAGATTTTTGTGCAAATACCATAAAATCCGACTTAGAAACCACCGCCAAACGACACCTTTTGATTGCCTGAATATACAATTTGGATTTCTGTTCTGTCATAAAAGAATCCAATGCCGTGATTACATCATTCTCGTACCCGAACCTTAGTATTTTGTCTTCATTTTCGGTAAAAAATCCGATTTTCAAACTCCCTTCTTTCACAAGATAAATATGCGTGTCTTTCGTATCGGGCGTTTTTAAAAACGCTCCTCTTGGGATAACGATTTCCTTTCCCAAGGAAAAGTTTTCCGTAAAAATCGTATCGAGATTCATTGTAAGATGTGTTTTTTAAAGTAATTTGAAATTGAAAATAACAAAACGTTTGTCAATAAATCTCAGTTTCTCTTTACAACAAAAGTTTTTCACTTTTGGTAATGACTACTTTTCGCTGTTTCTTTCTTTTTTAATGTGTTTTTTTTCGGCTGTGCGATTCCATTGTGGTTTTTGTCGTAGCCTTTGTCGTGGTCTTTGAAAAAAAACGGCACCAAAATCAATAGTAAAACCGATACCGCTCCTACAATCATCACCGTAACCGCTCCTTTTTTAAGCTCTTGGGGCGTGATTAAGGTATCGTATTCCCACAAATCGGCTAAAAAATAAGTACTAACTGATAAAATAATCAGCACAACGATAATTCCTATAATGTATTTCATCTTTCAGGTTTTTTTAATGTTTTGTTTGAAAATGGCTATAAAGTTAAGCGTTCTGTCTGTCAGGCTTCGACTTCGCTCAGCCTGACAAAAATGAAACATCATACTTTTTAACTTACATCTTCCTTAAAATTTCTTGTTTTTTAAGCTCAAAATCTTCTGCCGTGATGATGTTTTCATCGAGCAAGATTTTCAGTTTGCGAAGCTGTTCGGCGGCATCGGCTCTTCCTTTGGCAAGCATCGAATCGGTTTGTTCGTTGAATTTCTTACCGATTTCCATACCCACGCCAAATTGTAGCCCCGCTCCGGCAAGTCCGCCCTCGTTACGCGCCGCATCGCGTAAAGCACGCAGTTTCTCTAATTCCACATAATCCAATCCTGCTTCTTTGGCAGCTTGTACATCGGCACTGATATCGGCAACACGACCGATACGCTCCTGCGTAGCCTCGTCAAATTGCGTTCCTACGATACGAAAATCGGTGAGTTCGAGCCCCAAATTTTGATATTCGCTATTGATTTCACCCTTGATTTCTTGAGCGATGTCGTGAATTTTACCATCTATTTCAATGTAGGAATATTTTTTTTCGTGAATGTTTTGGGCAATAAGCTGTGGAATACGCTCGGCAACCGTTTTGCTCATCGCTTCTGCTTCAAATTCATCGGTTTCGCCAATAATTTCGGTATAAAAATACTTAGGATTGGCAATTCTGTACGAAAAATTTCCGTTTAGCCCCAATTCCACAGGGATTTTATAAGTGGCATCAATGAATTTGATGGGATTTGGCGTTCCCCAACGCTGATTGAGAATCTGTGCCTTACGGAAAAAATAAATTTTGAGTTTATGCTCACTGTCAAAATTCTGACGCAGATTGACAAGCGTGGTGATAAACGGATGGTTGTCGGTTTTGAGGTTATAAATCCCCTCTTCTTCGATGATTTCCACCAACGTCCCTTCATACACCAACGCACAGCCCTGCGAGGGAGCAACAATGAGTTTAGAAGCGTTGATAATTTCATCGCGTTTTGACGGATATTTCCACCAAATGACACTCGGTTTCGGATTTTTCCACTCGATGACGGCGGAAAGTTGATTGCTAAAAATGTTGAGTATGCTCATCTTTTTTTGATTTTATCGTTGGGTTAATTTTTCTCTAAGTTCAAGTTTCTCTAATTTACCTTCTTTGGTATTGAGAATAAAAGAATCATAGTTGCTTATTAAATAACCGTCTTTTATTTTAGCAACAAAGTCATCGCTTAGATAGTGTATATCTTTATGACTTTGTAAGCTAAGTTTTATCTCGCCTGTCTGAGCATCAAGCACTTGAAAAAAGTAGGGACTACTTTCTGCCCATTCGTGCTTAAAATAGATAAACACTTCTTTGTCATCATAGTGCAATACTTCAGGTTTAAAATAAAATCGTTCAGGGGTAAAATTCTCATAAGATAAAACTTGAGACTCTTTGTCTATATATAACTCACCTTTGAACCAGCGAAAAAAATACCTCTTATATGGATACCCCGCTTGTCCTTGTGTTTTTACTTTAAAAAGCTCAGGTAGTTTATCTTTATCTTTTCTTGAAAATTCAAATCGAGTTACTCCTTGTGGAGCAATCGGATTTTGGGCAATCAGCTGATCCATTTCTTTACGATTTCCATATAAAATCGCCTGATTAAGCTTGGGAAAATAATAATACTCTTTGCCTAAATTATTGGTTATTTCAAGTGAATTTTCATAGGCACTGTTTGTGTCTATTTCGGCAAAGCCTTTTTCAAATTCAGGCAGTCCGATGGTTTGCGGTGTTACTTCACTGATGCTCAATGTGTTCTCGTCTAATAAAAACAGGCGATTTTTATTGATGACGATATAGGTTTTGCCTTCGTCCATTTTTTTCCATTTAATAATAGGGTAAAAACCTTCTACATTAATTGGTACCGCAGCGATTTCTTCAAACGTTTGGGCGTGAAAAAAGCCAAAAGTGGGTTTGTAAGTTTGGTTAGGATGATTTCCAGAAACAATAGAGCCCACCACTATGGCAATGGGTTCGCCGTCTTTATCGGCTGTGGGTATAATTTCTTGAATATTCCAATAGGGCTTGTTTTCTTGAACCGCAGCCGTGGTGGGGGTGTAGGTTGATTTGGACGGCAGCAACGAAATTACCACCATCATCATCACAAACACCGCCATCGCAAGCCCTAAAAATTTGAGTGCTTTTAGATGTTTTGCGGAAAGCTGAGGCGTATCATAACTGTGCCGATGATTGATGTTAATATCATCATTATCAATAAAAAACTCTGATTTACAGCTCTTACAGCGGTAATAATCGGTTTTGGTTTCGGTCGCTTGTGTGCTGCCACACTGCGGACATTTGATGGGTTTGATTCGTTTTGCCATTTTTGAAATTGATTTACGAACCACAAATATAGTTTTTTTATAATAAGCTACAAATGAAAGAAATAAAATTTGATTAGATAGATGATTAAAAAAATAGGAAGAAACAAATGATTTGGTTCTATTAAAAACTTCTTAGCCTTTCCTTTTAGCACTTCGAATTTTATGTTCACTCTATCAATGACAATCATCACACTTACATTTCATTTTTGAAAGTTCCACTTCAAATGTAGTATGCTGAATATGTTCATGTTGGAGAGTATGTCTTATTTCTTTTTTAAGTTGGTCAATTTCTTCAAAAGTGCTACTGTCTTCTATTACCAAATGAGCTGTAAGTGCGTTTTCCTGGCTGCTCAATGCCCAAATATGAATGTGATGCACCGAACAAACCTTGGGATGCGACTCCATAATTTGCCTTATTTTATCCACTTTTATACTTTGAGGCACACCATCAAGGATGAGTTTTACGCTTTCGGTAAGCAGATTCCAGGTGGAAACCAAAATCACCACTGCAACCACCAAACTGGTCAGCACGTCGGCAGTGTACCATCCCGTAAAATGGATAATTACTCCCGATACAATCACCCCTACGGATACCAGAGCGTCTACCAACAAATGCAGAAAAGCCCCTTTTACATTGATATCCTGTTTTTGCCCTTTGTAGAAAAGAAAAGCAGATAAAGCATTGATAATAACTCCAATAGTCGCCGTTATGATGATCATACTACCCGCCATTTCGGGGGAGCGTCAAAACGTTCGATAGCCTCAAGAATAATTTTCACGGCAATATACACCAACAGTACCGCATTGATAAACGAAGCTAAAATAGAAGCTTTTTTGTAACCGTAAGTAAATGAATACGTAGCTGCTTTCTGAGTAAGTTTCAGTCCGAGAAGTGAAATGACCAAACTGGCAACATCGCTCAGGTTATGACTTGCGTCCGAAATAAGCGCCAAGGAATTGATTCGGAACCCCACGACGAATTCAATAATCGTGTACACTAAATTCAACCCGATACCTATATAAAAAGCTCGGTTGATGCTCTCCAAACTCGCCACGCTATGGCTGTGTCCTTCATGTAAATGTTCCATTGCGATTTCTTTTTGTTATTTTTAATTGGTTTAATCTCTCGCTACAAAGATACTGCTTTTTTTAGGGGAAAAACTCATAAAATGAACCTTTGTAAGTTGAATGTAGCAATAGTTTTTTAACTCGTTGCGAATTTGTATTTAGGAATCACCAAAAATACAACATTATTTTACATAGAATTCTTTCATTTTTTACTATTTTTGTATTCTAAGAATCAGGATAATGGCGTGTTATATTTTTTAACATTCAATAAAGTTATAACTTTATCCTGATTGCTATTTTTATATTCAGAAATCTGACATATTTTGATAACAAAGCATCTTTTAAATAAAGACATGAAAATAACACTCATCTTGATAATAATATGCTCTTGGACTAAAGTACAAGCACAGTTCTTTGATAAATTAGCAGTAAGTGCCGAATATCGATATTTAGGACGAAATATAGCAGGATTAGGTCTAGAATATCGTGCTTCGAATAAAGATGAAGCGGTATTGAATATAGGAGCGAAAGCTTTTTATACCACAGTAAAAAGAAAAGCTAAAATATTACCTCAAATCAACATCGAATGTGGAAATTTCCTTAACGGAGGAGTTTCTATTACCCCCTATGCTATTGAACCTCAATTTATAATAAACGTATTAAACTTAATAAAATTGAATACAGGTTACGCTATCCCAATACACCAAGAAAAATATTTTAAAGGAATAACTTTTGGGTTACAAATCAACATCGCAGTTGGAAAATACTCGCGCTTTTACGATGATCTAAAGGTAGGCTTTTAGTGGGCTGTGGAAGTAGATAGATTGGAGGAATGACTAAATTCCAAACAAATACTATTATTGAGTTCCTTTCACATCTAATTTCATATCTTTGTAAGCCTAAAAACAGTGTTATGTGATACCAAAAATCTAGGTAAGTATATGTGTTTAAATAAGGTACTATAGCATTTTTTTGACAATGAAAACATGGATTCTTTTTTTAATAACTCTAAAAGCTACAATAACTATGGGACAAAATACTAATCCACTACTGTGCGACCCAAAAACAGGTGTCTGTGAGACTTCACAATCCAACCAAAAATCAGAGAGAAACCTACAAAATCACTCAAAGAAAATAGAAATCATCTATTATACCGACCCGATTTGCTCTTCCTGCTGGGGGATTGAACCCCAATTAAGAAAACTAAAACTCGAATACGGAAATGAAATAGTTATAAATTACCATATGGGTGGTTTACTCCCAGATTGGAGTTATAACAGTGGCGGTATAAGCAAACCTTCTGACGTAGCCCATCACTGGGATGAAGTAAGCCCATACTACGATATGCCTATAGACGGTGATATTTGGCTTGAAAATCCATTAGATTCTTCTTATCCTCCTTCCATTGCTTTCAAGGCTGCTCAATTACAAGATAATGACAAAGCTGTAATTTTTCTGCGTGAATTGCGTGAAATGGTTTTCTTAGAAAAGAAAAATATCACTCAATGGGAACATATTGCCACAGCAGCTCAACAAGCAGGACTTGATATTTCAAAGCTGAAATCAGATTATGAATATCAAGGGCGGAAAGAGTTTCAAAAAGATTTAGAATTAGCAAAAAAAATAGGCATTCGCGGATTTCCTACTGTAATTTTCATAAGTGGAAACAAGCAAGAAATCGTCTACGGAGCGAGACCCTATGCTTTATTTGAAATGGCCGTGCTTAAACTCCTTCCTGATGCTACAAAACAAGAATATCACAAAGATTGGAAGTCCCTTTTTAATTATTACCCTAGTTTGACCGCTCGTGAATTTACAGAATTATCAGGTATGCCTCGTAAAGACAGTGAACAGTTACTAAATGACCTTACTCAACAGGGCATTCTAAGTAAATTAGAAACGAAAAATGGAGCCATCTGGAAAATAAAGTAGTTAGTATTTGAAATTTCTATTCGTGTTTTAAAAAGTATGATGATATAAAAAATTGACAATCAGGGAGTAAAGTTGTATTTTTGTTGAATGCTAATAACAATTACACTCCATTGCCCCAATTGTCAAAGCGCAAAGATAGTCAAAAATGGGAATAAAAAGAACAAAAAACAAAACTATCTTTGCAAAAGCTGTAAACGCCAATTTATCGGCGACCATAATCTGACCTACAAAGGTTGGGCTTCGCATATTGCTGCGAAAATTCTCTTGCTTTTGGCAAGAAATGTAGGTGTTCGTGATATTGCTGAAATTGAGAAGGTTAGCGTCAAAAAAGTACTTTCGGTTTTGGTAAATTTCAATCGAGAAATCAAACCCAAACAAAACAAATACAAATCGTTACAAGTTGATGAACTTTTGACTTTTGTAGGGAAACAAGAAAAATAAAAAGTGGTTGATTTATGCTTATTCTGCTGAAACAAAGGAAATTGTAGCGTGAGTATGGGGCAAACGAAACATAAAAACAGCCCAAAAACTTCGTGAGAAATTAAAGAAATTGGGGGTTAGTTTTGATGAAACTATTTATTTTGCTACACTTTGAAAAATGTTTTTATCAAAGTGTTATTTTATAGTCATTTAGTAGTTTTATTGATAAATATTTGTATCAAAAAGTATCAATATTTTTGATACCGATTTGATACCGAGCCAAAGCACGATTTTATAAATTACTTTTGTCCAAGCAAAAAATATAAAATAATGGACAAAGTAAAATTTTCAGTTGTTTTTAACCGCAAAAAACAGCTAAACACACACGGCAAAGCCCTTGTACAAATTGAATGTTATTTGAACGGCAAACGCAAATATTTTAGTACAGGTATATACATAAAGCCCACCGAATGGAACGAAAAAACACGCTCCATAAAAAACAACGCCCCTAATTACATCGGTTTGAACAAACAGATAAAGGACAAAATAACCGCCTTTGAGAGTTACGAACTCCAAAAGATAAACACAGGAAAGCCCTTTGCGTTGGATATGCTCCAAGAAGTGGAACGCCCCCAAATAAAATCATTTTACGAGTTTATGAGGTTGGAAATTGACACCAACCCACGCACTACCAAAGGCACAAAAGCCGACCAACGCCAAACGCTGAACCTATTACAGAAGTACCGCAAAGAATTACACTTTGACGAAATTTCGTTTGAGTTTTTACACGACTTTGAAAAGTGGATACAAAAACAAACCTTTTCAAACGGCAAAAAATATTCTCAAAATTCTATATTTAAGCACTTTAAGAATTTACGCACCTTTGTAAATTTAGCAATAAACAAAGAGCATATACCATTAGAAAAATACCCATTTCGTAAGTTTAAAGTACAGCAAGAAAACAAGGAACGCACCTATTTAACCCCTACCGAAATAGAGTTATTTGCGTCCGTTGAGGTAAAGGACAAAGCCCAAGAGGTGGCAAAAGATTTGTATTTGTTTGCCGTTTATACTGGTTTGCGATACAGCGATATAATAAACTTGCAGACCTCCGAAATTGTAAAAGAAAAAGGCGTTATTTGGATAGTGAAACGCACCCAAAAAACCAACGAACCAATAAAAATACCATTAAGCGAACTATTTAACGGCAAAGCCTTTGAACTGGTAAAGAAATACCGAAAATTGGGGAATTTGTGCGTATTTCCAAAGGTAAGCAATGGCGAACTAAACGCCCAAATAAAAACCCTTTGCGAGGGTGCAGGAATACAGAAAAACATAACCTTTCACACGGCACGGCACACCAACGCCACTTTTTTATTAAGTAAGGGAATGAGTATATTTGCCGTGCAAAAAATGTTAGGACACCGAAAAATAAGCACCACGCAAATATATACGCACCTAATAGAAGAAACTTTGTTAAACGAGATAAAAGCAATCAATTTTTAACGATGGACACCAATGTACATCATTATAGATAAACCATTAAAATACAACATTTTACACCGATAAAAATGCCACATTTTTTAAATTACTCCCCAACTAATTAAAGCCTTTGCGGTTTGAGTGCCTACGTGTTACGTGGGTGCGTTTGAGAACCGCAGGGGCTTTTTGTTTGTCCCTTATTTTGGGTGCGTTTGTCCCTTATTTTTATGTTTGTATTGGAAACCAATAATTTACACCTAAAAACCTTTGCCCCTTACCAAGTGGCAAAATGCACCTAAAAAGGAAAATAACGCACCCCTTTATTTTACTTTTTGCCACAAATTGAAACATTTTGACGCTTATTTTTGTACCTTTGCCCCAAGCAAAAAATATAAAATAATGGGAAAAATAACCGCAAAACACTTTTTGAATGTCCGTGCCGTTCCAAGAATTGAAAAAAATCAAAATAAATTTCCTTTGTTTTTTATGGTTGTTTTTAATCGTATGACCATACGAAGAATGAGTGTTTTTTTAGAAAATCAATATTTTTCTGAAAAAGATTTTGAAGCCCAAAAGATAGACAAAATCCAAAAAAAAGCAATAGAACACGAGCAAAATATATTATACAAAATAGTAGAGAAATTTAAGCACGACAAAGAAAGTAACACGCTAACAAACAACTTTTTATATTTTAATAAATCATACGCTTACACAAGTAAAAACGAAGATTTGAATATTTTAAATTCATATATCAATTATTATACTACTTACACGCACGAAGCTATAATAAACGAAATATATAAAAACATAAAAACAGAATTAACCGAGAAGCTAAAAAACACTTTTGATTTTTCAGATAATGAAAATTTGATTGATGAAATTTTAGATTTGTTCCATAAAAACGATGTTTTTGCAGGTATTCCATACGATGACTTTTTACAAAAAAACATATCGGAACACGCTAAAAAGTTACTTTTTTTGCAATTCTGTTTATCTGAATTTCAATCAAATAGAGAACTTAAAACAGGCGTTTGGTTTATATCTTTGTTTGAGTGGCTTTTTGAATTTGACAAAATGGCACGAGAATATAAAAAATTTGTTTCAAAAGATACAGAAACAATAAACACAGCTCAAAAAATAGGTATTGATATAGACGAAACAATGATAAACCTACACTTGAACGAAATAAAAAAAGTGATTTTTGACCCACTTTTTTACGAAAAAAACAGAATATAAATAAAATATTTCACACTGAAAAATAGAGACTTACATATTTTGTAAGTCTTTTTTTTGTCTTTTTTGCTGTGTAATTATTTTTATTTTGTAGTTTTGCAACGACAAAATAAGTTTTATAACAACAATAAATTTAAAGTTATGACACGCAGGAAGTACCCAAAAGGTTTATTAAAAGCCGTTGCAAACGAAATAAATTTAAGCTATTCAACGATTTTGCTATATACCACAGGAAAAGGCAAAAATGAAGCTGTAAAAACGCAAATACTTGAAGCAATAGAAAACCATTTGGCAACGCACCGACAACGCCAAACAGAAGCCAAAGAACGCATACAAGCCCTATTACAATGACCGCCCAAGCCTTGCAGGATATAAAGGGAATAGCCACCAAACGCACCCACGCCCACAAAGGCGACCGCCTCAAAGTAATAGCCACACACGGCGAAGTATATATACTGGAACACCCCAACGGCGAACGCTTTCCAGTACACAAAACCCAAGTACAAATACTTGAAAATTAAAGCATAACAAGCAAAAAATATAAAAAGATGAAAGTAATACAGACCAAAAAGGTCTATTATTTAGACCACGAGGGCAACACCACCCACACCGCAAAAGAATTTTATGTATTGAATTACAGAGTATTAACCTTTAAAAGCAAAGCAAAATGAAGCAAGAATACTACCAAAAAAGTATTACCAACGAAATAGACGAAATGCAACAGCACCAAAGTAATTTATTTTATCTATTGGAAAGCCCACCGCACGAGCTAACCGAAGAACAAAAAAACGAACTTTTTAAAAAGATAGATTTTGAAACGCAAATGCTAAAATCAAAAGCGGACGGCGTTTTAATCAATTCAAAACTAATGCAAAGCGAATTAGATTTACAACAAAGCACCCAAGAGGCACAAGCCCAAGAAAGCAAGTTACAAGCCTTGCAGGAAGCCAAAAAAACCGCCTTTGATATTTCCGATTTTCCGAATTTTGAAGTAACAAAATACAGCAATACGAATGTATCCAAATACGCAAAATTGGAGTTTCAAAGCTACACCGACCTAATTAGCAAAATCACGAATATTATAGAGGTTTGTCGTACTTGCTGATGGTTTGCCAATTTCCTAAAAACGAAAAATCGTACGTATTTACGCGGTTGTTTTGTACATTTTCGGCGAAAGCCTTAAAATCATTAAATCCGATGTAGCGACAAAAAATATCTTTGGTTTGGGGCGAAATGTTACTTCCGTTTTGGATTAATTTCCAAAATCGCCTGATGGTTTGGGAGCTAATCTGCTCTCGGATTTCCTCGCTAATTCTATCGGAAAGCAACTCACTATCGGGTTTGTCTTTGACGGATTTTCCAAATATTTTCTCTACTTCTTTGCGTAAAATGAGGTCTAAATCTGCGTTTGGCATTGGCTTGTTGGTTTTATTTTGCAAAAGTATTCAATTTGTGGTATTGTACCGAATTGAACCTGAAAAAGATAACACCTCTACTTATTTTTGCACATAATTTTTAAAAACAAACAAAAATGAAGAAATTTTTTATGTTGGCTTTGGTAGCCGTAGCTTCGTTGGTAGCTTCTTGTGAGAAAAATAGCGATGACATCCAACCAGAAAATATTCGTCTTGTAGGTACTTGGAAATGTGTTAAAATAGAAAGAGTAGAAGACGGAATAAGAATTGACCCACGAGATGTAATAGATGATGGCTGTACAAAATATGTTTTTACGGACAAAGTATTGACTTATTTTTTCATAAATGATGAAAAAGGTGGAGAATGTATGAGTATTGAGATATTATACAGAATAGAAAATGGTAGAATTTATAATGGACATTATGAAGAAGGTGAGTATGTAACAAATGATTTTGGATTCAAATTGACACTATCCCTCTAAGTGTGTAAGTTAAAAAGTTGGGGTTAAGTTTTTATAGTTTGAGTCTTTGTGCAAATATAAGCATAAATTGGTTCAAGACAATCCCCCAATTTTGGATAGGCATACTCCACTTTTTGGTAGCTTCTCTCAAAGCCAAGAAAACGGACTTTTGCACAGCTTCGTCTGTTGGGAAAGACAGCTTGTTTTTGGTGTATTTCCGAATCTTACCATTCAGATTCTCAATAAGATTGGTTGTGTAAATAATTTTTCTTATCTCTAACGGAAAATCGAAAAATACGGTCAATTCGTCCCAATTGTCATACCAAGATTTGATAGCATAGCCGTATTTTGACTCCCATTTTTGGGCAAAATCTTCCAAAGCAACCTTGGCAGCTTCCTTGTTAGGGGCAGTATAGATGTGTTTCATATCGGCTGTAAATTCTTTTCTGTCTTTGTAAACCACATACTTACAAGCATTCCTAATCTGATGAACCACACATATTTGCGTTTGTGATTGGGGAAAAACCGTGCGAATGGTTTGCGTAAATCCGTTTAAATTATCGGTGGCAGTAATGAGAATATCTTCCACTCCACGAGCCTTTAAATCAGTGAGAACGCTCATCCAAAAGGCGGAACTTTCATTCTTTCCGAGCCACATTCCTAAAACTTCCTTTTTTCCCTCTCGATTCAAGCCCACAGCAAGGTAAATGGTTTTGTTGACAACTTTTGAGTTCTCACGAACTTTAAAAACGATGCCGTCCATCCAAACAATCAGATACAGCTCGTCCAACGGGCGGTTCTGCCAAGCGACCATTTCATTGGTAACCGCATTGGTAATCCTTGATATTGTGGAAGTTGATACTTCAAAGCCGTACATTTCTTGGATTTGTTCTTCGATGTCGCTCACGCTCATTCCTTTGGCATAGAACGATACGATGATGTTTTCCAAACCATCGATAACGTTCTTGCGTTTAGGGACTAACATTGGGTTAAAACTACCGTCTCTATCCCTAGGAACTTGGATTTGTTCTTCGCCAAAGGAAGTTTTTATCTTCTTGGAAGTGTGTCCGTTACGATAATTTCCATCTTTAGTTTTGTCGTGTTTTTCGTTGTCCAAGTGAACGTCGAGTTCGGCATTGAGCATATGTTCCACCGCTTTTTTGTGGAGCTCTTTAAAGAAACCTGTCAAGTCCTCAGCAGTCTTAAATGACTTGTAAAATTCTTTGCTGTTGAGCAATTCTTCCTTGTTAATCATATCTGTTTAAATTATGGGTCAAAAATAGTTAAAAAGTTATTTCCGAAATTTTTTTTGAGCTTTTAAGGGCTCAAAAAATTTCAGAATAACTTTTCAACTTACACAGATTATGGGATACTCCTGTAAAAA